>NZ_JBVJIR010000008.1:268817-364128 GCF_055586185.1 Actinoplanes sp. NPDC051405
GGCCGGATGGCCGGATGGCCGCGATGGCCGGATGGCCGCGATGGCCGCGATGGCCGCGATGGCCGGATGGCCGCGATGGCCGGATGGCCGCGATGGCCGTGGCCGCCTGGTTTTGTGTAGGTCCGCGCGCCGCTCCAGCGTCCCGCTCGCCGCCGCGTTGCCGATCACGACGGGCGGCGCGGAGGGCCTTGGCGACGCCGATACCGAGACCCCGCCTCAACCCCGCGCTGGCCGGGATGGCCCGCGCGGTCGCGTTCACCGCGTGTCCACATAGGTCGGCCGACAGCCGGGCATCCGGTCATCCACCGCCACCAGGACCCACCTCTACCCCGCGTGGGGCGTTGCGGCCGCGGCGGCGGGGCGGATTCCGGTGGGCCTGCGCCCGCCATGCAGGCCCACCGGATACCGCACCCTGACGGCAGACGGGCCTGCGTATGCCGCGCAGGCCCGTCCGTCACCGCACCGTCAGCCCTTGTGCCACTTCTGGTTCGCCGAGCCCCCACAGTCCCAGAGCTGGAGCCGGCCACCGTCCGCGCCGTTCCAGTCCTTGATGTCCACGCAGCGGTTCGCCTGCGGGTTCACCAGGTCGCCCGCGCCCGACAGGACGAACTGCTGGGCCGCCGTACCGTTGCAGGTGTAGAGCTGCACCGGCGTGCCGTTCGCCGTTCCGCCGCCGGCCACGTCCATGCACTTGTTGTTCTGTGCCTGCAGGGCGCCGCCCGCCGACGTCCACTTCTGCGCGGTCGATCCGTTGCAGGTCCACGTCTGCAGCGGCGCGCTGTCGACGAAGTTGGCGCTCGGCACGTCGATGCACTTGCCGTTCCAGTCGCTGATCAGGGCCTGTCCCCCGCCCGCCGGCGGCGGCGTGGTCGGGCCGCCCGCACCGAACGGGGTCAGGATCAGCCCGGCCGCACGCGGGTCGCCGTCGTGCACCAGCGACTCGAAGGCGCCGACGTCGTCGAAGGCGAACGCGTACGCCTTACCATCGACCATGTTCTGGTGAATGATCTTGGCGTACTGGTTGGTCGGGTTGTTCTGGTAGAACTGCGCCGCGTTGGTGCTCGGCTGGGTGTCGATGGTGCCCAGCGTGCCACGGTTCAGCGCCGCGCAGAGGGTACGCGAGATCGGCCCCTTCACCAGGTCGTTCGGTGCCGGCAGGTCACCGTCGCAGCCCCAGACGCTGGCCGACGAGGGCTTGTTGAACGACGCCACCTGCTGGCCCGCGCTGTTCGTGAAGTTCATGACGTTGCCGGAGGTCCGGCCGAAGTACTTGGTGTTCGGCTGGTCGCCGAACGGCACCACCGTCAGCGTCTTGGTCGTGTACGCGTTCCACGCCGACGTGATGTACGAGTCAAGGTAGTTCGCGCTGAACAGCCCGGCGCCCGCCGCCTTGCCCGGCGCCAGCGCCCGCAGCACGGTCCCGTCGGAACGGGTGTACACCGTGTTGCCCCAACCCGGCTGGGCCTTGATGGCGTTGAGCACGTTGTTGCGGCCGTTGTTCACCGGCTCGCCGGTCTTCTTCGTCGCGCCCGAGGCACCGGTCACCGTCACCGCGTGCGGCACCGAGAACATGTCGACCTGCGAGCTGTTGAGCCACAGGCCGGCGTCGTTGTACGTGAACTCGCTCCAGTCGAACAGAATGTTGTAGTTGGCATCGCCGCTGGCCCACGGCGCCGGTTGCACCAGGCCGTCCGGGGTGAGGAAGAACTTGAGCTTCTCCCCCAGCGAGAAGTAGACCCGCCCGGAGAAGCCGCGCGGGAAGTTGATCGTCGTGGCACCGCCGTTGCCGGGGCCGCCGATCGCCACGTCGGGGGCGGGCGAGGGCGGGAGCGAGCCGGCCGGCCACGGGGTGAAGGTGCCGCCCTGGTTGACGTAGCCGAGGCGGCTGGTGTTCAGGTTGATGCCGATCACGTACAGGTAGACGGCCTCGCCACGGCCGGAGTTGTTGGTGACGGTGACCGGCAGCAGAGCCGGGCCGACCGCCTGGGCCGGCGCGGCTGCCGCCACGGCCGCGAGCGGCACGGTGACGGTCAGCGCGGCCAGCGCATGCAGAAGTTTGGATCTGATACGCACGATGACTCCTCGGGAGACGGACGGCGCAGGGGATGGGGGGACGCTCGTGAGAGCGCTCTCACAGCATCAAATGGTTAACACTGTGTGTCAATAGACACCAGCTGATGTATTGCCAGATTATTTCGGCAACCTCGTCGGCATAGGCTCGGATCATGAGTGACATGACCTACCGCCGCCTCGGCACCTCGGGCCTGGTCGTCTCGGCCGTCGGCATCGGCTGCAACAACTTCGGCCGCAAGCTGGACGTCGACGGCACCCGGGCGGTCGTCGACGCGGCGCTCGACGCGGGGATCACGCTGTTCGACACCGCCGACATCTACGGGACCCCGCACGGCAGTTCCGAGGAGTGCCTGGGCGCGGCGCTGAAGGGCCGGCGCGACGAGGTCGTGCTGGCGACCAAGTTCGGCATGGACATGGAAGGCCTCAACGGCGCGGACCACGGCGCCCGCGGCTCCCGGTCGTACATCATCCGGGCGGTCGAGGCCTCGCTGCGCCGGCTCGGCACCGACCACATCGACCTGTACCAGATCCACACCCCCGACGAGGCCACCCCGATCGAGGAGACCCTGTCGGCGCTGGACGATCTGGTACGCAGCGGCAAGGTCCGCTACCTGGGCAACTCCAACTTCGCGGGCTGGCAGATCGCCGACGCGGACTGGACGGCCCGGACCGCCGGCCTCACCCCGTTCATCAGTGCGCAAAACCAGTACAGCCTGCTGCACCGCGAGGTCGAGGACGAGGTCGTGCCCGCGTGTGAGCAGTTCGGGCTGGGCCTGCTGCCGTTCTTCCCGCTGGACAGCGGCCTGCTCAGCGGCAAATACCAGCGCGGCACGCCGCCGCCCGAGGGCACCCGGTTGGCCCAGGAGCGGTATCAGCGCTGGCTGGACGGGGCGGACTGGGACACCATCGAGGCGCTGACCGCGTACGGGAAGGAGCGCGGGCACAGCCTGCTCGACGTAGCGATCGCCGGCCTCGCCGCGCAGCCGGCGGTGACCAGCGTGATCGCCGGCGCCACGACCCCGGAGCAGGTACGGGCGAACGCCGCCGCCGGGCAGTGGCGCCTCACCGCGGACGACGTGGCCGCCCTGGACCGGATCCTGACCCGCGGAGCCTGACGATGCAGGAGGAAGCCGCCCGGGCGATCCTCCCCGCAGCCGTCTACGACTACTACCGGGACGGCATCGGCGCACAGGTCACCCGGGACGAGGCCGCGGCGGCCTGGCGCGAGTGGCGGTTCGTCCCGCGGCTCTTCCATGATGTCTCCCGGGTCAGCACCGAGGTCGAGCTGTTCGGCGCCCAGCTCTCCGCCCCGGTGCTGGCCGGACCGACCGCGCTGCACACGCTCGCGCATCCCGAGGGTGAGGCGGCGACCGCCCGGGGCGTCGCGGCGGCCGGCTCGTTGCTGGTGCTCAGCGCCCGGTCGGGCCGGCCGCCGGCCGAGATCCCGATGGCCGGGCCCTGGTGGTTCCAGGCCTACGTGCTGCGGGACCGGGCCATCACCGAGCAACAGGTACGCGCGGCCGTCGGCGCCGGGGCGGGCGCGATCGTGCTGACCGCCGATGCCCCGTTTGTGCACCCGCGACCGGTGCCGCAGGCCGGTGCACTGTCCCCGGCGGGCCGGCCGGCGGGCCGGGAGCAGGATCCGGCCCTCGACGCCGGCGCGATCGGCTGGCTGGCGGAGATCTCCGGCCGTCCGGTGCTGGTCAAGGGCGTGCTCGGGGCGCGGGACGCGATGGTTTGTGTCGACGCGGGCGCTGCCGGGGTGATCGTGTCCAATCACGGCGGTCGGCAGCTGGACCGGGTGGTCGCCACCGCGCTGGCGCTCGGCCCGGTCGTCGAGGCGGTCGCGGGCCGGGTGCCGGTGCTGGTGGACGGCGGCATCCGGGACGGCGGCGACGTGCTGACGGCGCTGGCGCTGGGCGCGCAGGCGGTGATGATCGGCCGCCCGGTGCTGTGGGCCCTGGCCACCGGCGGCGCGGACGGCGTCCGCGACTGCCTGGATTTCTACCGCACCGACCTGGCCCGGACGATGGCCCAAGCCGGCCTACCGACCATCAGCGACATCGACCCCGACGTGATCACCCGGCCCTGACCAAGCGGCCGAGCCGAGCGGCCCATCTCGCGGCACCGGCCAGTCAGACCGGCCAAGCCGGCCACGACGCACGCCCGCCCGGAGGCGGGATCAGACCGGCCGGCGACGGCGGGTCAGCACCAGCGCCAACGCACCCGTCAAAATCAGCAGCATCCCCGCACCGGCGATCCGCCCCGCCGGCGCACCCGTAATGGCTAGCCCGCCACCGGACCCGCCACCGGACCCGCCCGAACCACTGCCCGAGCCACCGCCCGTGGTCAACTTGACCTCGATCTTGGCCACGTTGTTCGTCGTCTTCTGGTCCTGCACGCCACCGTCGACCGTGATCGAGCCCTCGTCCTCGTTCTCCCCGTCCTCGATCTTGGCGGTGAACGAGAACAGCTGCTGCTCCCCCTTGGCCAGCGGCTTGCTCGCCACGCACAGATAGTCATGGCCGCTGACCTGGCCGGGCTTGTCCCAGCTGGGGTCGCCGTCGCCGTTCGGGACGCAGTGCTTGTCCACCTTGGTCAGGGCCAGGCCGGACGGGATGCGCACCTTGGCCGCGTGGATCCACGACGTCGTCCGGCCGAGCACGGTGGCCGGGCCGTCGTTGCGGAAGCCGACCTTCACCGTACGGGTGTCGCCGATCTTGCCCTCGAAGTTGTCGCCGATGGCCACGCTGTCCGCCGGGTTGAGCGGGACCTTCACCTGGAACGACGTCGCGTTGTCCCATTCGTTCAGCTCGCGCTGACCGGCCGCGAGGCTCTGCGCGGCCGGCACCAGCTGCAGCTTGGCGCCCGGCTTCCGGGCCGCCTTCGTCGCCGCGGCAAGGCCGGCTTCGTCGTCGTCGAGGCCCAGGGCGGCCACGCCGGCGGTGTAACTCGCCGGGCCGGGGGCAGCCGCGTCGGCCGCGACGGTGAGCGGGGTCGTCGGCGACATGCCGAAGGTCGAGCCCGGGGCGAGGGTCAGGTCGAAGACGCAGACGACGCCGGGCAGGTCCTCAGCCTTGACGCAGTTGCTGTAGTTGTTCGGGTACGAGATGTAGCGCGGCCCGGCCAGCGCGAGGGCGACACCCTCGGCGGCCTTGTCGCCGTTGTTGCGGACCGAGATCGGCAGCACGGCCGACTTGCCCGCGGCCAGCTCGATGTCCGGGATGCGGGCGGTCTCGAGGTCGACGCCGGCCGCTTCGCGCACCACCGTGACCGTGGTCGACTCCTTCCACGCACCCCCGGCGTCGTGGACCACCAGGCCGATCGTGGCCCCGGTCGCAGGCAGCGCGCCGGTGGGCGTCACGGTGAACGAGAAGGCCTTGCGGGCACCCGGCGCGAGATCGCCGATCGCGCACCCGGTCGCGGTGCAGCCCGGCGCGGGCTTGAAGCCGAGGCGCGGGTCGACCGCGGTGCCGGTGAAGGCGAAGTCGAGAGTCAGGCCGGTCGCCGCGGTCTCGCCCGCGTTGACGACCTCGAACGGAACGGTCTTGGTGGCGCCGCTGGTGGTGACCACCCGCTCGGGCACCGAGATCTCGATCGTCGGCCGTTCGGCCGCGACCTCGGCGCGCGCCGGGGTGGCCGCGCCGACGGCGGTCAGCCCGATCATGGCGAGGGGCAGCGCGAGGCGGATCGCGAGATTGTTCGGTCGTGTGGCCACCCGTCAATGCTCCACTGCGGACCGACGCGGCGCTACCCCCTGTGGAGCAAAGCGGTCTATACCTGGGCGAAGATCGGTCCATCGGCCGGCAGGGCCGGCGCCTCGCCGCGGGCGGCGGCCCGGCGGGCGAACTCGCGCACTCCGGCGACCTGCCGCTCGCCCAGCGAGAAGTCCAGGGCCCGGAAGTACGTGGCCAGGGTCGCGGCGTCGAACGGCTCCCAGCGCGCCGCCGCCTCGGCCACCTCGTCCAGCTCGCCGAGGCACAGGTCGCGTGAGCGCTGGAACGCCTCGTGCACCTCCTTGACCACACCCGGGTGGGCGGCGGCGAACTCCTTGCGGACCGCCCAGACGGCGAAGACCATCGGCAGGCCGGTCCACTCCTTCCACGCCTGAGCCAGGTCGATGACCTGCAGGCCGAGCTCCGGGGCCTCGTACATGGCGCGCAGGGCCGGGTCGCCGATCAGCACCGCGGCGTCGGCCTCCAGCAGCATCTGGTTGAGCTCCGGGGGGCAGCGGAAGTATTCGGGCTCGGCGCCGTACTGCTCGGCCAGCAGCATCTGGGCCAGCAGCACGCCGGTCCGCGAGGTCGAGCCGAGCGCGACCGGGCGGCCGTCGAGCTCGGCCGGCGGCCGGGTGGAGACCAGGTTGACCGACAGCACCGGCCCGTCGCTGCCGACCGCGAGGTTCGGCAGCAGCAGCAGGTCGTCGGCGTTGCGCAGATACTCGACCAGGGAGATCGGGCCGATGTCCAGGTCGCCGGCGACCAGGGCGGCGTTGAGCCGGTCCGGGGTGTCCTTGTGCAGGTCGACGTCGAGCAGCGCGCCCGAGCGCATGAGGCCCCAGTAGATCGGCAGACAGTTGAGGAACTGGATGTGGCCTACCCGGGGTCGCCGGACTACGTCGCTCATGGCCCGACGCTATCTCCGGCGGGTTGCGCATGCCGGGGCTCCACCTGCGGCGAGGGACCTATCTCACGTTCGGCCCGCCGTACCGCCGGCAGGCAGACAGCCACCGCGACCAGCCCGGCAAGGCCGGCCGCGGCGACCAGCGGGCGCGGCGCGAAGTGGTCGACGAGCGGCCCGCCGACCAGGTAACCCACCATGCCGGCGCCTTGAACGGCGGCGCCCATCGCGGCGAAGGCACGTCCCCGGGCGGCGGCCGGCACGCGTTCAGCCATGACCACGCTGGTGAAGACGTTGATGCCGCCGTTGCAGAGGCCGCCGGCGAACCACAGCGGCACCAGCAGCAGCGCGTGCCACACGCCGGCCCCGGCCAGCACGACGGCGCAGGTGGCCCCGGCCAGCAGCAGCGAGATCCGGACGAGCCGTCCGGGATGGGTCCAGCGCCGGCCGAGCCGGCCGAACAGCAGGGCGCCGGCCAGCATCCCGGCGGTCCAGGTGCCGCTGATCAGGCCGAACATCGTGGTGGAGGCGCCGAGCGTCGCCCGGATGAAGAACACCTCGATGACGTTGATGGCCCCCACGCCGGCCACGACGGCCGCGATCGCCCCGACCATCACGGCGACCAACCTGTCGTCGCGCAGCCGCCAGGAGACGGGCACGGCCGCGGCGGGCCGGGCCGCGGGCGATCTCCGGGTACGGATGAGCAGCCCGGCCACCACCAGCGACAGGTACGTGACGGCGTCCAGCAGCAGCGGCACCCGTACGCCGAACTGCCCCACCAGCACACCGGCCAGCGCGGGAGCGATCAGCATGCCGATCAGCCCCGCCGTCTGGTTGATCCCGCTCGCCTTGGCCAGGTCCTCGCGCCGGACCATCGCCGGCAACAGCGCGGCGAGGGTGGGCTGGGTGACCGCCAGCCCGCTCGCCAGCACCGCGACCAGCGCAATGATCACCAACGAGTGCTCGGCGAAGGCCAGCGCCGTGCACACCGCGGCCTGCCCGATCCCGGCCAGGATCAGCAGCTTGCGGCTGTCCACCCGATCGGCGATCCGGCCGGTGACCGGGGCCAGCACCGCCAGCGGCAGAGCGGCGGCGAGCAGCAGCCCCGAGACAGCCACGCCACCGGCCCCGGCCTGCTGCAACGCGAGCGCAAGGGCGGTCGCCGCGAGGAAGTCACCACAGGCGCTGACGCCGCGGGCGCCGGCGGCGAGGTAGACGTCACTCCAGCGCGAACCGTCAGATGTGAAGGACATACTTCGAAAATAATCCTTCACATCTGCTCAGCACAAGGGCTACTCCACCGGGAAGACGGCGTAGTGCACGACAACCGGCCGCGCATCATCAGGCGCGTCCCCGATCCGCTCCCGCCGCCGGTACGGCGCCAGCACCTCCTTGACCCGCCGGTTCACCTCGGCCAGCTCCTCGGCATTGAGCAGCAGCATCGGCCCCATCAAGGCACTCGCCTCCTGCCACGCCTTCGGTTCCTCGTGCGCCCGCGCGACCCACTCCCGCAACCGGGCGAAATCGCGGTTCAGATAGACATCGACCAGCGCCCGCTGACTCGCCCGGGTCTCCGGCTCATCCAGGTCACCGTCGACGTTGAGACCGGCGGTGGTGCTGCGCCACACCCGCTCCCGGGCGTCGCCCCGGCTCGGCGCCTGCTCGACGAGCCCGTACTTCGCCAGCTCACGCAGGTGATAACTGGTCGCGCTGGGCGACAGCCCGACCAGCCCGGCGCACTCGGTGGCGGTGACGACCGCGCCGGTGCTGCCGAGATGCTCGATGATCGCGATCCGGGCCGGGTGCGCGAGAGCCCGCATCACCTTGGGGTCGGTGATCCGTGCGGTGGGTTGCCCGTCAGCCATGCCACCCATGATCCCGCGTCACCCGCGGCACCGACGCACCCGGGCGACGAGAGGCTGCCGGGGCCGCGGCACGCCGCCGGTCGGCTCGAAGGCGAAATTCGGTGGCCCCGGGCGGCGGGGTTGCGTATCGTACGTGGCCGCTTGACGGCCGCGGTGAGTCGACACCGCAGCGGACGTCTCCGCGCCGGACGACGGCCACCCGTTGCCGGATACGCGAGCGAGCAGCGAGCTACCGCGATAGGAATCAGCGTGCCCGCATCCGAACTCGACAACGAACTCATTTCCGAACGCCGGCACCTCAGCCAGTCCCGCGCCGCGCTGGGGCGGATGCGGGGGCGGGCCGAGTCCCTGTTCGCTTCCGGCGCGGACATCGCCGGGGACGCCTACAGCGCCGAGACGCTCGGGCGGACCCTGTCTCGCCGGGTCGCTGAGCTGGCCGATGATCCCGACACTCCGCTCTTCTTCGGCAAGCTGGACATCGAGCAGACGGCGTACCACATCGGGCGCCGGCACGTCACCGATGATTCCGGTGAGCCGATGGTGCTGGACTGGCGGGCGCCGCTCTCCCAGTCGTTCTACCGGGCCAGCGTGCGTGATCCGCAGGGTGTCGCCACCCGGCGCCGGTTCGGTTTCGTCAAGGGGGAGCTCACCAGCTTCGAGGACGAGCACCTGGACCGGGGCGAGGAGCTCGGCACCAAGAGCCGGATCCTGACCGCCGAGATCGAGCGGCCGCGCGTCGGGCCGATGCGGGACATCGTCGCGACCATCCAGCCCGAGCAGGACGAGCTGGTCCGCGCCGAGCTCGAGGACTCCATCTGTGTGCAGGGCGCGCCCGGCACCGGAAAGACCGCGGTCGGGCTGCACCGGGCCGCGTACCTGCTCTATGTGCACCGGGAGCGGTTGCGTCGCTCCGGCGTGCTGATCGTCGGGCCCAACACCGCGTTCCTGTCCTACATCTCGGCGGTGCTCCCGGCGCTCGGTGAGGTCGAGGTGCAGCAGGCCACGGTCGACGACCTGATCGCGCGGGCACCGGTACGCGGCCACGACGCCGAAGCCACCGCCCTGCTCAAGCACGATCCGCGGATGGCCGCAGTCCTGCGCAGGGCACTGTGGAGCCGGCTGGCCAAACCGGTGGAGCCGATCATGGTGTCGGACGGCTCGTACCGCTGGCGGATCGATCCGGGACCGCTGCGGCAGATCGTGGACGAGGCCCGCCGGGAGGAGCTGCCGTACGCGGTCGGCCGTGAGCGGGTCCGGGCCCGGGTCGTGGCGCTGCTGCAACGTCAGTCGGAGTACCGCACCGGCAACTCGCCGAACGAGGCCTGGCTGCGCCGGATGGGCAAGATCCCACCGGTACGCGACTTCCTGGACAACGTCTGGCCCGCGCTGACCCCCGAGGGGCTGGTCGTGGCGCTGCTCAGTGACGCCGAGCTGCTGGCCACCGCGGCCGAGGGCATCCTCACCGACGCGGAGCAGGATCTGCTGCTCTGGCCGAAGGCGCCGCGCACGGTCAAGGCAGCCAAGTTCAGCGCCGCCGATCTGGTGCTGATCGACGAGGCCGCCGGGCTGCTGGAGCGTGAGCAGAGCTTCGGGCACGTGGTGGTGGACGAGGCTCAGGACCTGTCGCCGATGCAGGCGCGGGCGATCGCCCGGCGCAGTGAGCACGGCTCGATCACGCTGCTCGGCGACCTGGCTCAGGGCACCGCGCCGTGGGCGGCCGCCGATTGGCGGGACACGTTGCGGCATCTCGGTAAGCCGGACGCCGTGGTGGTGCCGCTGACGATCGGTTTCCGCGTACCCGCTGTGGTTGTGGCCCTGGCCAACCGCCTGCTGCCGGCGCTCGGGGTGGACGTGCCGGAGGCCGTCTCGCTGCGCCGCGACGGTGATCTTTCCGTCGTCGGCGTGCCGTCGGCGGACGAGGTGGATGCCGCGATGCTGGTCGAGGTGACCGCGGCGCTGGAGCACGAGGGTTCGGTCGCGGTCATCGCGGCCGACGCGGCGGTGGACCGGCTGCGGGCGCATCTCGCGGCGGCGGGCCTGCCGGCCGCGACGCCGGACGACGTCGACTCCGCGGCGCGCGTCACGGTCGTGCCGGCCACGATCGTCAAGGGCCTGGAGTACGACCATGTGGTCGTGGTGGAACCGGCCCAGATCGTGGCGGCCGAGCCCCGCGGCCTGCACCGGCTGTACGTGGTCCTGACCCGCGCGGTGTCCCGGCTCTCGGTGGTGCACGCCGAGCCGCTGCCCGAACCGCTCAGAGCGGCTTGATCCAGCGGGACCAGTCCGGCTGGCGGTGGTAGCCCCGGGCGGCCCAGATGGCGTGGGCACCCGGGTTGTCATCCAGCACCATCGCGTCGATCCGGGTGCCGCCCAGCGCCCGGATGCGGTTCTCCGCCGCCTCGATCAGGGCCCGCCCGATGCCGTTGCGGCGGTGTTGCGGGTCGACCGCGAGGCGGTACAGGTGGCACCGCCAGCCGTCCCAGCCGGCGATGATCGTGCCGACGATCCGGTCCCCCTCGACGGCCACGATGAGCGCGTCCGGGTCCCGCAGGTGCAGCGCCGCCAGGGCACCCGGAGTGTCCGGTGGACGACTGGCGTTCTCGGCCGCCGCCGACCAGAACGACAGCACGGCCCCCAGCTCGCGGGAATCGGCGGCCCGCAGTACGAGATCGCTCACCGCGCGATGCTAAACGAGCCGACGAGGTTTATGGCACAAAGTTCTTTGACTTTGTGCGGTAAAGTTCTTTGCATGGAAGCCAAGGATGACGAGCTCCCCCCGCTGGACCCGGCCGAGTCGCTCCGGCTGATCGCCCGGGAGCAGGCCACCACCACCCGCCGGCTCACCCCGGACCCGCGCCTGCTGCTCTGGCCCTGGGGCCTGGCCTGGCTGATCGGCTTCGGCGTCTTCTTCCTGCGGTTCGGCCCCGACGAGCGCGTCCTGGTGGACATGCCGGACTGGGTGCCGCTCACCGTCCTGCTCGGCTCGATGATCGTCGCGGGCATCATCACCGGCATCGTCGGCGCCCGGGCCGCCCGCCAGGTCAGCGGCCCGTCCTCCCGGCAGGGCGCCATGTACGGCTTCACCTGGTCCGTCGCCTTCATCGGCATGGCCACCCTGTTCAGCCGGATCAGTGACCTGCTGCCCGTGCCGGAGGCCAACCTGCTCTGGGCCGGCGCGATGGTCGCCCTCACCGGCGCTCTGCACATGGCCGGCGGCGCCATCTGGAACGACCGGTCCCTGTTCGTCCTCGGTCTGGCGATCAGCGTCGTCAACGTCGTCGGCATCATCATCGGCGCGGGCTGGCACGCCCTGATCGTCGCGGTGCTCGGTGGCGGCGGGATGCTCGTCGCCGGCCTGGTGTCCTGGCTGCGGATGGCCCGATGACCGGCGGCCTGCCCGAACTCGACCCGGTGATCCACGCCCAGGCCCGGCTGCGGGTCGTCGCGGCGCTCTCCCCGCTGGGCCCGGGTGACCGGATCGCGTTCCCCCGGCTGCAGGACATCCTGCAGATGACCGCGGGCAACCTCTCGGTGCACCTGCGCAAGCTCGAGGACGCGGGCTACGTCGAGGTCACCAAGACCCATCAGGGCCGCACCCCGGCGACGCTGGTCCGGCTCACCGGGCGCGGCCGGGTGGCCTTCGAGGACTACACCGCAGCACTGCACGCCCTGCTCAACGGCACCGCCAAGCCGCAGGAGGAATCATGATGCTGGCCCGCGCCCTCGACGCCACCCGCCGCTACGGCGACGTGCTAGCCCTCGACCGGCTCAACCTCGACGTCCGGACCGGTGAGCTGGTCGGCCTGCTCGGGCCCAACGGCGCCGGCAAGAGCACCCTGGTCAGCCTGCTCACCGGGGTGCGCCGGCCCACCTCGGGCACGGTGGAGCTGTGCGGCGGCGACCCGCGCGACCCGGCGAGCCGGCGGGCGCTGGGCGTGACCCCGCAGGAGACCGGGCTGCCCGGCGCACTGCGCGTCGGTGAGGTCGTCGACTTCGTCCGCGCGCACTTCCCCGACCCGCTGGGCCGGGCCGAGCTGCTCGACCGGTTCGGGCTGACCGACCTGGCCGAGCGGCAGACCGGCGGCCTGTCCGGCGGCCAGAAACGGCGGGTCGCGGTGGCGCTGGCGTTCGTGGGCCGGCCCCGGATCGTGTTCCTCGACGAGCCGACGACCGGGCTGGACGTGGAGGCCCGGCACAGCCTGTGGGACGGCATCCGGGCGTTCCACGCCGACGGCGGCACGGTCGTGCTGACCAGTCACTACCTGGAGGAGATCGAGGCCCTGGCCCGGCGGGTGGTGGTGATCGGGGGCGGCCGGGTGCTGGCCGACGACACCGTCGCGGCGGTACGCGGCCTCGTCGCCATCCGCCGGGTCAGCCTGACTGTGCCCGTACCGCTGCCGGAGCTGCCCGGGGTGGTCGGCACCGAACGCGACGGCGACCGCACCCACCTGCTCACCGGCGACGCCGACCGGCTGGTCCGCGACCTCGTCGCCCGCGACGTCCCCTTCACCGAGCTGGAGGTACGCCCCACGTCGCTGGAGGAAGCGTTCCTCACCCTCACCTCGGCCTGAACCGGAGGTTCGGATGACATCCCTCGCCCTGACCCATGCCCGTTTCCAGCTCATCGAGACGTTCCGGATCCCGATGGCGCTCATCGGCAGCGCGTTCTTCCCGGCCGCCTCGATGATCTTCTTCGTGGTGCCGTTCGTCGGCGACGACCCGGTGTACGCCACCTACGCGACCGCGTCGATGGTCACCTTCGTGGTCATGACCAGCAATCTCTTCCAGTACGGCATCGGCGTGGCGGAGGACCGGGCCCAGCCCTGGGACCCGTACTCGCGGACCCTGCCGGCCGGCGCCGCGCCGCGCTTCGCCGGGCGCATCCTGGCCGGCCTGGTGATGATGGGCGCCTCACTGGTGCCGGTCGTGGTCATCGCGGCGGTCGCGACCGAGGCGACGATCACCCTGACCGGTTTCCTCACGGCGGTGGCCGTGGTGGCCGTGATCGCGGTGCCGTTCACGCTGATGGGGCTGGCCATCGGCTACTCGCTGCCGGCCAAGGCCGCGATCGTGCTGGCCCAGGTGCTGTTCTTCCCGCTGGCGTTCGGCGGTGGCCTGATGACCGCGCCGGGCAGTGCGCCCGGTTTCGTCGAGACCATCGCTCCGTACCTGCCCACCGGGGCCGCGGTGCGGCTGATGTGGGCGGCCGTCGGCGACTTCCCGGTGCAGTGGCCATCGATAGCCGCCTTGATCACCTGGACAGCCGCCCTGGCTGGGGTGGCCGTATGG
Source organism: Actinoplanes sp. NPDC051405 (assembly GCF_055586185.1). NCBI lineage: Bacteria > Bacillati > Actinomycetota > Actinomycetes > Micromonosporales > Micromonosporaceae > Actinoplanes > Actinoplanes sp. NPDC051405. Next base: position 282,665 of record NZ_JBVJIR010000008.1, read on the forward strand.
GCCTATCGACGCGACGAAGGTCGGCGGTTCAGTTGAACTTCCGACTGAGCGGCCCCGTACCTCGCATCGCGGTGTAACGATCCATCTGTCGTCCGCCGTAAACCCGAGGAGCAGGCATGAACCCACCGACCCCCGGTGTACCGAACTGGGTGGACCTGGGTACCGCCGACCTCGCGGACGCGATCCGCTTCTACACCTCGCTGTTCGGCTGGGAGGCCGAGGTGTCGGGCGAGGAGTACGGCGGCTACACCACCTTCCGGCTCGACGGCCGGGCCACCGCCGGCGCCGGCCCGCTCTACGGCGAGGGCCAGCCGACCGCCTGGAGCACGTACGTGGCCACCGACGACGCCGACGAGATCGCCGCCCGGGTCGAGGCGGCCGGCGGCAAGGTGCTGGTGGCGCCCTTCGACGTCATGTACCAGGGCCGGATGGCGGCGTTCCTGGACCAGGCCGGCGCGCCGTTCAGTGTCTGGCAGGCGGGCACGATGCGCGGTGCCGACATCTTCGACGTGCCCGGCGCGCTCACCTGGAACGAGCTGACCACCCGGGATCTGGAGGGCTCGGCCGCGTTCTACGGCTCGGTCTTCGGCTGGGTGGCCCGGGAGAGCTCGGTGAGCGGCATGGACTACATCGTGTGGGAGCACGAGGGCCGGCAGATCGCGGGCATGCAGGCGATGGACGGCGACCGCTGGCCCGACGACCTGCCACCACATTGGATGATCTACTTCGCGGTGGCCGACTGTGACGACTCGGCCGCGTACGCGCAGTCGCTCGGCGGCCGGATCGTGCACCCGCCGACCACCCTGCCGATCGGCCGGTACGCGGTGGTGGACGACCCGCAGGGCGGCACGTTCTCCATCCTGCAGGGCATCAACGGCTAACCCCGGACCGGCACGACCAGCGGTCCCTGCCCGCCGTCGATGACCTTGACGCGTACGCGGTAGTGCCGGGCCAGCAACTCCTCGGTGAGCACCTCCCACGCGGTGCCCGCCGCCACCACTCGGCCGCCGGCCAGCAGCACCATCCGGTCCGCGTACTCGCCTGCGATCGACAAGTCGTGCATCGTGGCCAGCACCGTGAGCTCGCGTTCGTCGCGCAGCCGGTCGATCAGCTCGAGCACCTCCTGCTGGTGACCGATGTCGAGCGCGCTGGTCGGCTCGTCCAGCAGCAGGATGCGGGCGCCCTGGGCAAGCGCGCGGGCCAGGAACACCCGCTGCCGTTCGCCGCCGGAGAGCGTGTCGAGCCTTCGGGTACGCAACCGGTCCAGGTCGAGCGCGGTCAGCACCTCCTCGACCGCGGCCAGGTCGGACGCGGACTCCCGGCCCAGCGCCGGGATGTAGGGCGTGCGGCCGAGCAGCACGTAGTCGAGGACCAGCATGCCCGGCGGCACCACGGGCGACTGCGCCACAGTGGCCACGGTCCGGGCCCGTTCGCGCCGGGGCAGCCGGTCCAGCGGGGTGCCACCCAGGCCGACCGAGCCACTGAACGGCAGCAGCCCGCCGATGGCGCGCAGCACCGTGGACTTGCCCGCGCCGTTCGGGCCGATGATCGTGACCCACTCCCCCGCGGCGACGTCCAGATCGACGCCGTCGACGATGACCGAGCCGCCCAGCCGGACCCGCAACCCCCGCACGCTGATCATGAGACCCCGCTGCGGCGCAGCACCAGGGCGAAGAACGGCGCGCCCAGAAACGCGGTCACCACGCCGATCGGGATCTCCGCCGGGCTGGCCACCGTCCGCGCGACCAGATCGGTCAGGGCCAGGAACGCGCCGCCGAACAGCACCGACAGCGGCAGGATCGACCGGTAGCTCGGGCCGGCCAGCAACCGCAGGGTGTGCGGCACGATGATCCCCACAAAACCGATCAGCCCCGACACCGACACCGCGGCCGCCGTGCCCAGCGAGGCGGCCGCGATCAGCAGGTAGCGGCTGCGCTGCGGGTGCAGGCCCAGGCTGGTCGCCTCCTCGTCGCCGACGGTCAGCACGTCCAGCTCGCGGCGCTGGGACAGCACGATCGCGGCGGTGATCGCCGCATACGGCAGCACCAGCAGCACGTCGTGCCAGCCCGCGGTGGCCAGCCGGCCGAGCAGCCAGGAATACACCTCGCGCAGCGCCTCGATGTGCCGCTGCAACAGGAACGTCTGGGCCGCCGCCAGGAACGCCGACACGGCCACACCGGCGAGGATGAGCGTGGCCGGGGTCCGCGACCGGCCGCCGGCGCCGCCGAGCACCCAGGTCAGGGCGACGGCGACGGTGGCACCCACGAAGGCGGCGAGCGGCACCCCGATCGGCAGCTCCGCGGTGGCATCACCGACTGCCGGGCGGAACGCGATGACCACCGTCACCCCCAGCCCGGCGCCGGCCGCGACCCCGAGCAGGTGCGGATCGGCCAGCGGGTTGCGGAAGACGCCCTGGTAGGCGGCCCCGGCCAGGGCGAGCAGGGCCCCGACGAGCAGGCCCAGGACGACCCGGGGCAGGCGGAGCTCGGTGACGATCGCCGTCTCGCGCAGGCTCAGACCGCTGTGGATCCGTACCCCCGGAACCAGGTCGAGCAACGCGGCCGCGACCCCGGCCGGCGGCAGCGCGACCGGCCCGAAGGCCACCCCCGCGACCAGCGCGACCAGCACCGCGAGCACCCCGCCGGCCAGCCAGCCGGGCCGCAGACCGGCCGGCCGCGGCACTTCGGTCACGCGGTGCCCACCTTTCGCATGCCCTCCTGGCCCTCCCTCCGTGGCCTCCGTCCGGTCCAGTCGGTCACGCGGGGACCTTGGCCACCGCATCGGCGACGGCCCGGACCAGGTCGACCACCCGCGGACCCCACCGGGAGGCGACGTCGTCGTCCAGGGCCACGATCCGGTCCTGCCGCACCGCGGTGATCTGCGACCAGCCCTTGCGCTGCTTCACCGTCGCCGCGGACTGCCCGCAGCACTTGGTGTCGGCCAGGAAGATCAGGTCCGGGTCCGCCGCGACGAGCGCTTCCGGGGAGAGCTGGGGATAGCCGTTCTTGCTGCCGTCGGGATCGGCGGCGTCGGCGACGTTGGTGAGCCCGAACGGCGCGAGCAGCGAGCCGATGAAGGTCTTGGAGGTCGCCGAGTAGAACGTCTGGTCGATCTCGTAGTAGTAGCTGAGCGGGTCCGTCCGGGGCGGCACCTCTTTGACGATCTTGTCGATCTCCGTCCGCATCCGCTGCACCAGCGCGGCCGACTCGTCCAGGTGGCCGGTCAGCGCGCCGAGCTGGTCGATCTGCCGGTAGGAGTCGTCGATCACCTTGGCCGCCGGGGCCAGCAGCACCGGGATCTCGAGCTTGCCCAGCTGGTCGACGATCTTCTCCAGGTCGTCGGAGACCACCACCAGGTCGGGGTTCCGCGCAGCGATCGCCTCGGCGTTCGGCTTGAAGCCGGACAGATCGGTGCGGGGCGCCTCGGCCGGATAGGTCGACTGGTCGTCGACCGCCACCACCTGCGGGCCGGCGCCGATGGCGAAGAGCATCTCGGTCGCGGTCGGGGCGAGCGAGACGATCCGGGCGGGCCGCTCGGCCAGGGTCACCGACCCGGCCGTGACCGGGAAGGCGGCGCCCGAGGCCGCCGGCTTCCCCTCGTCCTCGGCACCGCCGCCGCAGCCGGCGAGCAGCAGGGCGGTGACCGCGATCGCGGCCGTCACAAGTCGTCTCATTCTGGTCCTCCTGTCGGCCGAGGCTGCGGTGCTTCGCCGACCGGAGGAACAAGGCCCGGTCCGCGAGGCGCCCCTCCCCGGGAGCGCTGAATCGCGACCGGCGCCCAGGCGACCTGGCTTCACCCGCGCCGCGCGGGCGAGGGCTCACAGTTGCGGGACAGCGCCGGAATTCCACCGGCTTCGCTGCGACGCGGTCCTGTCGAAAGTAGCCCAGGCGCCGGCGGCGGCACGAACAGACCCGTCAGCTCAGCGGCCAGATCCGGGCCAGGAGGCGGCCGTCCACGGCGTCCTGCGGGATCGTGCCGAGCCGGCGGGAGTCCTGGGAGACCAGCCGGTGATCGCCCAGTACGAACAGCTCGCCCGGCGGGACGGTGACCGGTGGGCCGCAGTCGCCCGTGCTGGCGGCGCTCTCCAAGTAGGGCTCGTCGAGGGCAGTGCCGTCCCGGTACACCCGACCGGCCCGGCATTCGATGGTGTCGCCGGGCAGGCCGATCACGCGCTTGAGCATGAGTGCGCCCGGCTGCAGCGGGCTGTCGAACTCCACGATGTCGCCGTGCCGGATGCCGGTCAGCCGGAAACTCACTTTGTCGACCACGAAACGGTCCTGGACCCGTACGGTCGGCTCCATCGAGCCGCTCGGCATGTACCGGGGGGTGAGCACGAACTGGTTGACGACGACCGCCACGGGCACCATCAGCAGGACCGCGAGGACGGCCGCCCGCTGTACGCGTACCCGGGTGGGCATGGTCTTGATCCTCGCCCGGCGCTCGTGCCACACCGCGCGCAGGCCGCCCGCGGCCCAGCGCACCGCCTCCCAGCTGCCGGTCGTCTGGTCGAACTCGGCCAGGGCCGCCTCGCCCCACGGACCGCCCCGGGCGCGGCGCCCCCGCACCGCCGCGACCAGGACCGCCCGCGCCGCCCGGCGCATCACGCTTTCCTCGGCACGAAGGCCGCAGCCGGGCCGGGCTGCTTGCGCGCCGCGGCGGCCAGGCGTTCCCGGGCCAGGACGATGCCGTCGGTGGTCAGCCGGTAGGTGTGCCGCGGCGGCCGGCCGGGCTCGTCGGAGGCCTCCCAGCCGGTGTCCAGCAGCTGCTGGGCGGAGAGCCGCATGAGGATCGGGTAGAGGGTGCCGGACGCGAGCCCGGTCTCGCGGCTCAGGTCGTAGCCGTAGCGCCAGCGGGCCGGCTCGGCGAGCAGCGCCTCGAAGAGCCGCAGCGTCTGCGGCGAGGCGTGGGAAGGTCGGGGCATGGCGGAAACTCTACATAACTCGACTTACTCCGGCCACCCGTCCCGGCCCTACGGCTGTGACAGGTGGCCGGGCTGCACGACCGGTCAGCAGTACGTGGACTGCTTGCCGATCACCTTGTACGGGCAGTCAGCCGCCTCGGCCAGCAGCAACGCGGCCTCCTTGTTGCGGCTGGTCTCCCGGGTGATCACGCTGGCGGGCGGGTAGAAGCCGCCGGCCGACGAGCTCCGCGGGTACAGCTCGAAGGTGTACGCGAAGATCTTGTGCGTGCCCCAGAGCCAGTCCAGCGAGTCCCCGTCGGTGATGTAGAGATCACTCGACTGCTGCGGGGTGTACCCGTTGGTCGCCGCCATCTGCCGGCCCAGCGTCGCGAACGTGTTGTTCTGGTCCGCGCTCATCCCCGTACCGGTGTTGGCGGTGGTGTGCCCGAACGGCCACAGCACCAGCTCCGAGTACGTGTGGAAGTCCATCGCGGCCTTGATCTGCTGCACGCCGCCGACGACCCGGCTGTTGACGAAGTCGCGGATCACCCGCGTCTCGGGCGCCGAGAACGCCGCGGTGCCCCGGTACGTGTCCGAGGACGTGCTGCCGGACGAGCCACCGCAGCAACCCCAGCGGTAGCCGTAGTTGCGGTTCAGGTCCGTGCCGACGTACGAGGAACCGGAGTTCGGCTGGCGGTTCTTGCGCCACGAGCGGTAGCTGCCGGTGGCGACGTCGTATTCGGAGCCGTCCGGGTTGACCGACGGGATGATCCAGATCTCGCGGCTGTTCACCACGTTGCGGATCCGGGTGTCGCTCGCGTAGTTGTCCGCGTACAGGTGCAGCAGATAGATCGCCATCTCCACGGTGAGGTGCTCGCGGGCGTGGTGGTTGGCGTCGTACAGCACCTCGGGCTCGGCCTCGTCGGTGCCGACGTTGTCGGACAGCTTGACCGCCACGATGTCGCGGCCCTCATAGGTCTTGCCCAGCACCCGCTTGCCGGCGATGGCCGGGTACCGCGCCACGAGGGCGTTCACCTCGGCGACCATCTCGGCGTAGTTGTGGTACGCCGCGTCCCGGGACGGGAAGTCGAAGGTGGACACGTCACTGCTGGGCGTCTCGACAGCGGCGGGCTTGACCGTGAAGCCGAGCGCCCGCAGCGCCTTGACCTCGCGGCCGGTGGCGGTGATCTCGACGATCGAGTGCTCCATGCCGTCGATCGCCGCACCCGTGCCCGCGATGGCATTGCGCTGGGCGAGCGTGCGCACGTCGTAGACCTCGTAAGGGGCCGCGGTGTCCGCCGCGCGCGGGACCGCGGTAGCGGCCGGCGCGATGGCGGGGGAAGCGGCGATCAGGGCCAGGCCGGCGGTGACAGCGGCGACCAGGCCGGTGACGCGTCGTCGTCTCATGAACGACCTCCGGGGGGTGTCAGAGGGGGTTCGGGCCCCGTCACTGCACCACCTGGTATCGACCTTTGGCAATGGAAACGAGCGCCGCGAGACCATGCCAATGTGCCCCCTACGTCGACATGATGACCGCATCACTGTCGCGCACACCGACCATGCGGGGTGCCCGATCCGCGGAAATCGCCGACCTCGGGGTCAGGAAGCCTTGTTGTCGCCCTTGGCCGCAGCGGCGTCCTCGGTCTCCCCAGTGGAGGATGCCGCGGGCGTGGCTCGGTCGCCGGCGGCCGCCGCCGCCTCGTCGCCGGCCAGGGCTGCGCGCAACCGGGCCTTCTCCGCCTGGCGGCGCTCGGCCACCGTGCCGAGCTGCTCGGCCATCTCGTTGCGCCACTTCGCCAGCAGGAAGTAGGAGAACCCGGCCGACGCGAGCAACGCGATCATCGCCTTGACCAGGAAGGCCAGCGGGACCGGCAGGAGCAGCGCGAAGACGACCACGAACAGGCCCAGGCGGCCGAGCGTGTACTTGACGGCGGGACTCATGACGACTCCTGTCAGCCCGCGCGGTGGCTGAGCCACCGCAGGCCGTAGAACCAGACCAGGCAGTAGACGACCGTCAGGCCGAGCGCACCCGCTGCGCCGCTGACCAGCGGCGGGAAGGTCGCGGCGGCCAGGCCGGCGAGGGTCATGCCGACCGCGACGCCGAAGCCGGCCGCGAGGGCCGCCACCACGATCCGGTACGCGCCGTAGCCGGCCGCCCGGAACTCCTCGGTGAACAGCCACACCGGCAGGATCAGCGCCAGCCAGCCGCTGGACGAGCCGAAGTCGAAGGCCCGGGCCAGCGACATGACGCCCTCGAAGAGGAGCAGCACGACGATCCCGGTGACCCAGCCGGCGAGCGCGACACCCAGCAGATCACCGACGGTCACCAGGCGTCCGTCAGCGTCGCGACGCGGGCGGCGCTCACTCTTGGTTTCGGCCATGACAACAACGAGGGTACGCCGGGAGGATCCGGCCGCTACGCCCAGACCTGCTGCGGCTCGCTGCGGCGCTCGGCCAGCGACACCGGCCGGTCGTACTCGCGGACGATCTCGTAGCGGGTGTTGCGCTCGACCGGCTGGAAACCCGCGTCCCAGATGATGTTCAGCAGGTCGTCACGGTGCATCGTGGTCGGTGTGCCGTACGAGTCGGCGTCGTGGGTGATCTTGTATTCGACCACCGAGCCGTCCAGGTCGTCGGCGCCGAAGTTCAGCGACAGCTGAGCCACCGACAGGCCGTGCATGACCCAGAAGTTCTTCAGGTGCGGCACGTTGTCGAACATCAGCCGGGACACCGCGAACGTGCGCAGCGACTCGGCCGGCGCCGCCATCGTGGTGCGGGACTGGATCCGGTTGCGGATCTTGCCGTCCGCCGAGTCGACGAAGTCGTGCTGGTAGCGCAACGGGATGAAGACGGCGAAGCCCCCCGTCTCGTCCTGCAGCTCGCGCAGGCGCATGACGTGATCGACGCGGTGCCGCGGCTCCTCGATGTGGCCGTACAGCATGGTCGCCGGGGTCTTCATGCCCTTCTCGTGCGCCAGCCGGTGGATCCGCGACCAGTCCTCCCAGTGGCAGTTGTGGTCGACGATGTGCTGGCGGACCTCCCAGTCGAAGATCTCCGCACCGCCACCGGTGAGCGACTCCAGGCCGGCGTCCATCAGCTCGTCGAGGATCTCGCCGGCCGGTAGGCCGCTGATCTTCTCGAACCACTGGACCTCGGTGGCCGTGAAGCACTTGAGCTTGACGCCGGGCAGCGCCGCCTTCAGCTCGCGCAGCACCTTGGGGTAGTAACGCCAGGGCAGCGTGGGGTGCAGGCCGTTGACGATGTGCAGCTCGGTGAGCCCCTCGCCCTCCATCTCCTTGGCCTTGCGCACGGCCTCGTCGATGCGCATCGTGTACGCGTCCTTCTCGCCCGGCTTGCGCTGGAAAGAGCAGTACGCACAGCTGGCGGAGCAGACGTTGGTGAGATTGAGGTGCCGGTTGACGTTGAACATCACCCGGTCGCCGTTGAGCTCGGTGCGCTTGTGGTGGGCCAGCCGGCCGAGCCAGGCCAGATCGTCGGACTCGTAGAGCGCGACGCCGTCCTCGCGGGTCAGCCGCTCACCCGCGTAGACCTTGGCCTCCAGCTCGCGCTTCAGCCCCACGTCCATCTGCGGCATGTCCGCCCCCTTCACCGTCAACTCGTGGTCGAGCGTACGTCCTTGTTTCGGCGGATCGACGTCCGGCGGCTTCGGGGCGGCGCGGATCACGTCGTCGGACTTACGATTCACAGCGTCCTGTCATGTCCAATCAATCGACATCGGTGCCTCGGTTGGGGTATGACCTTTAGAGGGACGCGAAGCGGTGGTGGGCGACGACCGCGGACGGGGAGCGCATGTCGATGAGCGGGCAGCACAGAAGCGGACGAACGCTACGGATACGCCCATGGTGGCGCCCGTTGGCGTACTCCGCCGCGACTGCCGCCGCCATCGCAGCTCTGTTCAACCCGCTGCCCGCCTCCGCCGCCCCGCCGGCCGCACCTCCGGCGCCCGCCGTTCCCGACGCCGGTTCCCGGCCCCTGGCCCAGGGCTCGCTCGTGCTCCCCGGCCAGCAGGTCCCCACGACACCGACGACGACGGCACCGATCACCACCCCCGGCGTGGCCCTGACGCCGGTGATGCAGAAGATCGAGAAGGGCCGTACCGAGCTCGCGGCCCTCGGCGAGCGGCTCACCAAGGCCAAGGACGAGGTCGACCTCACGACCCAGCAGGCCGCCGCCGCGGACCAGAAGGTGACCCAGTCCTCCGCCGCGGTCTCCCAGGCCCGCACCGAGGTCGCCAGCGCCGCGGCCGCCGCGGTCCGGGACGCGGCCGCCCTGCCGCCCGGCTCGATCGGCTCCGGCCTGTCGGACCTCGACTCGCTCGCCCGGATCAACCGCGGCGACTCCGCGACCCAGCAGGCCGCCAGCCGCCAGCTCACCATCGCCGAGACCATCTACAACGCCGCGCTCACCGAGCAGCAGGCCGCGCAGGCGCGACTCACCACGTTCACGGCCGACCGCGACAAGCTGCAGAAGGAGGTCGACAAGAAGTCGGCCGCCCAGCAGAAGCTCGAGCAGGACAACGCCGCCGCCATCGCCGCGGCCGACAGCGCCCAGGCAGCCCAGGACGCCCAGGCCGGCGCCGGCTACCTGGCCGGGGAGAACGCCGGCCGCGGCGCCGACCCGCGCGCCATGGCGGCACTGCGCTTCGCCCTGGCCCAGCGCGGCGACCCGTACGTGTGGTCCGAGGAAGGCCCGGACGAGTACGACTGCTCCGGCCTGATGTGGGCCGCCTACCGCTCCCCGGGCGCCGGTGACTTCAAGCTGACCCGGGTGTCCCGCGACCAGTACTTCCAGACCCGCGAACGCGTCGTCGACCGCTACTCCCTGCTCCCCGGCGACCTGCTCTTCTTCAGCTCGTCGAGCAGCTGGCAGCAGATCCACCACGTAGCGATGTACGCGGGCAACGGCATGATGGTCGAGGCGCCACGCACGGGCCTCAACGTGCGCCTGGTCCCGGTCCGCTGGACGCGCCTCTTCAGCGCGACCCGCATCTACGGCTCCATCGAAGGCACCGTGCAGGGCCCCAACCTGGGCTCGCCGGACCCGGAGAAGCCGAGCGACCACAACCCCAAGCCGACCACCAAGCCCACGACAAAGCCGACGACGAAGCCGACCACCCCGTCGACCAAGCCCACGACCCCGTCGACCAAGCCGACCACCCCGTCGACCAAGCCGACGACGCCGTCGACCAAGCCGACCACTCCGGCGGCGACCCCGACGACCGACAAGCCGACGACCACGCCGCCGACCACGGCCGCACCGGTCACCACGGCTCCGTCGGAGGAAGAGAAGCCGTCATCACCGGCGGGCTCGGCGGACAACTCACCGACGAAGGCCGACAGCCCCTCGGCGACCAAGTCGACCTCCGCCTCCGCCACCACCGGCGAAGCGTCGAAGTCGGCCGGCTCCTAGCGCACCCGGGCTCCGCCAGTCATGATCTTCAAGCGGCGACCGGCCGACGCCGGGTGCGCTCATGAGCGCTGATGTGGCACGGTAGTTACCAAGCGCCCGGCAATCGGTCTGCCCGGCGTCCGGCACGTGGCGTCGGCACGCGGGTGACGGCGATCGGGAGGACCCATGGACGAGCAGCAGGCGAAACCGGACAGCGACGGCAGGACGCCGCCCGCTGCGCGGCCGCCCGCGAGCAGCGCCGGGCCGAAGAGCGACCAGGGGTACGAGCTGCCCCCGCCGCCGGCACCGGGCGCGCTGTGGGCCCCGGCGTCCGGCACCGACGCGTCCAAGTCGCCGCCCTCGGGAGCTGCGTCGACGGCTCGGGCCTCGGCGTCCGCGCCGGTCAGCGCGGCTCCGGTCAGTGGGTCTAGCAGCGGGCGGGCCTCGGTTTCCGGGTCGGCCTCTGTCTCCGGCGGCTCCGCCAGCTCCGGCGGCTCCGCCAGCTCCGGCGGCTCGGCCCGCTCGGCCGGCTCGGCCTCTGCCTCCGCTGGTCCGGTGAGTCCGGGCAGCGTCTCGGCGGCCGTGCGGCCGGCTGGTTCCGTCTTCGGTTCCAGCAGCTCTTCCGCTGCCCCGAGCGTTTCGCCGGCCACGCCTTCTTCCGGCACACCGGCCAGTTCGGGTGACTCTTCGACCCCGCCGGGTTCCGGTGGCTCTCCAGCCGGGTCGGGCTCCGCCGCCGTGCCCACCAGCTCCGCCAGCGGTCTCGGCGGCGCCACGCGGCCCGTGTCGGTCGCACCGAGCGCCAACGCCGCCCGCGCCACCGTGCCGGGCGCCATCGATCCCGCCGGCGCCCGGGCCACCACCTGGCCCAGCGGCCAGGCCAAGATCTACGGCCGCACGGCGGACAAGCCCAGCACCGATGGCACCCCCAAGGACGACTCCGGCACACCGGCCAAGCCGAACGGCACCGTCCAGTCGAATACGACTGACCAGCAGAGCACCGCCGCCAAGTCGGATACAGCTTCCAAGTCGGATATTTCCGGCAGGACGGCAGCTCCCGAGGCCGGCGCCGAAAAGGCCGGCGGAGACAAGACCGGCGGAGACGGGGCCAGCGGGGAAAAGGCAGGCGCGGTCAGCTGGATGAGCGTCGGCGACCGCCCCCGCCAGCCCACCTCGAGCAACACCGACCGCTCCACCACCGGCGACAAGCCCGGCACGAAGCCGCAGAGCACAGCCCCCGCCACGGCGGACCCCTCCAGCCCGGCCCCGTCCAGCCCGGCCTTCTCCAGCCCGGCCCCCTCGATCCCGGCCCCGTCCAGCCTGGCCCCGTCCAGCCCGGCCTTCTCCAGCCCGGCCCCGTCCAGCCCGGACCCCTCAGGCCCCGACCCCTCCAGCCCGGATCCCACTCTGCCGGAGCCGTCGACCCCGGAGCCGGTCAAGCCCGCACCGGCCAAGCCCGAGCCCACCCGGCCGGAGCCGGCCCCGCTGCCGACCCCGCACCCCACTCCCACCCCGAGCCCGGCCCCGCAGCCAGGCCCCGCACCGAGCCCCACACCCGGCCCGGCACCCAGCCCCACGCCGCCCGGCCCCGTACCCCCGGGCCCCGGTCCCAGCCCGATCCCGCCCGGCCCCGGCCCGAGCCCCATCCCGCCCGGCCCCGGCCCCAGCCCGATCCCGCCGGGTCCCGGCCCGAGCCCCGTACCGCCGGGTCCCGGCCCGTCGCCGGTCCCGGGCCCGCCGCCGGCTCCCTTCCCCGGGCCGCCGATGATCTCCAACGCCGGCGGCTCCCAGGCCCCCGGCGCCCTCCCGGCGTACACGATGCCGGCCGCCGCTCCTTCCGGTCAGTACGGCAGCCCGGCACCCGCCGGCAACGGCTCGACCTCGTACGGGGTAGGCGCATCGGGCGGTGCCCGGCAGCCGTTCGGCGGACCGGCGGCTCAGGTGAGCACCCCGGTGACGTACGGCTCAGGTTCCGCTGCGTCGGGATCCGGACAGTCCACCGCCGTGCCGCAGCAGCGGGGGCAGGGCACCGTCTACGGCGGCCTGGCGGACTACGCGCCGGCTGACATGACGATGCCGGTGAACGTCAATCCGGTGGAGAACTCCGGTTCGCTGACCGGCCACATCCTGGCCCAGGGCTGGCGGGACGGGCCCGACAACCAGCGGCGCAGCAACGTCAAGGTGGCTGTGGCGATGCTGATCGTGCTGCTCGTCCTGGTCGGGGTGAGCCTCCTTTTCCTCTTCACCGTCGGCGATGCGTTCAGCGACATGATCGGTGGCGTTTTCAAGCAATGAGTTGTCGCCGGCGACGGATGCCCCTAAGCTGGCGAGGTTGCGCCGAAGGGTGAGCCTGCCCACTACCGGCGCGGAATGCGGGCAGTGTCGAGGACGTTGACCCGTACACTGATGGAAGTAATTAACCTGGCGTGCCCTCAACGAGCACGCCACGGGCGTTCTTGCGGTCATTTCAGCGGCCGGCTGTTGGTAGCCGCGGCGGGCCATACGCGAGCATGCGCCCCCGTAGAGAGGTTCTCTTGACCACTTTCGCTGATCCCAGCACGTTCCCGTCCGTTGAAGAAGTTCTCGCCGAGTCCGGCGGCACCCCCAGCACCGACGCTCCCGATGCCGCCCAGGTCACCCCTGAGGCCGCCGCGGAGCAGACCGAGACCCACGAGGTCGAGGTCGTCGAGACCCCCGCCACCGCCGTGCCGACCTTCGCCGAGCTGGGCATCCCCGCCGAGCTCGTCCGGGTGCTGAGCCGCGAGGGCATCATCGCCCCGTTCGAGATCCAGGCCGCGACCATGCCCGACGCCCTCGCGGGCCGGGACGTGCTCGGCCGTGGCCAGACCGGCTCCGGCAAGACGCTGGCGTTCGGCCTGCCGCTGCTCGCCCGCATCGCCAAGAGTGGCCGGGCGCTGCCGCACCAGCCCAAGGCCCTGATCCTGGTGCCGACCCGCGAGCTGGCCATGCAGGTGGCCGACGCGCTGACGCCGCTGGGCCGCTCGGTCGGCGTGTTCCTCAAGACCGCTGTCGGCGGCGTGCCGTACGACCGCCAGATGGACGCGCTGCGGCGCGGCGTCGAGGTCATCGTCGCCACCCCGGGCCGCCTCGGCGACCTGATCGAGCGGGGCGCGTGCCGGCTCGACGCGGTCGAGGTCACCGTCCTGGACGAGGCCGACCAGATGGCCGACATGGGCTTCCTGCCCGAGGTCACCGAGCTGCTGTCCAAGACCCCGGCGAACGCGCAGCGCCTGCTGTTCTCGGCGACGCTCGACGGTGACGTCGATGCGCTGGTCAAGCGGTTCATGCACGACCCGGTGACGCACTCCACCAACCCGGCGGAGGCCAGCGTCTCCACGATGGAGCACCACATGCTCCTGATCCCGCCGCACGACAAGTTCCCGATCACGGCGTCGATCGCCAACCGGGCCGGCAAGACCATTGTCTTCGCCCGCACCCAGATGGGCGTCGACCGGCTGGTCGACCAGCTCGCGGCGGTCGGCGTGCGCGCCGGCGCGCTGCACGGCGGCAAGACCCAGCGGGTACGCACCCGCACGCTGGCCGAGTTCAAGGAAGGCCGGACGAACGTGCTGGTCGCCACGGACGTCGCGGCGCGCGGCATCCACGTCGACGGCATCTCGCTGGTCATGCACGTGGACCCGCCGAAGGACCCGAAGGACTACCTGCACCGCGCGGGTCGCACCGCCCGGGCCGGCGAGTCCGGCGCGGTCGTGACGCTGGTCCTGCCCAAGCAGCGCCGCACCACGGCGTCGATGATGCTGAAGGCGGGCGTCACGCCGGCCGAGCTGCGGGTCCGCCTCGGCGACGAGCAGCTGGCCAACGTCACCGGGGCTCGCGAGCCCAGCGGTGTCCCGGTCAAGATCGAGCCCGAGCCGCGCGAGCGTGGCGACCGGCCGCGTCGCTTCGGTGACCGGCCGCAGCGTGGTGGCAGCAGCTACGGCGACCGTTCCCGCGGTGGCAGCAGCTACGGCGACCGGCCGCGCACCGGTGGCGGAGACCGTTCGTTCGGCGACCGGCCGCGGGGCAGCTTCAGCGGCGGCAGCAGCAGCGGCGGCGACCGCACCTACGGCGACCGGCCGCGTGGTGGCGAGCAGCGCTCGTTCAGCGACCGTCCCCGTGGCGAGCAGCGCACGTACGGCGACCGCCCGGCAGGCGACCGTTCCTACGCCGACCGTCCGGCAACGGGCGGCGACCGGCCGACGGGTGACCGTCCGTCGTTCGCCGACCGCCAGCGCGGCTTCGGCGATCGGACGGCGCGCAACCTGAGCGAGCGTCCGGGTGGCTTCCGCCGCGAGCCCGCTCGCAACGACCGGCGGGAGACCGGCAACGGCCGCTTCTCGACCGGCCGTCCGGCGCACACGCACTGATCCATAGCACGCGACAGAAGGCCCCGGCGCTCCGCGCGCCGGGGCCTTCTTCTGCGTAGCGGGGGTTCGCGCCCGGCCCGGAACGGGATGGCGGGGGTTCACGCCTGGCCCGGCAACGGGGTGGCCGGGGTTCGCGCCCGGCCCGGAACGGGGTGGCCGGGCCCGCCCCGAGCCCGGAACGGCGGGCTCGCGCCCAATCCGGAACGGGATGGCCGGGATTCGCGCCCGACCCGGAACGGGATGGCCGGGCCCGCCCCAGGCCCGGAACGGAACGGCGAGCTCGCGCCCGACCCGGAACGGGGTGGCCGGGCCCGCCCCGAGCCCGGAACGGCGGGCTCGCGCCCGATCCGGAACGGGATGGCCGGGGTTCGCGCCCGACCCGGAACGGAATGACCGGGCCCGCCCCAGGCCCGGAACAGAACGGCGAGCTCGCGCCCGACACAGAACGAAATGACCGGGCCCGCCCCAGGCCCGGAACGGAACGGCGAGCTCGCGCACGACCCAGAACGAAATGACCGGGCCCGCCCCAGGCCCGGAACGGAACGGCGAGCTCGCGCCCAACCCGGAACGAAATGACCGAGCCCGCCCCAGGCCCGGAACGGAACGGCGAGCTCGCGCACGACCCAGAACGGAATGGCCGGGCCCGCCCCAGGCCGGGAACGGCATAGCGGGGTTCACGGCGGGGCAGGAACGGGTAGTCGATGACTATGGCCGTTCTGCCGGGTTCACTCTTCTGGGATCGCCGCGACACGTCCGGTGCTGAGCATGCACTGGTGGATACCCATGCCGGGCTGCACGCCCGGGGCACAGCCGTGGCCGTCGATCCGATCGCCTACAGCGCCCGCTACGAGCTTCGCACCGGCCCGGACTGGGTCACGACCGCGCTCGAGGTCAGCACCGAGGGCGCCGGCTGGAGCCGTAGCTTGCGCCTGGAGTCCGAGGGTGGGCGGTGGCGGACCTCGACCGCTGAGCGGGGTGACCTGGATGCGGCGCTGACCGCCGGCGGTCACCCCGGGGCCGGTCTGCCCGGCACCGAGGACCCGGACCTGCTGTTCGGGGCTTTCGACGTCGACCTCACCGGTTCGCCGCTGACCAACACGTTGCCGATCCGGCGGCTGGGGCTGCTCAAGGCCGAGGCGGGGGTGGCCCACCGGGTCAGCGTCGCCTGGGTGCTGCTGCCCAGCCTGGAGATCGTGCAGGCGGACCAGATCTACACCGCGCTGGGCGACGGGCGGGTGCGTTTCGCCACCGAGACCTTCAGTGCGGACCTGGTCGTCGACGACGAAGGCTTTGTCGTGGACTATCCGGGGCTGGCCCAGCGGGTGCGCTAGACCTTGTCGCGGATCCAGGTCAGGCAGGTCTTGTCGACTGTCGTGAACGGCTTGCCGAACGCCTCGCGGGACGCCGGGTCCAGGTCGCGGTTCTCGCGCAGATAGAGCCGGACGAAGTCGAAGAGCGCGCCCTGGCCGTACTTGCGGGCGAGGCAGTCGGCGGTGAAGTGGCCGAAGCCGTAGAAGGCGTCGCTGGTGTCGGGGCTGGCGTTGTCGCCGGGGGCCTTCGCGGCGATCGACTTCGGGCGTTTGCTGCCGGCGAGCAGGGAGCGCACCGCCGAGCGGCGCCAGCTGTCCGTGGCGGATCTCGGGTACCAGCCGATGTACTCGGCGATGCCCTCCTCCAGCCACATGTCCTCGCTGCCGCCGGTCCGGTACGCACCACCGAGCGTGACGACGTGAGCGAGTTCGTGCTGGAGCGTGGTGGCGAGCACGTCGCTGTTCGTACGGACGGCGGAGATGTTGAGCACCACGTCGCTGCCCGAGTCCTTGAGCGGGATCGCGTAGCCGATGACCCATTTGTCGGTGATGCCGCCGTACCAGGTCTTCCACTGCTTCGCGCCGGCGACGTAGACGCGGTATCGGCGCTGGGGGTTACCGACCAGGCCGGCGAAGCGGTCGTTGACGACGGCGGCCTTCTCGGCGGCGGCGAGCACCTGCTTGAAGTATTTGCGCTCGGTGCGGTTGCCGATCACGGTGACCCGCTCGCCGGAGAGGAAGCTGAGGTCGCCGGATTCCCACGGGGTCGGCTGCTGGCGGCTGCGGCTCTTCTTCTCGGTGACCTTGGCGATCACGTACCGGCCGGTGACCTTTTTCAAGGTCAGGACCTGGCTGATCGTCGGCGGGCCGTCCGACGCGTTGTATTTCTCCTCCGGGCACTTGTCGGTGCTGAAGCAGTACGCGACCTCGGCCGTCACCTGGACCGTGCCGCTCTTGGCGTCGACGGGGTCGACGGAGGTCTGGTAGTCGAAGTGGCTGACGCCCAGCCCGCGCAGCGAGCGGAACATCGAGCTGTACCGGGCTTGGAGCTTGGACTGGCCCGGGTCGACGGCGGCCAGCCAGCCCTTCTCGTTGTTGGCCAGCAGGGCGGTTGCCTGGGCCTTGAGCGCCGCGGCGGCGGCCTCGGCCGGCGTCAGCGGGGTCCGCGCGGCAGTGCGCTCCGGCCCGGCCGCAGCGGCGCGCTCGTTGAGCGAGAGCGGCGCGCGGTTTACGTAGACGACACCGGCACCGACGGCGAGCGCGGCGACCAGCGCCAGCGCGGCCCCGACCAGCAGGCCACGGCCCCGGCGAGACGGCGGCGCAGGAGAAGGCACCGGGACGATGCCGGGCGGCAGGTCACCGACCTCGATCGGCGACTGCACAAAAGGGTGGGTCGAGGGAAAGAACTCACTGGCCTGCGGCGCCCGCTGACCAGGGATCTGGGCAAAACCGGCCGGCGGCGACGACCAGGGGCCGGACGGCATCGGCGGAGCGGCGGGTACTTCCTCGGCGTCGTGCACTGCGCTCCTCGAACCCGAAACCCGTCACAGGTCTCAGATCCTCCCAGGTCCACCGCCGCAGCGCTGCCCCCAATTCAGGCAGGCTCCCAGACGCCCGTGGCCAGGAACGTGTCAATCGCCGCCAGGTGTGGTTCGAGGGTGATGCCCTGCTCGGCGACCCAGGCGTCCGAGTAGTACGTGTCCGCGTACCGCTCGCCGCCGTCGCAGATCAGGGTGACCACCGACCCCTTGTGGCCCGCCGCCCGCATCTCGGCGATCAGGCCGAAGGCCCCGCACAGGTTCGTGCCCGTGGAGCCGCCGACCCGGCGCCCGAGCACCGCCGAGCCGGCCCGCATCGCCGCCAGCGACGCCGCATCCGGCACCTGCACCATCCGGTCGACCACCGCGGGCTGGAAGGAGGCCTCCACGCGGGGGCGGCCGATGCCCTCGATCCGCGAGCCGCGGCCGGTGGACACCGTCCAGTCGCCGGAGACGTAGGCCGGCCAGAACGCCGACCCTTCCGGGTCGACCACGCAGAGCTTGGTGTTCAGCTGCCGGTAGCGGGCGTACCGGCCGATGGTCGCGCTGGTGCCGCCGGTGCCGGCCCCGACCACGATCCACGCCGGTACGGGGTGCCGCTCCAGCCCCAGCTGCAGGTAGATGGACTCGGCGATGTTGTTGTTGCCGCGCCAGTCGGTGGCCCGTTCGGCGTGGGTGAACTGGTCCATGAAGTGTCCGCCGAGCTCGGCCGCGAGCGTACGGGCCGCCGCGACAACCGCCGTCGGGTCGGTGACGAGGTGGCACTTGCCACCCTGGAACTCGATCAGCGAGATCTTCTCGGGCGAGGTGCTCGCCGGCATCACCGCGATGAACTCGAGTCCGAGCATCCGGGCGAAGTACGCCTCGCTGACCGCGGTCGAGCCGGAGGACGCCTCGACGACCGGGGTGTGCGGGCCGATCCAGCCGTTGCAGAGGGCGTACAGGAAAAGCGAGCGGGCCAGCCGGTGCTTGAGCGAACCGGTGGGGTGTGACGACTCGTCCTTGAGATAGAGGTCGATGCCCCAGGAGCGGGGCAGCGGGAACGGCAGCAGGTGGGTGTCGGCCGAGCGGTTCGCGTCCGCCTCCACGAGCGCGATCGCCTCGCGGGCCCACTCGCGGGCGGTGTCGTCACAGCGGTCGTGCTGGTCCATGGCTCAGCCTGCCGTCGGGTCGAGGCCGGGCTGGGGGCGGTTCTCCCACTTCGTGGAGAGCGCGATGGCCGTCCTGGTCGACGCTACGCCGCGGGTCCGGTTGATGCGGACGATCAGCTGCTCCAGCTCGGCGATCGTGCCCACCCGGACGGTGAGCTGGTACGACTCCACGCCCGCCATGAAGTAGCAGGACTCGATCTCGGGCATCACCCGCAGCGCGGAGAGCACGTCGTCGGTGTCGGCGCCGGAGTCCTCGACGATGCCGATCAGGGCCGTGACGCCCAGCCCGATGGCCTCGTGATCGACCTCGGCCCGGTACGCCCGGATCGTGCCGGCGGCTTCCAGCTTGCCCACCCGCTCGTGCACGGCCGGCGCGGAGAGCCCCACCTGCCGGGCCAGCTCCGCGTACGAGGAGCGGGCGTTGTCCCGCAAGAGGTCGATCAGGCGCAGGTCGATGGCGTCCATGGTTTCAGAGGTTAGTGCGACACGTCCTGGTACCTCACGCCCGGTAGCGGGCTCCGACCGCCGGACGCAGCAAGGATAATGGTCAACGTCGCAATCGGGGCTTTTTCCGCATTTCAGCGACTTGCTGTTTTTGGCGATGCTCTAATGGCACTACGTCCCGATCGAGCACGCCGACACTCACTGTGACCAACGGCGCTCCAACACGACGCGAGGAGAGGGCCGTGGACACAGGAGATCGACTGCTGACGCCCGGGGAGGTGGCCGCGCTGTTCCGGGTGGACCCGAAGACGGTCACGCGCTGGGCAGCCGCCGGACGTATCGGCAGCATCCGTACTCCGGGTGGCCACCGCCGGTTCCGCGAGTCCGAGGTGCGCGCGCTGCTCGAGGGCGACGGTGTCGTCGAGGAGATGCGCGAGGACGACGCCGCCAACCGCCCGCGCAACGGCGGGCCCACCAATCCGGGGCAGAGCTACGGCCCGCCCAACGGACTGCGCTGATTCAGTTCTCCCGCCCATCGCGTGAAGAGCTGATGGGGTACGCCCAGAGCGTCGAGCACCTTGCCGGCCACGAAGTCGACCAGTTGGCCGGCGGTCGCCTGCGCGCCCGAGCCGTAGAAGCCGGGGCTGGCCGGCAGGACCACCGCCCCGGCGTCGTGCAGGGCGATCAGGTGCTCCAGGTGGCTGCGGGTCACCGGGGTCTCGCGGGGCACGACCACCGTACGGCGGCGCTCCTTGAGGTTCACCTCGGCGGCCCGCTGGAGCAGGTCCTTGGACAGCCCGATCGCGATGCCGGCACAGGCGGCCGTGCTGGCCGGCACGACCGCCATCCCCTTGGCCGGGTACGAGCCGCTGCTCGGACCGGCGGCCAGGTCACCGGCGGGCCAGTAGCTCAGGTCGCCGAGATCGCGCCCGAGCCACTGCTGGACATCGTCCTTCCAGTGCGCGTCCCGTACGGTCGCCCCGGTCTCGTCGAGCAGCGTCAACCTGGCCGCCTTGGAGACGACCAGGTCGACTGCTTCGCCGGCATCCAGGAGCCCGTTCAGGACAGCCTTCGCGTAGGGCGTGCCGGAAGCTCCGGAGACACCGACGATCCACGGGGTGCGCATGCTTCCAGCATGCCCCAGGCGATGATCAGCTGACGGCCTCGGTGGCCGCGAACCAGGTCGAGGAGTCGGTCGGGTCGGCGAACTCCACGCTCTTGAGCATCTTGATCATCTCGCTGTTGCCGATGAACCCGCCGCCGTTGAGCTCGACGAAGAACTTCTTGTCGGCGGTGTAGCGGTAGCAGAGACCTTCCTGCGGGCAGTAGGGGGCGTTCCCGGGCGAGGTGTACTTCTGCTCCTTCGCCGGGTAGACCTGCAGCGACAGGATCGGCAGCTGGGTGTCCTGCACGATGAACGGGTCGCCGACGGGGCCGGTGAGCTTCTCGTACGGGAAGTCGCCCTTGATCAGGCGCAGGAAGGACGTCCCGGCGAACGATGCCTCGAGGTAGTCCGAGGTCGTCCCGGCGGAGCCGAGCTCGAAGCCCGCGGGCACGTAACCCAGCTTGATGCCGACCTTGACCGGCTTCTCGGCTGCCCCGGTGAGGCCCTCGGCGATCGACGCCAGCTTCGTCGCGGGGTACTTGAGCCGGCCCTGCACGATGACCTGGGCCCAGGCGTCGTCGGCGTACTTCCAGGTGTAGGTGGACTCGGCGTACGGCGCCGGGAGGCCGGGCTTGATCGGGTCCTTCTTCTCACCCGCGTGGAACCAGCCGGCGCCCGCCTTGGGGTCCTTCTGTGCCTTGGCCGGGTTGAAGACACCCTTGGCGTACGTCACCACGTGCCCGATGACGTTCGGCGCGTAGTACCGCCCACCGTTCTTGTCCTCGTACGCCTGGCCCTTGCCCGGCGCCGTGATCGAGGCGACCTGGTAGCCCGGCGTCACCAGCACGGTGCCGTCGACGGTGAGGTCTCCCACGGTGTACTTCGCGAACGTGCCGGAGAACTCGGTGGACGGGTAGGCGAACGGCGTCTTGGCCGGCTTCTCGGCCTTCGAAGTGGGGGCTCCGGCGTTCACCGTCGTCGACTTGTCGTTGCCCGCGGGCAACAGCTGGGGCACGGCGACCGCCCCGGCCACGGCGAGCACGACGGCGGCCGATCCGGTGCCGGCCCACAGCGCCCGGCGCCGCTGCTGCCGCCTGCGTCCGGCCGTCAGGGCGTCCTGCACGCTGTAGCGCGGGGGCGGGGCATCCGACTTGGCGTCCTGCAACATCTCAGACAGCTCGTGCGGCACGGTAATTCTCCCTGTTGACGAACACCTCGGCGCCCATGGCGGTGCGCAGGGCTTCGAGGCCCCGCGAGGTGTAGCTCTTGACGGTTCCTTCTGGGCACCCCAGGGCCTCGGCGGTCTCCTGGATGCTCAGACCCTCCAGGTAGCGCAGAGTCAGCACGGCACGCAGCCGTGCGGGGATCTTCTGCAGTGCGTCACGGATTCGCAGCCGTTCGTCGACGGCGTTCGTGTCGTCACGCAGGTTGGGCCGGTCGGGCATGGCATTGCTCTGCGCGCGCTCCCGCCGCCACCACGGGCGGCGGGTCTCGTCGATCGCCGCCCGGACCACGGCGGTGCGCGCGTACGCGCCCGGGTTGTCGATGCGCCGCCACTTCACGTACAACTTTGCCAGCGCGATGAGGACCGCGTCCTCAGCCGCCTGCCAGTCGCCGCAGGTGAGATAGGCGAGCCCGCGCAGCGGCTCCATCTGCGCGGCTACGAAGGCGCTGAACTCCCTGTCTCTGTCACTCACAGCTGATAGACGGAAGTCGGCGGCCGGAAAGTTACAGCAGAATCAGATCAAGGACGGCGAAGACGAACAGGGCTATGCCCACGAAGCCGTTGGCCGTGAAGAACGCCCTGTTGACCTTGGAGAGGTCGGTGGGCGTGACGACGACGTGCTGGTAGGCGAACGCGACCGCGGTCAGGCCCAGGCCGATCCACCACAGCCAGCCGAGCCCGACGAGCTGGCCGAACCAGACGAACAGCGCGAAAGTCAGCACGTGGGTGGCGGTGGAGATGTGCAGCGCCGTGCGGATCCCGAAGCGGGCCGGGGTGGAGTGCACGCCGATCCGCCGGTCGACCTCGACGTCCTGGCAGGCGTAGATGATGTCGAAGCCGCCGATCCACAGCCCGACCGCGACGCCGAGCACCCAGGCCGGGCCCGAGCCGTCGAACGTGCCGGTGATCGCCAGCCACGCCCCGACCGGCGCGACGGCCTGCGCCAGTGCGAGCACGTAGTGCGGGAAGTTCGTGAACCTCTTCGCGTACGGGTAGATCACCAGCGGGATCACCGCGAGCGGCGACAGGACCAGGCAGAGCGGATTGAGCAGCGCCGCGGCGGCGAACAGCACGACCAGGGAAACGGCGGCGCCGGTCCAGGCCGTGCGCACGCTGACGGCCCCGGTGACCAGCTCGCGATTTCTGGTACGCGGATTCTGCGCGTCGATCTTGCGGTCCAGGATCCGGTTGGCCGCCATGGCGAAGGTGCGCCCGGACACCATGGCGATCGTGACCAGCAGCAGGTCGACCCAGCGCACCCCGGTGCCCGTGCGGTCCATCGCGACCAGGGCGGACAGGTAGGCGAACGGGAGCGCGAAGACCGAGTGCTCGATCGCCACCAGCTTCAGGAATGACTTGATCTTCCCTGGCTGCTCCGGCGCCGCGGCGACCGCTGTCATATGCCGTATTCCTTCCACCGCTTGTCGACCAGCGAGACGACCTCGTCCGCCATGGTCATCTCCTCCGGCCAGCCCCGGGTGTAGCCCTCGCCGGGCAGCTTACGGGTCGCGTCCAGCCCCGCCTTGCCACCCCAGAACTGCTGGTAGGAGGCATGATCGAGGTGGTCCACCGGGCCCTGGGTGATGAGCAGGTCGTGGTCGTAGTCGACGTTGCCGAAGGCCCGGAACGCCACCTCGTTGTAGTCGTGCACGTCGCAGTCCTCGTCGACGATCACGATGAGCTTCGACAGCGACATCAGGTGCGCGCCCCAGACCGCACTCATGATCTTTTGCGCGTGCTTCGGGTAGCGCTTGCGGATCGAGACGATCACGCAGTTGTGGAACACCCCGGCGGCCGGCATGTCGTAGTCGACGATGTCCGGGATCAGCATCTTCAGCAGCGGCAGGAAGATCCGCTCGGTGGCCTTGCCCAGACCGTGGTCCTCCTGCGGCGGCTTGCTGGTGACGATCGAGTGGTAGACCGGCTGCTTGCGCATCGTCATGCACTCGATGTGCAGCACCGGGAACGGCTCGACCGGGGTGTAGAAGCCGGTGTGGTCGCCGAACGGGCCCTCGGGCGCGCGCTCCCCCGGCTCCAGATAGCCCTCGAGGACGATCTGCGCCTGCGCGGGCACCTGCAACGGCACGGTCAGGCAGTCGACCATCTCCACCCGCTCGCCGCGCAGGAAGCCGGCGAACAGGTATTCGTCGATGTCGCCGGGCAGCGGGGCGCTGGCCGCATAGCTGACCACCGGGTCGCAGCCGATCGCGACGGCCACCGGCAGCCGCTCGCCCCGGCGCTCGGCGACGGCGTGGTGGGCGGTGCTGTCCTTGTGGATCTGCCAGTGCATCCCGAGCGTGTTCTTCGAGTGCTGCTGCAGCCGGTAGAGGCCGAGGTTGCGCTTGCCGGTCGCCGGGTGCTTGGTGTGGGTCAGCCCGTAGTTGTGGAAGATGCCGCCGTCACCGGGCCAGACCTGCAGGCCGGGCAGCTTACCCAGGTCCACCTCGTCGCCCTTGAGCACGACCTCCTGACAGGGGGCGCTCTTGACTTTCTTGGGCGGGACCGACTTGAGCTGAAGCACCTTGCCGATGCCCTCGCGGATGCCGGACCAGCCGACCGGCAGCTCCGGCTGGATCAGCGAGCCGATCCGGTTGCCGACGTCGTCGAGGCTGTCCACGCCCAGCGCCATGGCCATCCGCTTCTCCGTACCGAAGAGGTTGACGACGATCGGCATGTCACCGCGGGTCGGGCGCTCGAAGAGCAGGGCCGGCCCGCCGGCCCTGACGGTGCGGGTGACGATCTCACTGATCTCCAGCGTCGGATCGACCGGTACGCGGACCCGGCGCAGCTCACCGGCCGCTTCCAGGGCCGAGATGAAGCTCTGCAGATCGTGGTACGGGAAGCCCTTCGCAGCCATGTTCCCAGTCTCGCACCACGGGACGGCAAGTGATCGGCGGGCGGGAACCGTCACCGGGGGATCTCATCCGGCGTTGAGCCAGAGATGTGGTTTCCGCGCTGGTCAGGGGCGAGGTGGGCAGCTTGAAATTCCGGTCCGTGGCGCGCTGGTGCGCCCTGGGTGGCCTGGTCACGGCGCTGGCGACGGCCGCTCCGGCCGCCTCGCACCGCAGCCACCGGCTGCCCGCGTGCCCGGGCGGTGAGGCGTCTGTCACAGCGCCGACCGAGCCGGCCGGCCGCAACGCCCGCAAGGCCTGCCGGGCCACGGGACCGATCCTGGAGTCCGGCGTCCGGCTCGACCGGATGCGCGAGCGGGCCACCCCGAGCGGCTACCACCACCTCGGCGCGGGCACCGGCGGCGAGTGGGGCGGGGTCTCGGGCCGCATCGAGATCGTGGACGGCGCGGTCCGGCGCAACACGTACGACTTCGTGGCCGGCCGCTTCATGGTCAAGCGCGACATGGGCGCCGGTTCCATCGCCTGGCTGGAGGCGGGCTGGGCCGAGACGGGCTGGGCCGGTGGCGGCCGTCAGCACATCTACACGTTCAACACCAACTCCAAGACCTGGCAGTTCTACGACCAGTACCAGCTCAAGCCGGGCGACAAGGTCTGGCTGGACCTGCACACGGACGCGAACAACGTCTGGCAGGCGTGGCTGTGGTGGAACAACCGGTGGAACCTGCTGACCGCGCAGCAGCTGCCGGTCGGCTCCCGGGCGTACGTCGAGCAGTACGTCGAGGTCCACGTCGACCCGAGCCGCCCGGCCCGGGTGGTGGTCCCCCCGGTGACCGTGGACAACGTCCAGCTCCGCCCGCCGGACGGCGGCTCGGCCCGCTACTGGCGCGACGACGTCGACACCCAGATCGGCGACCAGGCCCAGCAGCGGGCCGGCGGCTTCTGCCTGAACTGGGTGACCCGCTTCGACACCTGGACGGCCGGCGACTGTGCCGGTGGCGCGGGTGCCGGCTCGCCCGACCGGCCACCGGCCGCCGTCACGCCCTCCGCGGAAGAGCGCCCGTAACGCGACGGGGTGCACCTGGCACCACCCGATCGTGGTCGTCCATAATCGGCCAAAAGTGTTCATACCGCCGACGTGCAAAATTGGTCATCACGAAATCGCCCGCAACATGGTCACGCGTATTGGATCGAGAGCACACGCTGGGTGCGTGACTCTGCGTGCCCGACCGGGCAAGCCGGACAAGTACGACACGAGGCATTCACGGTGCCGGGCCCCAGAGAAATGGCGTCGCTTTCTTGGCCGGCAACGTCGGCATCCGTTTCCGGCGCAATCGCATGATCGGTTTCGGAAGGTGTGCACTGGCGAGCGCCGGATTCCGGCTAATACGTCCGGGCGGCATCGGTGGCTCGATCTCATGATTGCGAAAGATCAAACTCGCGGCGCCTCCCCCGAACAGCCGACCGGAGGTAATTCGAGCGGTTGGACTTTCGGCGAGCCCTCCGTCCCGGATGCTCGAACCACGTTTCGCGGCGTTGCGGAGGTTGCGCCAGCATAACGGGCGTCCGGTTGTCTCCGTCCAGCTCACCGACCTGCGACGCGATCATCGCGGTGCACAGCGTTGCGCGTTGTTTCCCCTCCGTTGTCCGGCGCCGGCCGGGACGGCACCCTGAACCGCGTCGTACCCCTGGTCCGTCGCCGCCTTCTGGCCTGGACGGGAGACGCCGAGTACGGTGGGCCCCGCGGGAGTCTCCGCACCGACACTGCGTCCGGTTGGTCCTGGGCTGGTATCGGTACCGCAACACCGCGGAAAGCAGCTGTGGTGGCCGTCTTTCCGCACGATAGAGGGACCGCCGGAGCAGGTTGACCGGCCGGTCCCTCTATTTCTTTCCGCGCCTTTCCGAGCGCCGAAAATGGGTGCCGGAACATGAGCACGATTCTCGTATCCCGGCTGTCTCGTTTCACGCCACCCGCTCCGCAGCGTTATCGCAGCTGTGGCCGCGCCGGCGCGCTCTGGGGCAGAATGGCGGCCGACACCAAGCCGATCCCGTCCACCACCGGGATTGCCCAGGACCACCACCGGAAAGGCAGTCCACAATGCTCAATTGCCCCATTCCCATCCGGCCGGCGGATGACCCGCCGGCCATCGCCCGCGTCACCATTTTTGTCGTCGTGGTGAGCTACGGCATGACGATGCTGCACGAAGGTGCCGCTCCGGACACAGTCGTCGCCACCCTCACCGGCCTCGGCCTGCTCGGCGCCGTCATTGCCGGCTGGGTGCTGGACGGCCCACGGCCTACCACGCTCGTCCCGGGCTGGGCGGGCGCCCGATGAGCCGCCGGAGCGACAGCGCACCCCGCCACGCGATGGGCGCCGGCGAACCCGTCATGACGCACCCGGCCGGCCCGCCCAGCCTCACGCCCACCCGGGCCGACGTCAGTCATCTGCTCGCCCAGCACGGTCAGGAACGAGCCTCGCTGAAGGCGCAGCTCCTCGACGGCGCCGAGGCCGGCACGCTGCTGGCCGAGGAGCTGACCTGGGCCCACGTGAGCGCGGGCCGGCGTCCGCTCGCCGAGATCGGTGACGCGGTGGGTTACAGCAAGGCCACCATCTCGAAGGTGCTGTCCGGCAAGATGCCACCCGCCTGGCATCTGGTCCGCAAGCTCGGAGTGACGTTCGGGGTTCCGGCCGCGAAGGTCAAACAGGAGTGGCATCCCCTGTGGATCGCCGCGGACATGCACCGCCGCAGCGCGCACTCCCGCAAGGTCGAGGCCGGCGTGCCCGCGGCGCCGGCCGGGCAGCCCTGCCGGGAGTGCGGTGCCGGCGTCCTGGACGCCGGGCGGCACGCCGCCTGGCATGCGCGGGTGGAGAAAGCACCTGGCTGGACGGCCGAGGTCGCCCAGTGGGACATCCTCCGCAACGCCGTGCCCAGGCACGACCGGTAGGTGACGTCGCTGCCGCGCGGCTTGCTCAGGCGAGCGACCGCGCGGCGGCGCCGGTCGTGTTGCGCACCACCAGTTCCGGCTCGAAGAAGAGCTCCTCGCCGCGGCCCGGATGGCCGTCGATCTGGTGCAGCAGCAGGGAGACGGCCGCATGGCCCATCGCGTCGACCGGCTGGCGGACGGTGGTCAGCGGCGGGTCGGTGCAGGCCATCACCGGCGAGTCGTCGTAGCCGATGATCGACACGTCGCCCGGCACCGCGCGGCCCAGCCGGTGGGCGGCGCGGATCGCGCCGATCGCGGTCACGTCGCTCGCGCAGATCAGGGCTCCGGCGCCCGCGCTGATCAGGCGGGCCGCCGCGACCTGGGCCTCGGCCATCGCGAACGGGGACCGGCCGATCAGCGCCGGGCCGTCGTGCCCGTGCCGCTCGCGGGCGGCGAGATACGCCGCCAGCTTGCGGGCGCTGGGCACGTGGTCGGCCGGGCCGAGCAGCAGCGCGATCCGGTCGTGGCCCAGCGCCGCCAGATGCCCGTACGCCTGGTCGACGCCGTGCCCGTCGTCGGTGCAGACCTGCGGGAAGCCCAGCCCTTCGACGGCCGCGTTGACCAGCACCGTGGGCAGCGACCGCTCACGCAGCGCCGCGTAGTGGCTGTGGTCGGCGTCCGCCTGCTGGTAGAGCCCGCCGCCGAAGAGCACGCCGGAGACCTGCTGCTCCAGCAGGATCGAGACGTAGTCCGCCTCCGCGACGCCGTCGACCGTACGGGTGCACAGCACCGGGCTGAAGCCGCGCTTGGCCAGCGCTCCGGCCATGGCCTCGGCCAGCGCCGGGAACACCGGGTTGGTCATCTCGGGCAGGACGATGCCGACCAGCCGGGCCCGTTCGCCGCGCAGTTTGTTCGGCCGCTCGTAGCCGAGCACGTCCAGGGCCGTGAGCACCGCGTCGCGGGTGGCCTGGGAGATGCCCGGCTTGTCGTTGAGCACCCGGGAGACGGTCGCCTGGCTGACCCCGACGTGCTGGGCCACATCGGCGAGTCTGCGGGTCATGCCTGCGAGTCTAGGGTCCGCAGCCAGACGGCGGCGTCGGGTGCGAGCCGCCCGTCCACCAGCTCGGCGCTGGCCAGCAGCACCTCCTCGTGGGCCGGCAGCGGCACGGCGGCGGCGGACAGGTTGACCACGCAGGCGAAGCCTCCCGGGCGGCTGAACGCCAGCACGTCGGCGGGCGCGTCGAGCCAGGTCATCGGCCCGGCCAGGGACCGGCGCCGGTGCAGGGCGGCCCGGTACAGGTTGAGCATCGAGCCCGGGTCGTCCTGCTGGGCCTCGACGCTGAGCTGCGCCCACTCGGCCGGCTGCGGCAGCCAGCTCGCGCCGGTGGTGTTGAACCCGAGCGCCGGTCCGGACGACGACCAGGGCAGCGGGATGCGGCAACCGTCCCGGCCCGGGTCGGCGCCGCCGCTGCGGGTGTACATCGGGTCGTCGCGGACCTCGTCGCTGAGGTCCTCGACCTCGGGTAGGCCCAGTTCCTCACCCTGGTAGACGTACACCGAGCCGGGCAGCGACGTGGTCAGCAGTGCGGCCGCGCGGGCCCGGCGGGTGCCCAGGGCCGGATCAGTGGGCCGGCCGTGCCGGGCGCCGCGCAGCGCGAACTCGAACGCTGTGTCTTCGCGGCCGTAGCGGGTGACGTGCCGGGTGACGTCGTGATTGGACAGCACCCAGGTGCTCGGGGCGCCGACCGCGGCGTGCGAGGCGAGGGTGTCGACAATCACCTTGTGTAGCGCCTTGGCGTCCCACGGGCAGCCGAGGAAGTCGAAGTTGAAGGCGGTGTGCATCTCGTCGGGGCGCAGATACCGGGCGAACCGCTCGGCGTCGGCCAGCCACACCTCGCCGATCAGCGCGCGCGGCTCGGTGTAGGAGTCGGCGACGGCCCGCCACGCGCGGTAGATCTCGTGGGTGCCGTCCTGGTCCACGTACGGGTGCGGCTCGCCCTCGACCGGCTCGCTCAGGCCGGGGTCCTTGACGCACATGGCCGCCGAGTCGATCCGGATGCCGTCGACGCCGAGGTCGAACCAGAACCGCAGGATGTCCTCGAACTCCGCGCGTACGCCGGGATGGTTCCAGTTGAAGTCGGGCTGCTCGCGGGCGAACAGGTGCAGGTACCACTCACCGTCGGGGAGCCGGGTCCAGGCGGGGCCGCCGAAGGTGGACTGCCAGTCGTTCGGAGGCAGCTCGCCGTGCGGGCCCCGCCCCGCCCGGAACCAGAACCGGTCCCGGGCGGGGTCCCCCGGGCGCGCACCCAAGGCCTCGATGAACCACTCGTGCTGATCCGAGCAGTGGTTCGGCACGACATCCACGATGGTGCGGATGCCGAGCTGGTGCGCCTCGCCGATCAGGACGCGGGCCTCGTCGAGAGTGCCGAACATCGGGTCGATGTCGCGGTAGTCGGCCACGTCGTACCCGGCGTCGGCCATCGGCGACGGGTACCACGGGCTGAACCAGATGGCGTCGATGCCCAGGTCGTGCAGGTGCGGCAGGCGGGCCCGGACACCGGCCAGGTCGCCGATCCCGTCGCCGTCGGCGTCCGCGAACGAGCGCGGATAGACCTGGTAGATCGCGGCATGACGCCACCACTCACGAGACACGATTCCCCCTAGAAGCCGCTGTTGCCGGCGCCGCGATTGATGGTGAAGCCCGCGTTGTTGGCCAATCCGGGACCGCCCGCCGTGACGGTTACGTAACTGAACGTACCCGTTCCGGGTGAGTTGAACTCCAGGCCGATGGTTCCGGTGCCGTTGAAGGCGACGTGGTCGAGGGTCAGGTTGTCGACCCGCTTCTGCCAGCTCAGCAGCAGACCCTGGTAGCTGCTGTCGTTGACCTCCAGGTCCTTGAACAGCACCGCGCCGGTGATGTCGTTCGCCTCGGCGTAGACCCAGAGGGCACCGATGTCGCTGCCCCAGTCGAGGCTGTGCGAACCGGTTCGGGTCAGCGTGTTGCGCTGCACCGCGGTGGTGCCGCCGAACGGATTCGCGCTGTGCCAACTCGACACGGTCACGCCCGAGCCCTGGAACACCACGTCGGTGAAGAGACTGTCCTCCACCCGGTTGTTCGTGCCGCCGTAGATGCCCACCGTGTTGGCCAGGATGGGCAGGGCCGCCGAGTTGAAGGCGAACACCGTGTTGCTGACCGTGCCGGTGCTGCTCCACGACCACATGGCCAGGGCGTCGTCGCCGGTGTTGCGCAGGGTGGACTGCTCCAGCCGGCTGTTGCGGGTGTTGCCGGTGAAGTTCACGCCGTCCGCCATGGTGTTGCGGATGCGCAGGCCGGCCGCGTACAGGCCGTCGGTGTTGCCATTGACCCAGAGGCCGACCTTGGCGTGGTTGGTCGCCACGTGGTGGATCAGCGAGCCGGTGCCGAAGTCGCCCTCGATCGCCGCGTCGGAGTTCGGCGCGCTGTCCGGATCGCGGGTGGTGACGTCGCCGTCGAAGGTGAAGTCGCCCAGCGTGGTGTTGCCGCCGGTGACGAAGAAGCCGCCGCGCCGGTTCAGGCCGTTGATCGTCGTCCGCCAGATGCCGGCGCCCCGGACGTCGACGCCGGCCACGTTCACCTTGTCGCTGAGGACGAAGGAACCCGCCGGGACGTACACGCCCTTGCCCTGCGCGACCGCGGTCCGGAAGGCGGCCGTGTCGTCGCTGCTGTCGTTCGGGGTCGCGCCGTACGACGTGACGTTCACGTAGCCGGCGGGTGCGGGGTAGGCGGCGTCGGCCACCTCCGCCTCGATCAGGTCGACAGTCACGTAGGCGGTGGCCGTCGTGTCTTTCTGGACCTTGAGGACGGTGCCCGCCGGATAGGTCTGCGGCAGCAGCACCCGGGAGTCGTCGAAGAACCGGTGCGGGTTGACGCCGCCCGGACCCTCGGCGAACGGGTAGGCGCCGTACATCCAGGCGTACTTGGCGGTCAGGGCCAGGTCGGCGACCTTGCCGCCACCCGCGTAGACGGCCAGCGGTGTGCTGCCGCCGTCCGGCACGCTCGCCCGTACGGTGAGCGCGTTCGCCGGTTTTGTCAGAGTGACCTGCACGTACTGGCCGGTCCCGGTGAGCTTGACCGCCCGCCGGCCCGACGCTTCGGCCTGCTCGGTCGTGTAGGTGCGGCCCGCCGCCAGCACGGCGCCGTTGGTCTGGGCGGCCTCGGCCTCGTAGGTCGTATACGGCAGGGTCGCGCCCCGGGCGGCCAGGGCGACGCTGCCGGCGACGGCCACGTTGTCGAGCTGGACGCCGCCCGAGTCCCCGGCGTCGACCTGGTAGCCGATCAGGTTGAGGCCCGGGCGCAGTGGCAGGTCCCGCTGCGCGGTCTGCCAGCCGCTGCCGGCGGGCAGGCTCAGCTGCGCCTGCTTGAGGCCGTTCGCATAGACCGACAGAGTGCGGGCGCCGCCGGTCGCGTTCCGGAAACGCAACGTGGTTGCGGCGGTCCCGGCCGCGGCCTGATTGACGGTACGGACGACCCGCGCGCCGCCGGTGAGACCGGTGACGAATCCAGGGCCGGTGTATCCCGCCACATCCGTCGCCGTGCTCGCCCCGCCGGCCAGGAACGCGGACTCCAGCTCGAGGCCCCCGCCCGGTGCCGGCGTGGTGGGCGGCGTGGTCGGTGGCGTCGTGGTGACCGCGCCGACCGTGAGGTTGTCCAGGTTGATGTTGCCGTTGTCGGCGCTGCCGAACCGCACCGCGACTGTGTTCGCGCCGGCGTTCAACGTCACGGACTGAGCGGCGGTGCCCCAGGTGTCCCAGTCGGCGGTCGCCGGCAGGCTGATCTGCTGAGTCGTGCCGTTGACCACCAGCGACATCGTGCGGGCGGTGCCGGTGCCGTTCGCGTACCGGAGGGTCACGGACGCGCTGCCCGCCGAGGCCGCGCTGACCGCGAAGCTCGCGGTGGCGTTGCCCTTGTTGGCGTCGACGAAGCCGCCGGCGAAACCCGAGCCGGTGTAGCCGGGATGGTCGGTCGCCAGGACCGCGCCCCCGCTGAGCTGTGCGGACTCGGCCTCCAGGACGCCGGGGGCCGGTGGTGGGGCCGGGGCGACTGCGATGTTGTCCACATTGACGTTGCCGTTGTCCGAGCTGCCGAACTTCACCGCGATCGTGTTGCTGCCCGCGTTCAGGGTGACCGGCTGGGCGGTGCTGCCCCAGGTGTCCCAGTTCGCGGTGGCGGGCAGCGGGACCTGCCGGGTGGTGCCGTTGACCACCAGGGACATCGTGCGGGTGCCGCCGGTGCCGTTCGCGTACCGGATGGTGACGGTGCTGCTCCCGGCGGTGGCGCCGCTGATCGCGAAGCTCGCGGTCGCAGTGCCCTTGTTGCCGTCGGTGAAGCCGCCGGCGAAACCCGACCCGGTGTAGCCGGGGTGGTCGGTCTGCCGGACGGCGCCGCCGCTGAGCTGCGCCGATTCGGCTTCGTACGTCGTGGTCGCGGCGTTCGCCCAGGGCACGACGGTCAGCACGCCGGCGAGCAGGACAGCAGCCGCGGCGCCGAGCCCGAGGCGTCTCATTTCGCTGCCCCGAGCACGTCGTTGACCTGCGACTCGGCGTCTGCGAGCAGCTTGTCGATGTCGGCGCCGCGGTCGGTGAGCACCTTCTGCATGGGCACGTCGAGCACGGCGTAGACCTGCTGGGCCAGTGGCGGCTCCAGCTTGAGCGGGATGGTGTTCTCGGTGGCGGCGAACGGCGCGAAGTTCTGCACCGGCACGTTCTTGAGCTTGGTGCGCTCGGCGACCAGCGTCCGGTCGGCGGCCGAGCCGGTGACCCAGATGTTGGGCTGGGGCAGGCCGACGGGCTCGCCGTTCCGGTTGGCCCGGCCCAGGTTCGCGGCGATCCGGTCCGGCGCGACGGTCTTGTACGAGAGCCAGGTGAGCCCGGCCTTGATCTTCGCCGGGCTCAGGCCCGCCTTGAACATGTAGCCGTCGCCGCCGCCGAGCGTGCCCTTGCCGTCCGGCATCGGTCCGAGGCCGTACGTGTCGAACTTGCCCTTGTACTGGTTGACGATGTTCACGATGTCGCTGCCGGTACCCAGGTACATGCCGAGCTTGTTGCTGCCCATCAGCTGTAGCAGGTCGGAGTACTCCAGCAGCTGTTTCTGACCCATCGTGTCGTCGGTCCAGCGCATGTCCTTGAGCTGTTGCAGCACCTGCCGGCCGGTGGCGTTGTTGAACGCGGCCTTCCAGGTGTCGCCCTGTTGCGTGGCGACGTCCCCGCCCAGCGAGTACGTCTCCGCGGTGAAGTGCCAGCCGCCGGTGTTGTTCTTGCTGTAGTCGCCGTAGCCGGTGATGCCACCGCCGAGGGCGGCGATCTTCTTGGCCGCCGCGCGGACCTCGGCCCAGGTCTTGGGCGGGTTCGCCGGGTCCAGGCCGGCCCGGGTGAACAGCTGCCGGTTGTAGACCAGGCCCATCGAGTAGTTCTGCGACGGCAGGCCGTACGCCCGGCCGGCCTCGTCGGAGAAGATGCGCATCAGCTCCGGCTTGACGTCCCGGGTGTTGGGGAAGTCGCCGAGGTACTTGCTGATGTCGGAGACCTGGCGCTTGCGGATGAGCGCCTGCGGGTCGGTGAAGTAGACGTAGAAGACGTCCTCGAGCTGACCGCCGGCCAGCTTCGCGGAGAAGGTCTGCGGGTCCATCATGCCCTCGCGGGCCTCGATCTTGATGTCCGGGTACCTGGCCATGAAGGCCGCGACGTCTTCGGTGAAGTTCTTGCGGTTGACCGGGTCCGTGTCCGGCGGCAGGCCGTTGACGGTGATGGTCACGGGGCCGCCGGCCTCGTCGGTGCTGTCTTCGGAACTGGAGCAGGCACTGCCCAGCAGCAGCGCGCCCAGGGCGACCGTGGTCGCGAAGAGCTTTCTCTTCATCGCGGGGATGTCCCTCCATAGGAGCGGTGGCCGCGATGAGCTGTGACATCGGCGTTTCGGTGGGATTACGAGCCGATAACCGTCCCGCGGCGTAGGCCGAGGATAGGACCGCCCCTGTGAGGAAGTCCATAGAATCGCGCAAATTTGCAGTGTTGCTGATGCCCAATGCTTGCACTGCTGTGCAAAGTCACGACTTTCGTGGCGCGGTGCTGCCGCGGACGACCAGCTCCGGGTCGAAGGTGATCTCGTCGCCCACCAGCGGGCGCCCTTCCAGCTGCGTGAGCAGGGAAGACACCGCCGCGGCGGCCATCTCCCGAACCGGCTGGCGCATCGTGGTCAGCGGCGGGTCGGTCACGCCCATGAAGGTCGAGTCGTCGAAACCCACCACCGAGACGTCACCCGGCACGGCGAGCCCGGCCTTACGGACTCCGCGGACCGCACCCAGCGCCAGCGCGTCACTCGCGCAGACCAGCCCGGTCGCACCCCGCTCCAGCAGCCTGCCCGCAGCGGCCCGGCCACCCTCCATCGAGAAGACGGTGTGCTCCACCAGCTCGCGGTCACCGCGGAAACCGGCCAGCTTGCGCATCGACGGGACGTGCCCGGCCGGCCCGAGGATGAGCCCGATCCGCTCGTGCCCGAGCCCGGTCAGGTGGGCTGTGGCCTGGTCAACCGCGGCCGCGTCGTCGATGCTGACCTGCGGGACCCCGAGCTTCTCGTCGGCCGCGTTGATCAGCACCATGGGCAGCCGGCGCTCGGTGAGCTGCCGGCCCTGCTCGGCCCCGGCGTCGGCGAAGCTGCTGCCCACGAAGATGATGCCGCCCACCTGGCTGGCCAGCAGCATCTGGATGTAGTGCGCCTCGGAGACCCCGTCGGAGGTACGCGTGCAGAGCACCGGCACGAGACCACGCTGCACCAGCGACACCCCGAGCACGTCGGCGAAGGCCGGGAAGATCGGGTTGGCCAGGTCGGGCAGCACCAGGCCGATGAGCCGGGCCCGCTCGGCGCGCACCGGCCGGGGACGGGGATAGCCGAAGACGTCGAGGGCGGTGAGCACCGCGTCCCGGGTCGCCTGGGCCACGCCGGGCCGGTCGTGCAGCACCCGGCTGACCGTCGCCTCGGAAACACCCGCGTACTGCGCCACCGCCAGGAGCCTGCTCGTCACGCGTACAGGTTACGCGTCGTGCAAACGCTTGCAAAAGTCGTGCAAACGGCGTCGGAGACCCGACACGCGGTACTTGACCTCAGGAAAATATCCGCAACGGTCTCACCTCGAACCCGGCTCGTGACGCACCGTAGCACTGAGCCGCGTACCGCAACGGACGTCCAGCGGGCCGGAAAGGTGGCGGCACGCGACCGGCGAATATCGATCGCGACAGATCAAAAGGGCCGGCTGAATGAATGGGCGCAATACCCTGTGCCGCGGTCCGGGTCATTTCATCAACCCCCGCCGCAGCCGGTTCGCACATCTCGTATCGATAACGAGCGGCTCGGAGAGCGCTCCCTGTCTTTATGACGGCCGCGGGATCCATTCCGGTGACACCGGTCCACGAAGGAACATTCGTTTGCACCCGGCCGGGCGGGACCACCGAAATGATCATTCCTGAAATGGATCTTCACGGGCTCGGCGGCGGAGATCATCGTGCGGATGAATGCCCTGGTGAACGCGGTAAATGGACCGGTCCCACAGCGCGGCGGCGTCGGCGGCACCGGTGGCCACCGGGGACCGCCACCCGGCCCGGGCCACGATCAGGGGCTTCGCCTGCGCTTTCGGCCGCCGCTGTGGAGATCGACGGTGCCGGCCGGTATGGTGGCCACCGCGGAAGTCAGCGCATTTCCGCTCGATGGTGCGTCTGATTGGTCTCGGGCCGGCATCGAATCAGCAGGACCCGGAAAGCGGTTGTCGTGGCAGCTTCCGGAAGTGATCAAGGGGCCGGCGCGGCTTCGCTCCGGCCCCTTTTTCATTCCACCGCCGACGCTACCGGCGGGTAGGCCATTTCCTCCCCCACGTCGCGGCCGGCCGACGACCTATCAGGCTCCCGCACAACAGCGACGCTGCGTGCTGGAATACGTCGGCACCCTGGTGCACAATCAAGCCCGGCGATGGGTTCCGCCCACGAACGGGACCCCCGTCTTCCTTGAGCTATGGCCCGAGACCAATTCCATTGACGCCTCATCACCCCAAGGAGCAAGTGCAGTGACAGTCAGTTACATCACGTCCGGAGGACGGGCGTGATGACCGGCGCGGTGCAGGAACCCGGGGAACAGAACGAGGGCCGGCACCGCGCCGACTTCGCCACCTTCCGCCGGCCGTCCAGCGAAGCCCTGGCGCTGGAGCACGAAGCGGCCCGCATGCGGGCCAAACTGATGGACCCGGAGACCGCGCTCCGGGAGCTGGCCGAACGCCTGACCTTCGCCCACGTGAACGCGGGCAAGCCGTCGTTGGCCGTGCTGAGCGAAGCCGTCCACTACAGCAAGGGCACCCTGTCAAAGGTGTTCGCCGGCAAGATGGTGCCCTCCTGGCCACTGGTCGAGGGGCTCGCCGCCGAGCTCGGGGTGCCGACGCAGACGGTCGTCCGGGAGTGGTTCCACCTCTGGACCGCGGCGAACACGTTGCGGCGCAGGCCGGGCGGGGTGCGCGAGCGTGCCGCGGCCGAGCCGGCAACCACCGCGATGCCGGCCGTGCCACCGGCCGTCACCGGCTCGGGCCACACCTGCCCGGCCTGCGGCAGCTGGGTGGTCGACCCGGCGCTGCACACCCAGTGGCACCGGCAGGCCGGGGAGGTCGGCCGGGGAGGGCCTGCCTCCGGTGCGCTCGGCGGGTGGGGCACACAGGCCCGGGCGATCGGGCTGAACCGCGAGACGCTCGGGCGGTGAGGGCGTCCCCCGCCCCGGGTGGCGGGGCGGGGGACGAGCTCAGCGGTAGGCGCGTTCCTGCAGGGCGTACAGCTCGGCGTAACCGCCGCCGGCCGCCATCAGTTCGGCGTGGGTGCCCTGCTCGGTGACCCGGCCGTCGGCCAGGACCACGATCAGGTCGGCCATCCGTACGGTGGTGAACCGGTGCGAGACCAGCACCGTCACCGCGCCCTGCCCGGTGGCCGTGCGCACCTGGGACACGAAGTGCTGGAACAGCTCGTGCTCGGCCAGCGGGTCGAGGGCCGCGGTCGGCTCGTCCAGCACCACGCACAGCGGCGGCCGCGTCCCGGTCACCTCCCGCATCAGCGACCGGGCCAGGGCCAGCCGCTGCCACTGACCCAGGGACGGCTCCACCCCGCCGAAGGCCGCTCCCAGCTGAGTCTCCAGCCCTCGGGGAAGGCGGGTCAGCACGTCAGCCGCGCCGGCCCGGTCCACGGCCGCGGTGACCGCCGGGCGGTCGCGCACATGCCGGACGCTGCCCACCCCCACCGTCTCCCGGGTGAGCAGGCGCAGCCGGGCGAAATCCTGGTAGACCCCGGAGAGCCGGTCCCGCCAGCCGGTCCGCTCGATGCCCGACAGCGGCTCGCCGTCCACGCTGAGGTGCCCGGACGTCGGCTCGTAGACACCGGTGAGCAGCTTGATCAGAGTCGACTTGCCCGCCCCGTTGGCGCCCACGATCGCTACGGTGCTGCCGGCCGGAAGGTACAGGTTGACTCCCCGCAGCACGTCGAGCTCCGCCTGCGGATAGCGGAAGTGCACATCGTGCAGCGTGATGCCGTCGATCAGTCGGGCCGGCGCGGCGGCACCCGGGCGGACCGCCTCGTCGGCGTAGCGCCGAAGCCACCAGTAGTGGCCCACCACCTGACCGGCCTCCGCCACCTCACTGAGGCTGGTCAGCACCGTACGGAGCTGGGTCTGCAACTGGGTGGCGAGCGAGACGACGAGCACGGCCGCGCCGACGGAGGCCCGGCCGGCGCCGATGAGGTCCGCGACGACCAGCAGGGCGAGGGCGACGGCGGCCGCGTACAGCAGCCAGGCACCGGCCTGGAGAGCGGCGGCATGCAGCCGGGCCCTCGCCTCGTGGGTCGCGGCGGCAGCCCACAGGTCCGTCGCGCGCTCGTTCAAGGTCGCGCCGATGCCGGCCAGCATGACCTCCTTGGCCGGCTCCGGCTCGATGCAGAGTTCGTGCAGGCGCCGCTCCTGCCGCAGGGCCTGGGTGTTCTCGTCGCGGGCGCGGCGCAGCAGGCGATCGGAGTGCCGGTTGGCGAGGAACAGTGGTACGGCGAGCAGCGCCAGCAAGGACAAGACCGGGCTGACCGCCATCAGCAGGCCGACCGTGACGGCGAGGCTCACCACGGCGGCGACCGCGCCCAGGGTGGACCACGGCATCGCGGACAGGGCCTGCGAGCTTTGGAAGAGGCGGTTCCAGCGGTCGATGTGCGGGCCGTACTCCAGGTGGGTGATGGTCGGGATCGACGAGACCGCGCGCTGGGTCTCCTCGTTCAGCCGCGGCCGGACCCGGCCCACCAGGTACGTCCACAGATTCCCCTGCACCCGGCCGGCGGCGCTGGAGATGCTGTACGCGACAGCGCCCAGCGCGACCGCCCCGGCGACCGCACCCGTACGCCCCGCCGCGCTGCTGTCGACCAGCCAGGCCTGGCTCAGCCCGAGGGCGGCGATGACCCCGGCCTGCCCGACCATGAGCACCACGAGCAGCACCGCCGTACGCCGGTCCGTCCGCAGGGTCAGCCCGGTGACGTGCCGCAGCAGCCGCAACCAGTCGGTCATGCCGGGCCCGTCCGGAATGTCTGCGCCTGCACGGTGAAGAAACGCGCGTAGTCGCCGCCGAGGGCCAGCAGGTCGTCGTGCGTCCCGTCCTCGGCGACCCGCCCGTCGCGCAGCAGGATGATCCGGTCGGCGGGCCGCACGGTGGACAGCCGGTGCGAGATGAGCACCGTGGTCGTGTCGTGCACCCGCGACACCACCCGCTCGTGGAACTCCGCCTCGGCCCGGATGTCCAGGTGGGCGGTGGGCTCGTCCAGCACGAGCACCTGCCGGCCGGCCGCGGTCGCGAAGAGGACCCGGGCCAGCGCCACCCGCTGCCACTGGCCGCCGGAGAGATCCGTACCGTCGTCGCCCTCGCGCCACAGCGAGGTGTCCAGCTCGTGCGCCGTGAGCAGTGCCGTGCCGCCCGCCCGGTCGAGCGCGTCGCGGACCGCGGCGTCGCCCGTCTGCTCCGGGGCCGCGAAGGTGACGTTGTCGCGCAGGCTGGCCGGATAACGGACGAAGTCCTGGAAGAGCACGGCCAGCCGGCGCCGCCACGCGGTCAGGTCCACAGTGGTGAGGTCGGCGCCGTCCACGGTGATGCGGCCGGAGTCCGGGCGGTACAAGCCGGCCAGCAGCTTGACGAAGGTTGTCTTGCCCGCGCCGTTCTCGCCGACGACGGCCACGGTCTCCCCGGGGCGCAGGACCACGCTCAGCCCGTCGAGCACCGGCCGGTCACCACCCGGATAGCGGAACACCACGTCCTCGAAGCGGATCGTCGGCGGACCCGCTTCGGCTGGCAGGGTCAGCGCGGGTTGTGGCGGCCCGGCTTCGCCGTATCGGGCGGTCAGTTCGTCGGCGGCGGTCACGCCACGCAGGCCGTACTCGATGTCGTAGGCCTCGTGGCCCATGCTGCTGATCGCCAGCACCCCCCAGGCCGCCAGGACGTAGGTGATGAGCTCGGCCGGATCCAGCCGGCCGGACAGCACGGCGGTGGCCGGCAGGGCCAGCGCCGCCACGGCGCAACCGACCGCCAGCAGGCCGATCCACCACTGCCGGCGGAGCACCGCCAGCATCTCGCGGTAGACCGGCGCGTACGTGCGCATGGCGGCCGCCCGGAACCGGTTGCCGAACCAGTCGCTCAGCCCGAACAGCCGGACGTCCTTGGCCGCGCCCATGACGGCCTGCTCGGAGATGTAGTACTCGCGGCGCTGCCCGGCCGTGTCGGCGTCCAGCGTGTCGATGATGCTCATCCACTGCCGGCGCACGATCGCGCGCATCAGCAACGACACCGCGAGCAGGCCCACGGCGAGCAGTGGCGAGAAAGTCGCCAGCAGCGCCCCGGCGACACCGGCGCTGACCAGCCGGAACACCAGCTCGACCTGGCCGGTGGCGGCGGTGCCGGGAGACCGCTCGCGGGAGATGCCCATTCCGGTGTCGACCACCCGCGCGGCCCGGTCCTGGAACTCCTGGCTCTCCAGCCGGTCGAGCCCCGGCAGGCTGTGCGCCAAGGTCCGCAGCCGCGCCCGCACCCGCCCGTCGATGCGCTTGCCGGCCAGCACCGCCACCGGCGTCAGCACCAGCCACACCAGCTGATCCGCCAGGAACAGACCGGCCACCAGCACGGCGGCGAGCACGGCCGGCCGATCCAGGCCTCCGGTGCCCAGCACGGCGATCAGCCGGCCCACCGACAGCGCCCGCGCGGTCGGCACGAGCGCCCGGATCAGTTGCAGAGAGATCAGCGTAACCGCGAGCCCAACCCCGGCCT
Source organism: Actinoplanes sp. NPDC051405 (assembly GCF_055586185.1). Lineage (NCBI taxonomy): Bacteria > Bacillati > Actinomycetota > Actinomycetes > Micromonosporales > Micromonosporaceae > Actinoplanes > Actinoplanes sp. NPDC051405. Next base: position 323,246 of record NZ_JBVJIR010000008.1, read on the forward strand.
GCGGCAGCAACCGCACCAGCCGGACCCGCGCGGCGAACCACGCCCGCATCGCCCCACCCCCGTGATCGGCAGGTGTCGATACTGGTGGTTCAGCGCGGCGGGCGCAACGGCTTACATCCCGCCGGCGTTGGCGTACGAGTGCAGGCCCTCGAAGAACAGGTTGACGCCGAACAGGTTCATCAGCATCGTCACGAAGCCCAGCAGGGCGATCCAGGTCGCGGTGGTGCGCTTGACGCTCGGGGTCGCGCGGGCGTGCAGGTACGCCGCGTAGACGACCCAGGAGATGAACGCCCAGACCTCCTTGGGGTCCCAGGCCCAGTAACGCCCCCACGACGCCTCGGCCCACAGCGGCCCGGCGATCAGCGCACCGAAGGTGAACAGCGGGAACGCGAACGCGTGCAGCCGGAAGGTCAGCCGCTCCAGCACCTCCGCCGCCGGCACCTTCGCGCCCAGCGAGTACGGGAAGCTCCGCTTGCCGCGGTCGTAGCCGGCCCGGACCAGGAACATCGCGGCCGGCACCGCCCCGATCAGCAGGATGCCGGAGGCCACGATGATCGTCGAGACGTGCACGATGTACCAGTACGAGTTCAGCGCCGGCACCAGCGGGCTGACCGGCGTGTACGCGATCAGCCCGGCCGCGCCGAGCAGCACGACCAGCGCGAGCGCGGTGAACAGGCCGAGGTGGCGCACGGCCGGCTTGCGGGTGATCACACCGAGCCAGACCGCCGAGCCGACCAGGGTCACCGCGAGGATGAACTCGTACATGTTGCCCCAGGGCATGCGGTGCGCCGCGACGCCGCGGGTGACCACCGTGCCCAGGTGCAGCGCGAAGGCGAGCCAGGTGAGCCCGACGCCGATCAGGCCGAGCAGGGCACCGCGGTCCCGGGGCGGCGCCGGCGTCACGACGTCGTCCGCGGGCGGCACTTCGACCTCGCCCGGTCCCCCGGCGCCGACGAGCTGGCGAGCCGGACGGGTCGCCGCGCGGCCGATGTGGCTGCGGTTGCCGAACGCGTACTCCGCCGCGTAACAGACCATCGCGGCCAGGTACGCCAGCACGGTGAAGGCCATCAACTGGTCAGACAACTCCGCCATCACGGCGTCCTCTCCTCCGGCGTCCGGCGCGCCGCCGCCACGACCTGCTCGAACTCCTCGTGGAAGCCCGGATAGTCGGTGCGCGGCAGACCACCGGCCTCCATCAAACTACCGCCGGTGCCCGCTTCGGACCCGGCCGGGGGCGAAACCCGGAACCACACCCGGCGGCGGTGCCCGGACAGCGACAGCATCAGCCCGAGCAGGCCCAGCACCGCGCCGCCCAGCACCAGCGGCTGGGTCGGGTCGTAGCGCACCGCGAGGGTGGCGAACTGGCGGGTGCCGACGAACTCCAGCTTGGTCCCGTCGTCCAGGGTCCAGGTCTGGCCAGGCGTCAGCCGCTGCGGCCGTTCGCCGCTGACCTGCTTGAGCTGGCCGTTGGCCAGCTGGCCGCGGTCCAGCGCGTAGACCGAGCCGGGCAGGCCGGCGTCGACCCCGAGATTGCCCCGGTACGCCGTCAGGAACAGCGCCGGCTCGCGTTCGGCCGGGAAGACCGAGGTCGGGCCGCCCTTCGGATCCACCGTGGGCAGATAGACGCCCTCGAAGGCAACCTGCAGGTCCTCGTCGCGCTGGTTGGTCCTGGGGTCGATGTTGACGTCGGGGAACTGCGCGACGCCCTCGCTGGTGAGCATCTGGTCGCGCGGCAGGAACGGCACGATCCTCATCTGCTGCTGGCCGAAGCGGTCGGTGAACCGCAGGATCGGCGCGTAGCCGTGGCCGAGCAGGTGCACGTTGGCCTGCGACAGGCGCAGCGGGTGGTTGACCGTGAACTCGGTCGGGCGCCACGGCCCGTCCTGCTCGGTCTGCACGGAGGCCTGCGCGCCGAACGTCTTCGGCTGGCCGTTGCTCTGGTACGTCGCTTCGAAGTCGGTCAGCCGCAGGCAGAAGAACGGCAGGTCGGCCGCGTCGAGGCGGGGGCCCAGCGAGGACTCGTCGTACTGCGTCACCGAGTTGCAGAAGCCCAGGTCGTCGCCCTGCACCAGGAGGCGGTTGCCGTGCCAGCCGTACCAGTGCCCGAAGCCCACCCCGATCAGCACCGCCAGCAGCGCGAAGTGGAACAGCAGGTTGCCGGTCTCCTTGAGCAGGCCCTTCTCGGCCGAGACCGTCCACGTGCCGTCCGGCCGCTCGCGCACGACCGTGCGGAAGCGGTGCCGCCGCAGGCCGGCGGCGACGGCAGCGGCCGCGGCAGCCGGATCGTCCGGTCGCGGCTCGGCCGCCGCGTGCTGCGGCAGCCGCTCCAGCCGGCGAGGAGCATCCGGGGGTACGGTGCGCAGCGCCCGCACGTGATCGAGCAGCCGCGGTATCACGCAGCCGACCAGCGAGGTGAACAGCAGCAGGTAGATGGACGCGAACCAGGGCGAGGCGTAGACGTCGAAGCCGCCCAGCCGGCTCAGCACCGGGGCCAGGTCGGGATGTTCCCGGAAGTAGCCGGCGACGTTCTCCGGGTTGATCGCGCGCTGCGGCAGCACCGAGCCCGGGATCGCGGCCACGGCCAGCAGGAAGAGCAGCACCAGGGCCGTGCGCATGCTGGTGAGCTGCCGCCAGGAGTTGCGCAGCAGCGCCCGAAGCCGGTTGGGCCGGCGCGGCGGTGGCTCGGCCGCGGGCGCGGGACGCTGCTCGACGACGGTCACAGCAGGGTCCCGGCGTCGAAGTTGAAGGTCGTGACCAGCCAGATCAGGAAGCTGTTCCAACCGCCGGTGACCAGGGCCAGCCCGACCAGCACCAGCAGCACGCCGCCGATCCGGGTGACCCACCGGCTGTTGCGGCGCACGGCCTTGAAGACGCCGAGCAGCCGGCGGAAGAAGAGCCCGAACAACACGAACGGCACCCCGAGCCCGAGGCTGTAGGCCAGGGCCAGCACGACGGCCCGGTCGGTCTGCCCGCTGGTGGTGGCCAGGCCGAGGACCGCGCCGAGGGTGGGGCCGGTGCAGGGCAGCCAGGAGAGCCCGAACAGCGCCCCGAGGATCGGCGCCCCGGCCAGGCCGGCGTTGGGCAGCCAGTTGATCCGGGCCTGGCCCTGCATCCCGGGGACCAGGCCGATGAACATCAGGCCGAGCCCGATGATCAGCACCCCGAGCACGATGCTGAGGGTGCGCTCGTGGGTCTTGAGGGCCAGGCCGATGTTGGCCACCAGGGTGGCCAGCAGCATGAACACCACGGAGAAGCCGACGACGAACAGCACCGTCCCGGCCAGCACCCGGCCGCGTCCGGCGGTCCGCGCCTGCGGCTTCGTGGCCACGGCGACGGACCCGCCCGGCTCCGGCGGCGACTCAGGCTGCGGCTTGGGCGGCACTCCGAGGGCGGCATCGAGGTCGGCCCCGGCCAGCCCGGTGACGTACGAGAGGTAGCCCGGCATGAGCGGCAGCACGCACGGCGACAGGAAACTGACCAGCCCGGCTATCGCGGCAGCGCCGATCGCCAGCAGCAACGGGCCGCTGCTGGCGACGTCGGCGAAGGTCTCCCCCATCAGCCCGGGCCCTCCGCGGCGATCCGCTCGACCACCGGCTGCAGCACGGCGACGGTGGTGGCGCCGCGGATGCCCGCGGCGATCCGGCCCTGCCGGTCCAGGACCAGCGTGGCCGGCGTGGTGACCTGCGTGACGTCGAACTTGAGAGCGACGCTGCCGTCCCGGTCGTAGATGCTCGGATAGGTCACCCCGAAGCCGCGCTCGAACGCCTTCGCCGGATCCTTCTCGTCACGCGAGTTGACCCCCACGAAGGTCACGTTCTTGGCCTTGGTGGCCTGGTACGTGCGCTCCAGGTCGTCCGCCTCGGCCCGGCACGGGTTGCACCACGAGCCCCAGAAGTTGACGACGACCACCTTGCCGCGGTCCTGCGTCACGTCGTACGTGCCGCCGGCGAGCAGCTCACCGGTGACCGCGCGGGCCTCGGGACGCTGGTCCGGGGTGCACTCGATGACCCGGTCGGCGTTCGTCGAGCACTTCTTCTCCCAGCTCTCCTCCCCGCAACCGGCCAGCGCACCGGCCGCGACGGCGGCGGTGAGGGCGACTGCGGTGAGCCGGCGCACGGTCATGCCCCCTTGGCCGTCCGGGCGCTCGGGGACATGGCCACCAGGGCGGCGGCGGGCTCGGCGTACTCGATGCCGACGACCTTCGCGTCCTCGAAGACGAACGAGGTGAGGCTGGCCAGGCCGCACTGGCGGCGGCGCGGGTCGTGCCAGAGGCGCTTCTTCTCGACGTACCGGCGCAGGGTCCAGATCGGCAGCTGGTGCGAGACGCAGACCGCCTCGTGCCCCTCGGCGGCGACCCGGGCGGCCTGCACGGCGGCGAACATCCGCTGGGCGATCTGCAGATAGGCCTCGCCCCAGGACGGGGTGATCGGGTCGCGCAGCACCCACCAGTTGCGCGGGTTGCTGAACGCGCCGTCGCCGACCGACACCTTCTTGCCCTCGAAGAAGTTGGCGCTCTCGATCAGCCGGGTGTCGGTGGCCGTCTCCAGCTTGAAGTGGGCCGCGAACGGCTCGGCCGTCTCCTGCGCGCGTTCCAGCGGGCTGGCCACCACATGCGTGACGTCGCGGTCGGCGAGCGCCTCGGTGGCCGCCTTGGCCATCTGCCGGCCCAGCTCCGAGAGGTGGAAATCGGGCAGGCGGCCGTACAGGATCTTGCCTGGGTTGTGGACCTCGCCGTGCCGCAGCACGTGCACCGTGGTCTTGGTCGGGCTCAAGATTGTGCTCCCCCCGCTGCCGCGGCGGCCCGCGCCGCCGCCGGCAGTGCCGCGCTGATCTGTTCCAAGGCGGCGTCGTCCAGCGCCGTCGACACGAACCACGACTCGTACGCGCTCGGCGGCAGGTAGACACCGCGGGAGAGCATCGCGTGGAAGAACGCCCGGAACGCGGCCACGTCCTGGGTCTTCGCTGAGTCGTAGTCGACGACCTCGGCGTCCGTGAAGAAGATGGAGAACATGTTGCCGGCGAAGGACAGCCGGTGCGGGACGCCCGCGGTGTTCAGGGCGTCCGAGGCGAGCGCGCCGATCGTGGCGGCGACCTCGTCGAGCCGCTTGTAGACCGCGTCGTCGGCCAGCCGCAGGCTGGTCAGCCCGGCCGCGCAGGCCAGCGGGTTACCGGAGAGCGTGCCGGCCTGATAGACCGGCCCGGCCGGGGCCAGCCGGGACATGATCTCGGTGCGGCCACCGAAGGCGGCCGCGGGCAGGCCACCGCCCATGACCTTCCCGTACGTGAAGAGGTCGGCGTCCACGGGATCGAGCCCGGCCCAGCCGCCCGGCGACACCCGGAAGCCGGTCATCACCTCGTCGACGATGAGCAGGGACCCGGCGGCATGGGCCAGCTCGGCGAGCCGCTGGTTGAAGCCGGCCCGCGGCGCGATCACGCCCATGTTGCCGGCGGCGGCCTCGGTGATGATCGCGGCGATGTCGTCGTTGTCCCGGAAGACCGCCTCGACCGCGGCGACGTCGTTGTACGGCAGCACGATGGTCTCGCTGGCCGCCGCGCCGGTGACCCCCGGCGAATCGGGCAGACCCAGCGTGGCGACGCCGGAACCGGCCGCGGCCAGCAACGCGTCGACGTGGCCGTGGTAGCAGCCGGCGAACTTGACGATCTTGCTGCGGCCGGTGAAGCCGCGGGCCAGCCGGATCGCGGTCATGGTGGCCTCGGTGCCCGAGCTGACCAGGCGCACCTGCTCGACGGGGGTGCGCCGGACGATCTCCTCGGCCAGCTCCACCTCGCCCTGCGTCGGGGTGCCGAAGCTGGTGCCGAGCGCGGCGGCGGCCTGCACGGCGGCGACGATCGCCGGGTGCGCGTGCCCGTGGATCAGCGGACCCCACGAGCAGACCAGGTCCACGTAGCGGCGCCCGTCGGCGTCGACCATCCACGGGCCCTCGCCGCGGGCCATGAACCGGGGCGTGCCGCCCACGGAGTTGAACGCACGCACGGGTGAATTGACCCCGCCGGGCACGAGGGCCTTGGCGCGGTCGAACAGGGCCTGGGAGACCGGGGCCTCGTCCGGGTACGGACTGCCCGCGGCGTGGTTTGAGGTGGTCACGGCAAATCCCATTCTGTCAGCGCCGGGCGGCGGCCGCCTTAGCAGCCCCGGGGGCGGGTTGTACAGGTCACGATCGGTGGGTGGTGCGGGGCGGATGAACCGTGCCAACAGGCTGGATTCCGCCGCTCGCGATAGGCTGACCCGGTGGAGCGACCGGAGCTGTCCATCGCGGTTGAGCGAGCCCCCGACGAGGTTGTCTTCCACCTCGCCGGTGAGATCGACGTGCTCACGGTGGCCAAATTGTCCGCCATGGTGAACGAGACCCTGCTGGAACCGGAACCACCCTCCCGGATCGTGCTCGACATGTCCGGCGTGACCTTCTGCGACTCGCAGGGCCTGGGCACCCTGGTGGTGCTCAGCCGTAAGGCCCAGCATGCCCGCGCGGTGCTGGCTCTGACCAACGTCGGCGACTTCCTGCTCCGCGTCCTGGACATCACCGGCCTGCGCAGTGCCCTGATGATCTCCAGCGCTTCCTGATAGGTTCCTGTCGAGCCCCGGATGGGCCGACACGGAGGGAAAGCTGTTCGGCCATCCTCCGTGGGCTCATCCACCCTGGGTGGCTGCTCTCCGTGACAGGGATCGAGCAGTAGGGACGACATTGAGCGCGACGTTCAACCACACCATCATCGCCGCGAAGGACCGCACCGTCTCGGCCGCCTTCTACCGCGACGTACTGGAAGCAGCCGACGCCCCGTCCTGGGGCTTCTTCACCAACCTCCAGCTGGACGGCGGCGTACTGCTCCAGTTCGCCGAGCCGCCGGTCGAGATCCAGATGCAGCACTACGCCTTCCTGGTGGACGACGAGCACTTCGACCGGGCGTACACGCTGCTCCGTGAGCGCGGGATCGAGCACTGGGCGGACCCGCAGATGCAGCGTCCGGGCCAGACCAACACCGAACACGGCGGCCGCGGGGTGTACTTCAAGGACCCTGCGGGCCACGCGCTGGAGCTGATCACCCGGCCGTACCTGAGCGCCCAGCAGTAGCCGGAACGCCGCCCCGGGACGACAACACCGTCCCGGGGCGGCACCGCGCTCCTGCGCACGGATGACTCTTCGTGAGCGCAACGATACGGTTCTACCCTGGACCGCACACTCGGCTCGGACGGGGGACACAGCGTGGTATCGGTCTCGGCGGAGCCGCGCCGGCCGTGGCTGGCGCCACCGCTCACCGACGACATTGTCGCGCGGCCCGAGGTCACCGACCGGCTGCTGGACCTGGTGTGCGCCGACGACAGCGACCCGGTCGGCATCACGGGCGTGCACGGCACGGGTGGCTTCGGAAAGACCACGCTGGCGAAGTGGATCTGCCACCAGCCACGCGTGGAGCAGCGGTTTCCGGGTGGCCTGCTCTGGGTCACGCTGGGCGAGCAGGTGGCCGGCGCCGAGCTGGCCGCCCGGGTGAACGATCTGGTCGTCCACCTCACCGGGGTGCGGCCGGCGCTGACCGATCCCCTGCAGGCCGGCTTCCGGCTCGGCGAGGTCCTGGACGCCCGGCCGGATCCGATGCTGCTGGTCATCGACGACGCCTGGACCGACCAGCAGGTGGAACCCTTCCTCTGCGGTGGCCGCCGCTGCCGCCGGTTGCTGACCACGCGGCACCGGCGGCTGATCGACCCGCGCAACAGCGTGCCGCTCGACCGGATGACCGCGGTGCAGGCGGCGGCTCTGCTGACCCGCGACATCCCCGGCATCGCCGGCGGCTCGGTCGACCGGGTGGTCGCCGCGACCGGTCGCTGGCCGGTGCTGCTGACGCTGGCCAACCGGGCCCTGGTCAGCGCCGTGGACTACGGCACCCCGGTGGACCAGGCGTTGCAGGACATTGTCGACCGGCTCGACGAGGACGGACCGGTCACCTTCGACCTGGACAACGTGCAGCACCGCGGCCGGGCCGTACGGGCCACCGTCCGGGCGAGCCTGGACCTGCTCCCGTCCGACACCGTGGAGCGGTTCTTCGAGATGGCTGTCTTCTCCGAGGACGCCGACGTGCCCGTGACCGTCCTCGAGATGCTGTGGGCCACCAGCGCGCGGAAGGTCCGCGCCGTCTGCCGGACGCTCGCCGACCTCGCGCTCGTCCTCGAATATCGGCAGGACGCCGGCACGGTCCGGCTGCACGACGTCATCCGGTCCTACCTGATCCACGAGGTCGGCGAGCCCGGCCTGCGCCCGTTGCACGTCCGGCTGCTGGACGCGGCCGCGCAGACGGTGTTCACCGCGAACGGACCGGCGTGGTGGGACCTGCCGGAGCAGCACGACTATCTGATCCGGCACTTCGCCGAGCACGTACTCGGCGCCGGCCAACCGGACTACCTGGCCGCCACGGTCACCGACCTGCGCTGGATCGCCGGCCGGCTGCGCCGGCACGGCCCCGCCGGGGCGGAGGCGGACCTGGCCCGGGTGCCCACCGACATCGCGCGGCTCCTCGGCCGCAAGATCAGGCAGAACGCCCACCTGCTGACCCCGATCGTTCCCCAGCACACACTGGCCGCGGTGCTGGTCAGCCGGCTCGACTTCATCGCGACGTTCCAGTCCACGATCAGCGCACACGTGCCCGGCCTGCCCACGCCGCGCCTGGCCAACCGCTGGCCGCTGCCCGACCTGCCCCACCCGGCCCTGCTGCGGACGTTCACCGGCCACACCGACCGGGTCACCGCGCTCGCCGTGGCTCCCGATGGCAGGTGGATCGCCACCGGCGGCGGTGACCACACCGTCCGGATCTGGAACCCGGGCACCGGCGCCACCGACCATGTCCTGACCGGACACACCAGCGAGATCACCGCCATCGCCACGGCGAGCGACGGAAGGTGGCTGGCCACCGGGAGCGCCGATCACACCGTACGGCTGTGGGACCCGGCGACCGGCGCACTCCGGCAGATCCTGGCCGGCCACACCGGCCCGGTGACGGCGCTGGCGGTTCCCGCCCCGGGTGGATCGATCGCCAGCGCCGGTGACGACCGGACCGTACGGCTGTGGGACACCGCCACCGGTGACTGCCGTTCGGTGCTCACCGGTCACACGGACCGGCTGACCGCGCTCGCCGTCGCCTCGGACGGCAGCTGGATCGCCGGCGCCGGGCAGGATCACACCGTCTGTCTCTGGGACAGCGCGACGGGTCACCGCACCCACGTCCTCGAAGGCCACACCAACTGGATCGCCTGCCTGGCCGCGGCACCGGACGACGCCTGGCTCGCCACCGCCGGAGGCGACAGCACGGTCCGGATCTGGGACCCGGCGACCGGGGCGGCCCGGCACGTCCTGCGCGGCCACACGGGAATCGTCTGCGCCATGGTCGCCGGTCCGGGCGGGGCCTGGCTGGCCACGGCCAGCCACGACAACACCGTCCGGATCTGGGACCCGGTCACGGGCCGCTGCCGGCACGTCTTGTCCGGCCACACCGACTGGGTGGTCGCGCTGGCGATCGTCGCGGGCGCGAAGCCGCGTCTGGCCACCGCGGGCCACGACCGTACGGTCCGGCTCTGGGACCCCACGACGGGTGAGTGCACCGGGGTCTGCTCCAGCCACACCGACCGGATCACCGTGCTGGCCACCGAGCCCACCGGGCGATGGATGGTCACGGCGGGATACGACCGCACGGCGCGGACCTGGGAGCCGGCGACGACTTCGGCCGACGCCGCCCCCGGCGGCCACAGCGGCCGGATCACGAAGCTGGTGAGCGAGCCCGGCGGCACGTGGCTGGCCACGGCCGGTCAGGACCACACCGTACGGGTCTGGGACGCCGCCACCGGCTCGTGCCGGCAGGTCATCAGCGGGCACGGCAGTCCGATCAGTGCGCTGGCCGTTTCCCCCGACGGCACCTGGCTGGCCGCGAGCAGCGTGAGCTCGACGCGGATCTGGGAGCCGCTCACCGGCCGGTGCCGGCACGTGCTCAAAGGCCAGCACGACTGGATCCGGGCGCTCGCGGTGGCCCCGGACGGCACCTGGCTGGCGACTGGGGCTGCGGACACCACCGTATGGATCTGGGACCCCGCCACCGGCAACTGCCGGCACGTGCTGCGCCACGGCAGCGGGGTGGGACGCCTCGCCGTGAGTCCGCAAGGTGACTGGCTCGCCGCGGGCTGCCTCGACGGCACGGTCCGGATCTGGGACCCCGCCACCGGCGATCACCGCCATGACCTGACCGGCCACGGCAACTGGATCGGTCCACCCGTGCCGGCTCCGGACGGCAGCTGGCTGGCCACCGGCAGCGGTGACTTCACGGTGCGCGTCTGGGACCCCGCCACCGGCGCTTGCCGACATGTGTTCGGCGGCCACCACGGGTGGATCAGTGGGCTGGTCGCAGCCCCGGACGGCAGCTGGCTCGCCGCCGGCAGCAAGGGCGGCCCGGTGCGCATCTGGGATCTCGCGTCCGGCGCCTGCCGGCACGTGCTGACCGGGCACGACCGGTCGATCAGCGCCCTGACGATCGCACCGGACGGCGGCTGGATAGCCGCCGCCTCGCGCGAAGGCACCATCACCGTCTGGCGTCCCGACGAACCGGCCCCCGTCGCCGCCATGCGGGTCGACGCGGCGCTGACCACCTGCGTCGCCCTACCGGACGGGACCGGGATCAGTGCGGGCAGTGCCGGTGGCGCCGTCTACACCTTCGACCTCGTCGGGCGGTGAGTCAGTTGCCCCAGCGGGCCTTCTCCAGCAGTTCCAGGGCTTCGCCGGCGGCCTCGTCGCCGCCCGCGCGCAGGGCTCTCGCGGCCTCGTCCACCAGGTCGGTCAGACGCTGCCATTGCGCCTCCCGCTCCCGGCTGGCTTCGGCCTGGGCCTTGAGCTGCTGGGTCTTGGTCCACAGCTCGACGAAGATGGAGACCTTGGCCCGCAGCACCCACGGGTCGAACGGCTTCGTCAGGTAGTCGACCGCGCCGACCGCGTAGCCGCGCAAGGCGAGCTGGGCGTCGCGGTCCGCCGCCGTCAGGAACAGGATGGGTACGTGCCGCGTGCGTTCGCGGCGCTTGATGTGGCCGGCCGTCTCGAAGCCGTCCATGTTGGGCATCTGCGCATCCAGCAGGATCACCGCGAAGTCGTCCGTGAGCAGCTGCTTCAGCGCCGCCTCGCCGCTTTCCACCGCGACCGCCTGCACCGGCAGGCCCTGCAGGATCGCCTCCAGCGCCAACAGGTTGTCGCGCCGGTCATCGACCAGCAACGCCTTGGCCCGCTCAGCCACCCTGTCCAACCTCCCCGCCGCCACCCTTGATCGGACTAAAGGCCACCCGTCCGACCTCCCCGCCGCCACCCTTGATCGGACTAAAGGCCATCCTTGTGCTCCGTCCCGGAAGTGTCGGACGCGTTCACCCAGCGGGCCATCAGCTCGATGAGCTCGTCCAGGTCGACCGGCTTGGTGATGTAGTCGCTCGCCCCCGCCGCCAGCGCCGACTCCCGGTCGCCGGGCATCGCCTTCGCTGTCAGGAAGACTACCGGTAGGTCCGCGAAGCGCTGATTGCGGCGGATTCCGCGGGTGGTCTCGTAGCCGTCCTGCTCCGGCATCATCGCGTCCATCAGCACGATGTCGACCTCGGGGTGCTCGGCCAGCAGCCGGACCCCGTCGACCCCGTTGTCGGCGTAGAGCACGTTGAGCCCGTGCATCTCCAGGGCGCTGGTCAGCGCGAAGACGTTGCGCACGTCGTCGTCGACGATCAGCACGGTGGCGCCGTCGAGCTGGCGGCTGGCCGGGCTGACCGTGTGCGTCTCCAGCTCCGGGCGGGGCGTGATCAGCGGCAGGTCCAGCGACGACAGCGAGCGGCGGGGCTCGCCGGCCGAGGTCGACGCCGGCAGCTGTGGCAGGGACGGCGTCGGGATCGCGTCGCCGATCAGGACGTCCGGCATGTAGAGCGTGAACGTCGAGCCCTCGCCCGGTGCCGAGGAGACCACGATCGTGCCGCCGAGCAGGGCGGCGAACTCGCGGCTGATCGACAGGCCCAGGCCGGTGCCGCCGTACTTGCGGCTGGTCGTGCCGTCCGCCTGCTGGAACGCCTCGAAGATCAGGCTGAGCTTCTCGTCGGAGATGCCGATGCCGGTGTCGCTGACCGCGAAGGCGACCACCTGCTGGGCCGAGGCCAGCCCGGGGATGTCGAAGTCGAGGTCGGCCGGCGCCGGGTAGATGCTCAGGGTCACCGAGCCGTTGTCGGTGAACTTGACCGCGTTGGAGAGCAGATTGCGCAGGATCTGCTGGAGCCGCTGGGCGTCGGTGACGATCGACTCGGGCAGCTCCGGCGAGACCTCCACCCGCAGCTCCAGGCCCTTCTCCTCGGCCTGCGGGATGAAGGCCTGCTCGACGTAGCTGCGGACGCCGTCGAAGTCGACCTGGTCCGGCTCGACGTCCATCCGGCCGGCCTCGATCTTGCTGAGGTCGAGGATGTCGTCGATCAGCGACAGCAGATCGGAGCCGGCGCTGTGGATGGTGCGGGCGAACTCGATCTGCTTCTCGGTCAGGTTGTGCTCGGGGTTGTCGGCGAGCAGCCGGGCCAGCAGCAGCAGCGAGTTCAGCGGCGTACGCAGCTCGTGGCTCATGTTGGCCAGGAACTCGGTCTTGTACGCCGACGCCCGGGACAGCTGCTGCGCCTTCTCCTCGAGGCCGAGACGGGCCAGCTCGATCTCCCGGTTCTTCGTCTCGATGTTGCCCTTCTGCTCGCTGAGCAGCTGCGCCTTGTCCTCCAGCTCGGCGTTGGTGCGCTGGAGCTCGGCCGACTGGTCCTGCATCTCGCGGGCCAGGCGCTGCGACTGGGCCAGCAACTCCTCGGTCCGGCGGTTGGCCTGGATGGTGTTGAGCGCGACGCCGATGGCCGCCACCAGGCGCTCCAGGAAGGTCAGGTGCAGCCCGGAGAACGCGGCCACCGAGGCGAACTCGATCACGCCGAGCATCTCGCCCTCGAACAGCACCGGCAGCACGACCAGGTCGTTCGGCGGCATCGACATGAGACCCGAGCGCATCGTCAGGACGCCGTCGTGGGTCGCCCGGACCCGGATCGTACGGCGGGAGACCGCGGCCTGGCCGACGAGTCCCTCACCGGGCCCGAAGGTCACCTCATGGTTGCGGGCGACGTAGCCGTACGACGCGGCGAGGCGCAGCCGCATCACGGCCTCCTCGTGGTCGACCATGAAGAACGCGCCGAGCTGCGCGTCCACCAGCGGCGTCACCTCGGTCATGATCATGCGGCAGACCTCGCCGAGGTCCCGCTGGCCCTGCAGCAGGCCACCGATACGGGCCAGGTTGGAGTCGAGCCAGCCCTGCTCCGCGTTCGCCTTGGTGGTCTCGCGCAGCGTCACGATCATCTGGTTGATGTTGTCCTTCAGCTCGGCGACCTCGCCCTGGGCCTCGACGGCCACGCTCTGGGTCAGGTCACCGCGGGTCACCGACGTGGACACCTCGGCGATGGCGCGCAGCTGGGTGGTCAGCGTGGAGGCGAGCTGGTTGACGTTGTCGGTGAGGTCGCGCCACGTACCGGAAACGCCCTTGACCTCGGCCTGACCGCCGAGCTTGCCCTCGATGCCGACCTCGCGGCCGACCCGGGTGACCTCGTTGGCGAACGAGGAGAGCTGGTCGACCATCGTGTTGACGGTGTCCTTGAGCTCGAGGATCTCACCGCGCGCGTCGACCGTGATCTTCTGCGACAGGTCGCCCTTGGCCACGGCGGTGGTGACCGAGGCGATGTTGCGGACCTGGGCGGTCAGGTTGGACGCCATGTAGTTCACGTTGTCGGTCAGATCGCGCCAGGTGCCGGCGACGCCGCGCACCTGGGCCTGGCCGCCCAGCTTGCCCTCGGAGCCCACCTCACGCGCGACTCGGGTCACCTCGTCGGCGAACGACGACAGCTGGTCCACCATCGTGTTGACCGTCGACTTCAGCTCCAGGATCTCGCCCTGGGCGTCGACCGTGATCTTCTGCGACAGGTCACCGCGGGCGACGGCGGTGGAGACCTGGGCGATGTTGCGGACCTGGGCGGTCAGGTTGGACGCCATCGAGTTCACGTTGTCGGTCAGGTCACGCCACGTGCCGGCCACCCCGCGCACCTGCGCCTGGCCACCGAGCTTGCCCTCGGAGCCCACCTCACGGGCCACGCGGGTCACCTCGTCGGCGAACGACGACAGCTGGTCCACCATCGTGTTGACCGTCGACTTCAGCTCCAGGATCTCCCCGCGGGCGTCGACCGTGATCTTCTGCGACAGGTCACCCTTGGCCACCGCGGTCGTGACCGAGGCGATGTTGCGGACCTGGCTGGTCAGGTTGGAAGCCATGTAGTTCACGTTGTCGGTCAGGTCGCGCCACGTACCGGAAACGCCCTTGACCTCGGCCTGGCCGCCCAGCTTGCCCTCGGAACCCACCTCGCGGGCCACCCGGGTCACCTCGTCGGCGAACGATGAGAGCTGGTCGACCATCGTGTTCATGGTGTTCTTCAGCTCCGCGATCTCACCGCGGGCGTCGACCGTGATCTTCTGCGACAGGTCGCCCTTGGCCACCGCCGTCGAGACCTGGGAGATGTTGCGGACCTGGTCGGTCAGGTTGGCGGCGAGCTGGTTGACGTTCTCGGTGAGGTCGCGCCACGTACCGGAGACGCCGCGGACCTGGGCCTGACCGCCCAGCCGGCCCTCGGTGCCGACCTCGCGGGCCACCCGGGTCACCTCGTCGGCGAACGACGAGAGCTGGTCCACCATCGTGTTGACGGTGTCCTTGAGCTCGAGGATCTCGCCCTGCGCGGCCACCGTGATCTTCTGCGACAGGTCGCCCTTGGCGACCGCGGTGGAGACCTGGGCGATGTTGCGGACCTGGCTGGTCAGGTTCGACGCCATCGAGTTCACCGAGTCGGTGAGGTCCTTCCAGGTGCCGGCGACATTGGGTACGTCGGCCTGGCCGCCCAGCTTGCCCTCGGTGCCCACCTCGCGGGCCACCCGGGTGACCTGCTCGGCGAAGAGCCGCAGGGTGTCGGTCACGCCGTTCATGGTGTCGGCCAGCTCGGCCACCTCACCGCGGGCCGTCACGGTGATCTTCTGCGACAGGTCGCCGCGGGCCATGGCCGTCGCCACCTGCGAGATCGAGCGCACCTGGTGGGTCAGGTTCGACGCCATCGTGTTGACCGAGTCGGTCAGGTCCTTCCAGGTGCCGGCCACGCCGCGGACGTCGGCCTGGCCGCCGAGCTCGCCCTCCGTGCCGACCTCGCGGGCCACCCGGGTCACCTCGTCGGCGAACGAGGACAGCTGGTCCACCATCGTGTTGACCACCCGGCCGATGCGCAGGAATTCACCCCGAAGGGGTCGCCCGTCCATCTCGAGTGCCATGTGCTGCGACAGGTCACCGTCCGCGACGGCCACGATGACCCGGGAGATCTCCGTGGTGGGCCGCCCCAGGTCGTCGATCAGCGAGTTGACCGAGCGGGCGCTGTCGGCCCAGGCGCCGTCGAGGCCCTCCTCGTCCAGCCGCTCGGTCAGCCGGCCGTCCCGGCCGACGATCCGGCTGATCCGGCGCACCTCGCGATTCTGCCGTTCCTGCAGCGCCACGACCTCGTTGAAGGCATCCGCGGCCTCACCGGCGACACCGCTGCGCCGGGGCAGGCGAACCTTGAAATCGCCACGGCTCACTCGGCGTAGGGCTTCCGCGAGCTCGACGAGCACGGCAGTCTCGTCGGGCACGCCGACATTGACCTGGTGGGTCGCAGTCATGCTGTCCTCATTCGCTGTCCAACGGCTGGGGCGCTCCATCATCCCTCGCCGGGACAGTCCGGCGCGAGGTGCAGCTTTGTGTGAAGCCGGTCGGCGGGAGAGGATGCAGGCGTGTCGGTAGAGGCGGGACGTATCGCGGCAGCTCTCGTGCGCCGGGTCCGGCTGCCCAACGACCGGCGTACGCCCGCGGCGGCGCGCGCTCTGGTCCGCTCGGTGCTCGAGGAGGCCGGGCTGGACTCCCTGGTCAACGAGGCCCTGCTGCTCACCACCGAGCTGTCCACGAACGCGGTGGTGCACGCCGGCACGGAAGTGGACATCGAGGTCGACGCCGACCCGGCCGGGCTCACCGTCACGGTGACCGACTTCGCCCCCGGGCCGGTCGAGCAGCTCGCGGTCGGCCCCCGCAACGAGCAGTCGGACATCGGCGAGGTCGCCGAGCGTGGTCGCGGGCTGCTGCTCGTGGACCACTTCGCCAGCCGCTGGGGCACCGTGCACGAGGGCGTCGGCAAGGGCGTCTGGTTCCGCCTGGAGAGCAAGGGCCCGGCGCGTGACGGCATCCCCGTGGCCACCGCCGACGACGAGGTCGCCCCGTCCGTCGGCGAACTGACCACGCTGCTGCAGATGAGCCCCGAACGGCTCACCGACGAGAGCCTGGCCGAGTTCGGCACCGAACTGCTCTCCCGCCTCGCCCGGCTCACCGGGGCCACCGGCGGGGTGGTCCGGCTCGACCGCGGCGACGGCGGTGGACGCCAGCTGCTGGCCCGGCACGGCCGCGCTCCCCGGGACGACGCCGAGACCATCCGGGTGCCGCTCACCGTGCAGCGGCCGTACTCGGGTGAGCTGGAGCTGGACGCGTCCCCGGCCGGATACGCCCAGCCGCTGGCCACGATCGTCGCCGAGCGATTCTCGCTGCACCTGGAGAACGACCGGCTGCGCCGGGCCGACCTGCGCCGGCAGACCTGGCTGACGTTCCTGGCCGAGGCCAGCGAGCTGCTGGCCCAGTCACTGGACGTCAACCTGACGATGGCGCTGATCCCGCAGTTGGTGGTGCCCCGGCTCGGCCAGTGGTGCGCGGTGCACACCACGGACGCGTGGGGCCGGCTGCAGCTCGCCGCGGCCACCCACGCCGACGAGGCCGCCGTGCCGCAGCTGCACGCGACGCTCGCCGAGACCGGACCGGACTCGATCCTGGCCCGGCTCGAGGAAGCGTCCCGGCTCGGCCAGCAGGTCATGTTCGGCACCCCGCCGGAGGGCTTCGCGGTGCCGCTGGTCGCCCGCGGGCAGCGGCTGGGCACCCTCGCGGTGGGCCGCCACCAGCGGCACCGGCACGACGGCGACGAGGTGGCGGTGCTGGAGGACGTGGCCCGCCGCGCGGCGCTGGCCATCGACAACGCCCGCATCCACGACGAACGCCGCAAGGTCGCCCGGACCCTGCAGGCCTCGCTGCTGCCCCCGGCACTGCCGCACGTCACCGGCATCGGCTTCGCCGCCGAGTACGTGCCCACGGGCTCGGAGGTGGGCGGCGACTTCTACGACGTCGTCCCGGCCGGCGACGACCGCTGGGTGGTCGTGGTGGGCGACGTGTCCGGCAAGGGCGTCCAGGCCGCGACGGTGACCGGCCTGGTCCGCGACGTGATCCGGATCCTGGTGGACGACGGCAAGCCGATGACGGAGATCCTCTGCCGGGTCAACCGCACCCTGGTCCAGCGCGGCGGCGGACGCTACTGCACGCTGGCCATGGCCACGGTGAAGCGCGCGGGCACGGACCTGGAGGTCTGCCTGCACCTGGCCGGCCACGACCGGTCGGTCCTGGTCCGCGCGGACGGCAAGACATCCTTCGTGGGCGAGGGCGGCACGGCGCTCGGCCTGCTGGAGACGATCACCTCCCCGGACGTGGACGTGACCCTGCACCCCGGCGACTCGCTGATCTTCTACACCGACGGCGTGACGGAACGCCGGCGCGGCCGGGAGCTGTTCGGCACGTCGCGCCTGCGGGACGCGGCGACGCCACTGGCGGGCTACCCGGCGGATGTGATGGCGGCGCGGCTGCGCTCGACGACGATCAACTTCTCGGTCGAGGAGCCCCGGGACGACATCGCGATCCTCGTCCTGCGCAACGACGCCGTCTAATCGGGCCGGCCATCACTCGGCGTCAATTGCCTGCGGAGTCATGCGTCACATCAAGGCCGTCGAAAACCTCCCCGTAACACAATCGTCATTTGCCGTTCCGAAGGTAAATGCCCGAATCATTGTGTCGGTTTTGCGAGGTAGGAAGACGATTGCCGAAAACGTCAGACACCTGGACGTCGACGCTTCGGATACGAAAGATCGGGAGCCACCCTGAAGGGCGGATACCACACCTCGACATGTCTCGATCCCTTGACCAAAAGGAGGACATGGGGGGTCCGGCCCCACTGAAAGGATGACCCGCGAAACGCCTCGATCAACGAATGACAAGGGGTGGATACGCATGTCGGCATTTTCCGACGTGGTCTATCGCGGCCGGTTCCCGGTGCCCGTCCCGGCGCCCGAACTGGAGATCCTGATCCCGGCGTACAACGAGGAACGGCGGCTGAGCCACACCGTCATGGCGCTCGCCGGCCACCTGCGGAGGCGCCGGATCAACGGCTCCCTGCGGGTCATCGACAACGGCAGCTCCGACCGTACCGCCGAATGTGTCGACCGGGCCGCAGCTGCCGGCGTCCCCGTGACCGTCACGGGTTGCTCGCGCCGCGGCAAAGGCGCAGCCGTGGCCCGGGGCATGCTGACCAGCACCGCCCGCTGGGTCGGTTTCTGCGACGCCGACCTGGCCACGCCGGCCGAGGCCATCGACGACGCGCTCGACCAGCTCCGCGCCGGCCGCCAGGTGGTGATCGGTTCGCGCCGCTGCGAGGGCGCTGAGCTGCAGTTACGGCAGCCGCTCGTGCGACGCGTGGGCGGCGCGGGCTTCCGGATGCTGGCCCGGCGATACTCCGGGCCGGTCGCCGACACCCAGTGCGGCTTCAAATTCTTCGACGCGCAGGCCGCGCGGGCCGTCTTCTCCCAGGTGAAGCTCTCCGGCTTCGCTTTCGATCTGGAGGTCGTCTCGCGGGCGCGGACGCTGGGCCTTTCCGTCGTGGAGATCCCGGTCGCCTGGCGCGACCAGGAAGGCTCCACGTTCCGGCTGGTCGCCGACGGCCGCAAGGTCGCCGGGGAGCTGTGGCGGCTGCACCGCGAGGTGCCCACCGCGGGCCGGGTGCGGCGGCACGCGCTGCGGGTCGCCGCGTGAGCGGTCGCTATTCCCGCCATGCCTGGCGTGATCGGCACATCGTCATCTGCAATTGGCGCGACAGCGCCCACCCGCAGGGCGGCGGCGCCGAACTCTACTGCGAGCGGGTCGCCGCGGAACTGCACGCCGACGGCGTCCGCGTCACCTATCTGACCGCGCGGGCAAAAGGCCAGAACAAATCCGAGACGACGGCGTACGGCCGGGTCGTGCGCGGCGGCGGCACCTACACCGTCTACCTGTACGTGCTGCTGTGGCTATTGCTGCACCGGCGCTCGATCGACGGCGTCATCGACTCGCAGAACGGCATCCCGTTCTTCACGCCGCTCGCCCTGCGCCGCCGGACGCCGGTCGCCCTGGTCATCCACCACGTGCACCAGGACCAGTTCGAGGTGCATTTCCCGAAGCCGGCCGCGCGCCTCGGCCAGTTCCTGGAGAACCAGGTCAGCACCTGGGTCTACGGCAACCGGGCACTCTGCGCCGTCTCACCGTCGTCGCGCGCCGAGATCAGGCGCCGGCTCTCCCTGCGCGGCCCGGTGCACCTGGCGCCCTGCGGCCAGGAGATGCCCCCACCGCGCCGGCGGCGCCCGGCCCCGGTGCCGCGGATCGTCTGCGTCGGCCGGCTGGTCACCCAGAAGCGCTTCGACGTGCTGCTGCACGCCGTACGGGTGGTCGCCCGGGATCTGCCCGGGGTGGAGCTGCACCTCGTCGGCGACGGCGAGGCCCGCACCGGGCTCGAGCAGCTGTCCCGTGAGCTGGGGCTCGACCGGCACGTCCGGTTCCACGGCCGGGTCGACGACGCGACCCGGGACGCCCTGGTCGACTCCGCCTGGCTGACCGCTAGCGCGTCCATGGGCGAGGGCTGGGGCCTGTCCGTCATGGAATCCGCGGCGGCGGGAGTGCCGGCGGTGGCCTTCTCCGTACCTGGGCTGCGCGACACCATCCGGCCCGAGGAAACCGGCTGGCTCGTCGAGGCCGCGGACGACATGCCGCAGGCGCTCGGGACGGCGCTGCTCGTGGCGCTGCGCACGCTCGCCGACCCGGTCGAGGCGGCGGCCTGGTCGCAGCGCTGCCGCGCCTGGGCGGGCCGGTTCACCTGGGCGGCAACCGCCGGCCACCTGTCCGCCGTGCTCACCGCCGAACGCCAGCGCCTGGCCACCGCCGGCGGCGACCGCCGGACCAGCTCGGACGGCGCCACCCTGGTCACCATGCCGCCGGCCCAGCTCAACCGGGCCGACCTCACGATGCTGCGGGCCACCGACCTGATCGACATCGACGGCGGGCGGGCCATGCTGCTGCTCACCGGTGCGGACGAGCACGACGGGCGGCGGGTGCTCACCCGGCTGGGCGTCGACGTCACGGATCCGGGCGTACGCGTACGGCTGGCCCGGCACCGGGATCTGCTCGGCTGGCAGAGCCACCCGCCGACCGGGACCATCGGCACCGACCGGGCGACGGGCCTGGCCCAGGTCCCGGTCCGGCGTGGCCGCGCGACCCGGCTCGCCCGCCTGTTCGTGGCGCCTCTCGCGGTCCTCGCGCTGGCCCTGGCCGTACGGCTGATCGCGATCGGCCGGGCCTACGACATCTTCGTCGACGAGATCTCGTACACCGGGGTGGCCCGCAACCTCGCCGCCGGCACCGGCCTGACCCTCAACGGCGGGCCCTTCCACCTGCACCCGCCCGGCTTCTTCCTGGTGCTGGCCGGCATCTTCGACTTCTTCCCGACACCCACGGGCACCGCCGAGCTGGTGCTGCACGCCCGGCCCGTCGTAGCCGTCGCCGGTGCCGTGGTCTGCGCCGGCACGACCCTGCTGCTCCTGCGCGTCGTACGCCTGCCGATCGCGGTCGCGGCGGGACTGCTGCTGGCGGTCGACCCGTTCCTGCTGCGCTTCGACAGCCGGGTGATGCTCGAAGCACCGGCGATGGCGGCGGCGGTGCTGGGCATGGTCGTGCTGACGTTCCGTACCCGCCGGCCGGTGTGGTGGGGACTGCTCAGCGGCGGCCTGCTGTGCGCCTCGATCCTGACCAAGGAGTGGTACGCGTTCGTCACCGCCGTACCGCTCGTGCTGCTGTGCTTCACCACCGAACGCGGCCAGCGGCGGCAACGCCTGACCGCGCTCGGCACGGTGATCGCCGGCTACTTCGCGTACGTGGCCTCGATGGCGGCGCTCGGCATGCTGCCCGAGTGGTGGTCGGAGAAGGTCAGCGGCCTGGCCCGGGTGTCCGGGGTCGAGCAGTCGACGGGCTTCAACCAGGCCGGGGCCGAGTCGTTCACCGCCCGGCTGGCCGCCAACCTGGCCACGTTCGGCGCCTCGTACGGCCTGATCGTGATCGGCGCGCTGGTGACCGCCGCGCTGGTCGTCACCCGCCGCCGCCGACCGTGGCGGTTCCTGCTGGCCGGCGGCAGCCCGTCGGTGGTCACGGCGCTGGGCGTCGGGGCGTTCGCCTTCATCGGCTACGCGGTCGCCTTCGGCACGCTCGAGGAGCAGATGTTCTACCCGGTGATGGTGACCAGCGTGGTCATCATCGCGGCCGGGCTGGAGATGGCGTTGCGGGCCCCGCGGCGCTTCCCGGCTGTGCGGCGGCTCGGCACCGGCGTGGCGGTCGCGGCGGTTCTGGCGGTGCTGGCCGGGGACGGCGCGATCTGGGCCGACACGCGTACGCGGCCCGACGACACGTACCGCAAGCTGCTCTCCTGGGCGGCGACCGGTCTGCCGGCCGACAGCACCGTCTCGGCCACCGAGGACGTCGCGCAGTTCGTGCTGACCGGCGTACGCCTCGGCCAGTGGTCCACGGTGCCGGCCCTGGTCGGCAACGGCGTCGACTACGTGGTGGTGTCGACCGCGCTGGCGGAACGCGGCTACGGCCTGGCCCGGCCCGACTTCGTCGCGGTCCTGGACCGCCAGGCCCCCGTGGTCTTCGCGGCCCACGGCCGGACCATGGGCGACCTGCGGGTCTACGACGTGCGCAAGCTCGTGGCGGCGGACGGGGCAGCCGCATGAGCGCACCACGCGGCGCGGGCCTGATGCTCGCGGCCACCACGTTCACCGGCGTGGCGAACTACGGGCTGTCGCTGGTCCTCGTGCACCTGTTGTCGCCGGGCGAGTTCTCCCGCTTTGCGGCAGTGTCCACTTTGCTGCTGACGGTGGGCACGATCGCCGGCGCGGCGGTGCCGTGGGTCATGGCCCGGGAAGCGGCGCTGAGCCGGCGGGGTGATGCGCGGCGGCGGCGGGCGATCCGCTTCGGTCTCGGTGCCAGCCTGGCCCTGGGCGTGGTCTGCTCCCTGGTGGTGCTGGTCGCGTCCGCGTCCTATGCCGGCCCCACGCTGCTCGCCGGCGAGGCGGCGGCGACCGTGTTCATCCTGCTCTGCGCGGTCGGTGCCGGTGTGCTGCAAGGGGAGCGGAACTTCGCCACGCTGGCCGGGGTCCGCATCCTCGAGGTGGCCATCCGCATCGCCCTGGCGGTGCTGGCCGCCCTGATCGGCTGGGGCAGCGCCGGGGTGATCGGCGCCTTCGCGGTCGGCGCGGGCACGGCGGCGTTGTGGAGCCTGCTGACGCTCGGCCGCGACCTGTGGGCGCCGCCGCCCGTTTCGCCGCCGGCGCCTGCCCGGGTGACGGACTGGCGGACCCGGGACACGCAGGTGGCCGGCCTGAAGACCCGGGAACTCCGCCCCGGCCGGCGAGCCACCACGTCGAAGGCTCCGGACCCGCGTACCGGTGCGGTAGCCGGCGGGACCCGCGCGCTGGCCCGGCACGCCGCCGGGCTCGCGGCCGGTCAGGCCGCCCTGTCCCTGCTGCTCACCCTCGACGTCATCATCGGCGCCGCGCTGCAGCGCGGCGGTGACGGCCTCGCCGGCTACCAGGCGCTGCTCGTACTCGCCCGCATCCCGCTGTTCCTGGCCACCGCCCTGGCCACCGCCGTCTTCCCCCGCATGGTCGGCACTCACGGCGATCGCGGCGCCAACCGCGCCTTCCGCGCCACCCTGCGCACTTTCCTGCTGCTCAGCGCTCTGATCACCGCCGGCGTGGCCACGGTCCCGGCCGAACTGGTCGAGGTCGTGCTGCCGACCGAGTACCTGGCGTCACTGTCCCTGCTCCCGCCGCTGGCCCTTGCCGGCTTCGGCGGCGCACTGGCCACGCTGCTGATCGCTTATCTCCAGGCCCGCGACCAGCTCCGCGCAGCCGCCGGCGTACTGGTCACCGCACTGCTCGCGAGCGGCTGCGGTTACCCCTTCGTCGCGGCGGACCCCGCCCAGCTGGCCTGGGCGTCCGCGGCGGCGACCCTGGGCGCGGCAGCCGGTCTGCTCGCTCTGGTCGACCGCCAGGGACGCTCGGTACGGGCGCCCGCGACCGTCATCGGCCCAGTGTTGTCCGGCGCCCTCGCCTGGCTGCTGCTCGGCCAACTGACCGATCACCTCGTCGCCTGGCTGCTCGCCGCCGCGACCCTCGGCGTCGCCACCCTGCTGCTGGTCAAGCCACGACCCCGGCCGGCAGGCCCGATGCGGGTGCTGCACCTGGGCTTCGAGGACCCGGCCCGCCCCGGCGCGGGCGGCGGCTCGGTGCGCACCCACGAAGTGAACCGCCGCCTGGCCGCCGAGGGCGTCGAAGTGGTCGTCGCGTGCAGCCGCTACCCGGGCTTCACCGAACGTGTCCAGGACGGCGTGCGGTACGTGCCCTGCGGCTGGCCGGCTCTCCCGGGACACTTCCCGTCCCTGCTTGCCTACTTCGGCGCGGTCCTCACCGGACTGTGGCGCCTGGAACGCCGCTGGCGGCCCGACCTGATCGTCGAGGACTTCGCGGCGCCGTTCTCCAGCATCGCAGTGCCCTACCTGACCCGTACGCCGGTGGTGGGCGTCGTGCAGTGGCTGTTCGCGCAGGACAAGGCCCGGCAGTACCACCTCCCGTTCCACCTGGTCGAACGGCTGGGGGTGGGCGCACACGACAAACTGATCGCGGTGAGCGAGGACCTGGCGGCGGAACTGCGCGGGCGCAACCCGTACGCCGAGGTGCACGCGCTGCCCAACGGTCTCGAACCGGCCGCGTGGCAGGGCACAGCGGCATTCGGCCGAGGGGACCACATCCTGTTCCTGGGCCGGCTCGAGATCGCGCAGAAGGGCATGGACCTGCTGCTGGACGCGTACGCCGCGGCGGCGCCGTACATCCGGGCCGACCTGCACCTGGCCGGCGACGGACCGGACGCCGAAGAGCTGCTGGCCCGGGTGCGGGCGCTCGGCATCGAGGACCGGGTCCACTGGCTGGGCCGGATAGACGGGGCCCAGCGGTTCGACCTGCTGGCCCGGGCGCAGTTCGTCTGCATGCCGAGCCGCTACGAGACCTTCGGCATGGTCGCGGCGGAAGCGCTGGCGGTGGGGACACCGGTGGTGGCGTTCGACATCCCGTGCCTGCGGGCGCTCGTGCACGAGGGGGTCGGGGTGCCCGTACCGGCCGAGGACGTGCCAGCGCTGACCTCCGCGCTCATCGCGCTGGCCAACGATCCGGCCCGCTGCCGCCGGCTCGGCGCGGCAGGCCCGGCGTCGGTGCGCCATCTCGACTGGGACCTGGTGGCGGCGGCCCAGCTGACGATCTACCGTGCCGTGGCGGAGGTCGACGCGCGAGAACCGCGGGTGGCGGCGGTGGCGGTCTAGCGCACTTTTTGTCGTACCGCTGGGGCAAGCTGGATGCCGTGCCGAAGACACAGTTCTATACCGCGACCAGCATCGACGGATTCATCGCCGATGCCGACAATTCGCTCGACTGGCTGTTCGAGGTCGGCGAGGGCAGCGAGGAAGAGGCGGGCAACGCCCCGTTCGCGTCTTTCTTCGCTGACGTGGGCGCCTTCGCGATGGGCGCCACCACCTACGAGTGGGTGCTGGAGCACGATGCCCTGCAGGACAAGCCGCTGAAGTGGGCGGAGTACTACGGCGACACCCCGGCTTGGGTGTTCAGCCACCGGTCGCTGCCGCCGATTCCGGGCGCTGATCTGCGGTTCGTGCAGGGCGACGTCCGGCCGGTGCATGCGGCGATGAGCGAGGCGGCTCAGGGCAAGAACATCTGGGTCGTCGGCGGCGGTGAGCTGGCAGGTGCCTTCGCGGACGCCGGGCTGCTGGACGAGATCATTCTCGGGGTGGCTCCGGTGACGCTGGGGGCCGGTGCGCCTCTGCTGCCGCGGAAGCTGACTTCTGCGCGGCTTGCGCTGACCGGGATGCGGCAGGTGGGGCAGTTCGCGTACCTGACGTATCGGGTGGGTCCGCCGGCTTGACCCGCTACGCCGGAATCAGCCCTTTTGTCGGCTACGCCGTGGCATCGTGATGGGGTGGCAAAGACGCAGTACTACACCGCGACCAGCATCGACGGCTTCACCGCCGATCTGGACAATTCGCTCGACTGGCTGTTCGAGGTCGACGAGGGCACGGACAACCCGTTCGGCGCGTTCTTCTCCGGCGTGGGCGCCTTCGCGATGGGCGCCGCCACCTACGAATGGGTGCTGAAGAACGACAACGTGCTCGAGGAGCCGGAGAACTGGCACGAGATGTACGGCGACGTACCGTGCTGGGTCTTCACCCACCGCGAGCTCCCGCCGGTGCCGGACGCCAACGTCTTCATGGTCAGCGGCGACGTGCAACGGGTGCACGAAGCCATGATGGTCGCCGCCCAGGGCCGCAACGTCTGGCTGGCCGGCGGCGGTGACCTGGTCAGCGAGTTCGCGGACGCGGGCCTGCTCGACGAGATCATCCTGGCCATGGCCCCGGCGATGCTGGGCGCGGGCACACCGCTGCTGCCCCGCCGGCTGACCTCGCAGCAGCTGGCGCTGACCCACGTCGCTCAGATGGGCCAGTTCGCCTACCTGACCTATGCGGTGGGCTCGCTGGCCAAGCTGGGCCGCCACCTGGCCGCGGACGCTCTGGCCCGCGAACCCGCCTACCGCTGACCCGCGCGGGGCACCCAACGGCCGGTCGAGGACCATCAGGTCAGCGGCCGCCGCGCCGGCACGGTCGCCGACGGCCGACCCGGCCAGGCGAGGATCGACCGCCCAGCCGGCGAAGACCGGCCCGCGCAAGCCAATGCCGGCCTCGCCGGCACAGCGCAACTCGCCTGGGCGTGGAGACCGGCCAGGCCGGCCCCGATCCGGAGCTGGCCGACTCCACACCCGAGCGACCGGCCCGATGGGCCAACGAACCCGCCGAGACCGCGCCATCGGACACCTCCCGCCGCTACCACCGCCGGCGAGCCCGCCACCTCAGCCGCCGCGCCGGAACTGCCCGACCGGCGAGCCGTCAGAAGAGGTCGCGCCGGCCGGCCATGGCCACCGTCGTGCTGATCGGTGGTGGGGCCGCGACCACCACGCACCGCCCCCCACGAGCCAGCAGCACCCCCCGCACCGCGTCCAGGATCCCCTCGACCCGCTCCGGCGGCAGACTCCCCGGCAGCACCGCGTGCACAGTCCCCATCCCGGCCGACCCCCGCACCGGCACCGCCATCCCCGCCACGTCCCGCAGCGCATAAACCGCCGCGTGCAGGTCCGAGATCGGCACAGCAATCCGCAGCGCCACATCCTCACGCCCGAACGGATATCTGCCCCACCACCTCGGCGCGGTCGGGGTCACCACAGCCGCACTCCCCAGCACCGTGGCCAGCCGCCGCGCGCGCTCGCTCGCCTCGGCCGCGTCCCCCTCCAGCAGCACCGCCAGCGCCCCCGACGACTGCATCGCTGTGCGGCTGCCGGCCGGGACCGGCAGGTCGACCTCGATCGCGCTCGGTGACAGGCGTTGCGCCAGCGTCGCCTCGACCACGTCGTGGACCTGCAGCGGCGTCGCGACCGGCACGTTCACCCAGCGGCGGGCCGCCGGCAGTGGCTGCAGGCGGACGGCGGCCGACACGATCACGCCGGCCACCTCGGCGATGCCGGGCCGGCCGTGCTCGCCGTCCGATTCCGCCGGCATCCCTTCGATGTCCACGTAACTGATCCGGTCGACCTGGGCCGCCGGGCTGCCGTACCGGTGGCGCAGCGGGCCCGACTCGTTCACCGCGAGCATGCCGCCGATCGTCGCCTCCGCCGACGGCGGGTCCACCGCCAGGCGCTGGCCGCGCAGCGCCAGCGCGGCCTGGACCGCCCGCACCGGCGTGCCCGTGCCGATCCGGGCCGTCATCGCCTCGACGTCGTGGTCCCAGATGCCGTCCAGGCGGCGGGTGTCCAGCAGCAGGTCGATGCCCTGCGGCGGCGCACCCCAGTCGATTTTGGAACCGCTGCCCCGGGGCACCACGGCCAGGCCGCGCTCGGCGGCGAGGCGCATCGTGTCCATCACCGCGCGGGTCGTGGCCGGCGCCGCGACGAAGCTGGCCAGGTGGCCGGCCACCATGTCCGGCGCGGCCGCCTCGCGGGCGAAGTCGGGACCACATATGTCGATCAGCGCGCGCAGCAGCGGCTCACGCCCGGGAAGCGCGGTCACCATCAGCCCTCCCCGAAGATCGCACAGCTCGAAGATCGTCCACTCTGGCATATCGTACACATGTTCGAATGGCGAGGGGAGACGTGCGTGTGACCGCCCCGGGCACTGCCCTCCCGGTAACGTGGTTCAGCGTGACCACCGACATGCCCACGACCCCGCCCGCGGTCCGTCAGGTGCCCGCCGAGCGCACCTTCCACGGCGACACTGTCACGGATGAGTTCTCGTGGCTCGCCCAGAAGGACAACCCGGACACGATCGCCTATCTCGAGGCGGAGAACGCCTGGACCAAGGCGGCCACGGCACACCTCACCGACCTGCAGGACACGATCTTCAACGAGATCAAGGGCCGCACCCAGGAGACGGATCTGTCGGTGCCGAGCCGCAAGGGCGGCTACTGGTATTACACCCGCACGGTCGAGGGCAAGCAGTACGGCATCCACTGCCGCGTCGCCGCCGCTCCAGATGCCGTCGACCCGCCCGCCACCGGTGACGGCGCCCCACTGCCGGGCGAGGAGGTGCTGCTCGACGGCAACGAGCTCGCCGAGGGCAAGCAGTTCTTCGCGCTCGGCACCTTCGACGTCAGCCCGTCCGGTGACCGCCTCGCCTACTCCGTCGACTTCGACGGCGACGAGCGTTTCCTGCTCAAGGTCAAGGATCTGCAGACCGGCGAGGTGCTCGGCGACGAAGTGCCCGACACCTTCTACGGCACCGCCTGGTCGGCCGACGGGTCCACGCTCTTCTACATCACCGTCGACGACGCCTGGCGGCCCAACAAGGTGTGGCGGCACATCGTCGGGCAGGCCGCCGCGGAGGACGTGGTCGTCTTCGAGGAGGCCGACGAGCGCTTCTGGGTCGGCGTGGAGCTCACCCGCAGCGAGAAGTTCATCGTCATCGACGCCAACAGCAAGGTCACCAGCGAGGTACGCGTCATCGACGCCGCCCGCCCGACCGCCGAGCCCGCCGTCATCCGCGAGCGGGTCCAGGGCGTCGAGTATTCCGTCGAGCACCACGGACACCGTTTCCTGATCCTGCACAACGAGAACGCCGAGGACTTCGCGCTGGCGTACACCTCGGTGGACAACCCGGGCGACTGGGTCGAGCTGATCGCGCACCAGCCCGGCACCCGGCTGGAGTCCGTCGACGCGTTCCAGCGGCACCTGGTCGTCTCGCAGCGCCGGGACGGGCTCACCGGCCTGCGCGTGCTCGCCGACGGCAGCACGGACAGCTACGACATGGAGTTCCCGGAGCCGATCTACAGCGTCGGGCTCGCGGGTAACCCTGAGTACGACACGAACATCGTGCGGATCAGCTACACCTCGATGGTCACGCCGGAATCGGTCTACGACGTCGACCTGATCACCCGGGCGATGGTGCTGCGCAAGCAGAAGCCGGTGCTGGGCGGCTACGACCCAGCGGACTACGAGCAGTTCCGCGAGTGGGCGGTCGCCGACGACGGCACCAAGGTGCCGATCTCCGTCGTCGCCCGCAAGGGCACGCCGCGCAACGGCACCGCGCCGCTGCTGCTGTACGGCTACGGCTCGTACGAGCTGAGCATGGACCCGTACTTCTCCATCCCCCGCCTGTCGCTGCTGGACCGCGGCGTCGTCTACGCCATCGCGCACATCCGCGGCGGCGGTGAGATGGGCCGGCGCTGGTACGAAGAGGGCAAGATGCTCGCCAAGAAGAACACGTTCACCGACTTCGTGGCGTGCGCGCGGGCGCTCGTGGCGTCGTCGTGGACCACGCCGGAGCGGCTCGTGGCGCGCGGCGGCTCGGCGGGTGGCCTGCTGATGGGCGCGGTGGCCAACATCGCGCCGGAGGCCTTCGCGGGCATCGTCGCGCAGGTGCCCTTCGTGGACCCGCTGACGTCCATCCTGGACCCGTCGCTGCCGCTGACGGTGACGGAGTGGGAGGAGTGGGGCAACCCGCTCGAGGACGCCGACGTGTACGCCTACATGAAGTCCTACAGCCCGTACGAGAACGTCGGGAAGCTGGCGTACCCGAAGATCCTGGCCGTGACCAGCCTGAACGACACCCGGGTGCTCTATCACGAGCCGGCCAAGTGGATCGCGCGGCTGCGCTCGGTCGCGCCCGACGGCGCGTACCTGTTGAAGACCGAGATGGGCGCCGGGCACGCCGGTCCCAGCGGCCGCTACGACGCGTGGAAGGAAGAGGCGTTCGTGAACGCCTGGACCTTGGACACCCTGGGTCTGGCCTGACCGGGTGCGTGGGCCCGGCCGCGTCGGCCGGGCTCGCGCCGCGTCAGGATGCGGCGGTACGGCGCAGCGCGACGACCGCGATGTCGTCGGCCTGTTCTCCCGCCCCGGCCAGGCTCACCAGGAGCCGCTGGCAGAAGGCGTCCAGGCTCGGCTCCACCCGGGTGGCGCAGGCGGCCAGGGCGTTCAGCCCCACGTCGATGTCCGCGTCCCGGCGCTCGATCAGGCCGTCGGTGTAGAGCACCAGCGTGCCGCCGGGTGACAGGACGAACTCCAGGTCGGGCGGCCGGGGCGCGTTGATGCCCAGCAGCGGGCCGCGTGGCGCCAGGAAGTGGGCTTCGCCGGCCACGTGCAGCAGCGGGGGCAGGTGGCCGGCGCTGGCCAGGCGGATCCGGCCGGTGTCCGGCTCGAGGGTGAGCAGGCACAGCGTCGCCGACTCGGCCGGCAGCACGGTACGCATGAAGCGGTTGACCAGCTCCAGCACCGCGCCCGGCGGATGGCCCTCCACCGCGTACGCGCGCACGGCGTGGCGCACCTCGGCCATCACCGTCGCCGCGTGCAGCGAGTGCCCGGCCACGTCGCCGATCGCCACCAGCAGCCGGCCGTCCAGCATGGTCAGTTCGTAGAAGTCGCCGCCCACCTCGGTCTGCGCGCCGGCCGGCTCGTAGCGGACCGCCAGCTCCAGCCCGGGCACGTCGGGCAGCCGGGACTGCAGCAGGCTGCGTTGCAGGGTGACGGCGATCCGGTGCTCCTCGTCGTACGAGCGCTGCGCCTCCACCGCGGCCGCCACCGCCTGGGCGAGCTGGCGCAGCACCGGGAAGCCCGGGCTCTGCGTGCTCGACGGGACGGCCACGTAGACCGGCATCCGGTCGTTGCGCAGCCGGGCCGCCGCCACCGCGACCGACTCACCCTCCGGCCACGGGCCGGCGCCGCTCCAGGCGGCCGTGTCGTCGGTGCGCAGGGTGGACCCGACGGCGATCTCATGGTCCTCGACCGACCACGGCTGCACCGTCGCGGGCGCGCCGTTCGCCACCGCGGCCACACCGTCGCCGTCGGACGTCTCGGCCACGACCACGACCGGTCCGCCGAAGATCTCGTGGGCCCCGTCGGCCGCCGCCTGCAGCAGGCCGGGCAGCGTCGAGGCCGAGTTGATGGCCAGCGTCGTCTCGGCCAGCCGGACCATCCGGGCGGCCAGCGTCTCGGCGCGCTGCCGGGCCCGGTAGTAGCGCAGGACGGCCTGGGCAGTGGCGATGAGCTCGTCCGGCTCGATCGGCTCGACCAGGTACGCGTCCGCGCCCCGGTTCAGCCCCTGGGTGCGGTCCACCACGTCGACCGCGTGCGCCGACACGTGGATGACCGGCAGGACGCCGTACTCGGGATCGGTCTTGATCCGCTCGCAGACCTCGAAGCCGTTCATGTCGGGCAGCTTGACGTCGAGCACGACCAGGTCGATGTCCGCCTCGGTGAGCCGGTGCAGGGCCTCGCCGCCGGTCTCGGCCTCGACCACCGAGAACCCGGCCCGCGACAGCCAGCTCACCAGCAGGTAGCGCTTGGTGGCGCTGTCGTCGACGACGAGCACGGTCGCCGGGGTCATGGCGGCACCGGCAGGGAGACCGTGAACGTGCTGCCCTTCCCCGGCTCGGAGGTCACCCGCAGCGCGCCGCCGAGGATGCCGACCAGCCGGCGGGCGTACGGCAGCCCCAGCCCGGTGCCCTTGCCGCTCAGCGCGTGGCTGCCGGGCACCTGGTAGAACTCCTCGAAGATGCGTTCCTGCAGCTCGGGCGGGATGCCGGACCCGGTGTCGGCGACGGTGAACTCGACCTCGTCGCCGACCCGGGTGGCGGCCAGCCGCACCGAGCCCTCGGCGGTGAACTTGATCGCGTTGGTGAGCAGGTTGCGCAGCACCTGGGCGAGCAGCACCTCGTCGGAGCGCAGCCGGGCCACGGCGGGCTCCTCCACGACGAAGTCGACCTCGGGCCGGGTGGCCAGCGGGCGCAGGGTGCCGCGGAGCTGACCGAAGACCGCCTTGAGGTCCACGTCGCTCCAGTTCGGCTCGAGCCGGCCGGCCTCCGCCTTGGCCAGGTCCAGCAGGTCGTTGACCAGCGACAGCAGGTCGGCGGCGGAGCCCCGGATGAGCTCCACCTGGCGTTCCTGCTCGGGGGTGAGCGGGTCGGAGGCGTCGTCGCTGAGCAGCCGGCCCAGGCCGATGATCGCGGTCACCGGCGCCCGCAGCTCGTGGCTGACGTTGGCCAGGAACCGGCTCTTGGCCTCGCTCGCCGCGCGCAACTGCACGGACTTCTCGTCCAGCTCGTTGTAGAGCGCGACGACGCCCCGGTTGGTCTCCTCCAGCTCGTCGGAGAGCTGGTGGTAGAGCGCCATCACGCCCCGGTTGGTCTCCTCCAGTTCGGCGTTCAGCCGGGCCAGGTCGTCGCGCTGCGCGCGCACCTCGTCCAGCGTCGCGATGAGCTGCTGGTTCTGCACCGCCAGCTCGTCGAACGGCGTTCCCGGCACGTGACCGGCGAGTTCGGTACGAATGTCGTCCATACGGTCGGGACTCAGGACCGGCGCGTTCGGCGGGAGTCGACGAGACATCCGCACGACCGTTCCGATCTCCCCATCCCTTACCTCCATCGAGTCCACCAGGCGTCCGACCTGGGCCAGCTGGGCGGCGAGCCGGTCCGCGTCCCCGTGCGCGGCGTGTTCCAGCTTCACCGTCAGTGCAGGTACCCCGTCCGGGCTCGCCGCGAACACCACCTCGGTCTCGCGGCCCGTGGCGACCAGCAACCGGCCCACCTCGCTGAGGGCGGTGGCCAGCCGGATCTGGTCCTGGGCCTCCAGTCCGACCAGCCGGCCCACCTCGCGGCCCAGCTGCCGGACCACGAACACATCCTGCTCCACCCGGAGCCGCGTGCGCACCAGGGGATCAGGGCTGGTCATGACACACGCGCCACGAGAACGCCGGCGTCGTCGCGCCGGGTGCCGGCGTCGCGCAGCACGGTCGCCGCGATGACCTGCGGTGAGTGCGAGAGCAGGCCCGGGTAGTCGGTAGCCTTCCAGCGGTCGACCACACCGTCGGAGTGCATCAGCACGATGCCGCCGGCGGGCAGCGGGTAGTCGTACTCGCGGATCTGCCGGCGCTGGTGCCCGGCGATGCCGGGCAGCGAGACCATGCCGCGCCGGCTGCCGTCCGGGTTGAGCACCGTGCCGGCGATGTTACCCAGGCCGGCATAGCGGACCAGGCCGGCGTCCGGGTCGAGCTCCGCGACGGCCAGCGCGGCGCCCCGGGTGTGGCTGAGTTTGCGGTGCAGCGCCTCCACGACCGCGGCCGGTGGCACGGCGGGTGCGTCGGCGAAGACCCGGACCGCTTCCTGGGTGGCCGCGTGGGCGAGCCGGCCGTGCCCGAGCCCGTCGCAGACCAGCACCTGCCGGCGGCCGTCGGCCTCGCGTACGGCGAAACCGTCACCGCTGACCGGCTCGCCGGCCAGCGCGCGGGTCAGCCCGGCCGCCCAGGCCTGCGGCGGGGTCTCGCCGGACCACACCTGCAGGGCCATGACCGTGCCCCGGTCCGGCACCGAGTGCAGGTCGGACCAGCTCGACTGGCGCACGATGGCGCCGAGACCGATGCCGAGCGTGCCGGCGGTGGAGTGCCCGTCGCCGATGGCGCGGGTGATGTCGGCCATGCCGGGACCCCGGTCCAGCGCCAGGATCTCGACCCCGGCCCGCCCCGGTACGCGCACCGCGCGCACCAGCAGGGTCCCCTCGTCGGCGTGCTTGACGAGGTTGCTGGCGGTCTCGGTGGCGACGATGGCGAGATCGGCGATGCGGGGCGGAGGCATGCCCAGCTCGGTGGCGAGCCGCTCGGCGGCCCGGCGGACGGCTGCGGCCGTACCGGCGGCTTCCACCCGGAACCAGACTCCCGCGTCGAGGAGCCCCTCGGGTAGTGACGCCACCGCGCCTCCGCTCATCGGCACCACTTGATCACGCTGATCGTCGTACCTTGACCGACTGCGGTGTCGATGGCGAACTCGTCGACCAGCCGGCGCGCCCCGCTCAGACCCAGGCCCAGGCCACCGCCGGTGGTGTAGCCATCGGTGAGGGCCAGATCCAGGTCGGCTATGCCCGGCCCGTGATCGCTGAAAACGATCCGGATGCCGCTGCGGCGGCCGTTGTCGACCCGGCCGGCCTCGACGGTGCCACCGCCACCGTAGACCAGGGTGTTGCGGGCCAGCTCGCTGGCCGCCGTGACCAGCTTGGTCTGATCGACCAGGGAGAGCTTGACCGAGACGGCGAGAGTGCGGACCAGCTGACGGACCCGGACGACATCCTGGTCGGAGCGAATGGCCAGCGTCTCCGCGACGATGTCGTCCCCGGCCGTCACGATGCGGCTACGACGGCCTCGTCGGCGTCGTCCTCGTCGGCGTCGTCGTCGAACTCGGCGTCGCGCTCGCGGGCGAGCAGCTCCATGCCGCGTTCCACGTTCAGCGCGGTGCGGATGCCCGGCAGCGACAGACCCAGCTCGACGAGGGTGATGGCCACCGCGGGCCGCATGCCGACGACGACCGTCTCGGCGTCCAGCACCCGCGAGATCGAGGCGATGGTGGCCAGCGTGCGGCCGACGAAGGAGTCGACGATGTCCAGGGCGCTGATGTCGATGATCACGCCGTGGCAGCCGGTCGCCACGATCCGGTCGGCCAGATCCTCCTGCAGCTGCAGGGCGGTCTGGTCCTCCATGTCGATCTGGATGGACACCAGCAGGATGTCGCCGATCTTGAGGACCGGTACGCGTTCCACGGGCTCAGCTCTCCCGGCGTCCGGCGCCGCGCCGGCCGGCGTTGGCATCCGTCTTGCGCAGCACATGGCGCAGGGCGTCGGCCAGGCTCGCCTTGGTCGCGATGTCACCGAACTCGATGCCCAGCGCCACGATGGTCTGGGCGATCTGGGGCCGGATGCCGGAGATGATGCAGTCGGCGCCCATCAGCCGGGCGGCCACCACGGTCTTGAGGATGTGCTGGGCGACCTGGGTGTCCACGGCCGGGACCCCGGTGATGTCGATGATCGCGTACGGCGAGCCGGTGTCGACCAGCGTCTGCAGCAGGCGCTCCATCACCACCTGGGCGCGGGCGGAGTCGAGGGTGCCGACCAGCGGGACGGCGACAACGCCCTCCCACAGCTTCACCACCGGGGTGGAGAGCTCCAGCAGCTGCTCGGCCTGGTCGGAGATGAGCTCCTCACGCGCACGGACGTAGCTGTCGAAGGTGAACAGCCCGGCCCGGTCGACGAAGGCCGAGAAGGCGACATAGTCACGCAACGTAGCCGCATCGATGTCGCCGTCCTGGCCCAGCACCGTCAGCATGGCCTCCTTGAGGGCGAAGATGCTGACCGCCGTCTCGGTGGCGCTGAAGCCCTGCCGGGCGCGGGTGTTGGACAGCTCACTGAGCAGCGCGCGCAACTCGCCCGCGCCGTCGGCCTGCAGGTCGCCGGCCCCGTCGGAGAGCGCCGACTGGAAGCCTTTCTGCAGCTCCGCGATCTGCCGGTGGAGCTCGGCATGGCTGAGCCGGCCGCGCAGCAGGGTCGCCACCGCATCGGTCCAGGCGGTGGTCAGCGCATCGCCGTTGCTCTCCAGCAGCACGGCGAAGCGTCCTACTTCCTCGGTGCTCAGCGCCACCGCCGCCTCCCTGACAGTCATCATTCCTGGGAGCGGCTCCGCGGATCGCGGGCAGTCGTCACCGAGGGACGGCCGGACTTTACCACCGTGTTGTCGGTTACTTGCTGTAGGCCAATTAAAATCTCGGCACCAACTCGGTCCCCGTTCTGCGCACCTGTCCCGCCGTGGAGTAGCGTTCGGGACATAACTGGAGGTCCTGAATGTCCTTGACGGTACAAACGGAACAGCGCGGCGAAATGGTCGTCGTGTCGGTCGCCGGTGAACTCGACATGGCCACCGCGCCGCAGCTCCAGGACCAGATCAGCGACCTGCTGGAGAAGGGGCGCACCCGTCTGGTCTTCGACCTCGCGGAGGTGTCGTTCTGCGACTCCACCGGGCTGTCGGTCTTCGTGCGCGCGAAGAACAGCACCGACGACGCCGGCGGGGTCGTGCGCCTGGCCGCCCCGCAGCGCGGGGTGCTGCGCATCCTCGAGGTCAGCGGCCTGGTCGAGGTGCTGCACACCTACCCGACCGTGGACGAGGCCGTGACGGCCGAGGAGCCCGCGCTCGACTGAGCGGATCCTCCTGGTTTGTCGGCGACCGACCATGGGAAACTCCTGCCCCGGCGAACCCTCGCCTCACGTGCAGGAGTGACACTTGTCCATGCTCAAAGGCTTCAAAGACTTCATCATGCGGGGCAACGTCGTTGACCTCGCCGTCGGCATTGTCATCGGCGCCGCGTTCACCGCGGTCGTCACGGCCTTCACCAACGCCTTCCTCAAGCCGCTGATCCAGCTCCTCGGCGGCGGGACCGGCGCCTCGGCGGGCATGTGGACCGTCGACGGCGTGAAGTTCGACTACGCCAGCTTCGTCAACGCGGTCATCACGTTCCTGCTGACCGCGGCGGTGCTCTACTTCCTCGTCGTCTTCCCGCTCAACAAGCTGGCCGAGCGCCGCAAGCGGGGCGAGGAGCCGCCGCCGGAGGCCCCGAGCGAAGAGGTCAAGCTGCTCACCGAGATCCGCGACGCGCTGGTCCGCCAGCAGGTCGCGCCGGGTGCGGTCAACGACATCCTGGGCCGGCACCAGCAGCAGGACCCGCCGCAGCGCTGATTCCGCGAAAAGATCAACCCACCCGGCACTGTTCGAACAGATGTTCGATACAGTGCCGGGATGGAACAGCGTAAGCACTGGTGGAACGGCAGATGGGGCCGCATCGCCCGCAAGGACGTCTACCTGCGGACGAGCGGTGACCAGTGGTACGTCGAGCAGCGCGCCGGTGGCTCGGACGGCGTCTCGCACTTCTTCGAGTACGACAGCGAGGACGCCGCCCTGGACATGGTGCGCGCGCTGCTGATCGGCCCGGACGAGTGGCGTGAGCTGTCGGTCCGCCCGCCCGCCCGCTAGGTGTAGTGCCCATGAGCGTTGTTGACGGCGTGTCGGCTTGAGATGTGAGAAGACCTCCGGCGAGGTGGAAGTTGCGACGCTTCACCGAACCGGAGGTCTCTATCGCCCACCGTAACGCCCGCCTGACCCTGCACGGCCGACGGCTGCTCATCGCGCGTGTCGTCACCGATCGACGCCCGGTCGCCCATGTCGTCAAAGAACTCGGCGTGTCCCGCGCCACCGGTACAAATGGCTGGCCCGGTGGCGCGCCGAAGGCGACGCCGGACTCCACGACCGGCCCAGCACCGCCCATCACATCCCGGCCAGGACCACCGCCGAACTCGAGGCCCGTATCTGCGCCCTGCGCACCAGCCTCAAACGTGGCCCCCGCCGCCTCGCACCGCTGCTGGGCATGCCGGCCTCAACGGTGCACGCCGTGCTGACCCGTCACGGCCTGCACCGCCTCGCCTGGCTCGACCGACCCACCGGGCAACCCATCCGCCGCTACGAACGCCAGCGACCCGGCGAACTCGTCCACGTCGACGTCAAGAAGATCGGCCGGCTCCGCGACGGCGGAGGCTGGCGCGCCCACGGCCGCGACAGCGACGCCCACCGCCGGGCCCGCACCGGCCCCCGCGTCGGCTACGAATACGTCCACGCCGCGATCGATGACCACACCCGGCTGGCCTACGCCGAAATCCACCCCGACGAAACCAGCGCCACCAGCGCTGCGTTCCTGCGCCGCGCGGCCGCCTACTTCGCCCAGCTCGGCATCCCGGCCATCGAACGCATCATGACCGACAACGCCCTGGCCTACCGACGCGGCCACGCCTGGCGCGACGCCCTGGCCGACCTCGGCGCCCAGCCCCGCTTCACCCGCCGGTACCGGCCCCAGACCAATGGCAAAGCAGAACGCTTCAACCGCACCATGTGCGACGAATGGATCTACTCCCGACCCTTCACCAGCAACCAAGACCGCGCCGACGCCCTACCCGGCTGGCTACACACCTACAACCACCACCGCGCACACACCGCACTCGCAGGCCAACCACCCATCACCCGCGTCAACAACGGTCCTGGTCCCTACAGCTAGGCAGCGCGGCGTCGTTCCGCCTCCCGGCCCGGCACCGGTGCGACCGCGGTGAGCGGTCCCCGCGGCACCAGGCGCAGCTTCGGCAGGGCCGGCTCGGGCGCCGGCTCCTCCTCGACGAAGTGCCAGCCGTTGCCGCTGCCCACCCGGTCACCGGGAGGTCGGGCCGAGTCGCCGGCGACCCGGGACAGCGCCACCACGATCAGGTAGCCGAGGAGCACGAAGCCGTGGCTGACCAGCCGCGTCGTGTCGACCCGGGCCGCCGACAGGTCGTTGACCGAGAGCAGCAGCAGCATCCCGACGAAGGCGGTCAGCATCGGCACCAGGCCGGTGGACCGGCTGCGGCGCAGCGCGATGAAGAGGAAGCCCGCCCCGACGGCCACGTTCCAGGCGGCCGACTCGTGCCACAGGTGCCCGGGCGTCGCGTCCAGGCCGGTGTGCACGTGGGCGCTGCTGGCCCCGCCGCCGACCTGCGCCAGCCCGAGGATGAGCTGCACGGCGCCGACCGCCGCGAGAGCCACGAAGAGCGGCCCGGAGCTGAGCCGCCGTCGACGGGCCGGCGGGGACGGCAGGGCAGCCAGGATGGCCGCGCTGAGGTCGGGCACGTCCGGCACGAGACCCGTACGCGTCAGCCGGTTGACCGTGGCCGCCTGCTCCAGCCACCCCCGGCAGCCGGCACAACCGGCCAGATGCTGCTCGACCCGCGGCCGATCGGCCGGGTCGTCCTCGCCGTCCAGCTGCGCGGACACCAACTCGCGCCACCGCTCACACGCCATATCCCCATAGTCGCCCGCCGAGGGCTCCTGGTTCCCGCGGGTTCAGTGCAGGTCGGGCCGCTGCACGCTGGGGCCGCCGAGCTGGTTGCCGGAGTTGCCCATCAGCCGCTTGCGTTCCCGGAACGCCCGCAGGTTGGCCGTGTTTCCGCAGGTGCTGACGTCATGCCAGACGCCGCTGTTGTTGCGCGAGGTGTCGAAGAACGCCGCCCGGCAGTCGACGTTGTGGCACAGCTTGAGCCGCGGCCAGAGTCCGGCCTGCTGGGCGAGCAGGGCCTCGGCCCACAGAGCCGAGGCGAGCCACCGGGTGCCGCGGCCGCTGGGCACCATGCGCACCCAGCCGTCCGCGTCGGGCACCAGGCTGACCGGCACGTCGGCGGGCGGCAGGGCGCCGTCCGGTTCGGGGTTACGCCCGCCGGCCAGGATGACGTTCTCGAAGGTGGTGCGCAGCCGGCGCAGCGAGCGCATGTCGGTCGAGGACAGCAGGATCACCGGCGCCGGCAGACCGGCGACCCGCGACCACGTGCCGAGCGCGTCGGTCAGCCAGCGCTGCGCGTCGTCGGGGCCGGCCAGCAGGTCCGGGGCGTAGGACATGCTGCCGCGGGTGTTCACCAGATCCTGCAGCAGGGCGAGGCCGGCGGGCGCCTCGCGGACGCCGTGCCGGGCACTCGCCTTCCATGACATAGGCGAAGCGTACTTGATTCTTTTTCACCCGAGCATCCACCAGTCACCTGACATCATCTTCTTGTGATCGGAACTTAAATTAACTATTAGTACTCTTAACCTTGTGGACTCATGCATCGATGACTGAAGATGTCAGCAGCGGCCGCCCGTCCTGCACACCCCTGCTTCCCCCAAGGACACATCACGTGGGTAGAAGACTGCTCAGACGCGCTCTGGCCGCCGCCCTGTCACTCCTCACCGTCACCACCGCCGGCATAGCTCTGCGCCCGGCCGAAGCAGCCGCGGCCACACCGTTCAAGGTCCTGGCGTTCTACAACGGCACCTGGGACGCGGCGCACATCGACTTCGACAAGGAAGCCCGCGACTGGTTCCCCCGAGCCGGCGCGCAGTACGGCTTCACCTGGGAGGCGACCACGGACTGGGGCCGCCTCAACGCCGCCGAGCTGGCCCAGTACAAGGTCATCATTTTCCTCGACGACGCACCGCCGGCCGACCGGCGCGCGGCGTTCCAGCAGTACATGCAGAACGGTGGCGCCTGGATGGGCTTCCACGTCAGCGCGTTCACCACCGACGCCAACTCGTGGAGCTGGTACTACAACTCGTTCCTGGGCTCGGGGAACTTCGCCACCAACACGTGGGGGCCGACCGCCGAGACGCTGCGGATCTCGGACCGCGCGCATCCGTCCACCGCCGGCCTGCCCGCCACGATCCCGTCCGCGGTCAGCGAGTGGTACTCGTGGAGCCGGGACCTGCGGCAGAACCCGGACATCGACATCCTGGCCTCGGTCGACGCCGGCAGCTTCCCGGTCGGCACCGACCCGAACCAGCAGTGGCGCAGCGGCTTCTATCCGCTGATCTGGACCAACCGCAACTACAAGATGCTCTACACCAACTTCGGGCACAACGACATGAACTACGCGACCAACACCCGGACGTCGTCGACCTTCGCGAGCGCCCAGCAGAACCAGTGGCTGATCAACGGCCTGCTCTGGCTCGGCGGCGCGACCGGCACCCCGCCGACCGATCCGCCGGCCGACCCGGCGATCAACCCGGCCGCTTGGTACTCCGTGGCCAGCAAGAACAGCGGCAAGTGCGTCGACGCCCGCGCGGCCGGCACCACCAGCGGCACCGCGATCCAGCAGTACGCCTGCAACACCAGCACCGCGCAGCAGTACCAGTTCGTGCCGACCAGCGGGAACTACGTGCGGATCAACAACCGCGGCAACAGTGCGCAGGCGCTGGACGTGACCAACGTGTCGACGGCCGACAATGCCCCGATCCAGACCTGGGCGTACGGGGGCGGCGCGAACCAGCAGTGGCAGCCGGTGGCCGAGGCTGACGGCTCGTACCACTTCGTCAACCGCAACAGTGGCAAGTGCCTGGACGTCCCCGCCGCCTCGACAGCCGACAGCGTCCAACTGGTGCAGTACGCCTGCAACGGCACGGCGGCGCAGAGCTTCCGGCTCACCGCCCGCTGAGCGCCCCTGATCGCGGGGGGGGGTCCCCCCCCCCGGGGGGGGGGGCCATGATCCTCGCAAAGCCCTAGTGGGTCAAGCGAAAAACGAACGTAGGCGGCATGCAAAAAAAAGGGGTTCAAAAACCGTGGGCGGGGGCGGGA
>NZ_JBVJIR010000009.1:0-225863 GCF_055586185.1 Actinoplanes sp. NPDC051405
CCTAGGAGAAGAAAACCCCAAAATACCCCCCCCCCCCCCCCCCCCCCCCCCCCCCCACAAAAACCCCCCCCCCCCCCCCCCCCCTCCCCCCCCCCCCCCCCCGCTGTCGTCTCGGCGGCCCCGGCCCTCCGGGCGCCGCTGTCGGTCTACCGGCCCGGATCTCCGGGGCCGCCGCCTGTCGTCTTCGCGCCAGGTCAGGCCGCGGCTGCGGCCTCGGCCATCTGGTCCGCGGTCGGGCGCAGCCGAGGTGCTCCCAGCGCCATCACGATGTTCACCGCCGCGAAGAGCGCCGCGATCATCAGACCCCGTTCGAAGCCGCCGACCAGCGCATCCTGCTGGCCCGCCCCGCCGGCCACCAGCGACTCGACGTGGGACGTCGCCAGCGTCGTGATCGCCGCCAGGCCCAAGGCCCCGCCGACCTGGTAGCCCGCGTTCACCACCCCGGAGGCCG
This sequence comes from Actinoplanes sp. NPDC051405, assembly GCF_055586185.1. Taxonomy (NCBI): domain Bacteria; kingdom Bacillati; phylum Actinomycetota; class Actinomycetes; order Micromonosporales; family Micromonosporaceae; genus Actinoplanes; species Actinoplanes sp. NPDC051405. The sequence continues at coordinate 452 of NZ_JBVJIR010000009.1, forward strand.
CGCCGGCGTGGTCGTGCGAGACATCGGCGACCGCCGCGATCGAGGCCGGGGTGCCCACCGCGATGATGCCCATCCCGAACAGCACCAGGCCGGGCAGGATCGTCAGGGCGTACGAGCCGGTGGCGTCGGCGCCGGAGAGCAGCAGCAGGCCGACCACGCTGAGCGCCGCGCCGCCGAACTGGACCGGCTTGGTGCCGAAGCGGGTCACCAGCTGCGAGGCGATCACCGCGCTGGCGATCGCCGCGATGCCCATCGGCAGGAACTGCAGGCCGGTCTCCAGCGCGGTCAGGCCGCGGACCTGCTGCAGGAAGATCGCGGTGAGGAAGAACATCGCCAGGAACGCCGCGCCGTTGAGCGCCAGCGCCACGATCGACGTGGTCAGGCCCCGCGAGCGGAACAGGCTGAGCGGCACCAGCGGCGCCGCCGACCGGGCCTCCACCCGGACGAAGGCGGCCAGCAGGGCCAGGCCACCGGCGAGCAGCCCGATCACCTCGAAGGACGACCAGCCCAGCGGCTCGGCCCGGATGACGCCGAGCACGATGGCCAGCAGGCCGGCGGTGCTGAGCAGGGCGCCCGCGACGTCGAAGGTGCGCGTACCGGTGGTGGTGACCTTGGACTCGCCGACGAAGAGCGGGACGATCGCGGCCAGCGCGATCGCGATGGGCACGTTGACCAGGAAGACCCAGCGCCAGCTGAGCGAGTCGACCAGCAGGCCGCCGGCGATCACGCCGAGCGTGCCGCCGAGGCCGGCCAGGCCGCCCCAGACGCCCATCGCGATGTTGCGCTCCCGGCCGTGCTTGAACGTCACGGTGAGGATGGCGAACGCGGCCGGCGACAGCAGCGCGCCGCTCAGGCCCTGGATCGCGCGCATCACCACGAGCTGCTCGGGGTTCTGCGCGAGGCCGGCGATCAGCGAGGTCAGGCCGAACAGCGCCAGCCCGACGATGAAGACCCGGCGGCGGCCGAGCAGGTCGGCCGCGCGGCCGCCGAGGAGCAGAAAACCCCCGAAGAGCAGGGTGTACGCGCTGACGACCCACTGCAGCCCGGAGGCCGAGAAGCCCAGATCCTGCTGGATGTCGGGCAGCGCCACGTTCACGATCGTCACGTCGAGCACGACCATGAACTGGGCGACCGCGATGACGGCCAGGGTCGACCACGGATTGCGTTGCACCGGTTCCACCTCCACCGAGCGCCGCCCTGTGCGGCGTACATGTACACCGTAGATGTACGGCGTATAGGTGCGTCAAGCGGCGGACTGGGTGCTTCGGTGTGACGAACGACGCGCTGATCAGTCGCGCTGGAGGCCGCGCACGCCCTGCACCAGCAGGTCGAGGTTGAGGGCGAAGTAGTCGTCCTCGTCGCGGCAGACCACCAGCGCGGGCGCGGCGGCGATGACGTTCGGGTAGCGCGTGGGCGACAGCGATTCGAGCCGGGCCCGCTTGTCCCGCAGGGCCTGCTCCCGCTCCTCACCGGGCTGCCACGGGCCGGGCGCCGGGTCCGCGCCGACCAGCGTGATGACCGAACAGATCAGGAAGGTGCCGACCTCCGCCGCCTTACCGGCCCCGAAGCCGGCTTCACGGAGCAGCCCGAGCACCCGCTCGGCGATCCGCAGCCCGGACTCGGCGATGAGGATGCGGCGCAACGCGAGACCGGCGATCGCCGGGTGCGGACGGATCGCCACCAGGAACGCCAGCAGAATCTCGCGCAGCTGATCGTGCCACGGGGCGTCGCCGGGCTCGGGCAGCCGCACGGCCTCGATCAGGTGCTCGGCAAGGCCGTCGAGCAGGCTGTCCTTGTCGCTGAAGTGCCAGTACATGGCCATCGGCGTGACGCCGTGCTCCTGCGCCAGCCGGCGGATGGTGACCGCCTCCAGCCCCTCGGCATCGGCCAGCGCGATCGCCCCGACCACGATCGCCTCCCGGCTCAGCCGTCCCCGGGTCGCATCGTTCCGCTTGGCCATCCGGCAACTGTACGACGTACATGGCGGGTCACCCGCGGTGGTGGCGAGGTGGATCACGTCTGGGACGCTGGGAGTCGGCGCTCACTCACGGCTAGCCTTTGGGAACAGAGCGCGATGTCCCGTACACCTGAAAGGTTTGTCATTTTTCTTCAGCAGGGGTCCGCGGTGTCGATGATTCGCGTTGAGGGAAAGGGGTGAGCCTGATGGACGTACGCCAGGACGACGCGGCGCGGCTGTCGGCCGCCCTGACGGAGATCGAGGACCAGTACCTCTGGGACGCCGACGCCACCCTCACGACCGCCGTCGAGATCGAAGAGCAGGCTCTCGCCCTCGGGGACGAGCGGCTCGTCTTCCGGGCCCGGCTCTGCCAGGCCAACATGCTCATGCGCAAGGGTGAGGTCGCGGCGGCCGCCCGGCGGATCTGGAAGATCCACCAGTGGGCCACCGACCACACCGACCACATCGTGCTGGCCCGCACCCACCTGGTCTGGGCCAACATCCACCGGCACCTGGGCGACGCCGCCCAGTGCCTGGAGCACTCCGTGCTCGCCGTCGAGCTGCTCGACGAGCGGGCCACCCCGCACATGCAGGTCTGGCACCGGGCCAAGCTGGCCGACGCGTTGGGCCTGGCCGGCTCGATGGACGCGGCCCGGCAGCGGTACCAGCAGACCGAGGAGCTGGCGGTCGATCTCGGCCTGCCCCGGCTGCTCATGGGCATGCTCAACAACTACGCGTACACCGAGCACGCCGCCGGCGAGAACGGCCGCGCCCAGGAGGTCGCGCGCCGGCTCCAGCAGGTGGCCGAGCGGCACGGCTTCGCCCTCGACCCCGCGGTGCTGGACACCATCGGCGTCATCGAGATCGAGAACGGCAACTACCTGGCGGCCGAGCGGACCCTGCGCGAGGCGGTCCGGCGCCACCACGACGGCAACTACGAGGACGCGGACGCGCTCGCGGAATACATGCTGACTCTCGCGCGGGCCCAGCGCTTCCTGCGGGCCACCGACCGCGCCCAGGTCAACCTGGACGCGTCCCGCAGCCTCTGTGTCGAGCGTGGACTCGGCGACGTGCTGGTCCGGGTGCACCAGGAGCAGGCCGAGCTGCATGCGGCGCGGGGTGAGTTCGCGGAGGCTTTCGCCGTACACAAGATCTTCTTCTCCGCCCACAACGCGCTGCACTCGTCGCAGCGGGAGGCCCAGGCCCGCACCCGGCAGGCGATGTTCGAGACGACCGAGGCCCGGCAGGAGGCCGAGCGGTTCCGCGAGCAGGCCCGGCGCGACCCGCTGACCGGGCTGCGCAACCGGCGCTACCTGGACGAGGAGCTGCCCGACCTGATCGACGCCGGCGGCCCGCTGACCGTGGCGATCGTCGACCTGGACCACTTCAAGCGGATCAACGACCAGCTGTCGCACGACGTGGGCGACCAAGTGCTGGTGCTGGTGGCCAAGCTGCTCGAGACGGAGCTGGCGGCGGTCTCGCCGGACGGCTTCGTGGCCCGGATGGGGGGCGAGGAGTTCCTGCTGGTGCTGCCCGGCACCGACGTGTCCGAGGCGACCGGCCGGCTGGACGGCATCCGCGAGGCGGTCAGCTACTACGACTGGACCGAGCTGACCCGCGGCCTGCCCGTCACCGTCAGCATCGGCGTGGCCGGACTGCGCGACGCACCGACGCCCACCCAGGCCGGCCTGCTGTCCACCGCGGACCGTCACCTGTACGTGGCCAAGCACGCCGGACGTGACCGAGTGATCTCCACGGCTCCGCGCGACGCCCGCCACCGGTCGTACCGGGACAGCGCTTCCGCGGCCTGAACCGTGGTTCGATCGAGCGACATGGCTGAATCCTGACCAGATCCGCCCACTAGGCTCAGCCCCGTACGTCGGGGACGGCCAGGGGTGGTCCGGAACAGGAGGCGGTCGTGACGCAGCACAGAGTTGTCCCGCCGGCCGAGCTCGCCCCACCGGGGGTCGACATCAACGTGCCGCACTCGGCCCGCATCTACGACTACTGGCTGGGCGGCAAGGACAACTTCGCCGTCGACCGGGCCGTCGGCGACGCCATGATCAAAGCTATCCCCGGCATGCGCAAGATGGCCGGCGAGAACCGCAAGTTCGTCCACCGGGCGGCCCGTGACCTGGTCTCCCGGGAGGGCATCCGGCAGTTCCTGGACATCGGCACCGGCATCCCGACCCGGCCCAACCTGCACGAGATCGCCCAGCGCATCGACCCGCGCACCCGGGTGGTCTACGTGGACAACGACCCGATCGTCCTGGTCCACGCTCGCGCCCTGATGATCAGCACGGAAGAGGGCCGCAGCGAATACATCTCGGCCGACCTGCGCCGGCCGCGGTCGATCCTGACGGACGAGGTGCTGGCGGCGACGCTGGACCTGACCTCGCCGGTCGGCCTGACGCTGATCGCGATCCTGATGCTGCTGGCGGACGCGGACGACCCGTGGGCGCTGGTGGCCGAGCTGCGGGACGCGATGCCGCCGGGCAGCGTACTGGCGATCACCCATCCGACGGCTGACTTCAACCCGGCCCAGGTGCACCAGGCAGTGGCCGCGGCGACCGGCGCCGGCATGACGCTGGTGGCCCGCACTCACGACGAGGTCCGGCGCTTCTTCGGCGACTGGGAGTTGCTGGAGCCGGGGCTGGTTCCGGTCTCCGCTTGGCGGCCGGATCAGCCTGCCGAAGACCCGGAGGCGGCTTACTACTGGGCAGGCGTGGCCCGCAAAGCTTGACCCGGCGCGGTCTGCTGGGCGGTCTTCCGCTGGGACGCTGTCCCGCCGGGGCGCGAAGTCGGATGCGCTTTCGCCCGGACGGGTCTCGGGCGGGGACTTGGGCGCGCTCTCGCCCGGGTGGGGATCCCGGCGCGGTGCGGCCCGAGCGGGAATCGGCGCAGTTCAGCTGGGTGGGAGCAGGGTGCGATCCCTCGGCCGGGAGGACGGAGCAGCGGTTCGCCCGGGCGGGGAACAGGTGCGGATCCACCCGAGTGGGGACTCCGGCGCGGTTTCATCTGGGCGGGAGCGCGGTCCCGCCCGGCTGGGAGCACGGCGCGGTCCCACCCGGCCGGAAGGACGACGCGGTCCCACCCGGCCGGAAGGACGACGCGGTCCCACCCGGCCGGAAGGACGACGCGGTCCCACCCGGCCGGAAGGACGACGCGGTCCCACCCGGCCGGGAGCACGGCCCCGTCCCACCCGGCCGGGTAATTCCCACGCGGTTTCACCTGGGCGGGGGAATCCGGCGCGCCCCGCCGGGCCGAGAACACAGCATGGCTTCACCCGATCGGGGGAATCCGGCGCCTTCGCCCAAGCGGAAGCGGGCGTGCTTCGCGCGGGCGTGCTTCGCGCGGGCGTGCTTCGCGCGGGCGTGCTTCGCGCGGGCGTGCTTCGCGCGGGCGTGCTTCGCGCGGGCGTGCTTCGCGCGGACGGGAGCTCGGGCGTGCTTCGCGCGGACGGGAGCTCAGGCGTGCTTCGCGCGGACGGGAGCTCAGGCGTGCTTCGCGCGGACGGGAGCTCAGGCGTGCTTCGCGCGGGCGGGAGCTCGGGTTTGGAGCGACAGCGGGGTTTGCGAGCGCAGCGAGCAAGCTCAGCCATGCAATCAGATGGCAGGGAGCGCAGCGACCGGTCTCGGCGGGAGCGACGTCCAGCACCACCCACTCAGGCACGACATCCAGCTCTTGACCTTGAACTTTAGGGTCCGGATCCCGAACAGGGCCCGGCCGAGCGATCCGGCACGGGGGAACCGGACCGCCCGGCCGGAGTCGGGCGGCGCGCCCTGCGGCGCGCTTGGAGCGACACCCGTGGGCGTCGCTCGGAAGTATGAATTTGTCAGGACCGCAGGCGAGTCCGCCTTCGTGGCGGCGGATGCGGCAGCCGGCCGGCGCGGACCAGGACCTGGCGGCGCGATCCTTCGCGGCCGGCCTGGTCGATCACCGTGCCTTCGACTTCGAGCCAGGTGTCGCCCTCGTACGGGATCGGCTTGCCCCATTCGACCCGGTCGACCCGCAGGGTGAGCGGGCCGATCCCGTAGCAGTAGTCGTTCTCCGCGAAGACGTGCACGGGCCAGCGCGGGACGCTCAGCTGGATGCGTCCACTGCGGATGATCGGGGCGGCCAGGGCCCAGACCTTGCGGCCGGGGGCCGTCCCGGAGCGCCGTCGGCGCGCGCAGTGGACGTGCTCAGTGACTCGCGTCGGGATCACCGCCGTCGTTCGGGTGGTGCTCGGCCTGGGGGAACCGGTCGGGGCGGGTCTGGGGGTGGCGGACGCCGCCGAAACGGTGCGAGGCGGTGGTGGCCCGGGCCGACGCCGCCTCCGGGCCTCCGGTGAGCGGCTCGTCCCGGTAGACCAGCGACGGGTTGCCCCGCCGGATGTCCGCGCCGTCGGCGTCGGCGTGCTCCGGTTGCTGCGGACCGGCGTTCGGGACCGTCATGCTCGTTTCCTCCCGCTCGGACGCCCCCGCCAGGGAGCCTCGCGTCGCGCGGTGCCGGAGTCGCAGAGGCCTTTCCGCGACCGAACCGTCACTCAAAGATGTCACCCTCCGTGACCCACTTTCCGTGGGGCTCGTGCGTTATCATGCTCACAATCATGTGAGAACGCAAGGCCAAATGCACGTGCATTTGCACAGCAGGTAGCCGGCGTGACACACAGAGCCGGTCCCCGGACCGGTCAAACCGTTAGGGAGCAAGTAATGACGCGCATTGTTAACGGCATGCCCGCCGGGCAGCTGGAGGGTGTGACCTGGCAGAAGAGCGGCCGGAGCAACCCCAGCGGCAACTGCGTCGAGTGCGCCGCACTCCCGGACGGCAGCGTCGCCATGCGGAACTCACGCGACCCGGAGGGTGCGGCCCTGATCTACACCCCGGCGGAGATCGAGGCGTTCCTGGGCGGCGTCCGCGACGGGGACTTCGACAACCTGCTCCGGTAGCTCACCCCTCGGGGTGATTGACACACAGTGAGGACGTCGACCCAGCGGGTCAGCCGAGCCGGCCTACCTCGTGCAGCAGCTTGCCGAGGATTTCCTGGGTGTGGCTCGGCGGCTCGGCATCGATGCAGACGCGTTCCATCGCGATCGCGTAGTGGTCGACGTCGTCACGCTTCTCCAGGTAGATGGCGCTCGTGAGCTGCTCGACGTAGACCACGTCGGGCAGCTCCGGCTCCGGGAAGCGCAGGATGGCGAACGGGCCACCGGCCGCGGCGTGCCCGCCGGCGTGGAACGGGATGATCTGGAGCCGGATGTTGGGCTTCTTGGCCGCCTCGATCAGCGCCTCGATCTGAGCCCGCATGACCTCGGGGCCACCGATCGGCCGGCGCAGCACGGCCTCGTCGATCACGGCCCACAGCTGGGGCGGCTCGGTGCGGTCGAGGATCTGCTGGCGCTGCCGGCGCAGCTCGACGCGGCGGTCGATCTCGTCGGCATTGGCGCCGGCGTGACCGAGCAGGATGACGGCCCGGGCATATTCCGGCGTCTGGAGCAGGCCGGGAACGAACTGGATCTCGTAGGTGCGGATCAGTGAAGCCGCGGCCTCCAGGCCCAGATAGGACTGGAACCAGGGCGGCAGGATGTCACCGAAGTGGTGCCACCAGCCGGGGTTGTTGGCCTGCCGGGCCAGACCCAGCAGCGCCTCCCGCTCGGCGTCGTTCTTGACGCCGTACATGCTGAGCAGGTCGGCGACGTCGCGCTCCTTGAAGCTGACGCGGCCGAGCTCCATCCGGCTGATCTTGGATCCCGAGGCACGGATCTCGTAGCCCGCGTCCTCCCGGCTGATGCCCTTGCCCTCGCGCAGCCGCCTCAGCTGGGCACCGAGCAGGATGCGCAGCACGGTAGGACCGCTGTTCAGCGGCTCCTCCTGCGTACCCGCGCCCACCTGACTCCTAATGATCGTCTCCGAGATGCAAGTTGCACCTTCTTCGCCCCAGAGCATCCTAAGGGGGAGATCGTCCGGCCGGAAACCGATCGATCGGCCACCCCATCGCCGCGCACGAGTCAGATGCACGTGCAGACGGCCTTGCGGACGCACTGGATCCCGAGCATGATATCTGACAGGCGGTTGCTTGGGTGCTGACAGTGCGTACTGAAAAGTATGTCCTTTTTCAGGTTCAGCGCCTGAGACGAGCGCCTGGTGTACCTGACGACGTGTCCGCCCGACGAACGAGTCCCGGAAACAGGAGGCTCTCGAATGTCGACCCCGTCCATAGCCCCACCCCAGCGAGACCCGGCCGACGTCGCGCCGGCCGACAGTTACCACAAGGCCGACCCGGTCTGGGTCTACCGCGACGGCTGGCGGGCCGGCGTGATCGAGGCCGCCTCACCGCGCGCAGTCACTGTGACCTACCGGCCGGGATCCCACCGGGGCACGGGCGTTGACACGTTCACCGCGTCCTATGTGACCTCCCGCGCTGACGAGGATCCGGCGCTCGACCGGCGGACCAGCGGGCCGCTGATGACCCGGCGCCCCCGGATCGGCACCGACGGCGCGGCAGCGATGGGCGGCCTGGCCTCGTGACCGGAGCCATTGCGCTCGCCGCGGTGATAGGGCTGGCCAGCCTGCTCGCCGGCGTCGCCCTGGGGTGGTATCTGCGCCGGACCAACGACTGGTGCGCCCATTGTGGTGACCAGTTGAGCTGTGAGGGTTGTGGCAGCAAGGCGGCGTGGCCCAAGCCTCGTGAGGCCGAGCTGAGCCTGCGCCCCGGCCCCTGACCAAGCTCGACCCCGATCAGCACACCCCTGATCAGCTCGCTGCGGTGACCTCGACCTCGAGGACCGCGCCGGGTAGGAAGAGGCGGTTCACCTCGACCGTCGTGCTCGCCGGCGGTTTGCCGGGAAAGACCTTCCGCCGGACGACCCCGTAGTCGCCCAGCTGGGAGAGGTCGGTCAGGAACGTGCGTACGTGCAGCACGTCGCCGAAGCCCGCGCCGTGCGCGGCCAGCAAACCCCTGATGATCTCGAAGATCCGCTCGGCCTGTGCCGTCATGTCCCCGGGCGCCACCACCGCGCCCGAGTCGTCCACGGCCACCTGACCGGAGAGCACCAGCAGAGCGCCGCCCCCGCCGAGTTCGAGCCGCGCCACGTGGGCGAAGCGATCGCCGAACGGGGCGGCAACGGATTCCGGGTTGTCGAGCGTCAGCTTCACGGCTTTGCCTCCGAAACGATCGCGGCCTCCGGGACAATCGCGGCCTGCGGAACGATCGCGCCCTCCGGAGCGATCGCGGCCTCCGACACGATCGCGGCCTTCGGAACGATCGCGGCGAGATCGGCGGACTGATCGGGAGCCTCTCGCAGCACCGCGGCAGCCGCCCGCACCATGGGCGGAGAAGTAAAGCCCGACACCAGATCAAGATCCTTGGCCGCGAGCGCCACCGGAAAAGCCGCACCGGCCGCAGTCGCACGGACCACCGCACCGCCAAGAGCGCCCCGCGAAACCACCGACAATGCCGTCTCCACATCCACCCCGACAGCCTGAGCGACAGCAACCGTGTCGGCCAGCGCGGCAAGCCCAGTGACCAGCGCGGTATTGGCAACCAGCTTCAACGCCGCCCCACTGCCGAGAGGACCGCAGCGATGCACAGTCCCCAACGACTCCAGCACAGACAACGCTCGCTCGACGTCCCCACCCGCCAGCACGTTCAACTGCCCTGATTCAGCCGCCACCACGCTGCCCAGCACAGGCGCGTCCACCAACGTGACGCCATCGGGCACTTGCAGCGCGCGTACCGCCTTCGGCCCGATGGTCGACATCTCGACCAGAACACTCCCCGGCCGCAGAGCCGCAGCCTTCACCACCTCCTGAACGGCCGCAGCGTCGGTCAGCATCGTGATGACAACCTCCGCCTCGGGGACAGCCGGCGTCGGCGCGGCGCGAGCTCCTGCCGCCACCAGCGGCACGGTCTTCTCCGCCGTACGGTTCCAAACGGTCACCTGGTGACCCACCTCAAGCAGCCGGCGCGCGATAGCAGCGCCCATCCGCCCAGTGCCAAGAACAGAAATCGATGCCATGCCCCGACGCTAGCCAGGCTCAAGCCATGCCACCAACGAATGTTCCGCATCCGAGCCATGCGCAACTAGCATGCCGACGGTGCAGACCCAGAGCCTTGAAGTCTTCGTGGCGGTCGCTCGCGGCAAGTCCTTCACCCGCGCCGCCCGCTCCCTCGGCTACACCCAATCGGCCGTATCCCGGCAGATCGCCGTCCTGGAGAAGGACCTCGGAGCCGACCTCTTCGACCGGCTACCGCGCGGCGTCGAACTGACCGAGCAGGGTCGCACCCTGCTCCCGCACGCCGAGGCGATGCTCGACCGGCTGCACACGGCGCAGCGCGACCTGGACTCGCTGCGCGACATCGGCGGCGGCCGGCTGCGGGTCGGCGCCTTCCCCACGGCGGTGGCCGCGCTGGTGCCCCGGGCCCTGGCCGCATTTCGTACGGCGTACCCGCAAGCGGAACTGTCCCTCGTAGAGGGCCTGACTCCCCGCCTGCTGGACCGGCTCGCCGCGGGTGAGGCCGACGTGGCCGTGGTCAGCGCCCCGCCGGACCGCCCGCTGGACGCGACCCGCTTCGACCTGCACCACCTGCTCGACGAGCAGCTCCTGGTCGCGGTGCCACCCGGGCACCCGCTGGCCGACCGGCACACCGTGCGGCTGGCGGACCTCGCCGGTGATCCGTTCATCGCCGGGTCCGCGACCGCCGAGGAGACTTTGCTGCGGGCAACCCTGCCCAGCGGCTTCCGCCCCCGGATCGACATCGTGGCGGCCGAGTGGACGGGCAAGCTGGGCTGCGTCGCGGCGGGCCTCGGGGTGGCCCTCGTTCCGGCGCTCGCGGTCCGCGCCACCCCGGCTGACCTGGTCCTGCTCCGGCTGCATCCCGACGACGCCTCGGCCCGCCGGATCTTCGCCGCCACGGCCCGCCGGCCGACGCCCACGGTCGTCCACATGCTCTCACTGCTGCGGCAGTCCGCCGCGACCATTTAGGGCCGGTCCGGCGCAGGCCGTCATGAGCGGCAGGACAGGCCCTCAGGCAGGATGTGTCCGTGGCTGCGTACATGGACCTGCCGATCGACGGCGACGAGACCATCCGGGTGGAGATCAGCAATCAAGGCCTGGTGCGCGCCGGCGCCGGCGACCTCATCGGTACGGCGACCGAACGCCTCGACGAAGCAGTCGGCCAGGTCGTCCGGATGGGCCGCAAGGTCATCCAGCAGGCCCGCGAGGTGACAGACGCCCCGGAAGCGGTCGAGCTGGAGCTGGGCCTGAAGCTGACCGCCAAGACGGGCTTCGTCATCGCCGAGTCCAGCGGCGAGGCGCACGTGAAGGTCATCCTCAAGTGGACGGTGAGTGCTTGACCACGTATCTGCTGATCTGGGACGCCAGCGAGACCGGCTACCCGGCCGCCAACCTGGCCGCGGACATCGCCGCCACGGCCGCAGGAAAGGTCGTCGCAGGGCGGTGGACGTTCGGGTCTCGCCGGGGTGGCACGGCGCCGGGCGATCGGGTCTTTCTGCTGCGGCAGCGGGCCGACCGCGGCATCGTCGCCAGCGGGACCCTGGCGGACGGGGTGATCTTCCCTGCCGGGCATTGGCAGGGCCAGCCGGGGAAGAGCACCTTCTACGCCGAGGTGTTGTGGGACAGGGTGCTGCCGGTCGCTGACCGGTTGCCGTTCGAAGAGCTGCTGCACGAGGTGCCCGGGCATGACTGGCGGCACATCTACGGCTCGGGGCAGCAGGTGCGGCCGCCGGCTGACGTGGCTCTGCAACGGCGCTGGGACGAACATCTGGCCGACCTGCGGCGGCGATGGTCCGGGTCTGAAAACAGCCGGGACCCTTGGCCGGCCGGCGGGTCGCGCAAGCCGGCCACCCCAGGCCCGCCGCCGGCCGGCTGAGCCGATCCGGCCGCTGTACTGGCGATGTTACGTTTGGCTGGTGACAGCGGTCCCGGAGCAGATGCCGGTCGACGCAGGGCAGTGCGCCCGCGGCGACGTGGCCCTGACCCGCGCCTTCCAGTTCCTCGGAAAGCGCTGGAACGCCGCCGTCCTCGGCAGCCTCGCCGCCGGTCCGGCCGGCTTTCGGGAGCTGTCCCGCAGCATCGAGGGCATCAGCGACTCGATGCTCGCCAACCGGCTGGTCTCGCTGACCGAGGCCGGGCTTATCACCCGTACGGTCGCGGCCGGGCCACCGGTGACCGTGGCTTATGCGCTGACCGAGCGGGGCCGCGCGTTGATGCCAGCGCTGGAGCAGATCTCCCGCTGGGCGCGTGAGCACCTACCCGGCTGATTATTCCCGCTGTCTTGAGCCTCACCTTTGTGGTACTTCATGATGCTTAGCCGCTAGCTTTTCAGAAGTGAATACTACTTCCGTAGCTGCTACGCGCCGCCTGTCCCGTCTCGACGAGGCCGGACGCGCTCTGCTTTTCACCGAGGCCCGCACGGCCAACACCTTCGCCGACACTCCGGTCACCGACGAGGAGCTGACCGCCGTGTGGGAGCTGGCCAAGTGGCCCCCGACCGCCGCCAACCTCCAGCCGCTGCGCGTGCTCTACGTGCGGACGCCGGAGGCGAAGGAACGGCTGGTCACCTACATGAATGAGGGCAACCGGGCCAAGACCGCGTCCGCGCCGGTCACCGCCGTCCTGGCCGTCGACACCGACTTCCACGAGCATGTGCCCGAGGTCTTTCCGATCAATCCAGCCCTGAAGGACGTCCTGGCGGACGCCCCGGAGATGCGCGACGGGATGGGGCGATTCAGCGCCGGGCTGCAGATCGGCTACTTCCTGCTTGCGGTACGGGCGGAAGGCCTCGTCGCCGGCCCGATGGCAGGCTTCGACAGCGAGGCGATCGACAAGGACTTCTTCCCCGACGGGCGCTTCAAGTCGCTGCTCGTGGTGAACATCGGCCACCCCGGCGAGAACCCGTGGTTCCCGCGCCTGCCGCGGCTCTCCCACGACAACACAGTGGTCTGGGCCTGACGCGTTTCGGCCCGTCCGCGCTGGGTAGCTGAGATCGTCGGCTCCCCGCGGCGGAGGTGGTCCACGGTGCGCGATCCCGCATTCGAGGCAATCGTGGCGCGGCTGTGCGCCGACGACCCGGAGTTCACCGGCCGGATGAAGAAGCTCGGCGGCCCACCCGCAAAGAGGCGGGTGGGCTCAGCCGTACTCCTGTGGGCGATCGCACCGGTGTGCGTCGTTCTCGGCGGGTGGACCGGGCTGCTGATTGCCATGATCGCGGTGGCGTACGGCTCGTACCTGAAGTGGTCCGCGTCGATGTTCGCCACGGCCGGATCGCACGAGTCCCTCCCGCGGCGCCGCCGTCCGGGCGCTTCGCTCTGACCGACCTGGAGGCAACGCCATGACCGATCCGGCAACTGAGGACGACCGCCCGGCGACCAAGGAGGAAGCCGCGGCGATCGTCCGCGACGACCCGGCCCTGCGCACAGCTACGGACACAGCCGACGACGACGCGGCCACGGACGACGACGCGCGCACCGCCGACTCCGCCCCGACCGGCGAATCCAGGGACTGACCGCCTGAGGCTCAGCGCCAGCGGTCGCCGGTGAGCCGCTCGTACACCTCGACGTACCGGTTGCGGGTGGCCTCGACGACCTCGTCGGGGATCTCCGGGCCGGGGGCGGTCCGGTCCCACCCGGTCAACGACGAGGACCAGTCCCGCAGGAACTGCTTGTCGAGATACCGCTGGGTGCCACCGGGCTGCCACTCGTCAGCCGCCCAGAAGCGCGACGAGTCGGGTGTCAGCAGCTCGTCACCGAGCTTCAGCACACCCCCGGAGAACCCGAGCTCGAGCTTGGTGTCGGCAATGATGATCCCCTTGCCGGCGGCAACCTCGGACCCCCGCCGGTAGACCTCAAGAGTGATCCGCCGCAACTCCGCGGCGACGTCGGCGCCGACCGAATCCTCGACATCCGCGTACGTGATGAACTCGTCGTGCCCCTCGCCCGGAGCGACCTTGGTGGTCGGGGTGAAAATCGGCTCGGGCAGCTTCGACCCCTCGATGAGCCCGGGCACAAGCTCAACACCGGAGACGGCGCCACTCTTCTCGTACTCCTTGAGCCCGGACCCCGCAAGATAACCGCGAGCGATGCACTCAACCATGACCATCTCGAGCCGCTCGCACCGCACAGCGCGACCGGCCCACTCGGCGGGCACATCGGTGGCGGAGATGATGTGGTTGGGCACCACGTCGGAAAGCTGGTCGAACCACCAGAGCGAAAGCTGCGTGAGAATCTTCCCCTTGTCGGGGACGGCGGTGGGCAGGACAACGTCGTAGATCGAAATCCGATCAGAAGCGACGAGCAGAATGTCATCGCCATCGGCGTAGACATCCCGGACCTTCCCCGAGTGCAACAGCTCCACAAGTTCCCCTTAGCCGCGCCGGACGCCAACACAGGTCACGCTATCGGACCGCCGGCGCGGCCTTCCGCCGGTCTCAGCCGGGGCGCACGTTTCAGAAATCGGCGTTCAGGTCAATGGCAGGTCCATGTCCTCCCTTCCCACGCAGGCCCGCGGCGCCGCGTCGCGTACCGCCAACAGCACCTGGCTGGAGCACCTGACCCGTGGCGGGCTGGTGGGGTACGGCATCATCCACCTGCTCTTCGCCTGGCTCATCCTCCAGATCGCCTTCGACGGCTCCGGCACCGACGGCGACCAGTCCGGCGCCCTGCACCACCTGGCCGAGAAGCCGTTCGGAACCTTCCTCATCGTCGTCATCGTCATCGGCCTCATCGCCATGACGCTCTGGCAGGTGCTCGAGGCGGCCATCGGTCACCGTGCCGAGCGGGGCCGGCACCGCCTGTACGAGCGGATCGTCTCGGCCGGCCGCGCCCTGTTCTACGCGTACTTCGCCTTCACCGGCATCAAGGTGCTCCGGGGCAAGAAGGCATCGAGCGCCGACACTCAGCAGAAGGCCAGCGAGGACCTGATGGCCTCGACCGGCGGCCGGATCACGGTGGGTCTGGCCGGCGTGGTCATCGCCGCGATCGGTGTCGGGCTGGTTGTCTACGGGCTGCGGAAGAAGTTCGAGAAGCACCTCAAGATGAGCCAGATGACCGCGAAGATGCGCCGGCTCAGCGAGCGGCTCGGCATCGCGGGCTACGCCGCCAAGGGCACCGCGTACGGGATTGCCGGTGTCCTGTTCTTGATCGCGGCCGTGCAGTACGACTCGGACAAGGCCCGCGGCCTCGACGCGACCCTGAACGTGCTGTCCGAGCAGAGCTACGGCCCGTGGCTGCTGGCCCTGACCGCACTCGGCATCGCCGCGTACGGTCTGTTCTCGATCGTGCAGGCCCGCTACCGCAAGGTCTGATCCGTCAGCTGAGGACCCCGCCCAGCACGCTCGGCAGCCGCGTCGTGAAGTCCACCAGCCCGACCCACGTCGGCCGTACCACGATCCTGGCCTGCCGGGTCCCCGGCTGGTCCATCTGGGCCAGCACCGGCTCCGCGCCGTCGCCGAGATAGCGGCGGGCCGCCGCCGCATACTCCTCAGCTATCCCGTCCACCTCGGTGATCTCCGCAAGACCGCGGATGGTCAGGCACCGCGGCGGCGCGTCATCGGTGTCGATGGTCAAGGCGACTGCCGGATTTGCCCGGAGGGCGGCGATCCGGGCGGCCGGGTGGCGGATTCCGGCATTCGGTCCACCCGTGTACGTCGCCATGACGATCTCCCGGCCGTTCCAGTGGAACCAGGTCGGCACCACCCGCGGCGTGCCGTCCGGCCACACGAATCCCATGCGCGCGGGGATTCGTGAGGTCAGCAGTTCCTGCGCCAGCGGTGTCTCCAGCAGTCCGAGGTCACCTTGCGGCAGAGCACCGGTCATCGTTCGCCTCCCGAGTGAGTTCCTTCGGGGAACTTAACAGACTCAGTTCCTTGAGGGAACCCAGGAGAGCTAGCCTGGGTCGATGCAGCGCACCCAGTTCGGCGAGATGGCGTGTTCGATCGCCCGCACCCTGGACGTGTTCGGCGAGCCCTGGTCGCCCCTGATCCTGCGGGACGTGTGGGTCGGCATCCGCCGCTTCGACGAGATCCAGGCCGACCTCGGCATCTCCCGCAAGGTGCTGACCGAGCGGCTCAAGCTGCTCGTCGAGGCCGGTGTGCTGGCCCGGCAGCAGTATTCGGAACGGCCCGCCCGCAGCGAATACGTGCTCACCCAGAAAGGCACCGAGCTCGTCGATCTGCTCATGGTCATGGCCAAGTGGGGCGACCGCTGGACGGCCGGCGAGGCGGGGCCGCCGGTGCTGTACCGGCATCACGCGTGCGGCGAGATCGCGCACGTGGAACTGCACTGCTCAGCGTGCGATCAGCCGATGTCGGCCGACACCGTCGACCTGCTGCCCGGACCGGCGCAGAGCTGACGGCGTCCTCCAATCCACTGTGGTCGGTGACGGCGTTCGAAGGGACAACGCGGCGGGCGCCGCTGTGGCATGATCACCGGCACCTCTTCTCGATGTCGGCCGGACGTACGGCCGATGTCACCCCTCCGACCAAGGGGAAAGCCACAATGCTTCCGATCTTCAGCCGTGCCCGTCTCGGGCGATATCTGGCCGTCTCCGCCGTGGTTCCCGCCCTGGTGCTCAGCACCGGCGGCGCCGCCGTCGCAGCGACCAACACGCTCACCCTCACCGTGCTGAACCGCTCCGGCGCCAAGGTCTCGGTGTCTGCCACCGTGGTCAACCTGGCCAGTAGCTCGCAGTACACGGTCCGCAGCAACAAGAAGAAGAAGCTGCCCAAGGGCAGTTATGCCGTGCTCACCTCGATCACCAGCGGCAGCACGACCACGCTGGGCGGCCGTACGGTGAAGGTCTCCGGATCCGCCAAGCTGACCGTCGACGCCCGCCAGGGCCGCCGGGTCAACCTCGCGGTGAGCCCGGCGCCGGCCGGCCTCTCCCGCAACCTCAGCGCCCGAATCTGCACCAAGACCAGCGCAAGCTACAACGTCGAGGCGTACGGCGACACCGTGTACGTCATCCCGACCACCTCCAAGAAGATCGCCTTCGCCGCCCTCGGCACGTGGAGCGACAGCTTGGCCCAGGCGGACGCGTACGCGGTCGTGCACCAGACGACCGGCGTACCGAAGAAGCCGACCCGGACGTTGAAGGTTTCCTCGCTCGGCACCGTCTCCGTGGTGTCGAACC
The DNA here is from genome assembly GCF_055586185.1 of Actinoplanes sp. NPDC051405. Taxonomy (NCBI): domain Bacteria; kingdom Bacillati; phylum Actinomycetota; class Actinomycetes; order Micromonosporales; family Micromonosporaceae; genus Actinoplanes; species Actinoplanes sp. NPDC051405. The sequence goes on from NZ_JBVJIR010000009.1 coordinate 17,541, forward strand.
TCGGCCCGGCCGGCTCCAACAACACCGATGTGGCGGTGCAGCCGATCAAGCGCGGGTGCGCCGACGACATGTACAGCGGCCTGTGGTCCACCGACCGGCCGAGCCGCGCGAAGCTGAAGCTGACGCCCGGCGCCTGGCACATCCGGTCCGGCACGTCGGCGACCACCAAGAACGGCGAGAGCTGGAACATCGGCTCGTACTTCGCCGAGCGCAAGGTCGCCAGCGGCAAGTCGTCCACGGTCCGCTTCTACAACGCCGCCTGGGGTCCGAGCACCCAGCTGCCGACCACCCTGTACGGCCGGATCTCGTTCATGATGAACGAGATGTTCACCGACCCCGCCTTCACCCGCAACGACACCGGCGGCGAGGGCGGCGACAAGGCGACGGCGACCCTGTCCTTCAAGGGCAAGACGGTCAAGACCAAGAAGGACCGGGGCTGGGAACCCGACATGACGGTCCTGGACTACAAGGTGAAGAAGGCCGGCTGGTACACGCTCACCAACACGGCCACCCGGTACTACCCGGAGATCAGGTACCCGGCCGGCATGCTCTCCACCAAGAGCGTGGTCAGCTACCGCTTCTACACCAAGCCGAAGAGCAACTCGCTGGCCGAGGTCAACTCGGTGACCATGGTGCCGACCGGGCTGAACGGCTGGAACAAGGCGGGCGGCAAAACCACGAACGTCGCGCTGAAGCTGAACCGCTACAGCCAGGACCCGGACGCCAAGCGCGGCAAGAACCCCAAGTTCAAGTCGCTGGGCGTGAAGATGTCGGCGGACGGCGGCAAGACCTGGCGCACGGTCAAGGTCAAGAAGATCAAGGGCGTCTGGACCGCGGTGGTCCCGAACCCGGCCTCGGGCGCGGTGTCACTGCGGGCGCGGGCCACGTACAAGAGCGGCGGCTACACGGACGTGACGATCTACCGCGCGTACGGCATCGCCTGAGAGATGGACCGCAAAGGCTGGGCCTCCCCGTTGGGGGTGCCCGGCCTTTGTCATAGGCCAGCTGGCCGGCCGGGCGAAGGCGATACCCGAGCCGGACCCCGTACGTTTTTTGTCGGGCGTCTGGTAACCCACCTCACCAAGGCCAACCACTACACGACCTGGGGGGTCATCCCGTCGCGACACAACTGTGCCTGATAGGGAAATGTGTTTGGACCTCGAGGACACCCGGACAGGCATGACGGCACCGCCATCCCGCGGGGAGGATCTGTGAATGCCTCGTCCCGGGACGGTCGCAAGCGGCGGGTACACCATTGATGCGCGCCAGGATGGTGCGCGCAATTCTGCGGCACGCCCCGACCTGCGTGCCCCGGAATTCCCTGCAGGAGCAGCCAGGGCACTTCCGACGGCGGGACCATCGCTGGTGCTGGCGCTACAGCGCAGCGTCGGGAATCGGGCGGTGGCTAACGCTCTCAGTGCCGATCAACGAGCCGGTCCGGTCTTGTCGCCACGGCCGCCACGGCGGTCGACACCGGCGGCCCAGCGTCAGATGGAGCCCCGCAGCCGTTTCGGTGATGCGATGCGAAAAGATCGGGAACGCAATCAGGCGATCATGGAGGGCAAGCGGCCTGCCGGCGACGAGGTCCTACGGCTCCCTGACTGGAACCTCATCACACCGCGCAAGGCGGATAAGGCGTTCGGACAGGCACTCAAAGAACTCACTTTGTTCACCATTCCGATTCCGCAGCTGGGGGTGCGCGTGGACTTGCGGGTGTCGGCCGAGGCCGCGCTCGCTCTCAGCGCCAGCTATTCGGGCGCACTGCGAAACATCCAGGTGGGCATGTCACCTTTGGAGGCGGCCGCCCTCAGGCTTGTGGGGACTGAACCGGCGATGCTGGCCTCCGTGGCGGGCTTCGCGCGCCGCGTACACGGACTCGCCGATCTCGACATCGGCGGAAGCATGGGACTCAAGGCGCATCTGGAAGGCCGAGTCGACGCGGTTGGCAAGGTGGTCGGCCTGGAAGTGGCACGGCTCGGAATGGGGCTCGCCGCCAAGGGGTGGGCCACCGGCGGCCTGCGCTTCGGCGGACGCACTGGGTTCATCATCGACAGGGGGAATCTCCGGCTGCGATTCGATAGGGCGGCGCAGGCCGCGTTGCAGTTGCACTTCGGCCTCGACGCATTCATCGAAGCGAGCTTGCTGGGGTTCAAGTGGCGCAAGGACTGGGACCTGGTCAACAAGACCTTGGACTACCGGTGGCAGCACGGAGCCATGCTCGCCCTCAACATGGCGGGACCGCCGAACTCGATCGCTCCGCAGATGACGTTCGGCGACGAACAACTTCAGCTCGAGGACCTGGCTCGCCAAGTCTTCACGGCGGCAGCTTCCGAGGAGAAGTTGGAGCCGCTCAACCAGCCAAGCGGTACCGGCGGTGGTGGCGTCGCCGGTGGCGGTGCGGGATCTGGAGGTGGCCCCGGCGCAGCGCCCACGGGACGCTACCCAAGCGATCCGATCCCGATGACCTGGTACAAGTCGCCGGGGCACTATCCGCCAAGGATTGCGGTGGGCAGCCAGCAATTCTTCCTGACCGAGCCTGACTATTTGGCGGTGCCGAAGAGGGTGCCCCGGCTGGCCGATGTGCGCCGCCATGCCGAAACGAGGGACGGCATCGATGTGATCAAGATCGGCGTGGATCTAAAAGGCCGAAATTATCCGCGGCTCGGCTGTGTGTGGCCGCGGACCCAGGTCGGCGCGATTCGGGGTGGGGTCGCACAAGACCAGTTCCGCCGCTTGCTGACCCACCACGGCTTTGCATGGGGGTCGTACGAGGCCGACCATGTACGCGACCTCCAGTGGGCCGGCCAAGACGAGTACGACAACCTCTGGCCACTGGAGAGAACGCGAAACAACGATGCCAACCAAATTCTCACTCAACCAGTGACGTACCAGAACGCAGCCGGGAGGGTCGTCACAGTCGCCCTGAATCAGACCCGGCTGGGTCTCTACTTCCGCATTGACGCGCTGGCTTGAGTCCTGTCGGTAGTCGTGAGGTGAGCCTCCACCGGTGAGCGTGCATGTCTGGTTCGGTGGGCTACACCAGAGCTAGCTCAACCGCTTCGCGCTCCGGGGCCGCGAACACTAGGCGCTCCTCGACCTGGTGGCCGAGCGGTAGATGATCAACTGGGTTCGGCAGAACACAGGCGGACTGGATGACCGCTAGTGCCGTGCGGGTCACCGCGCGTCTGTCGTCGGCATGAAAGCGGTCAGGATGCTGTGCGCGAGTGCGATCAGCTCTAACAGGTCAGGCGCACGGCGACGCGGAGCGCTGGTGACGATCATGCTCCCGTCGGTGTGCGCCGGGTGAGGCGTTGAGTGTGCACTGGGACCGGCTCGACTGGGCGCTGATGTAGCGGGCACTGTTCGACGCAGCCGGGAGCCAGAGATGGCGCCGCGGAATCCCCGTGGCTCCTACGGCGCTTGATAGGCAGCGGCGTGAGCATGAAAAAACCCTTCACCGCGCCGTCGTGGCTGGTGAAGGGTTTTGCTTTGCTGGTGCGCCCGAAGGGACTCGAACCCCTAACCTTCTGATCCGTAGCCAGATGGATCCGAAGAGTCACACATGCAGTACACAGACATGGCCATTCGTCCAGCACGAGAGCGGAACGTCCGCCGCAAGTCGCTTACGTCTGGGCTGGTCCCGGCCGTGCCAGCCAGGCTCCGAACCCGGTGGCCGCACCACATGGATCGTTAGGTGCTCGGCCAGCTTCGTTCGTGCCCGATCAGCGCCGAACATCCGAGCACCATCGGAGCACCACGTAGTTCGCTCGCCTCAGCCGTGCATCCTTCGTCGACCTTCCGACTTGTAGTCGGCTCCACAGCCCACTTCCTGATCAGTCGCGTGTCGTGCTGCCACGGAGTTCAGCCGTCCGGCTCAGAGGCGTTGCGTCCTCCCTGGTCCGCGCGATCCGCGCTCCCACAGCGATCAGTTTCGGATCTGCCAGACACCGCCGTGCCGGAACGTCCGCACTGGTGCTGCGCTGTCGTCAAACGTCCGAGCACCACCGGAGCACCGCGGACGCCAGCGCCCGAGCATCGGTTTCCTAATGCGGACGGGCGACAGCAACGCAGGCCGACACGCTGTGAAAGGCGCTGCGAGCGATGCGGTATAGGCGTCGGTTCCGCTCGCTATATGCTCGGGCCGACTCGGCGGCGTCCTTTGGCAATCAGCGGACTAAGAGTACCCACTTCTTGAGTTCGGGTTGGTATCGCTGGATGCCGTCCGACGTCATTTTCGCACCTCAGGATACCGATGGCATGCCAGGTCATGCCATCGGCTGACGCACCATTCCGGGACGCGTGATTCTCTCAAACGCTCTCCCACATGGGGGACGCGGCTTGCAACGAGACCCGCCTCAGCGCGCGAGCCGATAGCCTCTTAGAGCGTCAAGAGCATCCGCAGATCCCCAGGCTTGAGATCATGCGACCTTGGGCCGACCATGTTCAGCGGTACTGCGGGCGATTGATCAGCCCTGGGCGTGGTCTGCGGTGGGTTCTGGCTGTTGGCAGCCTTACTGGCACGCCGTCGTGACTGCGCTGGAACTCCGATCCATCCGAGGATGTCTTTGACCTGCGGCGTCGTCACCGAGGGCCAGCCATCCCCGCAACCGCGACGCGATCGTCTCGGCGGTCTCTCTTGGCAAGACTGCACGTATTGCCGACACGGCGGCGACCCGCGTCGCACGGCGATGCTCTACGGCGGTCAGGACCAATGCGCTAGTGAGCGAGAGGCGGACGGAGAACTCCTCCACAAGCGCCTCGACGTGGGTGAGCTTGAGTCCGGTCCAGCTGCACAGGTGCAAAAGGGAATGTAGTGTCTTGACGTCGGCGCGTGGGGCGATCTGTTCAAGCACGAGGATCGCAGCGTGCAGTGATGCTGGATCAGGTCGGCTACGACCTCGCACACCAGAGACGATAGCCCGAATTCGTACGTTGCGGTCAGCCTCGGGACGATTCAACCTTGTCGCTTTGGAGATTGCCGCGCCACGTCCGCGTGCAGGCGGCTGCTGTCGATCGACGTCGCCAGCCTTGGCCCTGGATGTGATCCCAGCGGTCGTTGCCGGCCGGTTGGAAGGCGCCGCGTCCTGTTTCGGCTGAAGATCGTCCGAGCCGAGTAGCGCCTTCCGCACGTCCGCCTCGGTGGCCTGGGGCCAGCCATGTCCACGGATTGCCTTGGTCAGCGCTGGGATGGTCCAGCCCGGGGCGGATGCGTCGATGGAGCGGATCCTGCGGGCCATGGCAGACGCCGCCATGGCAGGCTTCGTAGTTTGGGCGGGGACGCCCGACTGGGACGCCCGGTTTCGCTGCAGAGCGACTTGGACCGATTCCGGTGTCACATCAGCCCAACCTCGCTGGCGCAGGCGTGCGGCCAGCTTCTTCGGACCGATACCGGGATAGGCCGCCATAATCGCTCGGGCTTCTTGAGCTAGGCCCGCGCTCGGCTTTCTACCTAGTACCTCCGCTACTTGGTCGACCGTCAGCGATGGCCGGGCGAGCTGTTGCCGCAGCCGCTTCGTCAGCGCCTTGGTGGCGATCCCCGGATGCCGCGCTTGCAAGGCTCGTGCCGCTTGCGAGAGCTCGGCCCGGGCGATGCCATCCGTCCTGCTCGCCACGGCGGGCCGGCCGCCACCGGGCGGCCGGTCGACCGATCGACAGACGTCCAGCTGGGTGGAAATGGCGCGGGGGGCGCGCCGGCTTTCCGGCGTCCGAGGCCCATGGAGGTCATCCAGCCAGGTATCGACACCGGCGTCGATCGGATCGTCATTCTCCGCATCATTCCCAAGCCTGCCGCCGCGCCGCCCGGAGGCGTTGACGTACCAATCGTCAATCGACCCCACCATGCGTCTCCGTCCGTGCGAACGTGTTCACCGATGGTAAACCCGCTCACCGTCTACTGGGGCATGACTACACGTTCACAAACCGGACAGACTCTCGGAGGACCGCAGCGGCGCCGTCGAGGTCGGAGAGCCTCGAGGTCAGCGTTGCCATCGCGGGTCGTGCGGGCAGGGCCTAGCTGAACTTCAGCGCTGCGCGAACCGGGCCTACTGTTCGCCGGCAGCCCCTGCCCAGGAATGCGCCGCAAGGGTTCGGGCGCAGCGACTTGAGATCAGCCAAGCCAAACTTGCGCGCCGGCTCGGCAACTCCGCGACCCGGCCGCAGCACGCGACCGAGGCGAATCTCGCGTTTAACTTCGCGAGCAGGTCAGAGGGCAGCGCCTTGGTTTTGGGGAGCGAAGTTGCGCTCCGGCCAAGTCGGCCGCGAAGGGTAGTGGACTGGCTCCCTCCATTCACTCGTACGCCCGGCCCATAGAACAACAGCCGCTCGAAGGCCACAATGGACCCATATCGAAGGAGGTCGAGAAATGACTGGGCTGTTCGACGGTTTCGAAGGCTACCGTGTGGTAAGTGAAGCAGAGTCGCGTGAGGCGTTGACGAACGCGCTTGTCGCGGTGGATGCGAATGTGCTGCTCAACCTCTACGGCTACAACGCGCGGACGACGGGGGACCTCTTCGCGATCTTTGAAAAGCTTGGCGGCCGCCTCGTCGTTCCCTATCAGGCTATGCGTGAATTCCACCGCAATCGAATCAAGGCGATCGGCAATCCCGACCAGGCGACAAGCGAGGCCCGTGTTGCCCTCGGGAAGAATCGAGCTGGCGCTGCGCGTGCTCTCGACACCTGGTCCAAGCAGTTGGCGATTGACGATGCTGACCTCCAGCGACTGCACGCCGACGTCGACAACGTCTTCCAACGCCTGCTGGAAGCAATCGATGGAGCTACGCCTGACCGCGTTCACCCCTCAACGCCAGCGGACGAAGACCCTGTCCTGAGAAGGCTGACCGAGCTACTGGCAGGCCGGGTTCTCAATCGTCCGGCGGAGAACACCTGGAACGCGCTGATCGTCGAGGGTAACCAGCGCGTGGACAATCTTGTGCCTCCCGGGTATCTCGACGCCGAGAAGGGCGATCAACACCCCGAGGGTGCGGCCGGCGATTTTCTCGTGTACACCCAAGCATGCCATGAAGCGAAAACCCGTCAGATGGACCTCATCATCGTCACGAACGATGAGAAGGAAGACTGGTGGTGGCGCCGAGGGCCGGACCTGATCGGTCCGCGCCAGGAGATGACAAAGGAATTCTTCGACAGCACTGGACATCGTTTGTTCCTGATGCGCGCCAGTGACCTGCTCAACCGATCACAGGCCCTCGACGTCGTGGTAGATCCGGAGTCCGCCAAAGACGCGGACACCAACCGTACGGTGATCGACCCGATCGGAAAATGGACAGCCGAGGCCGTGGAAATGTTGCTCCAGCGGCTGCGGGGCGAAGGGCGGCGGGATCTTGCCGACGTCATCAACGCAGCGGCGGCCGGGGGCGGCATCATCAGCCGCGAGGAAATTTACGTCCTGTGCGACTACCGTGACGATCGGATGCTGCGGGGCATCACGAGGCCGGCTGCCAGGATTACCGCTGACCTTCAGTCGGAAGGCACGCTGCCGCCCTCTGTCGCGCCGATGATGAAATCCGTCTATGTTGATGCTGGTCAGCTCACTGCAATAAGGATTCCGCCTGAAGTTGTAGAGATACTCTCCGAGAGTGCCGGAACGTCCGAAACAAGGTCGGATATCGAGCCAATAGGCAAGTACCAGCCACTGACCGAGTACCTGGCCGCGCTGGATGTCGACTCGACATCCATGAGGTTCGGTGAAATCGAAGACATCCTCGGAGACACGCTTGCTCCGTCCGCCCGTAAACACCTGCCGTACTGGTATTCGTCACAGAACTCGCTTGGCAAGGCCATCGCAGCAGCCGGGTTCAAGGCCAGGGGCGTACGGACGGAGACTGAGGCAGTTGAGTTTGTTCGTCGCGAGGCATAAGAAAATCACCTCGCGCCGAGTAAGCCAAGGCGGGTCAGACCACGGTGACGAAGCGGGTGGGTTCGGCGAGGATTCGCCGTGCTCCAGTCAAGTCTGCGAGGCGGGCGGCGAGCGTGGCCATGGCGAGGCGTTTCGGAAGGGCGGCGCTGAACTTAAGCCCGTCCAGCGCCTTCTTGCTCACCTCGGGCAGACAGAGCCGGATGGCGGCGTCGGCGGTGAGCTGGCGCCAGGCCGCCGGCGTGAGGTCTTCGCGGAGCCGGATGTACTGGTCGTCGAAGCGTTGCGCAGGGTCAACGACCTCACTCAGTGTCGCGGCAATCGTCGCGTTCGCACGGAAGCCGGCCCAGGTCCACCAGCGCAGGTCGCTGTTGTCGGCGCGCACGATGACGTTGCCACCTGGGTGGACCAGCGAGGAATACTTGTCGCGCTGCCTGGCGAGTTGGTCCACGGCCCGGCGGGTGAGTTTCACCGGCGGGTCCGCGCCGAGTAAGACATCGCGGACTGCCCGGGTCAGGTCGTAACCAGTGCCGGCGAAGCCGCCGGTGTTCCAGCGCGCCTTGCCGCCGGCATCGGCCGGCTCGACGAAGCAACGCCGACGTTTCCAGTCGATGTAGGTGACCTGCCAGCTGCGTCCGGACAGCAGTAGGCGGCGAGCGCCGGGCACTTCTTCGGTCAGAAGGCTCGGGTCGATCTTGCCGAGTTCGTCGCGGCCGACCAGGACGGTGAACTCTGGTGCGCCGAGGAACACCGCGGTCATGTCCATGAAGTGCCGCCGTCCGAAGCGTTTCTCGGCTTCGGGGCCGATGAAGTACATGCCGCCGTCGTTGTCCAGGTAGCCTTGCTCAGCGAGATGACGGGTGATCGGCTCGGCGCTGCGATCGAAGGGTGCTAGTCCGTTCCACCACTGCGGCCAGAGTCGATCCCCGATCCGATGTTCTTGCAGGCACAACGCCATCAGTTGTTGGGCGACGATGTGTCGGGGCTCGGGCGTGGGCGTCACCGGTTCGACCCAGCCTCGGCCCCAGAGCAACAGCAGCGCTGCCGCTTCGACGAGCGATTCACTCCACACGGCAAGGAAGAGACAGTTGCGTGCGGTGTCGGCTCGTCTTCCGGTGCGGCCGAGTCGCTGCAGGAAGCTGGCGACCGTCGCCGGCGAGTCGATTTGGATGACCCTGTCGAGGTCGCCGACGTCGATGCCGAGTTCGAGGGTGCTGGTGGAGACGATGACGCAGTCGCGGGCTTCGGCGAACGCGGTTTCCGAGCGGCGGCGTTCGTCGGTAGAGAGCGAGGCGTGCGACAGAAATGTGGTGATGCCATGTCCGCGCAACAGTTGGCCGAGTTCCTCGACGGTCTGCCGGGCCTCGCAGAACACGAGCCGCTTTTCCCCGGCGTGCAGGGCCGCGATGATTTGGGCGGCGTTGGAAAGTGAGCCGACGTAGTCGAGTTCGATCTCCCCGGGCGGCACGCGCGGTGTGGCAGACGATGTCGCGGTGACAATGTCGGGTGCGACGACGCTGCCGGGTCGGCTATCGGCTCCGGCGCCCTGCAGCCACGTGAGGAGTTGCTCGGGGTTTCCGACGGTGGCGGACAGCCCGATCCGCTGCAGCGGGCGCCCGACGAGGTGGGTGAGTCTTTCGAGTACGGCGAGCAGGTGCCAGCCTCGGTCGTCCCCGGCGAACGCGTGGACCTCGTCAACGATCACCGCCCGCAGCCCGGAGAAGAACGCCCGATGGTCCACGTTTGTGCTGACCAGCATCGATTCGAGGGACTCGGGGGTGGTGAGCAGGATATCGGGGCGGCCGGCGAGGATCGCGCGACGTTTGCCGGGACTCACATCACCGTGCCAGAGCGCGACGCGGCGGCCGAGCCAGTCGGCATAACGCTCCAGCCGGGGCTCGAGATTGTTCAGCAGCGCCTTGAGTGGGCACAGGTACAGCACGGAGGTGCCGGTCCAGCGTTCGGCGGCCATACGGCTCAGGATCGGGAAGGTGGCCGCTTCCGTCTTGCCACCTGCGGTCGGAGCAAGCAGCAAGGCGTCGTCGCCGGCGATGAGCGGTGTGATGGCAGCGCGCTGGAGCGGGCGTAGGTCAGGCCATCCGAGCGTGTTGACGATGTGGTGCAGTACGGCGGGGTCCAGCTCGGTGCTCACCGTGCGGCCCTACAGCTGCAGGTTGACGTCGTCGGCGGAGGCTGCGTTGCGTTCCACGTCGGTCAGTTCGTCGGAGCGCACCGTCAATGCGTAGTGCTCGCGCGGATTCCAGTCGGCGAACTGGTCGACCCGGTCCAGCACGTCCGCGACAAGTTTCTTGAGGTAGACCCGGGGTGCGACGCCCACCTGGCCACCGAGCTTCCCGGTGACCGCGGTGGCGAGTTCTCGCAGGTAGCCGTCGTCGATCCGGTCCGTAACGGTGGGGCTACCGTAGATGTCGCGGACGCGGGCGCCCAGTTCGACGAGCGCGTCGAGGGAGAAGCCAGATAGACGTAGTTGGGTGGCGCGGGGGTTGTCCCAGCGCGGGTCAGGGCCGAAGTCAGTAGCCAGACGTTGGGCGAGCGGCGCGAGCCGCTGCACACCCTGAGTGCCGTCGTAGAACGCCGGCGTCCCAGTGATGATCAATAGCAGCCCGGGAAAACGCCCGGCGTAGATCTCGTCGATGAGCTGGCGCAGAGCGTTGAGAGCCTTGTCCCGCGCATCGGAGCGGACCCGCTGCAGGGTTTCCACCTCGTCCAGGACAAGTAGCAGCCCCGGGTGGCCGCCATCGCGCAAGACGGTGAGCAGGCCCTGCACGAAACTCATCGCGGCGAAGTGGTCAAGGTCGCCTTTGACCCCGGCCGCTCGGCGGGCCGCCGCGGCGACGTGCGGCTGGCCGCCGAGCCAGGCGACCAGGCCGTCTGCCGTCGCAGGATCGCCTGCGGCAGTGGCGGTCCGGTAGCCGCGCAGCGCCGCCGCGAAGCCCGGTGTGCTGCGGGAGATCTCCGCGAGCCGGGTCTCCAGGAGCTTGCCGACGGCCGCGTCCAGGCCGGCGGTGTCGTCCTCGGCGATCGTGCCGGCAGCGAGGACATCCTCTTCCAACGCGTAGATCCAGCCGTCCAAGATCGGCCGCAGCGCGCTGGGCGGGAACTGCTCGGTGCTCATATTCTCGACGAGCCTGCGGTAGACGGTCTCCATGCGGTGCAATGGGGTCTCCAACTCGGAGATCTGCACCTCGGCGGCGGCAAACCCGCGCCGTTTGGCGCGTTCAGCAAGCCAGCGGGTGAAGAACGTCTTTCCCGCGCCGTACTCCCCGCGGACGGCCTTGAACACGCTGCCACCGCCGGCGACCCGGTCGAGGTCGTCGTCGAGTGCGGCTTCGAAGCGGGCGAGCCCGACGGCGAGCGCGTCGAGGCCGTTCACCGGTACGACTCCGCGGCGCAGGGCGTCGATGATGTCCTTGCGCCGCCTCGCCGAGATCTCCGTGTTCACGATCCGCCCAGGTGGAACTGATCGATGAGGAGAGCGCGGTCGAGTTTGACGGTCACGTTGTCGGGGTCGATGGACAGAACCGGGTAGCCCTCGACCTGAAGGAGCTTGCGCAGCGCGGTAACCGCGCCGTGGATGCGGCCGGCGGGGATGCCGGCGCGGGCGGCGAGGGTGTCCATTGTGGCCCGGTCTCCGCCGTCGATCAACGCGCGCAGCAAGGCCCCGGCCCGCTCGTCTGACAGCGGAGCGCGTGGGTCGCGCCGCTGGCGATACACGGCGCTGGCCAAGACCTCGGCGACGAGGTCGCGACCAACGGGCTGGACCGGTGGCGCGGACGCGGGTTTAACCTCGTCGAACAGGCTCTCAGCCTGGGCCTGAAGTTTGCGGGGCGCCGCCCGTTTTCCGGTCTGCGGAGCCGCGGTTTCGGGAACGCGCTGGGTGATGGTGAGGGACTCGCGCCACCAGGTCGGGCTAGCCACCGGGGCGGGCTGCCAGTCAGCGCCGGCTGCGTCGTCGCCGTCGGTGAGGACGAGTAGCGGGATGACGGCCTCGGCCGGCGCGGCGCCACCGTGGTAGCCGGCTTTGCGCGGGCCATAGCGAATCTGCTCGCGCCAGGGAAGGACAACGGCGCCGTCGCCCTTGGCCACCCGTGAGCCTTGGACCAGCACTTCGCCGTTCCCGGCGGGCGGGTTGGCGGGGCGCCAGCGGTTCTCGTCGCCAGGGCTGGACCGGTACTCGGCTTCTGGGCCGCGGTCGACCACGTGCCCGTGATCGGAGACGATCACCACGATCCGCCCGTCGGCGAGGGCGAGCAGATCCTTGACGCTGGGGATGGTTTCGCTGCTCCAGACGGTGGTGCCGGGCTCGCTGCGGTCGAGTGCGTCGTCGATGGTGTTGACGACGGCTGCCACGAGCGGCACGTCCGGGTTGGCCAGCGCGGCGGCGACGTCGGGCGCGATGGCTGCGCCGGCATGGCCGCGCAGCTTGCTCTTGTGCAGTAACTCTCCGGCGGGGAACCGTCCGGTGAAGGCCTTCTGCTCGGCGGGTTGCTGGCCGACCGCGATCCGGCCGCTGAGCAGGCTGCACCGGCTGACCTCGGTGATGGTGGGCAGGGCCGCGAGGACGCCGACGCGGGGCCCGCCGGCCGGGGTCAACTCGGTCCAGGTGCCGACCCGGGTGAGGGACTCGGCGAGTTCGGTGGCGGCGGCGACGCTCATCCCGTCCATGATCAGCAGCAGTGCCCGGCGGCCCTGGTCGAGAATCGGCTGGATCACCCGGTCGAGCACGTCTTCGACGCGGATCAGCTCACCTGGGACGGCCTCGGCACGCGTGTCGGCAGCGAGCAGTTCGGCGAACTGCTGGTCGTGGCGGGCCCGGCGGGCGTCAACCGCCCGGTGCAGCAGGTGCAGCGCCTCGGCTACTTGCGGATCGGTGTCACCGGCGAAGACGTCCAGGCGGGCCCGGTCGACCCAGCCGTCGTCGCGTACCTGGCGGTGCAGCGCCTCGTAGAGATTGGCCGGTTTTGGTTGTTCAGCGCCAGCCAGCCAACGCAGCAGTCGGACGGCCATCTGCATGATCTTCAGGCGATCCGGGTCACCACCGCGATGCTCGCCCAAGCGGGCCAGCGCGGACTGCGCCGAAGCGATCCGCTTCCGGTCGGCGGCGCCGGCGGTCGGCACGGCCAGCCGTACGGCCGCCGCAGCGTCGCGCATGCGCTGCAGGAAACCGGTAGGCAGGAGGTTGCTGCCGCCCAGCAAGGCGGTGGCGTCGATCTCCTTGGCAATGCTCTCGGCGCGGCTGAGCATCCGGTTGGCTTCACCGGTGCCGCCGTCGAGTCCGACCACCCGGTCCACCCATGCCTCCGCGGCAGCGCTGAAGGCGAGCGCTTCCGCGTCGTCCAGGCGTATCCCGCCGAACCGCGGTTCCAACCGGGCACGGGCGACTGCGATCTTGGTGGCCTGCGGTCCGGTCCGGTCCGGCCAGAGCACACCGGCCAGCAAACCCAGCGGTACGGCGTCAACGCCGTGCCCGGCCCGGGAGGCTGCCATGATCGGAACGGCGACCGGGCCGGTCACCTCGACGAGGTAGTCGGTAAGGCCGTCGAGCAGCGTGCCGGGTAGCTTCTCCAGCCGGAGCACCCGCCCGGCGTCGGTGCTCCACTGCATGAGTCCGGCGCTGTCGATCTCGTCGCGGCCCAGACCGAGCAGTTCGGCGGCGAGGCTGCGGAGCGCGTGATCGCGGGTAAGGACTGTGCCCGGGGCCGGCGGCCAGTCACCGGCGGGTTTGTGGTCAATCAACGCTTCGGCCACCCACCGGCCCTTCGCCACGAGCGTGGGGTCTACCGCGAGCACCTTGAACATCTGAGTGGCGACATCCCACATGTCCACCTTGCGGACGTGCTGCTCGCTGACGTAGGCGAGCAGACCCTCGCCGAGGTCGTCGTCGGAAAGTTCGGTGAGCAGCACGAGCCGTTCACCGTCGATGCGATCGTGCAGGGCGGCCCGTGCAGCCAGCGGGGTCGGGCACGGCACGATCCGCACGGCAGTGCCGCCGATCGTGAGCACCGATTCGCCAGTCCAGGCCGGGGCGGCGCGCAGCGCGATGGCCGGCGCCTGGTCGCGTTCCTCGGTGAGCCAGGTCTCGACCTTCCGCTTGATCGCGGCAGGCTGGACCGTGCTCACCGGGTCTCCCAGGACACGACAATCGCGCGACCGGCATCCAACTCGGCCCGGACCAGGTCGGCGAACTCGGTGAGGTCCTGCCCGGTCCGGATAGTGCGGGGCTGCCCGGCCGCCCGCGCCGGACCGGTAACCCCACCACCGGTTGTCCCGGCCGCACCGCCGGCCGTCACGCCGGTGCCAGGCAGGGCGGTGCCGCCTCCCACCGCGGTCACGGTTCCACCGGGAGCGACCCCGCCGGTCGTGTCGCCACCGCTCGGGGTGCCGCCGGTGGGCTGCGCCTGCATGATGAGGGCGGTGGCCTCGCTGATCGCGGCCTTCAACGCGGCCGGCAGGTCCGCGGCATGCGCATCGTGCTGTGCGCTGTAGGCCAGCCGGGTGAAGATGCCCGCCGCCGCCTCGTCTCCGGCGTCGGCGCGCTTGCGAAACGTGTCCAGCAGATCCCAGTGAGTTGCGGCGAGCGCTCGGCTCACCTGCTCGGCGGATTTGAAGACGCTGCCGACCGCGGTGTCGTCGATGTCGAACCGCAGGTCGGCCACGAGGCTGATCAGCACCAGGTCGTCGGTCTCGGCCGACAGATCGGCGAGCATCCGGCCGGTCTTTCGGGCATGGTGCAGCCGGCCCTGCTGGGCGGCCGGATCAAGCCCGAGCGTGCTCGCATGCCGCTCCAGCTCGGCTGCCAGCGCCGCGGCCACCGGCGCGTAGCGCTTGGCGGCCTCCCGAACGGTCTGCGCCAGCGAGGTCGCCCCCGCCGCGCTGCGCCAGCCGGGCGTCTGGACACCGAAGACGCCCCGGGTACGTGCGCACGCCCGGTCCCAGACATCCGGGTCGGGCAGGGTGATCTGGCGCAGCTCCAACTGATCGGTGACGGCTTGGACGGAGTCGACCCGCACGGCCACACCGTGCTGGTGCCAGGCGAGCTGCTGCTCCTCGGCGAACACCGCGATGATCAGATTCTGCAGGTCCTTGTCGAAGCCACGTGCCGCCGGCTCGTCGAGGAGCTTGCGGAGGACATGGACCGGGAAGTGATCGGTGTAGCCCTCCCGCGCCGCCTGCTGGGTCAGGTGCCCACTCCACCAGCAGTCCTTCATCGTCAGGACGTACCGGTGCTCCGCCAGCACGCCGAGGTGCAACGGGTTGCAGATTCGCCGGACAGCCTTCTGGTCACCCTGGTCGACGGCCACGCCCTTGGTCGGATCGGCAACCGCCCGCCGGGCGTACACGAGAATCTTGTTCAGTTCCGACCGGGTCGGGACCTTTTCGTCCTCGGGTAGCGCCGGCTTGCCGGGATACGACCAGGTGAGAAGTTCGCCGGTGAGGTTCGCGAAGGCGTCCGCCAGGGTCCCGCCACGTGGGTCGCCGACCCGCAGGCCCTCGGCGAGGGTGTCCAGCACCCCGATGGCGTCGAGTTCGACGTTCACCGGCTCCGGCTTGGCCGCGCCGTAGGCCTGCTTGAACGCGGCCAGCAGCGCCGACTTCAGCTGCTGCTGGCGCTGCTGGAAATACACCTTCGCCTGCTGCCGGTAGGCCGCGGATTCATCGGCGGCCAGGGTGCTCAGCCGGTCGCTGCCGGCACCACCCAGCAGATAGTTGATCTTCGCGAGGGTGCCGACCCGGCCCATCGCGTCCTGGCTGAGGAACCACGGCATCCAGAACACGGTCCGCGAGCCGCGCGGCAGGGTTTCGATGCGGGCGAAGTCCTCGTTGCGGCGGCGGCCGGGATCGAATGGGTAGTCGATAACGACGCGCCATGCGTCACCGTCGGCGAGCAGCGCACTGTCGGGCATGTTGTCCTTGTCGCGGACGTTGCCGAACCGCACGTTGACTAGATGCTTGCGCCCCCGCCACTCTCGGTAGTAGGGATACTCCCCGAAGCCGCCGGACTGGCCGTCCAGGCCCAACTCGCCGCAGACCATGTCGCGCACCATCTGCTGCAACGCGCCGGCGGCGGTCTCGTTGACGGGCACCAGGTCGAGGAGCTTGTCGTAGTCCGCCGAGGTGATCTTCACGGAGATGATCGGGTCGGGCCCGTCGGACATGTGCAGTTCGCCCGCGTCGGCGGTGAGCTGGCGCAGCCGGCCGAGCACGATCTGGTTTTCGTAGCCGGGCAGCGGCGAGGCGATTGAGCCGAAGTTGAGCGCGTGCAGCTTGGCCGCGGTGAGGTTGTGCAGCGCCGGCACCTCGCTGACCAGATAGCCCAGGATCAGCGTCTTGACCAGCTTGTCGTCGATCTGGAACAGCTCATGGGTGCCGGCCTGCGCCTCGTCGACGTCGTGCATGTTCAGCAGCAGCGGGCGCAGCTTGCGCTGATAGGTCTCCCGCGCGTCCTGGAACTTCTGCTTGAGCTGCGGCCGGTCGGGTAGCTCGCCGTGTAGGACCAGCGGCTCGAACAGCGCCGCCACACCGATCAGGTCGTTGACCTGCAGGGTGTCGCGCCGCTCGACGAGCAACTCGGTCATCACCTTCAGCGCGGTCCGTTCACGCTGTAGCGCCTGCGACAACGCCACGAGGGTGGCGACCAGCGCCGGCGAGAACGGGTAGAGGCGCCGGAACGCCGTCGCGTCCGAGCCGATTCCCGCGTCGCCGTACTGCGCGCCGAGCAGGAGTGTGTCCCACACATCGCGCCGGTTGCGGACCGCATCGAAGGCCTCGTCGATCACCTTGCGCGCGGCATCGTCGTTCGGCTTCAGCAGCCGTTCCTCGGTGATCTGCGGCAGGTTGGTGTCAGCGAGCACGATGTCCTGCCCGAGCCGGCCCTGCACGCTGCGCATCACATCGGCCAGGGCGGCGCGTTCGGTGCCGCCGACCTGCGGTCCGAGGAACTCTTCTAGGTTGCGCTGCCGGGCCACCAGCGACACGATCGGCAACGGCCGGGCAGAGTCGGAGGACTCGACCAGCTTGTTGAGTTTCGCGCCCTCGGTCTGTACGAACGTGTGGTCGGCGATCTTCGTGGAGAGCCACAGGATCAGCTCGTCCAGGAAGAGAACCATGGCGTCGTACCCGAGGTCCTTGGCGTGCCGGGTGATCACCTTGAGTCCGGTGTCGAAGTCGAGGTATTCCCCGCTCTGCACCGCACCGGAGAAGAAGGCACTGGTCAGTGCGGTGACCAGCTCGTCGCGCAGCGGAGTACCCGGCGGCTCGGCCGCCGCCATGGCGTAACGCTCGGATCCCCAGTCGCCGCCACGAGCCATATCCACCGCAAGATCGCCGGTGGACGTGGCGTCCCCGTTGTCGGCACCGCCGAGGATCTCGAAGAACCGCTGGTCGCCTAACTGGTCCCGCAAGCGCGCCGCATCGACGAGCAACGCGTCGGACCGGTGCACGGCTGGGACAGGAGCCTCGGGATGCAGCTCGGTGATCTGGCGCAGGTAGCCCTCGAGGACGGCCTGCTCTACCGAACGGGCGTCGAGCATGTGGAACGTAAGGGTCAAGAATTTGCGGCCCCTGAGCCCCGGGTCGGCCTTGTCGATCGGCTCGGCCAGGCCCCGGAGGGAGCGCGCTTCCGGGTTGTGCCGCAGGATCTCCCGCAAAACGGCCATGAAGTGCGACTTGCCGGAGCCGAACGAGCCGTGCAGGAACTTTGCCTGCGACTTCCCGCTGCGCACGGCGTGCGCGACCATGCCGAGCGCGTCGTCGAAGTTGCGCCGCAGGTCGTCGGTGATGACGTAGTGCTCCAGGTCGGCACCCTCCGACGCCCGAACAACGAAGTCGGTGTCACCGATCGAGACCGGGATGTCGATGAGGTCGCGCAACAGGGTCAACGTCTGCTCCTTGCTTCTCGCCCGGGAGCCCCCACCCGAGCACCCGCCGATCCTATGCCGATGGTCCAACGATTTCGGTCCCTCGGCAGCTCACCGGACAATCGGCTCGAAACGCAGCTTGTCGAGATCCGCACGGTCCGTGCCGAGCGTCGCCAACTCGGTGTCGACGAAGCCGGCAAAGAACTTGGCCGGCGTACCGGGAAAGCCAGGCCGTGGCTCGTCGAACCATTGTTTCAGCCACGGCTCCAACTCCGCCAGACCCGCCAGCAGCGACAGCAGGCCGTCGTCTTTATTCCACCCGGCCACGTTCTTCCGGTCCAGGTAGACGGTGGCGATCGCTTGCGCCTGCGCCAGGTGATCCCACCCGGCCCACCCGAGCAGCAGGCTCGGATCACCATCACGACCCACATTCGGGTACGAGACGAAACGCTCCCTCGGCACGTCGAGCTTTCCCCGGTTACGCCAGTAGCTCGCCTTCAAGAAGTCTCCGGACGCGTACTTCGGCGGCACATCGATCTTGACGGTCTTTCCCGCGTCCTCCTGGCGCTGCAGGTCCCACGTCCGCTCCCACTGCACCCGCTTACGCAGGCCAGCGGGCTTGTATCGCAGCGGCGGCAGATACGGCACATGCTCGTCCGCGACCAGCTTGCCCAGCGTCTTGACCGCATCATGCTGATCCGAACCCACCCATAAATCAAGCACTGACCGGAAGTCCTCGTCATGCCGAACCCGATCGGCCAGCTGCGCCACGGACAGCGGTGCCGGCGCCCCGGCCCACAGCTCCGGCGCTTCTAGTCGGTCGAGCAGCCAACTACGCAGCGCCCCGTCCTGCATCGCCTGCCACCCGTTTGTGGCCCATCGCCGCTTGAATTCGGGCCGCTCGATTAGCCCGATGTTTCGATCCGACCCGATCACCGCGATCCGCTTCTCCACCAACGCCCGATACTCAGGCGACCAATGCGACGGTAGCTCTGTTATTGGATGGAAGTTGTGATTGTGATGGCGGAACCAACTCGTCTCAGTCACGCCTGCATCCGCCTGCCGCGCCATGACGATCGCAAAGGCTCTCTCGGCAGACTGCAATTCCGGGGGATCGTTGAAGGTTAGGTCTTCGGTAAGCCTATACGATCCGTATATCGCCCAGTCGAGTTCTTCTTGGGTGGCAACCATCTGCGCTCGCACAGACTCCCATTTAGCGCGCGCTCTTTCCAACCGCACCCGAGTTGGGACGGCCGCATCGGCGATTGATTTCGGCATAACGTCGGCGAGCCGCTGAGCCAGCGTGTCCAGCTTCCGCCCCAACTCGAGCGGATACGTCGATGGAAGCGGAAATTCCTGCAGCTTCGTCCCAGTGAACTCAAAGCGATGCTCCCACGGCTCGTCCGCGCCCGCTTGCTCGGCGCCGGGACGACCTTTGTTGTGACTGACTTGCTTGAGCCAGAAGCAGGCGGTGGAGCTGTTGAGGACCCCGAGCAGCGCTAAGTAGTCATTTTCGGAACGATCATCTCCTAGGGATATGACTGTCACAGCCTGCGTCATCAATGTCGTAGATGTGCGACGCAGAGCAAAATGGGGAAGTGTAGCCACGAGAGCGAAAGTGAGAAGCTGTGTAGAACGATACCGACGGGGCGTAAAGTTCGAATATTCGTACCAAGGAAGGCCTCGCTCTTCCTGCGTTCCCGATAGCGACTTTCGGATACGCAAGTGTGCACGACTAGGCCAAAGAAGACGCATTTCGGCACTACCGATTTCCCTAGTGAGTCCTGTGTCGTCATAGGGAAATAGGAAATTTGTCTCAGAACTTAATCCGTAATCGCGCAGAGACATGCCCTCAATAACGGGGCGCGTAGACACGCTAGCATGGGTAAATTTTCGAGAGTTGCCGAGGTCGTAGGCATCGTCCTCGCGGGTATTGAGCATGTTTCCAGAATCTTCTTGAAGGTCCTTAAGCAAAGTTGTGGCGATACCTTCGATGTCCGACTTAAGGTCGCTCGCCCCGCCACCCTGGAGGCTCCATGGAAAATTGGCAAAACGGCTTCTCGGAACATCAGCGGAACTTACCCACTCCGAATCTACGCCTGGCCGATCGATAAGTTCAACGATAGAACGCCAAACCAAGCCGTCTCGGGCATCTTTCGGCCTGCCCGGCTCGCCCTTAATTCCCATGACCGTCCGGATGGGTGGCGCATCCCGGGGATCAGCGGCTACATTCCTTCCAACTAGGATGGTCGTCGGCGTCCCGTGCCCCGGAATATATGCTCCTGACGAATCGACAACTTCGAGAAGAGATATCTCTCGGGCAAAAAAGTCGGCAATCAGCTTACGGCCCCACTCGCGTTTCATGAAAGCGTTATCGGTGATCTGCCCAACCCATCCAGACCCAATGCCCGACCGCATGGCCAAATCAAAAAATCTCTTGGCAAATGGTGCAACCAGCCGATATTGCTTGTAACAAACACTGGGATATATCGAACGATAATTTTGACTGAGCGCAGGATCCTTCATTTGAATATATGGCGGATTTCCTACGACGACCGCGTATTGATGCACTCGGAGATAGTCGGCGAGCAGGTCGGCATCCTCGGTGACGTACGCGAAACCCGACCCTCCTTCGAGGACGTCCATCAGGTCGCCCTGATGACGTGACTTCTCACCCCATTCGAGCAGGGAGTCGCCGGTAGCAAGGCGAAGATCGAAGGCTGGAGCGGTTTCCAGGACATTGAGTTCGCAGGCGCTGAGAGCGGCGATCATCAGGCGGAAGCGGGCGATGGCGATCGCGAACGGGTTGATATCCACGCCTGTAACCTGGTCCAGCGCGCGCTGTACCAGCACGCGCACGTCGATGTCCGGCTCGCGCTTCTTCCAGCGGGTGATTAGGCGGTCGAAGGCGCCCAGCAGGAAGTGGCCCGAGCCGCAGGTCGGGTCGATCACCGTTGTGCCGGCCAGGCCGAACTCCTTGTAGGCCGGCTCGAAGGTTCGGTCGAGGATGAACTTTTCCACGAAGTCTGGGGTCTGTAGCAGCGCATACGTTTCCCGGGCATGCACCGACAAGTTTTGGTAGAAGTCGCCGAGGAACCGCGTGTCCAGGCCCGGTGACTCCAACGAGGCGTACCCGTCGCCACGTCGGAAGAAGTCCGAGAGCCTTTCCGCCGCTGGGCCGGAGACGGCGAACCGCCACACCGGGTTGTGCTTGTCGAAGATCTTCGCGGTTGGGCCGAGCCCGGCCATGTACTTGAACGCCTCGCGCAGCCAGTGCCGGTCGTTGTGTAGCGAGTTCGCGATCAAATAGCCCTGTCGTTCCTGCACCGCCCGCTCGGCCGGCGCTGCCTCCGTCGGGCCACCGATCCAGATGCGTTTGATCAAGCCGTTGTCCTCGCAGAAGCGCACGAAGACACAGCCCAGCACCCATGCGACCGAAGCCTGGTCGAGCACGCCTTCCAGCCACGACTCGAACGTTCCCGCCGTGCGCTGTGCCTTCTGGGCCGCATTGTGCTCGACCTTGAGTGAGGACCGCAACTCCTCGTCCGCCGCGACCTGCTCTCGCAGGTCGTCGACCAGGTGCTTTACCTGGCCTTGCAGCGCCTTGAGCTCGATCATCCAGCGGTCCTTTCACCAACACGGTCGATCCACGGGGTCGGCAGCCACAACGACTGACTTGCCGGGGAGGTCAACGGAATCTGTTCGTCGTCGAGCATGGCCGGTTCCACCCGCCGGGCCGCGACCAGCAACAACCGGGCTGCTGGGCGCGGACGGGTCGGATCGGCGAGTCGTTGCAGGAGCTGCATCTGGCCGTAACGAGCTAGCGGAACGGCTTCAGTGATCAGCACCGGCCGGTCGGTGGTTAGCGCTTTCTCCAGCGCCGGCACGACATCGCGCTGCACCATGACCAGCAAGGCGCGGAAGTTCGGGTCGGTGGGCGTGCCGGTGTCCGCCGAGACGATGGTCTCCCAGGCGAACTTCGCCTCTCGGAGGCGCTCGATCAGCAGCGCGGTCACGTTGACCTCGGTGAGGTCCAGCCGATCGAGCAGGGTGCGGCGTGCGTGCGCAAGCTGGCGCAGCGATGCCAGCACCGCGAGGTAGCCGCGCTTCTCGAGGGTGTTGGCGAGCTTCGCGTCGGCGTCGGCAACTGCGGAGGGGCCGGCGAGCGGCGTCGCGCTGCTCATCATCCGGGTGCTGGTGTAGCGGCTGCCGGGCGTCGCCGACCCGTACTGCTGGGTGGCTGCGTCCCAATTGAGCGGCACGTCGCAGTCACGCAACAGATTGTCCAGGGCCGGCCGGCCGGGAAGCGGCGCCGCATGCGGGAAACGGGCACGGACCCGGTCGTGCAGGGCTTCCACGGTGAGTCGCTGGCCGATCAGGCTGCCCACGGCCAGGCGCAGCGCCCGTTCCGCGGCCATGCCGACCGGGTAGAGCTGGCCTTGTGCGTTGACGTCGGCGACGCCGTGCGTGGCTGCGGCAGCGAGCTGCAGCAGGCGCTGGTCGCTGAGGGCGGGCATGCCCTCCTGCGTGATGGCGCGCAACCGCTCGACCGCGCGCTGCCGGGTGGGCAGCGGCTCCTGCGTGGCGAGTTCGGCCGCGACCTTGCCGAGCTGAACGGCGTACGCGAGAAGGTCCGCCGCTGTGGTGTCCGACGTCGGGTCTTCGGGTTCGCGGCCGACGAGCACCGTGTCGGAGACACGGAAGCGGTGGATGGCGACGCGGGCGTCGCCGCCGCGTTCCAATTCTGCTTCGACTGCAGCCCGGACCAGCCCGATCGCCTGCGCGGTGCGCTTCGGCTCGCTGGTGTAGGAACCGCGGGACACGATCAGTGCCTCGGCGATCTCCTCGGCCGACATGACCAGTCCGCGGGCGTCGAGCAGGGCGGCGATCTCGTCGCGGACCCGGGCCAGTGCGGCGCTTCCGAGCCAGGTCTTGGCGTGCTTGCGGATGAGCGTGGAGACCTGGGACTGGTTCTGGCCAATCGCGGTACCGGCTTCGGTCTGTGGCAGCCAGCGCAGGTACTGGTTGTCCGGGGTGGGTGTCTGCCCGAGCAGCATGGCCAGCGGTGCGTGATCCTTGGACCGCTTGGTCGGCAGCAGGGTCTCGCTGACCGCCTCGATGCCGTACGGCAGGGATCCTTCCTCGGTTTCGGGCGTCGGGGCGCCGCCGAGTTCGCCGCGGAGTTCGCGGACCCGGGCGAGAATCTCCTTGCGGGTGGCGTCGGGTACACCCTTGGCTCGGGTTAGGGCCGAGGGCTCGTAGTCCAGCAGCTCGCCGACGGTGGCAACGCCGAGCCGGTGTAGTGCCGACAGGGCGCGCGCGGTGAAGCCGACCGCCTCGAGGGCCGACTGGCGGGACAGGGGCTCGGGCACGGGAGGCACTTCGCCCGGTCCGGCCCGGGACGGTTCCGGGATCTGGTAGAAAATCATCCGCCAGGCGTCGGCCATCTGCTCGGCGGTGTCGAACCGGTCGCGCACGTCCCGGGCGAGCGCCTTGGCGAAGAAGGTGACGAGCCGGTCGGCGACGGCGAGCTCGAACATCGCCGGGTCGAGCGTCACCTCTTCCTTGACCGTCGCGGGGTTCGCGCCGTCACCCCAACGGGGCAACATGCCGGTGGCCATCTCGAAGAGCGTGACGGCGGCGGAGAACCGGTCCGCGGCAGCGTCGTAGCGCATCCGGCGCGGGGGGCCGAGGAACGGGTCGAGGTAATGCGGAGTGCCGGCGGTGATCTGATCGGCAGGAGTGGCCGCCAGGGAGAAGTCGAAAATGCACAGGTGGGGCTGGCGGTCGCTGGGGCGTGGCCGGGCGGCAAGGTTCGCCGGTTTAATGTCGCGGTGCCAGACCCCCTCGCCCTCCAGGAAGGTGACGATGTCGAACAGGTCACGGCCGTAGCGTTCGAGCAGGTCAAGGGCGAGGCGACGGCCGCCCTCCAGGTCCTGGGCCAGGGTCCGCTCGCCGGCGTTCTCCAGCACCAGCGTGGTCCGGCCGCCGACGGTGACCGGGTCGTCGAGCAGCGCGGCAACCTGCCAGTGCTTGTGCATCCGCTGCAGGACGGTGGCCTCGGTGGCGAGACGCTCGGCGTACTGCTCGTCCCGGGCGACCTTGAGGACCACCTCCCGCTTGCTGTCCTTGTTCTGTTCGGTGACCAGCAGTGCGGTCGCGGTCGCGCCCGTACCCAGGCGGCTCAGCACCACCCGGCCGCCCTCCAGCACGTCACCCTTGTGCGCCTGGAGCGGATCGATGAGCACTTCGGGCTCGGGCGCGGTCAGCGCCTCCCAGACCTGCTCGATCTGCTCGCGGAACTCTGTCACGCTGGGCAGGCGGTGACTCGGGTCGCCGAAGGTCGCGTCGTAGACCAGGAGCGCCAGGGAACCGGGAATGCCGTCGACCGCCGCCGACAGATTCAGGCCGCCGTCGCTCACGGCGGCAACCAACTCCTCCGGCGTCTCCGCCGGCGGGCGACCGGTGAAGATCCGGTACGCGATGGCGCCGAGCGAGAACACATCGAGCGGGATGCCCGGTACGTCGATCCGGTGCGCAGCCTCCGGAGCCTGGTAGCGGCGTACCTCATCGTCGAAGAGCAGCTCCAGGCCGGCGCCGTCGGTGGAGCCGATCCGGGTGCTGCGGGTGGCGTCGGCCAGCCGGCCGCCGGCCTGCCACTCGGTCACCAGCAGTTGCGGCCGGGGCCCCTCCGGGTCGCGCACGTAAACGGCCTGGGGGTTGAGGGCGCGGTGCGCCAGGCGGCGGCTGTGCGCGTACGCGATGATCTCGGCCAGGTCGCCGACGAGCTGTAGCCGTTGCGCCATGGTCATGGTGGCCTCGTGCTGCAGCAGCCACTGGTCCAGGCGTACGGAATCGGGATCGTGGTTGAAGATCACCGCCGGCCCGAAGCTGTGGTCGGTCAGGTCGAGGGCCTGGGAGACGCCGGGGTGCTGGATGCCCTGCAATAGCCGAAACTCGCGCTCGGCCGCCCGCTTGATGATCGGCACGTCCTCGGTGGCCGCCCGGCTGGTCAAGTAGATGCGGACCCGGCGGGTGACGTTCTGATCGATGACGTGCTTGCCGAGGAAGTCCTGCCAGCCGATGCCCTCGGCAAACGGCTTGCCGAAGAGCAGCAGTTGGCCGATCTTCCGATCGGCGACCGACGGACGGATCTTGGTGCCTCGGACCAGGTCGATGACCTGTTGACCGTGCTGAGGGTCAATCGCGTGCCCGGGTCTGGGGCGCTCCATCAGCAACTGGCGGAGGCTCGGCAGCCCGGACTCAGGATGGTTGTCGAGACCGTAGATGTGCTGGGCGCCGATCGGGTCCAGCCGGGAGCGCAGGGCGCGGGCGTGCAGGAAGACGGCAGCGCCGACGTACGGCGCAAGATGTTCCTTGCCCTGCTGCTTGGCGTAGTACCGGATCAGGCTCGCCAGCCGCTTGGCCTTGCGGTTCGCCAGGATCAGCGGGTTGTCCCACGGTTCCAGGCGGCGGCCCGGCATCCGACGCACCCACTGGGTGCCGCCGCCCTCGATCTCGCCCTGCCAGTGCTTGAGTTCGAGGACGTAGAGTGCGCTGCGGGTCAGGACAAGGGCGTCGACTTCGTTGAGCGAACCGTCAGTGCCGATGAACTCGACGTTGGCCCAGACGTGGAACGGATCGTGATCGGGCAGGTAGGAAGCCAGCTCGCGCAGGCCGTCCTTCTCCCATTCGTAGCTACTGGGGTTGATCTCTTCCCAACGCGGTGAATCCTGTCGCACCACAGCCCCCATCCGCCCCGACGACGCGTAACCGCGACGTCACGCCAAGGGCACAAGGCTAGCGTCAGTCCCGACCTTGGCCGCGGGTAACCGTATCGGGGAAGCGGACGGCTCCACTGCGCAGCCACGCCGCCGTCCGGACAAGACGGCGCGTTCGTCGAAGTGGCCTCACCCGATCGTAGGACCCCATCTATGTGTCACCAGGACGGGCTGGGAGGCACCGTCGAGAGCACTTCTAAGAGCCGCGACTCGCTCGCCGATTCCGATTCTTCTTCGTCGAGGGGCAATTCCTGGACCACCCGCTCGGCGGAGCTGGCGCTCTCCCATGCCTTCTGAACGTCGGCGGAGTCCTGCCCGCTCCTTCTCCCCACCGCCGAAACCTCGCCTGCTCCACTTTCGGCAAGCAGCACGAGTTCCTTGAACACGTCATCGCTCACGTCCACCCCGTCCCCAGAGCGGAAGTCGATCGTCAGCGCTCCTGGGCGCGGGCGCAGCAAGATTCCCAAGGGGCCGGAGATGTTGCCATTCCGGAGACTCAGGCCTTCCACCCGGAACCGGAACCGATTTACCAGATCAACACCGTGCACCCATTCGTCGAAGGTGGCCTTGGTGTCGACCGGGACGACGTTCCACCTACGATGGCCGTCGAACGCGCGAAGCATGATTCTCAGTCCGGTCGTGAAGTCTTGCTCCGGCATGCCGGCCCGACGCCGCTCGTAGACCACGGCTAGATCGGTCAGCCGGACGACGAAGGTGACGGTCCGCCCGCGGAGCACTGCCTCGTGTTTGAAGTCCTCGACGCCCGGGTCGTACAGGTCGGTGTCTTCCTTCGTCTCCCAGCCCAGGCGAGCCACCACGTGGTCGCTTTCCGATCGCACACCACCGATCCGCCAGATGCGTGATCGCGCCAGGTGCTTCCGGCCCGGGACGAGGATCGCCCGGACCGACTCGGGCGGGCTGGGGAAGAGGGTAGGCGGCTCCGGCGGCATGATTCGCGCCCGAGCGAGCCTGCTGACCGAGCCTGCACCCATAGATCGAAGATAATCGAAAGTAGTCGATCAACTACCGCCAGTCATTGTCAGATCTTGGACGATCCTCGTCGGAACAACGAACTGCACCATAAGCGGCATTCTGCGCGTGAACCGGTGTCATGCGCGATCTCTGACCCGTTCAGTCAGTCGGTGCCGTCCGGTTCGCTGGCGTCGTGGTGCTTGCTTCTGGGGTTCTTCAAATTTGAGAAGCGTCGGCGTTTGAGGTCAGTTAGGCGAGGTCGCCCAACGTTGTGCGATGTTCGCCGTGGCCGGCGACCATCCACACCGGCCCCGCTGGGGAGAACTCTCCGGCGGCGGCGTGGTCGCGGGCACCTGTCGCGAGAGGTACGGGCAGCGGCAGGTCAGCCAGTCGGGCTCGGAGGTTGCGCTCGCGGGCGGCGGAGTGCAGCCAGTACAGCACCGGCCACGCGCGGCGGAGTTCGACGAACAGTTCGCGGTAGCCGGCGAGCTTGGTGATCAGCACGCTGAGCTGTTCGGTGCCGGTGTCGTATTCGAGGAAGAACGGTACGACGTCAGTGCCGTCGCGCCAGATGCCGTAGCCGTCGGGGCGTATGCGTGGCTGGTAGGCGAGCAGCAGGGCGGGGTCGTCCGGGCGGGCGAAGGTGCCGGGGCGTTGGCACGTCGACTCGGGCAGCCACTGCATCAGCCGCGCGCTCGGATGAGTGCGGGCGTAGCCGGCGAGGTCGGTGAAGAACTTGTTGACGCCGAGGCGGTGGTCGAGCGTGCGGGTAGCGGTCCAGCGGCGGCGTTCGAGGCGGGCGTGGTCGCGGCGTGGGGGCCGCTCGTCGCGGGATGCGGCGACGACTTCGGCGCCGAGCTGGTCGATGAGGTAGTGGTACGGGTACGAGCCGCCGTCGGCGCGTTGGGGGCGGAAGCGGCCGATCAGGCGCAGCCGGTAGAGGGTGCGTAGCCGTCTCTGGCAGAAGTCCAGGGACGGGAACAGCGCGTCGGCGATGTGGA
This sequence comes from Actinoplanes sp. NPDC051405, assembly GCF_055586185.1. Lineage (NCBI taxonomy): Bacteria > Bacillati > Actinomycetota > Actinomycetes > Micromonosporales > Micromonosporaceae > Actinoplanes > Actinoplanes sp. NPDC051405. The sequence goes on from NZ_JBVJIR010000009.1 coordinate 45,043, forward strand.
AGGTCGTCAGGACGCCGTGGTCGTAGAGCCAGCTGAGCAGGGTGCGGTCGCGGTCGGTGAGCTGCGACTGGACGCGGAGGACGGGGTCATCCATGGCGTACCCCTGGGGGAGAGACCCGTAGACGTAGAGGGTCTGTCGGAGTAGTAGCGGCGGATGGCGACAGGCCGTCTGGCCTGCACTGTGAGGTGAGGGTTGGGGTCGGTTCGGGGGTCCGGTTGAAGACTGACGTCAACGCTGACGGTAAGAACGACGTCAACGTTGACTCCGAGACCGTTACGAGAGAGCCGGATACGGGAGCCACACGCATCTCCTATAGATCATCAAGGTCGGGTGAGCAGAATCGGCTGGATGGCGGGGAGGATTGCTACGCGGCGGAGCGGCCGGGGGACTACCGCATTCGGAGTCGACACCGAGGTCGGCCGATCGGTGCGCGACGTTGACTCGACTCCGCCGATGCGAGCGCCGACGTCGCCGGCAGCTCCCCGACCCCCGGTCTGGTCGCTGGATCGGTCGCTTCTCCCACCCTCGAAACGGCGCTTGTCAGCTCTGGCGAACACCTGCCGTTCTCACAGAGGTCTGGCAACGTCTCACAGATTTCTGACGGTGCAGCTCAGAAGGCATATGCCGGTGCGGCGGACACTGCAGCCCGCGACGGCGGCTCGTCCGGCGGGATCTAACAGGACGGGTGTGAGGTGGAAACCTCGGAGGTTTGGCGCCGGGCACCGGTCACGTCGCGCCGCGGGCCGGTATGTCGGGCGCCGATCGGCGTGTCACTTGGACACGACGAACACAGGCTTCAGCGTCGTCGGTCTGGACAGTTCGCGCGGACCGCCGGCGCCGGTGTTCTTCGTCAAGGCCCTGTCAGGCTGGCGGATCTGACAAGAGGCCCGAGACGTCGTCCGTGGCCTGGCGCCGGGGCGGCTGTCAGACTCGCCGGCCGAAGCGATCTTCGTGACGAACAAGGCGTTGAGCTGCGCTGTCAGAAATCTGTGAGATCGGCAGGTGTTCGCCAGAGCTGACAAACGCCGGTTTGAGGGTGCCTGCGCACCACCCCTACGGGGCAGGTGCGCGGATCCGACCGTCTCTCGTGACAGGAGCGCCCTCGCCGTGAACACCGACAACATCACCAAGGACAACGGCGGCGTCTGGACCGAGGCGCGTATCCGCGCTCTCGGCGCCGTCACCGACCTGCCGACCGCCGGGCGCATCTTCGGGCTCGGCCGGTCGCTCGCGTACGAACTCGCCAAGAACGACGACTTCCCGGTCCCGTTGCTGCGCATGGGCAGCCGCTACCGCGTACCCGTCGCCGGGATCCTCACCGCCCTTGGCATCCCCGCGGCCGGCGACTTGACCCCGGCGGCGGAGTGGAGCGTCGATCAGCTGGGCGCAGTCAGAAGCACGGCCGCCCGCGACCACACCGACCGGGGAGAACCGTGATCAGCGAAGGATCGATCACCAAACGCTGCACCTGCAAGGACCCGACCACGGGTAAACGACTCAACGCCAGTTGCCCGAAGCTGCGCCGGCCGGGCGGCTCGTGGAGCCCCATCCACGGCACCTGGGGCTACCAGCTCGAGTTGCCCACCGCGCCCGGACGCAGCCGTCGGCAATTGCGCCGGAGTGGGCTCGACAGCCGAGACGCCGCCCGCGCCGAGCTTGATCACGCCCGGTCGCTGCTCGCCCTCGCGAGCGGCGACGAACACCTCGCGATGCAGATCGGCGACCTGCTGTACGCCTGCAAGAGCGGCACTCTCCTGCCGGACCGGGACACCGTCGCCGCCCGGGTGCGCGCCGGTGTGGCCGCCATGACTCCGACGACGACCGGCGAGTACCTCACCACCTGGCTCGCCGGGCGGCGCGGGCTGTCACCGAAGACCGTGCGCGGATACGGCGACCATCTCCGCGCTTACCTCATCCCGCACCTCGGCGACATTCCGCTGCAGAACCTGCGGACCAGCCACATCCAAGCCATGTTCACCGCGCTCGACACCCGCAACGAAGAGATCCGCGCCGGACGGGCGAGCGACGATCCGATCGTGCGGATGAAGTTCCGCGGTGTTCGGCCGTTGAAGGCGGCCAGCATGCGGCGGCTGTACGCGACGCTGCGGGTGGCGCTCAACGACGCCGTACGCCGAGGGAAGCTCATCCCGGCCAACCCGGCGCTCGGTGTGGAGCTCGAGGCCGGTAGCCGGCCGAAGGCGCGGGTGTGGACGCCGAAGGCGATCGAGTGGTGGCAGGCGAGTGGGGAACGGCCGAGCCCGGTGATGGTGTGGCGGCCCGAACAGGCCGGGCAGTTCCTCGACTACGCCCAGCGGCACGACCCCGTGCTGTACCCGCTCTTCGCGCTCATCCTGCATCGGGCGCTGCGGCGCGGGGAAGCGTGCGGGTTACGCGACCACGACGTCGACCTCGGCGAGGCCTACCTGACCGTGGTCCAGCAGATCACCACCGTCGGCTACACCCCGGTCGTACGGAAGGTGAAGAGCGACGCCGGGGACCGGGTCATCCCGCTCGGACCGACGACCGTCGCGCTGCTCGCCGAGTACCAGAAGATGCGGCAGGAATGGCAGAAGGCCAGCGGGGACGCGTGGCCGAACACCGGGTTCTTTTTTGTCCGGCCAGATGGGCAGCCGTGGCATCCCCAGATCGTCAGCGACCGCTTCGACTACCTCGTCACCGCGAGCGGCCTGCCGCCAGTGCGGCTGCACGACCTGCGCCATTGTGCCGCCACGTACCTCCGGCACGGCGGCGCCGACATGAAAGAGATCCAGGAGGTGCTGGGGCACTCCACGATCGGGCTCACCTCGGACACGTACACCTCGGTGATCCTCGAACTACGCCGACCGAACGCGGATGCTGCCGCGAACCTCATTCCCCGCAGGGCGGGATGAGTCCTGAGCTCGGTTCTGCTGGCGGTGCCTTTGCCACGACCGAGCGGACGCGGCCATCCCCTATTTCCAGGAGCCCGGTCCGCATTCCTGATCTCTGATCACATCCTGGCCAGACCGCGGCAAAGGTGTCCACCGAGCGCGCAGGGGCGGTCCGGGCATTGCGGGGGAAGCCGGGAGCGCTTACGGTGACCGAGGGACAGCGGTCCGTTCGCATCCCTACAGCTGACTCACCGAGCTTCGGCTCGCCGCTTCCTCTCGCGGAGCCCGTCGCGGCCGTCGTGCCGAGGGCTGAAGACCCCGCTCGCGGCACTCTCCTCTCCATTTCGACGCATTCGTCTGCATCGACGGATCGCTCGTCTCGCCACCGCGTGCGGCTTCACCGCCGCCGCCCGACGCGAGAGGAACAACACCATGTCACCACACCCGCACGAGGCACCGGAGACCCCCGCTGAAGCCTGGCTCAACCGGACTCTTCCGCTCCGGAAGGGCTTCTGCGCCGAAATCGGCGCGGACCTGCGCAGCCACACTCCCATTCCCGTCGACGTCGCCGACAAGTCGTTCCTCGGGGACCTCATGGAACGTGCGATCGGCCTATCCCTCTGCTGCCAGCCTCCATACCTCAACTTGTTCCGCCTCCTCGGCGACGACCGCGCCGCCCGGCTTCTGCGGCTCGCGGGGTACGACAAGACCTGCGCCGCACCGACACCGACCAACGTCTATCTCGTCTCCTACCGCCTGGCTCAGGTCAATCAGCTCCTGAACGCGCGATGGGGCGGCCGAGTCGATCCGGAAGTCATCGCACGCCTCCTCCGCCGGCATCCGGACGCCCTTCCGCGCCACTGCGGCGAGACGAAGTTCGAACGGCGCGCATTCGACGACCTCTGGGCAAGCTTCAGCGGCGGCTTCCAGACAGCGCTCAGGTCATACGGCAACGCGATCGCCCAGGTACCGCTGCTCGGCGGACAACGACATGCCGACTTCCTGGTCGGCGGAACCGTACTGGAGGTCAAGAGCGGCCGACTTGATCGAGAGGTCTACATCCTCCAGCTGATCAACCAGCTGATCGGATACGCCCTGCTCGCCCATGTCGACGGCCACGCGGTCACCCACGTCGCGGTCTACGCCGTCCGCTACCAGCGACTGCTGCGCTTTCGGATAGAGCCGCTGCTCACTCGGCTCGCGGGCCACCGGCTCGACATGGATGCAGCAAGCGCCGGTTTCGCTGAAGCGGTAGACGGGCGCCGGTACGGGACAACGGCAGCCTGAGCGCCACGCGCCGGGCCACCCAAACGGGAGGTCCGGCGACGCTGCCACAGCGGTGTCCCACATAGGACCGTTTGCCACGGTGCCGGCCGCAAGGCGGCCGGGTGCACGAACGGTCGCTCCACTCTTCGCAACGGTCAAGTCGACCGCCGAGAGCTACGACGGAATAGCATTGATCCAGCAGGCGCATGGAAGAAAGGCGGAGCGCCGCGGCCCGCCGAGAAAGGACCGAAGAAGTGTTACCGTCCGTCGATGACGGTCGTCTGGGGACTCGACCATGCCGGTGCCTGGCAGCCGTTGGCGGCGAGCCCATACGCCGCTGAGAAAGTGCTGCAGGATCTTGTCGCACAGAGCCCGCAGATGTTGCCGTTGGCGGGTTCGCCCCGGCTGACGGTCCTCGGCACTGAGGTGCAGCTCGGGGCGGGGCGGGCCGACATCGTGGCGGTGGAGTCGTCGGGCCGCCTGGTCGTCATCCAGATCAAACTCGCCGACAATCCCGAAGCCCGCCGTGCCGTCGTTTCCCAGATCCTCTCCTACGCCGCCTACCTGCAAGGCCTCGACCCGCAATACCTCCAGTCGGCCACCCTGGCCGTGCACTTGTCACGGCAGGGCAACAGCACGATCTGGGAAGCCGTCCACAACGACGATCAGGAAACCGCGCTCGACGAGGCGGCGTTCGCTGACGGGTTAGCCGCCAGCCTCTCCGCGGGCGCCTTCCGGCTGGTCATCGTCCTCGATCAGGTGCCGGACGAGTTGGTCCAGCTCGTCGGCTATCTCGAACTGGTGACCGACAAGGTCATCATCGATCTGCTGACGATCTCGTCGTACGAGGTCGGCTCGTCGAAGGTCCTCATACCGCAACGGATCGACCCTGGCCGGCGGCAAGCGGAGCTGTCGTCCGCCGAGGCGACAGCACGTCAGGCGAACGCCGTTCAACCCGGGTCGCAGGAGTTCCGCGCAGCCATAGCGGAGGCTCCGAGCGAGTTCCGGCCCTTGCTGGAGCGTCTGCTCACCTGGGCGGAGAGCCTCACCATTTCGCCAATGATCAAGCTTGAGACCTACCGCGGCAAGAACCAGATCACCACGCTGCTACCGAGGATCCGCAGCGACAACGCGGGACTGGTCACCATCTATCTGGATCCGAAGACCGCCTGCATCCAGCTCTGGCCGAGCGTCTTCCAACGGCGAGCGCCGGCCAGCATCCCGGCGGTCAACAGGGAACTGGGCGTCGAAATGGCTGCGGGCCGACGGATTCACGAGGTGTCCGACGGGCTACTCGCGGCACTCACATCCGCGTACGAGGAGGCGGCCGGGGCTCCTCGTACCGTTCCGTCAGGCGAGTCACGCGGTCGAACCACGCCACCGTCCGCCTCGCAGCCAACGTGATCGCCACCAGCACGTGCTCCGCCGATGAAGTCGTGAAGGAAGCACATGGGTAAGTACGACCCTCTCCGAGACCTTCTGGCATCCCGGCAGCTTGACGAGGTCGTCCTCACGTTCGGCGAAGTCGAGAAGGTGGTCGGGCCATTGCCACCCTCCGCCCACGAACACCGCGCTTGGTGGGCGAACGACTCCAAGGTGCAGGCCCAGGCGTGGCGATCGGCGGGATGGCACGTCGCGGCCGTCGACCAGACGATAGGGCGGGTCACCTTCGCCCGAGGGACGGTCGGCGGGGCGTACTTGGCCACCCGCAAGGTCGAACCGGCCACCGAAGGCACGCCAAGGACGCGGGGAGAGGCCAATCAGCAGAACCTCGGCTCCGACATGACCGAGGAGGCCGTGCAGGGCCGCCTCGTCGCGTACCTGGTCAAAGAGGGCTGGCGAATCCTCCGAGTAGCCCACACTGCCACCCGTGAACGAGGGACGGACGTGCTGGCAACCCGCCATGAGCGCACCCTCGCCGTCGAGGTCAAGGGATACCCCAGCCTGACCTACGCGGACCCCCGCCGAGCCGGCGAACTCAAGCCCACCCAGCCCGCCACGCAGGCAAGGCACTGGTACGCCCAGGCCGTACTCAAGTGCATGCTCATCCGCGACGAACAGCCAGACCTCGACGCCGCGATCGCCCTTCCCGACGTGCCCACCTACCGCAGCCTCTTCCAGCGCACCAAGACCAGCCTGCACCGGGCTGGAATCGACGTGCTCTTCGTCGCCGGGGACGGCGAAGTCTCTCCGGGCTAGGGAGGCTAGTACGCCTGCACGACCTCCGGCATTGCGCCGCCACGTACCTCCGCCACGGGGGCACCGACATGAAAGAGATCCAGGAGGCCCTCGGCCACTCCACCATCGGTCTCACCTCCGGCATCCTCAAACTACGGCCACCTAACGCCGACGCCGCCGCCAACCTCATCCCCCGCGAAGCGGCTTAACGACAGCCGACAAGACAGGGCCGGGCCGGCAAAGGGTCCGGCCTCTGTCCACCGATCGAAGCCGGTTGAATCCAAGCGGATCCGGTATGGTTCGCGCACGCTACGCGAACCAAAGGAATGCAAAAGCCGATCTTGTCGGCCGAAGCCTGGGGGAGCGATTCATGCCGCGACGGACGGTCGTCGTTGATCCCGATTTCTCGCGAAAGCTCAAGGAGCTGCGCGAACAGCACGCTATATCGCTGCGACGACTCGGCCAGATGATCCACTGCTCACACGGCTATGTATGGGACCTGGAGGCAGGAGCCAAGCGGCCGAGCATGTCGGTAGCGGCGCTGCTCGATGGCGCTCTTCAAGCAGGCGGGCAGCTGTCCGCCATGGTGCGGGAAACGTCAGCCGACAACGGCTTACAGTCTGTCGGCGTCGAATCCGCGGGTCCCGGCGCGCCGACGGGGCTAGAGTTCGCGCCGGATTGGCGGCACGGAATCGATGTCGCCGTGGATCTTTGGCGAGGCGATATGCAGCGACGAGACCTTCTCCGGCGTGTCGGATTCAGCGCGACGGCATTCCTTCCTCCGGCGATGCGGTGGCTGATGGCCTCGTTCGACGAGCAGCCTTCAGGCGTGGGGGAACGACTCATCGGGATCCCGGATGTGGAGACGGTACGGCGGATGACGTCGACGTACCGGACGCTGGACAACCAGTTCGGCGGTGGTCACATCCGCGACAGCCTGGTGCGCTTCCTCGACGGTGACGTCACCGACCTGGTCAATGGGCGCTACGACGCCGCTACAGGGCGCCAGCTGCTGTCCGCAGTGGCTGAGACGACGCAATTGGCCGGTTGGGCGTCTTATGACGCCGGCATGCACGGGCTGGCGCAGCGATATCTCATCCAGGCGCTTCGGCTCGCGGCAGGCGCTGGTGACCGGGCGTTGGGCGCGGAGATCCTGGCGGCCATGAGTCATCAAGCCGCCTATCTGCGTGCCTCGGACGAGGCAGTTGACCTGGCCCGTGCCGCGGGGAGGGCAGCGACGGAGGCAGGCATCGCCGCAATCCAGGCGGAGTCGGCGGTGCTGGAAGCGCAGGGATACGCGGTCGGCGGGAACGAGGCTGCCTGCGCTACTGCGCTGAACAGGGCGGAGAGCCTTTTCGACAAGGCGGACCGGAGCAGCGAGCCGCAGTGGATCGGCTACTTCGACGAGTCGTATCTGGCGGCGAAGTTCGGGCACTGCTTCACGGCTCTGGGCCGGGGTGACCTCGCGCGGCGGTTCGCTACCCGGTCTCTCGACATGGACGGGCGGCAGTACGCCCGAGGCCGTCAGTTCAACCTTGTCCTGCTAGCGGTAGCTCACACACAGACCGGTGAGGTGGAGGAAGCGGCCCGCGTAGGCGTCGAAGCCGTCGACGCGGTCGAAGGGCTGCACTCCTCACGGGCTCGCGACTACCTGTCCGACCTCGCGGACCGACTCTCGAGACATGCCGGCCTTCCCGCGGTGCGTGAGTTCACCGAGCGTGCGGCCCCGATGCTGCAGGCTGCTTAAAGCTTGCCGGTCGCTTTCAGCAGGAGTACGGCGAACAAACCGGCCACGGACCCCGCACCGACAATCGTCCCACTGTGGATGTGCTGCTGGACTTCATCGAGGGGGATCCAGCCGATGCGCTCGGCTTCGTTGATGTCCGGGGCCGCGCCGGTGAAGGCCGCTCCGCGGGCCAAGTAAACGACGTTGTCCTGGTCGATCGTGCCGACCATGGGCTGGTAGGACACCAGCTTCTCCATGCTGCGCGGCCGCCAGCCGGTCTCCTCCTCGACTTCACGGGCGGCGCAGGCCATCGGTTCCTCCGCGGGATCGAGGTAGCCGCCGGGCAGCTCCCACACCCAGCGGCCGAGGATGAAGCGGTGCCGCCACATCATCAGAACGCGCTGCTCGTCGTCGAGGACGATGACCATGGCCGCACCCGGTATCCGAAGGACGTACTGCTCGAAGCGCACGCCGTCGGGTAGTTCCACGTCGGCGATGCTTAGAACCGCTCGGCGCGTGTCATCGATGACGCGTTCTCCGTGAATGGTCCATTCGCTGGCTCGCTTCGGCTCCGCGCTCATGAGCGCACAGTATCCGCAGACCCGCATGGGCGTACTCCGCTGCTGGCCAACGTCGGCTGACTGCGGCTGACGGCTGTCGTCTTCATTTCCGCGTCACCGGACCGTCACGCTCGATCGCAGCGAAAGACGGCGGCCCGTGCGGTTCGGCTGCCTGACGAGTAACACCGGCGATGACTCCCCCGCCGCTACGTGAGCAGTTCCTCCGTGGCGGTGGGTGACCGGCCGGCTTCGGCGTTACGGGAGGGCAGCATGGCGGGGAACACGTACTACGCGATGTCGGCCGAGCAACTGCTCAGCCGAGCTCAGGCAATGCTTGACGAGCATGTGACGTCGAGTGCGACGGGGCGTTGTCTGGCGTGTTCTTCGCCGGGACCGTGTTGGCGGCGCGAGAGCGCGGTGGCGATCTTCTCGCAAAGCCTGCGGCTGCCGGTCCGCCAGCCGGGGGCGAGTCGTCCTGAGCTGATCTCGGCCCGTCGGATCTCCCCCTCCGGTCGTGTCGGCCGGGGACTGTTCACGGCGAAGCAGCGATGACCCTGGGCCGAGCCGACACAAGCCGTGCATGCGGCCTCTCACAGGAGCGCGGTCGCCCAATGCCCACCTTCCGTACACCGGAGTTGAAATGTCTCTCTCGATCCTCTTCGACGACGCCACCGTCCGAGACATGATGACCGGCTGGCCGTCCAAGCCGGCGCTTCATAGACCGCCTGACGACAGCCGCCTTCCCCGCGTCGTCAACGCGGAACTCATCAACGATTACCTCCACACCGGCACCGCGCCCGAAGGGCAGGTCATCGTGATCAAGGATGGGGCGGCGCTCCACTCCCGGGCATACACGACGGACGGCTACCTCGACCCGGGCAAGGTCGCGAAATGGCGTGGTCGGGGCTACACCATTCAGCTGCGCAACCTGCACCGCTGGTGTCCGGCAGTACACGCGATCTGCGCGGCGATCCAGGTCGAGACCGGATACGGCACTTACGCCACCGGCTTTGTCACACCGGCGGGCGGGCAAGGGCTGTATCACCACTGGGACCAGAACTTGGGCCTGATCTACCAGCTGGCCGGCCGCAAGGCCTGGCAGATCTGGGAGCCCGGCGTCGAAGAGCCCCATCGCGAGCAATTCGCGTCCAACACCCCGCCCGGAAGCGACGTCCTCCACCGCATGAAGACGACGCGACCGGACTACGAGTTCGTCCTCGGCCCCGGTCAGATCCTCGTGCTGCCGCGCGGCTGGATGCACAACCCCCACGCACGTGGCCAGACGCAGGAGAGCATCCATGTGACCTTCGTGGTCCGCGAGCGCACCGGCTACTGGATCGCCGGAAAACTGGCCCAGGCCGCGCTCACCTCGACTCCGCTACGACGCGTGATCCCACCTGCCGACGTCGTAGATCCGGCCGCGTTCGCTCAGCAGGTCGCCGAGGCACGGGACCTGTTGACGCAGTGGCTGGCCGGCGCCGACGCCCTGGCCGCCGACCTACTCCAGGCCGCACGCACCGAGCCGAACGTCGACTACATCTCCCACGCACCCGGAGAGAACCTCAACGGCAATCACCAGTCGGCTCGTTGATACGGGACTTCCCCGGCGCATCAGGTGCCGGTGCCATACAACCAGGAGGAATCGTGACACTCGCAATCGCCCTGCCGCCAAAGGCCGCCAAGGATCCCCAGGCGCTCGTCGACCCGGAGACCTTCGACAAGCTCGTCGACTTCTTCGCCGCCCGCCAGGAGGTCACCAAGACCTACGCCCGCCGCGCCGTCGGGCAGATGCTGCTCATGCTCAAGGCGCACGCCAACTCCCAGCACGACCCCGACTTCGGCCGTACGCTGCCGGACGGCCGGTCGTACCGGGTCGTCCCGACCGAGCCGGTCGACGCAGCCTGGCACGCATCCCTGCAACACACCGAGCCTTACACCGCCGCCTGCCAGCAGATCGCGGGACACTTCGTCCACCACGTGCCGATCCTGACCGAAGGCATGGCGGACGGCTCCTCGCTGGAGTACACCCGCCAGGCCCTGAAGGCGACCGGCTACTACATCGACCCCGAGTTCTGGGACGGCGAGGCGAACTCCTGCTGCCCTCCCAACCCGGGAATCTGAAGGACGATCTGACCGATGCGCAGTGACTGGACCGCGTTACCCGAAGCCGTCACCGACGAGGTAGCCGACCGCGTCGGCGAATCACACGCCATCCCCGCTGTGACCGGCGATCATGCGGAGATAGCCGCGACCGTCGCCGGAACGCGGGGGACGGTGTTCGTCAAGGCGGCCCACACCGATTTCGGGGTCCGGTCTCTGCGCTACGAACTGCGGGTGAGTGAGGCCGTCAACGGGTCTCTCTCACCCGCAGTCGACTGGCACTTCGAGGCAGCCGGCTGGCTGGTGGTCGGCTTCGAACACTGCGACGGCCGGCATGCCGACCTGTCCCCCGGCAGCCCGGACCTTGATCTTCTCGGCGAAGCGCTGACCACGCTCGGCCGGACGCCGGCACCGGACGTGCCGTTGTTCAACCCGCAGGCGAGGCTCGGGTTCGAGCATCCGGCGATGGCCGGCGGCACGCTCGTACACACAGACCTCAGCCCCACCAACTTGATCGTTACCTCACACGGCCTGCGGATCGTCGACTGGGCGATGGCGACCAAGGCCGCATCATGGGTCGAGCTGGCCATGCTCATGCAGTGGCTGATCAGCGCAGGACACTCGGCGGAACAGGCCGACCAATGGCTGACTCGGTTTCCCGCATGGCGGCTGACCGACCCCGAGGCCCTGGACTACTTCGCGACAAGCAACGCGGAGAAGTGGGCCGCCAAGTCGGCCGGAGCAACCGCGGATTGGATCCATGACCTCGCGGCGTGGACGCATCAGTGGCCGATGTACCGACGGCAGAACCACAAGCTACGTGATGCGTCGAACCACGGTGCCGATCTGGAACGTCGACGGGCGTGATGTCTGGCCGCTCGGCTATCGGACTTCCGTCGAGACCGGATCGAGGTAGAAGAGGCACTGAACCGTGTTGAACTCGCGCACCTCGGCGACGAAGCGGAACCTGTCGCCTTCGCCGACGGCGGCGGGGATCTTGTCGCCCGTCAGGTTCAGGTCGAAGACGCTGACGTCCTCGTACTTGAAAGCTGGTCCGACCGTGGACTCGGGTCCCTTGTTGCCCGGTGCCAGAAGGAGGTCGTATCGAGTGTCGTAGTCGCCATGGGGTGCCATGTCCGCGATCGAGCCGTCGAACGCGACGGTCCGGCCTGCGTACTCAGCCGCGAAGTCCACGTTGGCCTCGTCGCACGTGTCCGCCTTGAGTAGTGCCGTGAACGCCCGGTTGTTCCGCGATGTGATCACCTCGATGGCAGGCGACTCGCTTATCGCTGGCGACGGCGCATCGGAGGGCTTCCTGTTCGGAGTGGCCGTCGTGGTGGCCGGCGCGGCTTTCGTCTCGCTGTCAGTCTTACCGCCTTCGTCGCCGAGGGCGGCGGCGGCGACACCGGCAACAGCCACAACCGCCAGGACGGCCGCGCCGACGCCGAGAAGACGCCATGGCACCGGCTTCTTCAGTCGACGGAAACTGAGAGTGGACCGGATCATGCCCGGCTCCTGGTCGACGAACTCCCAGCCATCCTTCTGCATCCTCGAGATGACCAGGCTGTCGGTGCCGCGGACTGCCCGCACGGTCGTGTACTTGTACCTGATCTCGTCGGCCATGCGGCTGCGCCCCCTATTGAAACTCGCCTAGCGAGAATAGGGATCACCGCCAGGCTCTCGACATTACCGATGCCGCCCTGGCCGCAATGTCGCGCCACCGAGCCGTTCGGGCTGCTCGCCACGGCTGATCGCACGATGAGCAGCATCGCCTACATCCGCGGGCGGAGCTCTTCGAGGAACCGCTGTACCTGTCGACGGCCGGTCAGACTCACCGCCTGCAGACGACTTCCATGCCCGGCGATGAGGGTGTCGATCCGGGGACGGCGAAGTCTCCCTGGGTTAGGGAGGACGACGGCGCTGCGCCACGAACCGCGGTCGACCCGATCAGGCGGCCCGCATACCGCGACTCACGCGGAATCGGTGGCCTCCCTGCAACAATGGATAGCCGCTGGGTGTCGTCCGCCGTGGTGCCCGGCCGTCCGCATCAGCCCGCTGCCCACGGACTACAGCAGCAGCAACCCTCCGTCACGAATCGACGGAGCACCATCCGAGCACCACGCTCCCAAAGGCCGGGAAACGACCCGCCAATCATGGGAACGAGAAAGGCCGCCACCCACGTTTCCGCTGGTAACGGCCTTCTGAATTCTGTGCGCCCGAAGGGACTCGAACCCCTAACCTTCTGATCCGTAGTCAGATGCTCTATCCATTGAGCTACGGGCGCCTATCTCACTGTTTCCGCTGGTCCTGGCCTTCCGTGCACCCGGACCTGCTAGACGACGACTCTAGCATGTCGTCCCGGACGCCCCCCAAGGCGGTCCTGGCCCCTCTTCCGCCCATGCAACCCTTGCGGCTCCCCATCCGTCTGGGGGCTGTGAGATACGAGGAGAGCTCGTGAGTAGCGAGCGAGATGCGCAGTTCCATGACTTCGTCCTGGCTCGCCGGGCCGGCTTGGTGCGGACCGCCACCCTGCTCACCGCGGGGAATGCGCATCTCGCGGAAGATCTGGTGCAGTCCACGCTGACCAAGCTGTACCTCGCGTGGCCCGCCTTCCAGCGCGCGCACAGCCCGGACGGTTACGTACGCCGCGTACTGGTCAATGTCCTGGTCGACGAACGGCGGCGGCTGTGGTGGCGGCGGGAGCGGCCCACCGCCGAGTTGCCCGACCGGCCGCATCCGGGTGAGTCCGGGCCGCCCGGCGAGCTCGATGAGCGGCTGCGGACGGCGTTGCGGGAGCTACCTCCGCGCATGCGGGCCGCCGTTGTGTTCCGCTACTTCTACGACCTTGATGTCGCCGAGACCGCCGATGCGCTCGGTTGCTCGCAAGGGACCGTCAAAAGCCAGACCGCCCGCGCGCTGGATCGGCTACGGGCCGCATTGCAGACGCGGACCAGTGAGCAGAATCGCACCTTTCTTCGCCAAGGAGTGACCTCGTGATGGACCTCCGTGATCAGCTCGACTCGATCGCCGGTCCGGCGGTCGCCCCCACCGCGGCCGACGCGGACGCCGACCTGGCCCGGGGCCGCCGGGCGCTGCGCCGCCGCCGTACCGCTCAGACGCTCGGAGGTTCCGCCTTCGCCGCGGCCGCCGTCGTCGCCGTCTTCGTCTTCACCACCGGTCTCGGCGGCGGCGTGCCGGGGCCGGGCGCGACGGACAGCAGCACCGCCGTCTCGACCACCCAGCTCGTGTCCTACAAGGGCAAGCAGCCCAAGGGTTTTGTCCTCGACAAGGTGCCGGACGGCTGGTTCGTGCAGGCGGACGACGACAGCAGCATCGTGCTGGCGCCGAGCCGCATCAAGGGCAAGCCGGGCGTCGACCCGTCCCAGGATCCGCTGTACGACCCGCGCAGCTTCGAGGGCAAGATCGCCGTCATGCTGCAGAGCCGCGACCAGGGCGGCCCACCGGCGGGCACCGAGGTCAAGGTCGGCGACCGGGACGGCGTGCTGGCCAAGTCCGCCGACAACGACAGCGGCCGGACTCTGTGGGTCGAGCAGCCGTCGGGCGTCTACCTGCAGATCCAGTTCTGGGCGGACCTCGGGCTGAGCCACGAGCAGATGGTCGACTTCGGTGCCGGCGTACACGTGACCAAGGCCGCCAAGCAGGGCGCCGGCTGATCCGGGCTATGCGAAAGGGCCGTGAGCGCAAAGCTCACGGCCCTTTCGCGTGCGTGGCGGAGACTCCGGGATTCGAACCCGGGAGGGGCTATAAAACCCCAACCGCATTAGCAGTGCGGCGCCATAGACCGGACTAGGCGAAGTCTCCTCCGGTGGCTCGCAGGCCACCGACGGTTGAGGATACCGGACCGCCCGGGGGCCCGGCAAAGAGGTTGCCCCTCGGCCACGCCGATCATCGAAATCCGGAGAAATCGACAGACCGCACCGTCTTCCAACAGGTGAAATGACCGCCACGCGACTAGGCTGCCTCGGCATGGAGGAGAACGAGCCGAAGCAGCGCCGTCCGCGGACGTCCAACCCCGCGTTCAGCACGCCTGACCAGCCAACTCCCCAAACCAAACCGGCGAAGGCGCCCCCGGCGGTGACCTTCCGGCCACCGGCTGCCGACAAAACCTCTTCCGGTACGGGCACAGAGGCACCAGAAGCAACACCGTCGCCCCGCCCGCAACGGAATCCAGCGAAGTCCACGCCACGCAAGGCAACGGCCCCGCAACGCCCGGCGAAGTCGACTCCAGCCCCCGCCCCAGCCCCGCCTGCAGGGGAAAACCCGCCGCGCCCGGGCACCGGCAACCAGCCGCTCAGCCGCAGCCGCGCCCGAGCCGCAGCGAAGTCGGCCCCGCCACGAGTCGAGGCCGCCACGGACGCGCCCGCCACGGGAAGCACCCCGCCCGCCAAGGCAACGCCGCCCGCCAAGGCAACGCCGCCCGCCAAGACGACGCCCCCGGCCGAAGCGCCCGCCGCTAAAGCAACGCCCCCTGCCAAAGCGACGCCCGCGAAGCGCCAGCCTCGCAAAGCCACTCCGCCCGCCAAGGCAACTCCCGCCAAGGCGACGACTTCCGAGCCAGCCCGGCCAGAAGCACAGAACGCCCAGCCGGCCCAGCCCGCCCAGCCCGCCCAGCCCGCCCAGCCGGCTCAGCCCGCCCAGCCCGAGGCTGCACCGGCGAAGGCTGTCCAGCCGGAAACACAACCTGCCGAGGCAGCCCGGCCGGAGGTGAACCCGGCGCAGGCTCCCCGCGCGGAGGCACAGCCAACCAAACCGGCCCAGCCCGAGATGACATCGGCGCAGACAACCCAGCCGGGAACAGAGTCGGCAAAGGTGACGCCGGCAAAGGTGACGCGGCCGGAGGCAGCGCCGACCAAGGCAGCCCGACCCACCGCAGCGCCCGCGCAAGGAGAGGCAGCGCCGGCCAAGAAAGCGATGAGGCCCGCGAAGAAGGCAGCGGCAACCATCAAGGCAGCCGCCGCGGAGATCGCCCCGGCCGTGGTCACCCCGGACATGACCACAGTGCCCGATGAGTCGCCCACCGCCACGCCGCCGGCCCAGACACGGCCAGCCCAAACACCGCCGGCCCAAACCCCGCCGGCCCAAACACCGCCGGCCCAGACGCCGCCGAGCCAGCAACCAGCCGCCGACAACGAACCAACGGCCGACAATGGATCGGCCGCGAAGGGCAACGGATCGGCCGCGAAGGGCAACGCGCCCTCGGCGGATGACGAGCTGATGCCCGATGACACGCCGAACCTGGCTGCCGCCGTACAGGAAAAAGCACGCAGAGGGGCGGCCCCGACCCTGCCGCCCGCCGTCGCCGCCGTGGCGGACACCCTGGCCGGCGTGCGGACCGAGGCCTGGCCCGCGCTGGTCGCCGATCCCGGCCACGCCCCCGAGCTGCTCGCCCTCGCCGCGCTGCAGACGATCGGCCCGCGTGCCGGCGAGTGGGCCGCGCGCACCCGCGCCGCCTACCCCGCCGCCGGCCCGGACGCGGTGGCCCGGCTGGCCGTCTCGCAGTTCACCCGGTTCGGCAGTGTCAGCAGTGTCTTCGCCGCCGTCGCCGGGTCGTACGCGCCGATCGCCCTGCTCGGTGCGGCCGCCTACACGCACGCCGAGCTGGCGTTGCACGTCGCCGCCGCGTACGGCTTGGACCCGACCGACCGGGAGCGCGCGGTCGACCTGCTTGTCCTGACCCGCGTGCATCCCGTCCGGGAGGACGCGGTGGCGGCCCTCGCCACGGCCGAGCAGCACAGCTACGACAACAGTGGGCTCACCGACGCCACCTGGCGGCTGGGCCGGATGGTCGCCGTGCAGGCCGGTGCGTGGGCGGCCGTGCGGGCGATCAACCACTTCTTCCCGGGCACCAGCCTGCTGGTCGCCACGCTGACCAGCCGGGGCGCCGCGCGGGCCATGGCCGCACGGGCGACCGTGCACTACCGCGCGCTGAGCCGGGGCTCGGTCACAGCCAGCTGAGCCAGTCCTTGGGCAGCAGGGTGTAGCCCACGAAGGCGGCGATGTCGAGCAGGCTGTGCGCCACGATCAGTGGCATGACCCTGCCCTTGCGCAGGAAGAACAGCGCGAACACGACGCCCATCACGGCGTTGCCCACGAACGCGCCGAAGCCCTGGTACAGGTGGTACGAGCCGCGCAGGACCGCGCTGGCCGCGACGATGTAGCCGATACGCCAGCCCATTTCGCGTAGGCGGGTCATCAGGTAGCCGACGACGATCACTTCTTCCAGGATCGCGTTCTGCATCGCCGCGATGATCAGCACCGGGACGGCCCACCACACCGGTTGCAGAGCGGCCGGCACGATCTGGGCGTTAAGGCCGAGCGTCGCTGCCGCGTACACCAGGAGCAGGCCGGGGATGCCGATGGCCGCGGCCAGGGCAGTGCCCCAGCCGGCGTCGCCGGCGGGGCGGCGGAAGTCGATGCCGAGCGTGCGCGCCGGGTCGAGCCGGTCGCGGTTCAGCAGATAGAGCGCCAGCAGGACCGGGACCAGGGCGAAGAAGATCCCGAGCAACTGGTACGTGAGATCGAGGTACGGCCGCGGCGACTGGGACGGGTTGAGCGTGGCCGTCTGCTGGGACAGCGGCTTGCCGGCCGTGAGCTTGGCCACCAGGGACACCACCGCATAGACCGCGGACTGGCCCAGGGACAGCAGCAGGACGATCGCTATCTCCAGGCGGAGCTGCTTGCGGGTGGCCTGGGGCCGATCTAGAGCTACCGTCACCCGACCACTCTAGATTCGGCTCAGCCGTTCGAGTGATCGCGTTTATGCACATTCGGACCTATCGGGGCAAGCGACTCGCCGGGTGTCGGCAATTGTGCGGCGTACATCGCACTTCGGGTGCGATGCGTTACCCGCTGTTTTCTCCAGGCTGAGGACATGGGAGACCTCGCTCGTTTGCTCAAGGAGAGTTGGAGCCTCGTCGAGGAGCATCAGGACAAGGTCGCCGGCTACTTCTACGCGCGGATCTTCCTGTCCCACCCGGACCTGCGGGACCTGTTCCCCGTGCACATGGACGTCCAGCGCGCCCGGCTGCTCAACGCCATCGTCACCGCCGTGCAGACGCTGGAGGATCCGGAGAAGTTCGACGAGTACCTCCGGTCCCTCGGTCGCGATCATCGCAAGTTCCACGTGGAACCAGCCCACTACGAGGTGGTCGGCGGCGCCTTGATCGAGGCGATGCGGCAGTTCGCGGGCGAGCAGTGGGGCGTCGAGTACGACCAGGCCTGGGCCGACGCGTACGCGGTGATCGCGGCCAAGATGCTCGCCGGCGCCGAGGCCGACACCAACCCGCCGTACTGGTATGCCGAGGTCACCGCGCACGAACGCCGCGCGACCGACATCGCGGTCTTCACCGTCATGCCGATGCAGCCGCTGGAGTACCGCGCGGGCCAGTACCTGAGCCTGGAATGCCCGCGCTTCCAGCCCAGGCTGTGGCGGACCTACTCGCCGGCGAACGCTCCCCGGCGCGACAACACCCTGGAGTTCCACGTCAAGGCGGTCGGGGCGGGCTGGGTCTCCAGCGCGCTGGTGCGCCGGCTGGAGGTCGGGGACATGATCCGGCTGGCCGCGCCGATGGGCTCGATGAACCTGGACCGGCGCTCCACCCGGGACGCGGTCTTCGTCGCCGGCGGCACCGGTCTCGCCCCGATCAAGTCACTGCTCGAGGAACTGACCCGCTACAACCGGACGCGCTGGGTGCACGTCTTCTTCGGCGCCCGCACCCGCGAGGACCTCTACGACCTGGCCGAGCTGAACCGGCTCGCCGCCCGCTACCCCTGGCTCTCCGTGGTGACCGCGTGCAGCGAAGACCCGACGTTCCCCGGCGAGCAGGGCAACATCTCCGACGTCGTGGCCCGCTACGGCCCGTGGAACGAGCACGACTTCTTCGTGTCGGGCTCCGGCAAGATGGTCAAGGCGACCCTGCGGACCCTGGCCGAGCTTCAGGTTCCATCCGTACGGATCAAGTACGACAGCTTCTCCGACTAGTAGTTCCACGGCTGGCCGGTCTGGCGGTACTCCTCGACCGGCACGAGGTTGGCGCCGGGGACCATCCGGTCCACGTACAGCCGGCCCTCGAGGTGGTCGATCTCGTGGCTGACCAGGCGGGCCATGGCCCGCTCGAAGGAGGTGATGACCCGGGTCCCGTCGAAACGGGCGTGCTCCACGTCGACGCGCAACGGCCGGACCACCAGGCCGCGGTAGTCGAAGAAGGAGAGACAGCCCTCGTACTGCTCGTCGGTCTCGCTCGACTCGTCGACGACCCGCGGGTTCAGCAGGATCACGGACTCAGCACCGCGTTCGGGTGGGCGTACCACGGCGGCGGCAACCGCCAGGCCGATCTGCGACGCGGCCAGTCCCACCCCCTTGCTGAAGTCGTGCAGTCCCTCCAGCCGTTCGAGCGTGGCCCGCAGACCGGCGACCGCGTCGCGGGCGGCCGCCTCCTCCCGGGGCAGCTGGAAGTGCCGGGCGCGCTGGCGCAGCAGGTCCGCGCCGCGCTGCACGATGCCGATTCCGCGCATCCGCTGGCTCGCTCTCAGCTCATGGCCGTTGGTGCGGCGCTCCTGACCGTTGATCCGGGGCTTGGGAACTCCTTCGTCCGGGGTGGTCGGTGCGGACTCGCCGCGGAACCGCCACTCGAGGCGGTACCGGGCGTTGAGCAGCGGCGCGTCGGTCGACCATTCGAAGACCGCGCGGCGTGCGTCGTTGTGCCGCTCCAACGGGGTACGCACGGGCACCTCGGCGGCGAGCGAGGTCTCGACCCCCCACACCTGCGGCTCGAACTCGACCGGGAAGTTCAGCCGTACGGTGAGGTTGCGGGTGGGCAGGCGCACGGCCCGCTGGAACCACTGCCCCCACTTCTCCTCGCCGACGGTGTAGGCGTACTCGATCGTGGTGCGCTCGCCGGGATAGAGCGGGAACTGGCCGTGGTCGTTGGCGAAGAGCAGCCAGACCTCCTTGGCGGCGTCCCGGTCGAGCTTGAGCCGCCACTGCATCGGCTCGGTCGCGGCACCCTCGCCGGCGACCGCGCGCAGATCCATCTCCTCGAAGCTGAGCGGATGCTGGCGGTGGTGGCGGTTGGAGCCCTGCGGATCGTGCGGATACCGGTCCACGGCGATCTTCACCAGATAGCGGGTGACCGGCTCCACCCCGGCGTTGTACAGCGCCCGCCGGATCACACACCGATAAGCCCCTTCGGTGTACGTGAGCTCGGCGACCTCCTGCTCGACGATGAGTCCGGTGCCCGGTGGCATCCACTGCGCGGGCACGGGAGGGTCCCGGTGCAGGACGGGGCCGCGGGCGTGCCGCAGTTCGTCGTACTCCTGGAATCTCTGCCAGATCGCGCCGCCGGCGGCCAGGACCGCCTCCGCACGCCGGGCGAAGTCCTCGGTGGGCTTGTGCCGGCGGCCCTCGACGTGACTGACGTAGGACGGATCGAACCCCATGCGCGCGGCAAGCTGCTTCTTCGTCATCCCGCGCTCGACCCGCCATTGCGCAAGCGCCGACACGAAGTGGTCGGCAGCCCTCTCGACAGGCGAGGTGGTCATCACGGATGTCCCCTTTGCGACAGGAATTTCAGTGTCCATGTCTTCCGGTGTCCGCATGGGGCTAGTAGCGCGTTGCCGACAGATACCTTGACGAAACCGGCAACGGCGCAACGCTCGGTTAGGTCACCCTTGCTGGGGGTATTTATCGGAAGAACACCTGTCCGGGGCCGGGTATGTGGGGGTTTTGCTGGCGTGGTTAGGTTAGCCTTAACAAGGTATGGTGGGCCGTCCTGACCAGCGAAGCGTGGCGAGGTGACAGTGGTGATCCAGCGGATGAAGCCGCGTTACCTCTCCCTGAGCGGCGCACCCCGGTGACCACCGCGCTGGATCGTGTCGTCCCCGATCACTCCGCGCAGCCTTTGGCGCCGGTGACCGCGACTCTGCGGGCGATGTTCGGCACGAGCACCGAGCTGCCGGGCCTGGCGCCGGACCTGATGGTCCAGGATCCGACCGGCTGGCAGCCCACGTCCGACCTGACCGGGGCCAGCCTCGACACCCTGCTCGACTCGTCCCGCGAACGCTGGCAGGCCCAGCCGCACGCGGCGGCCGCGCTGGCCTGGAAGGCATACACGTACTGGTTGGCGCTGCCGGCTGTGCTGGGCTGGGCCTCCGCCCGCCGGGTGCCGCTGCTGACCGGCACCGACGTGCTGATGCACTTCAACGACCCGCGGCCGCTGGTCACTCTTGGTCTCCGCAGCGACATCACGGTGGCGGTGCTGCCGTCCGACCCGCTGGCGTTGAGCGGTCTGCCGCAGGTCCGGGTCGTCGCTGACGAGGCGGCACTGCTGGAGGAGCTGCGGCGGTCGTTGCTGGACGAGCATCTGACGCCGCTGCTCGACGCGATCCACACCAAGGTCCGGCTGGGCCAGCGCACACTACTGGGGTCGCTGTCGTCAGGGGTGGCCTACGCGGTGCTGCGCTCGGCGGACGTGCTGCCGGGCTCCTCGGCTGAGACGATCGCGACGTTGCTGGGCACGCTCGGGGTCGAGGATCTGATCGAGCTGGTCCCCGGCCGCGGCGGAAATCTGGACGTGCAACGCAAGACCTGCTGCCTGGCCTTCACCCTCCCCAAGCCCAAGGTCTGCGTGGGCTGCTGCATCAAGTAATGGCATTGACCTGGCTCAGCGAGCCGACTGTGGATGCCTTGCGGGCTGCCCTGCGCCTGGTCGCGCCGGACCTGGCCGGCGGCACGATCGTGCCTCGAGGGCTGGAGCCGAGCGACGACCCGAAGTGGCGCGCGGCAACCGCCGTGGTCGACGGCCAGTTCGTGGCGAAGTTCGCCTGGGCCGAGTCGCCCGCACTGCGGATCTGCCATCAAGTAGGGCTGATGGAGGCGCTTCGGGTGGCCGCACCGCGGTTGCCGCTGCCGG
Organism: Actinoplanes sp. NPDC051405; assembly: GCF_055586185.1. Taxonomy (NCBI): domain Bacteria; kingdom Bacillati; phylum Actinomycetota; class Actinomycetes; order Micromonosporales; family Micromonosporaceae; genus Actinoplanes; species Actinoplanes sp. NPDC051405. The sequence continues at coordinate 66,675 of NZ_JBVJIR010000009.1, forward strand.
ACGTGGTGGCAGCGTCCCGCGATCCGGCGATGCTGGTCACGCGTCGGGCGGCCGCGATGCCGTTCTTCGACGTGCGGCAGTCGATCGCGCCGGCCGATTTGCGGCTGGTCGCGGGTGACCTTGCCGCGGTCCTGGCCGCGCTTCATGACCCTGAGGTGCTGCGAGCGGTGTCCGAGGCAATGGGCCCGCTACCCGAGCCGACTGCGCATGCCTCGACGGACACCCTCCGAGCCGGATTCGGGCCGCTGGTCAGGCCTGATCAGCGGGACCGGGTGCTGGCCTGGTGTGACTGGGCGGATCGGGCACTCGCGACGCCGGGCCGGACCGTTCTCGTGCACGGCGACTTCCACGGCGACAACCATCTCTGGGATCGCGAGACGCTGCGGCTGCGCCTGGTCGTCGATTGGGAGACGGCGGGTACCGGCGAACCCGAGTTCGATCTGCGCTGTCTGCCGGGAGACTGCGGTATCGAGCTGTTCACCGCGACGGTGACGGCCTACGAGCGGCTGTCCGGCATGACGGTGGACCGGGACCGGATCATGGCCTGGCACCTGCGCACCGTTCTCGGTGACGCGCTGTGGCGGGCCGAGGCCGGGGTCGCCCTGCCGGACAATCGCACGCCGGCGCAATGGGTGGATGATCTGGACGCCAGATTCACCGCCCTCGGAACATTCCGCTAGGCAGCGACCTCAGATCGCGCCTACTGGTCGACCTTCTCCGCGTCGACGAGGTTGCGGACGTTCCAGACCCAGGCGCCGCCCGTCCACGTCGGCTGGAAGCCCAGCAGCTGGGTCATCGCCCGCAGCATCTCGATGTCGCGGACCTGCGGCGTCAGCACCACCACCCCGGCCTTCCAGTACCGCAGGTCGGCCAGGGTCATCTCACGCCGCGTCTCGGTGATTTCCGGGATCGGGTTGCCCTGCTTGATCGATGCCATCAGGCCGCTGGTCGGGCGCCACGGCGGTGCGAACTGGGCCGAGCGGTCCGTCGGGTCGAGCGGGTTGCGGCTCGGCAGCAGGGCGTACGCGCTGACGATCCGCATGTCCTGGCCCGTGTAGGCACTCCAGCGCAGCGGGTCCGGGTATGAGCTGTCCGGCAGGGGCAGGGCGACCAGCGTGTGGTTCTCGTCCACGTACTGCTTCCAGGCGCCCGAGGTCACGAAGGCCGGCACCGGGTCCATCGGGGTGGTGCGCAGCGGGGTCGGGGTGAGCGGGACCAGCGCCATGGCTACTGCGGTGATCATTGCCACTCGGACCGGGCCGCGGGCGGCCGGCTGGGACTTCATCAGGTCCGAGGCGCGCTGGCAGCCCAGCGCCAGCATGATGGCGACGAGCGGGGCGATCGCCAGGGCCCAGCGGGTCGGCACGGCCGAGTTGAGGATCGGGACGCTGTGCAGCAGCGACCACAGGCCGGGGACGCCGGTGTCGACGCCGTTGAGCCGGATGCGCGGGCCCAGGGACATCGCGCCGAAGAACAGGGCCACGCCGGCCAGGGTCACGATCGTCACGCTGCGGCGCATCCAGGCGACCAGGCCGAAGAAGAGGATGACCAGGCCCCAGCCGAAGAACGCGTTCTCCTCGGCGGCGTTCTGGGCGAGGCGGCCCGCCGTCACGCTGTTTCCAGCAATGGAGCGCTGCGCGTACGCGGTGAAGGACCCCAGGTCGGCCCCGAAGTAGCGGACGAACTCGGGCAGCCCGTGGTAACTCTGCGGCCCGAAGAACTGCACGTACAGCGGGTACGCCAGCGCGGCCAGCGTGACACCGGCCGCCACACCGAGCCCGCGCACGAAGGTGGCGATCTCGCCCGGCTGGCTGCGCCGCCGCGTGACGGCCATCACCACGCAGAAGATGCCCAGCCCGACCGCGGTCATGAAGAGGATCTCGAGGTTGATGAACGCCTGCCAGACCAGCAGGCCGGCGAGCAGCAGCCCGTTGCGGACCGTCCGGCCCGGTGTCCGCAGGGCGAGGGTGCGCCAGATGATCAGCGGCACCAGGAACTGCGAGACGATGTTCGGGTGGCCGCCGGCGTGCGAGATCATGCTCGGCGCGAAGGTGGCGAACAGTGCGCCGACCCACGCCGCCAGCCGGGAGCTGACGAACTGGCGGGACAGCACGAAATACCACGAAATACCGGTGACTGCCAAGGCCAGCGTAAGAAACGCGTTGAACGCCACATGCGGCCCGAAGATGGCAGTGACGGGCGTCATCGGCAGGGAAACGGCCAACACCGACGTGTTGGCCATCATGTTCACCCCATCGGGGTAATTCATGCGATCCGAGAAGAACGGATAAACGCCATCCGTGAGCACGCGTGCACCGTGCGCCAACATCCACTCAAAGAATGCTTGATCCTGAGGATCATCGCGCAACTCATGATCAAGATTGAGCCACAACGGGGCGGTGATGAAGACCGCTACCGCAATGAAGGTGACTATTGCGAGAACATCTCGCCAGGTGAGAGACCGCCACCACCGGGGCCGGGGCGCCGGCTCGGGCTGCTCACCGGCCTCGGCGCCGGCGTCGGCGGCAACAGCGGGTATGACCGAGGCGTCAACAGCGGGTATGACCGAGATCGGCGCGGCGGCGACCTCGCTTTCCAGCGCGCGCAGCTCCGCGTCCAGGTCTTCGGCGTCGGCGGCGGGGTCGGGCGGCAGAACGTTCCCACCGGCCGACTGGCCTGTCGAGTCAATACCCGTAATCGTCATAGCATCGGCGAGCCTAACGGAGGTTGGTAACAGTGTTGTGACGGGCGGCGCAGGCGTGATCGACCCGATATCTAAGCACGTATTTCCGGTCGCTGGCCCGCACAGTGCATGATGGGTAAGGCCGGTGGGTACCCACGGGTCAATGTCTCAATCAGGCAAAAAATGAGCGGGTGCCCCCCGCTCAACTTTCGGTTGCGCGCAGCGGATGGTTAACTCTTCCGGTCCCGCTGTCAGCTCGGATCGGCAAGACGAGGGAACCTTACTTATGGCAGACATCACTGGAGACCAGCGGATCCAGTCCGAAGTGCTCGAAGGCCTCGCCACGGCCGTGAACCACCGTCGGTGGTTCGTGGAGCTCGCTCTCCCGTACCTGGGCGACAACCCGATCGAGATCGGCAGCGGCCTGGGCGACTACGCACTGGAGTGGGCGGAGCACCTGCCCCGCTTCACCGCGACGGAGGCCGACCCTGACCGGCTGGTGCAGCTCAAGGAGCGCCTGGCCGACCACGACAACATCGACGTGCGGCAGATGCTGCTGCCCTCGCCCGATGCGAACGGTGAGTACAGCGCCGCCGTGTCGTACAACGTCCTCGAGCACATCGAGGACCACGTCGGCGCCCTGCGCAGCATGGCCGACCTGGTGCGTCCGGGCGGCCGGGTCATCCTGATCGTGCCGGCCTTCATGTTCGCGATGAGCCAGGTCGACATCGCGACGGGCCACATCCGCCGCTACACCAAGAAGACGATGCGCGCCGCCATGACCGAGGCCGGCCTCACCATCGAGAAGCTGCACTACGCGAACGCCCTGGGCCTCATCGGGTACTACGGCGCGACGAGCATCTTCAAGCTGGCCCCGAAGGAGGGCCCGATGGTCAAGGTCTACGACAGCGTCGTGCTGCCGATCACCAAGGCCGCCGAGAGCATCGTGAAGCCGCCGTTCGGCCAGTCGGTCTTCGTGGTCGCCAAGGTCCCCGGCTGACCGCACCGCCTGATCGACGAAGCCCGCCGGATCCATGATCCGGCGGGCTTCTCCGTGTGCGGGGCCAGGCGTCAGCCCTTGACCTGGTACGTGGGCCGGATCGTGGCCCGGGCCAGCGTGTGGAACGCCAGGTTGAAGCCGACGTACGCCGGGGTGGCGTCCGCGCCCACCTCGAGCCGGTCGACGTCGATGGCGTGCACTGCGAAGACATAGCGGTGCGGGCGGTCACCGGGCGGTGGGGCCGCGCCGCCGTAGCCGGTGTCGCCGTAGTCGTTGCGTACGGTGAAGGCGCCGTCCGGCAGCGGGTCGACGCCCCGGTCGAGCTCCGTCACCGAGGCCGGCAGGTTCACGGCCACCCAGTGCCAGAAGCCGCTGCCGGTGGGCGCGTCGGGGTCGAAGCAGGTCACGACGAAGCCACGGGTCTCCGCCGGGAAGCCGGACCAGGACAGCTGCGGGGACAGGTTCTTGCCGCCGACGCTGGTGTGCGCGTACAGCTCGTCGAGCGGTCGGCCGTCCGCCACATCGGTGCTGGTCAGCGTGAAGGCCGGGACCGGCGGCAGGATGTCGTACGGATCCGGCGCTTCGGCTCGCTCCAGGCTCATGCTCGGTTGTCCTTCCACGTCGTCCGGCACCCACATGGCGCCGCTTGCTGACTTCCCCCGTTTGCCCACGGTAACCGGGTGAGGTGTCACACATCTTTCGGCCTGATATCCACCGCGGATGCGGAAACGCACAGGTGGTGCGCGTGACCGGGCTTGCCCCGGGCGATAGTGGTGTCAGACATCCGACCGGGTGCGCCGGGCAGAGATCCCCGCGCTCGGTTGCGATCGGTCGCCTCCCGGCGTCCAGCAAGTCGGCACCCGCCCTCCGCGACGGGTGCCGACTGCTATGTGGGACACCGACCGGACCGACTGACGAATCCATCACATATGCCGCGAAGCGGTGAGAGCATCAGAAACGTGAGAGTCACTGCGCCGCCCGATGAGGAAGGCCGCCTGGCCGCCCTGTACGAGGCCCGGGTGCTCGACACCCCACCGGAGGACGACTTCGACGACATCGCCCTGCTGGCCTCGGAGATCTGCGGCACCCCGGTCGGCATGGTGAGCCTGGTCGACGCCGAGCGGCAATGGATCAAGGCCAAGGTCGGGGTCGATTACGACGAGACGTCCCGGGACGAGTCGTTCTGCGCGCACACGATCCAGGACCACGACGTGCTGGAGGTGCCCGACGCCGGCGCGGATCCCCGCTTCGCGGACAGCCCGTTCGTCACCGGCGAGCAATTCCGGTTCTACGCGGGCGCCCCGGTCGTCCTCGACGGCACCCACGCCGTCGGCACCATCTGCGTTCTCGACAACGTGCCGCGTGCGCTGACCGCGTCGCAGCGCCGGGCCCTGCGCTGCCTGGCCCGGCACACCGCCGTCCAGCTCGAGCTGCGCCGCTACGCCCAGCACGCCGGGGCGGTCGCCGACCGCATGCGCCAGCTCGACCGGATGAAGGACTCGTTCCTCGCGGGGGTGAGCCACGAGCTGCGGACACCGTTGACCTCGATCCGCGGCTACCTGGAGATTCTGCTGGCGGACGGCTTCGACCCGGAGACGTCGCAGCGTTTCCTGGCGGTCATGCAGCGCAACTCCGACCGGCTGCTGCGGCTCATCGACGACCTGCTGACGGTGGCCCGGCTCAACGAGGGCGGCATGGACCTGCACCTGGCCGAGCTGGATCTGGCCGAGTTGGCGCACCAGGTCACCACGGCATGCCGGCCGCTGGCCGAGCACCGGGACGTGGCGCTGCACAACCTGATGGACCGGCCGGTGCCGGCCCGCGGCGACGGCCGGCGGCTGGGCCAGGCGCTGAACCACCTGGTGGTCAACGCGATCAAGTTCACCTCGCCGGGCGGCGAGATCATCGTCCGGGGTACGGCCGGCGACGAACCGGAACTGGTCATCGTCGACACCGGGGTGGGCATCCCCGCCGCCGAACTGCCGCACGTCTTCGACCGGTTCTTCCGCAGCACCGCCGCCGACCGGATGGCGGCGCCGGGTCCCGGCCTCGGACTGTCGATCGTCAACCTGATCATCGAGGCCCATCACGGCAGCATCCACCTGGACAGTGAGCCGGGCGTGGGCACGACAGTCCGGCTGACGCTGCCCCGCGCCTAACGCCCGGCGACGCAGTAGTCGTTGCGGCTGGTACGGGTGGTGTTCAGCGCAGTGAAGGTCGCGCTGTTGGCGTCCTGGCCGGACCGCAGATCGAGGGTCAGGCGCTGGTAGCCGATCAGGTCCGACGGTGGCACGTAGTCGAACGGCCGGGCCGAGGTGATCCCGTCGGCGAGCGGCTTCCACGGCGTACGGATCAGCGGGGTCTGGTCGGGCACCCAGGCGCGCTGGGCCAGTTGCCCGCCGGTCAGCCGCAGTTGCAAGCACTGCCGCTCGGTGCCCTGGACGGTCCGGAAGTCCACGTACCAGTCGCCGTTCACCCGGTATTCCTCGCTGATGCCCTCGGCGTACCGGATCTCCCGGTCCAGGCGCTGCAGCGCCAGGCCGAGCTGGGCCTGGGCGGTCGACCGGGCGTCAACGGCGTTCGCCGTGCGGTACATCGACGAGATCCCGGCGGTGGCCGCGGCCAGCACCACGACCATCACGCTCATCGAGACCAGCACGTCGATCATGGTGAAGCCCGCGTCGGACTTCTTCCTCATACCCTGCCCTATCGGCAGGGCGGGGCCGCGAATGCAGGATTCAGCAGCCGAACATGGGCAGGCAGGGCGGCAGACCCTCGATCCGTACGCCGACAGTCCGAGCCGCTGCCCAGCCGGCCCGGTCCAGCCGCAGCCGCCGCCCCACCACCGCCTCGCCGCGGACCACGTGCCGGGCGATGCCGTCGTCGGCGTAGCCGAGCTTGCGCGAGACGCCGTACGAGGCCGCGTTGTCCGCGAACGCCTCCGAGACCGCCCACTGCGCGCCCAGCCCGGTGAACGCCAGGTCCAGCACGGCCGCCCGCATCTCGGTGCCGAAGCCCCGGCCGTGGTGAGCGCGGCCCAGCCACGATCCCGTGCCGACCTCGCGCAGCGTGGCGAACTGGCGGGCGTCGAGGGCCTGGGTGCCGATGATCTGGCCGTCGTGCACGGTCACGAAGTGCAGCGACCAGTTGTCCGGCGTCCATTGGCCCCACATCCGCCACTGGAACTGCAGCGTGCTGCGGGCCACTTCCTCGGCTGTGCCGTCGGTCCACGGCACCACGAACGGCTGCCGCTCGGGGTCATGCACCCCCGCGGCAGCGACCTCGGCGAGCTGCGCGAGGTCGGCCAGGTCCGGAACGCGCAGTTCGAGCCGCGGCGTGTACAGCCGCAGCCCGAACAGTGGCCAGTGATCGGTGATCATGCGAGGGATTCTCGCGGCTCGTCACCGGCCCGCGCCAACCCTTTAGAACCGCTCGATGTGCAACCCCCGGTAGAGCCGCCGATAGACGACACCGGTTCGCGAGTTCCCGGCGTCGATCATCATTCCGCCGCCCATGTAGATCCCCACGTGCCCCGGCCCCACGACCAGATCACCGGGTTGCGCGGCGGCCCGGGAAACCGTCCGGGCGCGAGCCGCCTGGGCTCCCGAGGAATGCGGCAGGCTGAGCCCGGCCTGGGCGTACGCGCGCTTGGTGAATCCCGAGCAGTCGAACGAATTCGGCCCCTCCCCACCGCGGCGGTACGTCTTGCCGATCTGCGAACGGGCGTACGCGATCACCGACGACATCCGCATCGACGTGCGTACCCGGGTCACCGCCCGGCGCTTGGGCACTGCCCGGCGCTGGGGCGCGGCGCGGTGCTTGGCCGCGGGCCGCACCGCGGCACGGGGCTTGACCACCACCGTGGCCTGCCGGGCGGCCGCACGGCGAGCGGCGAGCGCCCGTCGGACGGCGACCCGGCGCTGGGCGGCCGCCCTGAGCTCGGCGACGTGGCGGGCGTGGGCTGCCCGGCGTACCTCCTGAATTTTCTTCGTCTCCCGCTGGGCGGAGCGCTGCGCCGCACGCAGCGCGACCGCTGCCGGACGGGCGGCGGACCGGCGCACTGCCGAGCGTGAAGCTCGCTGCGCCGCGCGGGCCATCAGGGCCGGCTGGCTCTCCACCACCACGGCCGGCGCGGCGGCCGGTGCGGGGTTCGGCAGGCCCATGGGAGTTTCGACGGATTCGAGAACCGGCGTGCTCACGGCGAGCGCGAGGGCGCCGGCGGCCAGGACGCGGCCGGTGGACGGACGGGACAGCGAAGCCTCCGAGTTCGGCCCGGGGCTCTCACGCGAATCCCAATTCGGTGCGACGGATGGTGCCGCCGTGCCGGTTGTCATCCGTGAAACGGCGACAATGGGAACCCAGGCGATATAGGTAATTCCGTCGACCATGCCAACACACATTCGGCGCCACGTGACGAAGAACCGAAAAAAAACGCTCTCGGAGTGTCGTGCCGAGCGTGCCCCGAACGTGTATATGTCATCCATCGTGAGGAGGAAAACGTGAAGACATACCTGCTCAGCATCTATCAGCCGGACGGACCGCCACCCGCGCCGGAGGTACTCGAACCGGTGATGACCGAACTGGCGGCAATCGCTCAGGACATGCAGGACGCCGGCGCTTTCGTGTTCTCCGCCGGGCTGTGCCCGCCGAGCTCGGCCACGGTGATCCGGGCCCGCGACGGCGACGTACTGCTCACCGACGGGCCCTTCCTGGAGAGCAAGGAGTTCGTCGGCGGTTTCACCGTCATCACCGCCCCGGACCTGGACGCCGCGCTGAAGTGGGGCGAGCGGATGGCGGCGGCCACCACCTTGCCGGTGGAGGTGCGGCCATTTCAGACCTGACCGACGTCTTCCGGGCCGAGTACGGCCGCGCGGTCGCGGTCCTGACCCGGGTCCTCGGCGATCTCGACCTCGCCGAGGAGGCGGTGCAGGACGCGTTCACGGTGGCCAGTGCGAAGTGGCCGGCCGAGGGCGTGCCACCGAGCCCGGCCGGGTGGATCATCACCACCGCCCGCCACCGGGCCGTCGACCGGCTGCGGCGCGAGTCGGTCCGGGCCGCGAAGGAGGCCGAGGCGGCCATGCTGGTCCCGTCGTCACCGGCTGAGGAGGAGACGGACCAGCTGCGGCTCATCTTCACCTGCTGCCATCCCGCGCTGGCCCAGAAGGCGCAGGTCGCCCTCACGCTGCGGCTGCTCGGTGGGCTGAGCACGCCGGAGATCGCCCGGGCGTTCCTGGTGCCGGAGCCGACCATGGCCCAGCGCATCGTCCGGGCCAAGGGCAAGATCCGGGACGCGGGCATCCCGTACCGGGTGCCCGGCGACGCGGAGCTGCCGGGCCGGCTGCGGCCCGTCCTGGCCGTCCTCTACCTGATCTTCAATGAGGGGTACGCGGCCGCCACCGGCCCCACGCTGACCCGCGACGACCTGTGCGCCGAAGCCGTCCGGCTCACCCGGCTGCTGGCCCGGTTGATGCCCGGAGAGCCTGAGGTACAGGGCCTGCTTGCGTTGCAGCTGCTCATTCTCGCCCGCCGGCCGGCTCGCACCACTGTGGACGGCGCGATGATCCGGCTCGCCGATCAGGACCGGTCACGCTGGGACCCGGCCCTGATCGCCGAGGGGCAGCGGATCGTCCGCGAATGCGTACGCAATGGACAGCCTGGGCCGTACCAGCTGCAAGCGGCGATCAATGCCGTGCACAGCGCCGCGCCGAGCGTGACCGCGACCGACTGGCCCGCGGTCGTGCAGCTCTACGACCAGCTCATGGCCCTCGCGCCCAGCCCGGTGGTGGCGCTGAACCGCGCGGTGGCGGTGGCCGAGGTGTCCGGTCCGGCGGCCGCGTTGCCGCTGGTGGAAGCGCTCGACCTGGGCCAGTACCACCTGTTCCACGCGGTCCGGGCCGACCTGCTCAGACGGCTGGGCCGGGCCGAGGAGGCGGCGGCCGCCTACACCCGGGCGGCCGAGCTGACCGGCAACGCCGCGGAGGTCGCCTTCCTGCGGCAGGCCCGGGAGCTCACCAGCCCAGCGTCCCCGGACCACCCTTGAACGGTCCGGCGATGTCCGAGGTGATCCACCCGCCGTAGAAGTCACCCTCCTGCGGGCGGACCAGCTCACCGTCGACCCGGCACTCGTCCACCCGGCTCGGATAGAAGGCGACGGCTCCGGCCAGCTCCGCGTACGCGGGCGACGGCCGCTCGTAGGACCAGGCGGCGTCGGCCACCCGCGTCTCGCCGACGACCAGGTCCCAATAGCCCGCGGTGCCCTTGAACTCGCAGAACGAGCTGCCCCGGGCCCGTTCGAGGGCGCCGGGGGCGATGGCGTCGGCGGGCACGTAGTAGACCGGCGGGTGCGAGGTCTCCAGCACCCGCCAGCACCGGTCGCTGTCGACCAGGGTCACCCCGGCGTGCACCACGGTGATGCGGGCGGCGCTGCGCTCGAGCCGCGGCGGGCGCGGGTAGTCCCAGACGGATTCCACGTCTTCACGGTACGTCGCTCACCTCCAGCACCCGGGTCGTCGGAGCCACGTCACCCAGGGCGTCCCGCAACGCCAGCCGCTGGGGGTCGGCGAGCACGGCCTCGTAGCCGGCCCGGGACTCGAAGGCCAGGATCTGCACCTCCGAGCGGCCGTCCGCGGTGCGCAGGCGGCGTTCGACCGTGCCGCCGTACCGGGTGAGCAGGGCCAGCACCTCGTCCTCGTACCGGCGGCCGGCCTCGGCGTGCCCGGCGGCCATCTCGACCAGCGCCACGATCCGCAGGGGTCCCTGATCCGTCATGCCGGCGAGTATCGCAGCGACGCCCCGCGACGCAGACTGGAGGACATGCAGCGAGTGGACCTCGGCGAGGTGCCGTACGAGCAGGCGATGCAGTGGATGGCGAGCTGGACGGCCGAACGCCGGGCCGGCACCGCACCGGACCGGTTGTTCCTGCTCAGCCACCCGGCCGTGATCACCTACGGGCACACCACCCCACTCACCGACCTGCCCGGCGACCTGGCCCGGATCCCGGCCGTGCTCGCCGACCGCGGCGGCCACGCGACCTATCACGGTCCCGGCCAACTGGTCGGCTACCTGGTCATCGACCTGCACGAACGCGGCCCGGGCGACGTCGTCCGGTGGCTGGAGAACAGCCTGATCGCGGCCCTCGACGAGCTCGGCTTCCGCACGATCCGCCGGGACACGCCGAAGGGTTCGCCCAGCCTGGTCGGCGTGTGGACGCCGGACGGCCGCAAGCTGGTGTCAATCGGCATGCGCATCCGCGGCGGCGTGACCAGCCACGGCTTCGCCCTCAACGTCGACCCGGACCTGTCGGTCTTCGACTCGTTCGTGGCGTGCAGCCTCGACGACGTGGCGATGACCTCGCTGCGACAGCTCTCGGCGACCGAGGGCGTGCCGATGCCGACCGAGGCGGAGGTCCGTGACGCTATCTTCCGGCAGCTGGAAAAGCAGCCGTGAACTCGTCCCGGTTGGGACCCAGGACGGCGAAGACGACGTGCTCCATCGGGTGAGCGGTCAACGCCGCGGCGAAGGCCGCCGCCACCGTCGCCGGGTCGTTCCCGAAGACCCCGCAACCCCAGGCGCCCAGCACGATCCGCCGATGGCCGTGCGCGGCGGCGACCGCGAGGACCCGCCGCGCCCGCCGGCGCAGGATCGCGGGGACCTCGGCGGCCAGCTCCGGCTGATTGCGCCGGATCGCGGAGAGATTGGGCGCGGCCGCGGTGAGAAACGTGACCGGGTACGGCGTGAGCAGCGTCGCCTGGTCGTCCCGGAAGACGGGCACGCCCGGTGAGTAGATGACCCGATCGGTGTAGGTGAGCTCGGCCTGGGCCCGGTGGAACGCGTAGAACTCACCGGCCGCGCGCAGGCACGGGTACAGCGCCGAACTGCGGGCGACGCTCTCCTCCTGGGCCTGAGCCCCGTTGAGGAAACCGCCGCCCGGGCTCCGGGCCGAGGCGAAGACCAGCGCCGCGACATCGCCACCCAGGCGTCGCGCGGCGGCCAGAGTGGACTCGCCGGTGACCTCGACCCGCCCGGCCACCGCGGGCACGCCCTCGGGGAGCTCGTCGGTGGGCAGGTAGAGCCGGGTGCCGGCGATCGCGGGCCCGGCGTCGACGCGCACCTCGGCGCCCCGCGGATCGCGGTACCAGCCCCGCTCGGCGATCTCCACGGTCTCGCGGGCGATGGCCTTCAATCGTGCGCTCATGATGAGTTCAGGCTAGGCGGTCAGCGTTCGGTGGAGGTGGTAGCGGGTGACGCTCTGGTGGCGTACCCCCGGCATGGTCTGGACCTTGTCCCACAGCGGCCCGGACGAGATCCCGCGGCCGGTGGCCGCCAGGGCTTGGCGATGGGCGTCGGCGCTGACCCATTCGGCGTAGTTGAGCACGTGCCGGCCGTCGGTGCTGACGTGGAAGAACGCGCCCAGCCCACCGGCGGGCAGGTCGGCGTCCTGTTCCAGGGCCTCGAAAACCGCGTCCACCCAGGTACGCGCGAGCGCGTCGTCGTCCGTGTCGACCCGCACGGCAACCATCGCGCCCGGAAGCGTGCCTTCGGTGGATCTGCTGCCCCGGTACAGGTGGTACGCGATGTGGTTCCGCCGGACCGGGCCGGCGGCCGCCTCGTCCGTCCACTGTGCGTAGTCACGCAGCAGATCGCCGTCCGCGTCGATGAACAACGAGTACGCCAGCAGCCCCTCCGGCCACGGAGCACTCCGCCGAGCGGCAATGACGGCATCCGCGGCGGCCACCAGCCGATCGCCGCTGCCCACCGCCCACTCGCCGGACACCACGAAGCCGGCATCGCTGCGGGCCGGGTCCGGGAACTCCTCGCTGATTCGCATGGTCGCCACCTCAGGCCGTCACGTACGGGCGGGCCTGGTGGGCGTCGCGCAGGGTGATGCCCCACCAGGTGAGGCGATCCAGGAGTCGGTGCGCGGCGGCACCGGGTTCCCGCGGATCGAGGGGCCGGCCGTCCGGGCCGAAGCAGGACCGGCCGCCGTGGAAGCTGACCGTGTCGCGCACCGTGACGGCGTGCAGCTCGGCGAAGACCGGTCGCAGATGCTCAACGGCGCGCAGCCCACCGGACAATCCGCCGTACGAGACGAAGCCCACGGGTTTGGCGTGCCACTCCCGGGAGTGGCTGTCGATGACGGCCTTGAGCGGCGCGGGGTAGCTGTGGTTGTACTCGGGCGTGACGATCACGAACGCGTCGGCCGCCGCGAGCCGCGCGGTGACCGGTCCAGCCTCGGCCAGATCGATGATCTCGGCGTCCACGTCGGTACGACCGGCGGCCTGCCCGGCGAACCAGGCGGCAACGGTGGGCCCGAAGCGACCTTCCCGGGTGCTGGCGACGATGACGGCCACGCGGAGCGGATGTGTGGACATGGGGTCCTCCTCGGTCGGTGCGGTGACGGCACTGACGCTAGAACCCCAACTAATGTTGAGGTCAAGCGGCGAACGGGAGGTGGCGTGGCGTGGAGCTGAGCGTCGGGGAACTGGCGGCCCGCAGCGGGGTCGCGGTGTCGGCTCTGCACTTCTTCGAGCGGCAGGGCCTGATCAGCAGCCGGCGCACGGCGGGCAACCAGCGGCGGTACCGCCGCGACGCGCTGCGCCGGGTGGCGTTCATCCGGATCGCCCAGCGGGTCGGCATCCCGCTGAAGGAGGTGGGGGCGATTCTGGCGCTGCTGCCGGACAACCGGACGCCGAACCGGGAGGACTGGGCCCGGGTGTCGCAGTGCTGGCAGGAGGAGCTCGACCAGCGGATGCGTCACCTGCAACAGCTGCGGGACGACTTCACGGGGTGCGTGGGCTGCGGGTGCATGTCGATCGACCGGTGCCCGCTGATCAACCCGGACGATGAGCTCGGTCGGGCCGGGCCGGGGCCGCGCCGGCTGCTCTGAGCGGGTGATTGCTTCGGGGTGCCGGACCTGTCAAAATCGGACATATCCCCCCGAGGTTTGTGAGAGGTCGTCCTCCTGATGCGCCGTTCCGCCCTGTTCGCCGTTCTGACCGTTGTGGCTTCGGTGCTTCCTGGCCAGGCGCTGCCCGCCCAGGCCGCGCCGGGGACGGCGCGGACGACGCTTGACGAGGCACCGGCGGCGAGGCCGATGAACCGCGACGCGGCACCCGCGGCGGTGCAGACAAACCTGGACGCGGCTACGGTGCGGGCGGCTCGGGCGGGGGCGCGGGCGGCGGTGCGGGCGGCGCCGGCGGCGGTGCGGGCGGCACCGGCGACGGTGCGGGCGGCGCCCGATGCGGCGCCGGCTGCCGTGCGGATGACCTTTGATGCGGCGCCGGAGCCGGTGGCCAAGGGTGAGGCTGTGGTCCTGACCGGCCGGGTGTGGCGGACCGCGCGCGGCAACCAGGCCCGGGTCGACTTCTACTTCCACGCGAACGGGACCCCGGCGAACTCGTTCACGTATCAGGGCTTCGCGACGACGACGGACACCGGGCACTTCAGCCACCGGTCCGTCGCGCAGACCACCGGCACGTGGAAGGCCGTCTACGCGGGCTCGACGAGCCGCCGGAACGCCGCCCGGCTGGACGCGGTGCAGGTCTTCCAGCGCCGCTCGCGGGAGATCGCCGGCTGGTCGCAGCAGACCGGCGCGTGGCAGAGCCCGACGATCCGGATCCCCACTCAGGACTACAAGGCGATCTTCTCGTGGACCTGCCCGCAGGAGGGTTCGCCGTTCGTCCACCTGGCGTGGACCGGCCAGGGCGGCGGCTCCGAATACGTCCACGGCGCCAAGCCGACCGGCACCCTGACCCTGAACGGGCATGCGGGTGCCCGCAACGGCTACTTCAAGGTCAGCACCTCAGCCGACTGCACCTGGCGGGTGCGCGTCTTCTCCGGCGTCGCCGCGTTCCAGGTCTGAGCCCGCGTCGCGGCCGTCCAGGCCGGGCAGAACCAATCTCGCATCGCCACCTTCCAGGCCTGAGCCCGCGTCGCGGCCATCCAGGCCAGGCCAGGTTCGCATCACCGCCTTTCAGGTCTGAGCCCGCTCAGGGAAGCAGCAGGATCTTGCCCAGGTGGTCGCTGCTCTCCATCAGGCGGTGAGCCGCCGCGGCCTCCGCCATAGGGAACGTCCGGTCGACGATCGGACGGATCGCACCCGCGTCAACCAAGGGCCACACCCGCTCCCGCACACCCCTGACGATGCGGGCCTTGTCGGCAGCCGGTCGCGCACGCAAAGTCGTCGCGGACACCGACCCACGCTTGGCCATCAGCGCACCCAGGTCGAGCTCGCCGCGCCGCCCGCCCTGCAGGCCGATGATCGCGATGCGGCCGTCCGGGGCCAGCGCGGCCACGTTCCGGTCCAGGTATTTCGCGCCGATGATGTCCAGGATGACGTCGACGCCCCGGCCGTCGGTGGCTTCCCGGGTCTCCGCAACAAAATCGGCCGCGGTGTAGTCGATCGTCAGATCGGCGCCGAGCGCGCGCAGCTGCTCGTGCTTGGCCTCGCGGGCGGTGACCAGCACCCGGGCGCCCAGGGCTTTGCCGAGCTGGATCGCGAAGGTGCCGATGCCGCCGCCACCACCGTGGACCAGCAGCGTCTCGCCCTTGCGCAGCCGGGCGATGTCGACCACGTTCGACCAGACGGTGCAGGCGACCTCGGGCAGAGCCGCCGCCTCCTGCACAGACATCTGCTGCGGGATCGGCAAGAGCTGGCCCGCGGGGACCGCCACCTGCTCGGCATAGCCGCCGCCGGCCAGCAGCGCGCAGACGCGCTCGCCCACGTGGTGGCCGGTCACGTCGGAGCCGACCGCGGTGATCACGCCGGAGCACTCGAGGCCGGGATAGGGCGGAGAGCCCGGCGGGGGCGGGTAGTGGCCCTGACGCTGCATCACGTCGGCCCGGTTGACCGCCGCGGCCGTCACCTCGACGACCACCTCGCCGGCGGCCGGGGACGGGTCCGGCACCTCGGCCCAGACGAGGGCTTCGGGGCCACCGGGGTCTTCGATCGTGATCGCGTGCATGGGTATCAGCTTGCCCGACGCGTACGACAAAAACAGGAGAAGGCCCGCGGGTGGCACCCACCGCCACCCGCGGGCCTTCCGTCTCTTGGGGGTGCCCGCCTGATACCCCCGATCGGGGCGCTTACGCCGGTACGGTCCACCCTTGGTTGGCGGCACCGGTGCACGCCCAGATCTGCAGCTTCGCGCCGTCGGCCGTGTTGTTGTCCTTGACATCAAGGCACTTGCCGGAAGCCGCGTTGACCAGCGAACCGTTGCTGACGGTCCACTTCTGGCCGGCCACCGTGCCGATGCAGTCCCACAGATGCACGGCGGCGCCGTCGGCGGTCGAGTTGTTCGACACATCCAGGCACTTACCGAGGCCACGGACCGTGTTGTCGGAGCCGACGGTCCACGTCTGGTTGGGGCCACCGGTGCACGTCCAGAGCTGCGGCAGGTTGCCGTTGGCGATGGAGCCTTCGGTCACGTCCAGGCACTTGCCGCCCAGACCCGAGATCGCACCGGTACGCGCGGCCGGCGGCGTACCCCCGCCCTGGGTCCCGCCCCAGGTGAAAGTCGCCGAGGTCTTGGTCGGCAGGCTGTACACAAAGGACTGCGCACCCCAGTTGACCTTGACGGTCTGCGCACTGCCGCTGGTGTTGTACGCGATCAGCGCCTTGGACCCGTCCGGGTTCTCCACGCCACGTTCTTGACAGTCGCGTTCGCGGTGGAGTCGATGCGCACCGCACCGGGCTTCACGAACTTGGTCAGGTGACCCATCGTGTAGTACTCGATCGTGTAGTCGACCTGCCCGCTGCGGCCGTCCCCGTTGTGCACGGTGACCAAGCCGGTGCAGGTGCCGCAGCCGCCGTTGTGCGGACCCATGTTCTGATCGACGGCGAGGCTCCACTTGGTCCACGACCGCGCCCAGTTGCGGGTGTAGTCGATGAGATTGTTCATGTCCTCGGCCTGCTGATTGCCGACCCAGGTGCCACCGGAGTGCTCGGTGAAGTACTGGTTCATGGCCGGATACTGGTTGCGTACCGTGGTGGCCTTGCTCGGATCGCCGCCGTAACCGTGCCACCCGACGCCGCCGAAGTTCGGGTGGTTGCGGATCGCCGTGTCGTTGACCAGGGGCGCGCCCCAGGTGTCGTAGTCGCTGTAATTCCAGTCGTGCACCAAAAGTTTGGTGCTGAGCCCGGCGGCCTGCAGGGCCGGCAGCAGGTCGTTCTTGGCGAACGACTGCAGACCGGAGACGCTCCATTGCATGGAGGGATAGCCGGGACAGCAGCCGGGCTCGTTCTGCTCAGTGACGTAATTGACCGGTACGCCCTGAGCCGCGTACCCCTGGATGTACTTGACGAAGTACTGCGCGTACGCCTTGTAGTACTCGGCCTTGAGATACCCCTGGTCGTAGCTGTTGTTGTCCTTCATCCACGAGGGCGCGGACCAGGGCGAGGCCATGACAAGAAGGTTGGGATTGAGGCTGCGGGCCTGCTTGGTGAGGGCGAGCACGTCGACATCGCGGGCCAGCGTGAAGTCATTGACGTCGCAGCAGGTCCCGTCGTACGAGTAGCTGGACCGGGCGAGATCCGAGGAACCCATGACGTTGCGGGTGGCGCTGACCCCGATGCCGGCCGTGGGACTGAAGAGCTTGGTCATCACGTCGTTGCGCGTGGCGGCGGAAAGTGCGCCGCTGCCGTTGATGAGCCAGGCAGCGGTGTCGGTGAACGAGGCGCCGGCGCCTTCGAACTGCTGGTAAGTCGTGTTCTCGTTGACCGTGATCGTCTGGTTGGCGCTGCCGGTGCTGCCGGCGAAGCTGATCGGGGTCTGCTGTTGGAGGCCGCGGGTGACCGTGCGGCCGCCGCTGTCGCTGGTGGTGGTCAAGTAGATGTTGACCTGCTCGTTGGCGGCGAACGCGCTTGGGGCGAGCACGATGCCGGTGCCGGCCGCGAGCACGGCGGCTGCGACGAGCGCGGTCCTTCTTCCGGGGATGGGCATGCGGAGGACTCCCTTGACCGAAGGTGGGGGCCTGGCCGGGATAGGAAAGGCAGCGAACAATAAACATGCGGGTCGATGCGGTGTCAACCGTTGCCGCTTCGCCTTGTGGGCGTGTTTTCCCAGCTCAGATGCCTGTTAAGAGAGTTAATATAAGTTTTGCTTAGGCGGCGACTGGCCGGGTGGCATGTCCCTGGCGGCTTGGCGCGCGTCGATCTGGCAGACTGAGTGCCGCCGTACGGGAGGGCTCGCCTAGTGGCCGATGGCGCCGGTCTTGAAAACCGGTGAGGCGTTCCGCGTCTCCGTGGGTTCGAATCCCACGCCCTCCGCTCAGCAAGCAGCAGCAATCCCCGTTGACCAGCGGCAGCGCCGGCCAACGGGGCTCTCAGCTCAGAGCCTCACTGGCCCATACTGCGGACCGCTCGATATCGCTCGCCGCGACCATAGCGCGACCACCACCTTCCTCGCCTGATCAGGCGTCGGTTGGCGTCCTCAGTAGCCTTTGCGATGCGAATCCAGAGGTAGAGTCAGTCATAAAACCTACTCTTATGCATCGGCTGAACGAGCACGAACGCTGAACCGCTACGAAAGCGCGGGAGCATAGCGGAACAAGTCCTATCCAGCCGTGGTCGCACGCTGCTTGGTCGGGTCAGCCGTCCCGCACGAGCACACGAACGGCTGACCGAACGTAGGTAGCCGCCACGTCACGCCATGCGGCCTACAACGGGCCATGTGATCGCCATGCGGCGGCTGGTACGGTCCGGCCGGAATCAGATTGGGCACGACGGACGCCGCCGGTTGTCACCGGACAGGCTGAGCCCGCCTAAGAGGCGCGCCAACGGCCCGTCTTCCCCGTGGCCGAGTGCGCGCTCGAGCGTCGGCCCTGCCGGTCGACGCTACTTCTTCTTGCCTTTTCGCCGTTTACCCGGTCCGTGCCAGAGTACGGGTCCTCCATGGCTGGCCGTCTGCCGTCGCGCATGCTCGAAGTTCTTGCGGGCCGCGAGCGTGGTGGGGTGCCGAGGACCGAGGACTCGTTCCATGACGCGGAGGGTGGCCTGAAATTCCGCTATTGCGGCCGGGCGATCACCGTGCTCGGCTAGAACGCCGGCAAGGTTATGACGGGCGATCAGGGTGTCAGGATGCTCCTCACCGAGCACCCGCTGCTGAATGGCAAGGACCGCCTCATACGCGGCCTGGGCAGCCGTATGATGACCACGCTGCCGCATGACCCCGGCGAGGTTATGGCGGGTGGCCAGGGCGTTGGGGTGCTCCTCACCGAGCACCCGCCGCTGGATCGCGAGGACCGCCTCGAACTCGGCCTGAGCAGCCACATAATCACCACGCTCCCGCAAGGCCCCGGCGAGGTTATGACGGGTGGTCAGAGTGCTGGGGTGCTCCTCACCGAGCACCCGCCGCTGGATCGCGAGGACCGCCTCGAACTCAGCCTGAGCACCCACATAATCACCACGCTGCCGCAAGACCCCGGCGAGGTTATGACGGGCGATCAGGGTGTCGGGGTGCTCCTCACCGAGCACCCGCCGCTGGACGGCAAGGACCGCCTCGTACTCGGCCTGGGCAGCCGGGTAATCACCACGTGCCTGCAAGGCCCCGGCAAGGTTATGACGGGCGATCAGGGCGTTGGGGTGCTCCTCACCGAGCACCCGCCGCTGGACGGCAAGGACCGCCTCAAACTCAGCCTGAGCACCCACATAATCACCACGCTGCCGCAAGACCCCAGCAAGGCTGTGGCGGGTGGTCAGGGCATCGGGGTGCTCCTCACCGAGCACCCGCCGCTGGACGGCAAGGACCGCCTCAAACTCAGCCTGAGCAGCCGGGTAATCACCACGCGCCTGCAAGACCCCGGCGAGGTTGTGGCGGGTGGTCAGAGTGCTGGGATGCTCCTCACCTAGCACCCGCCGCTCGATGGCAAATACCGCCTCAAACTCGGCCTGAGCAGCCACATAATCACCACGCTCCCGCGAGACCCCGGCGAGGTTATGGCGAGCGATCAAAGTGTCGGGATGCTCCTCGCCCAGACTCTGCTGACGGATGTCGAGGATCTTCCTAAACTCCGTTTGTGCAGCCAGAGTTCCGCCTTGAGACCACAATGCGAGAGCGGCACCGTGCCGGCTGGAAAGCACCGAAGGATGGTCAGGGCCGAGGGCTGTGGTGCAAGCTTCCTGCAACGCACGATACTGGGTGTAGGCGAGAGCATATAGACCGCGGACATGTATCTGACGAATGGTTAGGTCAGCCACTCGTGCAACACTCGCCACGAGCCCCGCGTCGATTTCGTTCTGCTCTACTAAATCCTTCAGCAGAAGCGCCGCATGGGGTGCCAGAAGCTGCCACTTCGGCCACTGCTTCGGATCCTGCGGAGAGTTCTCTTGCTCGTCTTGGACAGCGGCACACAGCAGTTGAGCCGCCAAAGACAAATAGTCGCCGCCACCATGTTCGGCGTCTTCGCTATGGCGGCTAGCGTCCCGCATCAAGGGATGCAGACTCAGAAGAGGGATCTCGCTGTGCGCAGCGGCACTCGGCGTCGACAAGGTCGACAAGTCGATCAGACCAAGGTGGCCGGCCCCGACGAGTATCGACCTGAGCTTCTCGCGATCGATCCCCACGAAGATTGAGGAGGTTTTGAGCACGGACGGTTGCAGCATCAAACGGTAAGGCACGGGCGCCTCCGCAAAATGCGAGAGTAGCCGCATCAACAGCCTGGCCCCAGTGACCCCGCGCTGCTCCAACAGGTCCACAGACAGCCGCCAGATTCCGTCGATAAGCCGCCGAGCCTGCCGCTCGTCATCGTCGTCGGGTTCGGGGGTGAGGAGATCGCTGCGCCCGGCTTCGAGCGCATCGCGGTAGGCGGTGAAGGTCGTGGGCGAGTCGGCGTCCGGCCACGGATCGGTGATGTTGTCTGCCAGGTAGGAACCGGCCAGCGAAAGCGCCAGCGGGAGCCCGCCGAGGCGCTCTGCCAGGTTCTCAGCCTCCTCCCGGCTGCCGCACCGGTCACGGGTGTGATCGAGGAGTACCTGCGCGCCGTCCGAGGCCGCGAGCTTGCCGATCGGCGTTAGGGCGCACCAGCGGCCCCACCGCTTCGGGTCGCCGTCGCGGCTGGTGACGATGACCAAGCCGGGACCGGATGCCAGCGGACGGATCCAGGCCCGGCCATCGGCTAGCGCCCTCCCGCCGCCGAGGTCGGCGGAACCCGCATCGAGCAGCGACACGTCGTCGGCATTGTCGACAACCAACAGCCAAGGCTCGGTGCGGACCTCCAGCCGCCGCCACAGGATGTCGGCAGGGTCCTGCTCCTGAAGCTCCACCTCGGTCGCGCCCAGTAACTGGGCTACCGCGTGCATGGCTGGCATGAACCCCGAAGGTTCGGCAGCCGATACCCACCACACCGGTATTCCGCGAGCAGCGACCTCGCGAGCCACATGTAGGGCAATCAGGGTTTTTCCGCTGCCTCCCAACCCGTGCAACACCCGCGTCCGCGCCGTCGCGCCGGTCTGACCGACAAGCTTCGTCAGCTCTTCGACGACGGCCTGCCGACCGCGAAGCGTTCGGGTCACATCATGCTCGGCCAGCGGCAACGCCACCGATGCGGCGACGCTGGACAGCTCGATCGGCGAAGGCGCGGCGCGGGTCGGGTTGCCTGGGACGTACTCGGTCCAACCGCCCGCAACCCCACCGCCGGTCGCGATAAAGTTCGTGCCAGTGGCGAAAATAGGTGCGTGCCCGGGAGTGGTCAGGCCTGGCCCGCTCCCGGCAGAGGAGGGTTTCCCGACGTGGACACCCCACCGTGGATCGTTCCCGCTGCCACGCCACCCGAAGTGGCGTAGATGGAGACGTCGCGTCCGGCCGCTATCCCATGATCGCCGGCTGTCATCACCGAGCCTGACTGCAACAAATGCGCCACGTCGGCCGCGAGTGTGGGATCGGCGGCGAGCGCCTTGCGGATCTGCAGCCGGAGGCTCGCGACGGTGTCCTCATCATCCGGGGTCGCACCGACCTCGACCAGCGCACCTTCGATAATCTCTCGGGACTCCTCCCGCCCCAAGATCCGGTTCAGAAGTCGCCGGCCCAGCCCCACAGTGGCGTCTGAAGCCTGATCGAGCGCCTGGTCACGCAGCTTCTCCAACGTCTGGGCCCCATACGCACCAGCCACCGCCGTAACGTAAGGCATCACTGCGGCGGCTGCCTGTGCCACATCCACATCCATGGCTCTTGCTTACACGGGACGGAGAGCCGCACGAAACCACTGAACGGATGGTCAGCCTTAAACTGTCGCGAACCACCCAGTCGGCCGACCCGGCAAGCAGGAGGCAGTCAGCCAACGCTTCCACCTCGATGAGTCTGAAGACGCCAGAGCATAGGGTCGCGAACCATGCGCGACAACAGGAGCGCAGTCCTCGACGTTCGTGCATGTCAACATCTTGTTGCGGCCGATCTCGAAACCGGTGAGACGTTCCGCGTCTCCGAGGTTCGAATCCCACGCCCTCCGCTCGTACCCACGCCCTTCCCTCCGGTTCGTCCTTCCGGCAAGCTGGCCCCATGGGTGAGGTGCTTCCGATGCCAACCGTCGGCGACGTCTTCCAGGATGTACGCGGCGACGACCGCACCATGCGGGTCAGCTACCACCAGGACCGCGGCGTCATGGTCGTGTCCCTCTGGGCCGGCCCAGTCTGCCGAGGCTCCTTCCGCCTGGCCGCCGACGACATCGGCCGCCTGTCCGCGCTCCTCTCCGACATCGTGACTTCGACTGGCACACCGGAAGAGGCCACGGTCGTCGCCGAGGCGAGTACGAGGACGGCCCCGTCTCCGGACCAGACCGGTGACGTAAGCATGAGCATGCTGCCGATCCCGCGGGTCGCCTGAGCACACATGGCAGACGACTACGCGAAGGACACCCTGCTCGAAGAGCTCCAGTTCACCCGCCAGGCCCTGGTCTGGAAGCTCGACGGCCTCTCCGAGTACGACATCCGCCGCCCGCTGACGCCTACCGGGACCAACCTGCTCGGCCTGGTCAAGCACATGGCCACCTGGGAAGCCCGCTACCTCGGCGAGATCTTCGGCCGCCCGTTCCCGGAACCACTGCCCCGATGGCAGGACGCGGACGGCAGCGACCTGTGGGTGACCCCGGACGAGACCCGCGACCAGATCGTCGACTTCTACCGGCGCGCCTGCGACCACGCCGACCGCACGATCAGAGAGCTGAACCTCGACGCCCCGGGCCACGTGCCGTGGTGGCCGCGGCCGCACGTGAAGCTGTTCACCATCGTTGTGCACGTTCTCAACGACACCAACCGGCACGCCGGCATGCCGACATTCTCCGGGAGCAGCTCGACGGGCGTACCGGGGTGGCGGCCACGCAAGAGCAGCCGATCGACACGGCCGCCCGGGAAGCGCACTGGGCGCAGATCGAAGAAGCGGCTCAGGCCGGCGGGTTGATGATCATTTGAGGGCCGGTGCCGCGGGCGGCCAGGCGGTCTTCCGGGTTGATCAGTTTGCAGCGGCTCAGGCTCAGGCATCCGCAGCCGATGCAGCCGGTCAGCTGATCGCGCAGCCGTTCCATCATCGCGATGCGCGCCTCCAGCTTGCGCCGCCATCGTGCCGACAGCCGGGCCCAGTCCGCCTTTGTCGGGGTGCGGTTCTCCGGTAGCTCCGCCAGCGCCTCGCGGATCTCGTCCAGGGACACCCCGACCTGCTGGGCGATCCGGATGAAGGCGATCCGGCGCAGCTCGTGCCGCTCGTACCGCCGCTGGTTGCCGCCCGTGCGCGTCGACCGGATCAGGCCTTCGCGTTCGTAGTAGCGCAGCGCCGACTGGGCCACGCCGCTGCGGACGGCCATGTCGCCGATGGTGAGGAGCTCCACTGCCGACATCCTTGAGTTGAAGTGAACTTTAACTTGCAGAGTGAGCCTATGACTACGACAGCGGCAAATCCAGACCTGCTGGGCACTCTGCTGACCCGGCTGACCGGTGACGAGAAGCACGCACCCAGCGCGTACTCGACGCTTGATGTGCTCTGGGTGCTCTACGACCGCGTGCTGCGGGTCACGCCCGACACCGTCGACGAACCCGATCGTGACCGGTTTCTGCTCTCCAAGGGGCACGGGCCCGCCGGCTACTACGCCGTGCTCGCCGCGAAGGGGTTCATTCCTGTCGACTGGCTCGACGATCTCGGCGGGTCGCGGAGTCCGCTCGGCCACCACCCCGACCGGGTGCTGATCCCCGGCGTGGAGATCGGCACCGGCTCGCTGGGGCACGGGCTCGGTCTCGGCGTCGGCACCGCTCTGGGCCTGCGGGCCCAGGGATTCGACGCCCGGACGTTCGTGCTGCTCGGCGACGCCGAGCTCGATGAGGGTTCCAACCATGAGGCGATCGCGTACGCGGCCGCCGCCCGGCTGAACAAGCTCACCGCGATCGTCATCGACAACCAGTCGTCCACCCACGGCTGGCCCGGCGGTATCGCCAGCCGGTTCCCGGGCTGGACCGCCTCCACTGTGGATGGCCGCGACCACGAGGCCATCGAGATCGCCCTGCGGCAGCGCGACCGCGACCGTCCGCACGTCGTCGTGGCCGCCGTCGAGAAGAAAGGCTGAGGATCATGCGTGACACCTTCGTCGCCACCACCACCGCGCTGCTCGAGGAGGACCCGCGGACCGCCGTCGTGATCGCCGACATCTCCGGCGACGCGTTCGCGCCGGCTCAGCGCCGGCATCCCGACCGGGTGCTCAACGTCGGCATCCGAGAGCAGCTCATGGCCGGGGTCGCCGGTGGGCTCGCGCTCACCGGGCTGCGGCCGTACGTGCACTCGTACGCGCCCTTCGTCATCGACCGGGCGTACGAGCAGATCAAGCTGGACCTGGGCCATCAGGATGTCGGCGCTGTGCTGGTCAGCATCGGCGCCTCGTACGACGCGTCCAGCGAGGGCTACACCCACCAGTCACCCGGCGACGTCGCCCTGCTGGACACGCTCGAGGGCTGGACCGTGCATGTGCCGGGTCACCCGAACGAGGTGCCCGCGCTGCTGCGGGCGGCCGCGCGCAACGACGACCGGATCTACGTGCGGCTCTCGACCCAGCAGAACAGCCAGGCGTACGCGCACACGGACAAGTTGCAGGTCGTGCGCCGGGGCTGGGCCGGGGCGCCGGTGGTGCTGGCGGTCGGGCCGATGCTCGATCCGGTGCTCGCCGCCACCGCTGACCTGGACGTCACGGTCGCGTACACGCTCACGCCGCGGCCGCTCGACACCCGGGGTCTGCGGGATCTGGTCAGCCGCGAGGTGGTCGTGGTGGAGCCCTACCTGGCCGGCACGTCGAGCCGGCTGGTGGCGGCGGCGCTGTCCGACGTACCCCATCGCAGTTTGCATCTCGGGGTGGGCCGCGCGGAGCAGCGGCGTTATGGCACCCCCGCCGACCATGCGCGCTGGCACGGCCTGGACGCAACCGGTCTGCGCGCCTCGATCAGCGCGTTCCTGCAGGCCGGAAGCTAGGCGGCGACGGTGGCCGGGAACGCAGGTGTGCGGCGCTCGCGGAACACGTGCTTGAGCAGCGTGTCGACGTGCCACACCTGCGCCGGCTCGGCCAGGCGCATCCGGAAGCGCTCGCGCACCCCGTCCACCGCCGTCGCCGCGACGTCCACGACGGATGTGCGCAGGTCGGGGTTCCAGGTGACGTCGCTCAGGTGCCGCAGGTTGGCGTTCAGGTGCAGCCGCAGCCGGTGCAGCACCCGGGTCTCCTGGATCACGACCATCCGGCGGTACGTGAGCAGCAGCAGGAAGTCCCCGGCCAGCGGCCGGTCCGGACTCACGCACCTGGTGACCAGCACCGTGGCGTCGTCGGGCTCCACACAGCGGCGGAAGATGGGCATGTGCCGGCTCACGGTGGGGATCGCAACCCCGGCTTCGGCGGCGGCGGGAAGGAACGTACGGGAGAACACGTCCATGTGGCGTTTAACGGCCGCGGAACGGGGAAGCAGCGGGGAACACCCGATGAATATCGAATTACAGAAGTTCCAGCACCGTGGCGTTGGCCATTCCGCCGCCCTCGCACATCGTCTGCAGGCCGTAGCGGACCTTGGTCTGTCGCATGTGGTGGATCATCGTCGTCATGATCCGGGCCCCGGAGGCGCCGAGCGGATGTCCCAGGGCGATCGCCCCGCCGCGCGGGTTGAGGCGGGACGGATCGCCGCCGGTCTCCGCCAGCCAGGCCAGCGGTACGGGCGCGAACGCCTCGTTCACCTCGTACACGCCGATGTCGTCCAGGGTGAGACCCGCCTTGGCCAGCGCCTTCGCGGTGGCCGGGAGCGGCGCGGTCAGCATGATCACCGGATCGGCCGCCACCACCACCGCCGTGTGCACACGGGCGAGCGGCCGCAGTCCGTGCGCGGCCGCCCAGCGTGAGCTGGTGATGGCCAGGGCTGCCGCGCCGTCGGAGATCTGCGACGCGGAGCCCGCGGTGACCACGCCGTCGGCCTTGAACGGCGTCTTGAGTCCACCCAGCTTCTCCAGGGTGGTGTCGCGCCGAATGCCCTCGTCGCGGGTGACGTCGCCGACCGCGACCACCTCGACGTCGAACTCGCCGGCGTCCTGCGCCTTCGCCGCCGCGTCGTGGCTGGCCAGCGCGTACTCGTCCAGCTGCCGGCGGGACAGGCCCCACCGCTCGGCCATCATCTCGGCGCCGACGCCCTGGTTGA
Source organism: Actinoplanes sp. NPDC051405 (assembly GCF_055586185.1). Taxonomy (NCBI): domain Bacteria; kingdom Bacillati; phylum Actinomycetota; class Actinomycetes; order Micromonosporales; family Micromonosporaceae; genus Actinoplanes; species Actinoplanes sp. NPDC051405. Next base: position 92,994 of record NZ_JBVJIR010000009.1, read on the forward strand.
ACACGGTCGTGCCGTAGCGCTCGGCGACGGCCGAGCCGTACGGGTCGGCGCCGGCCGCGCTGGAGCCCATCGGCACCCGGCTCATCGACTCCACGCCGCCGGCCACCACCAGATCGGCCTGCCCGGACAGCACGGTCGCCGCCGCGAAGTGCAGCGCCTGCTGGCTGGAGCCGCACTGCCGGTCCATCGTCGTGGCCGGCACCGACTCGGGCCAGCCGGCCGCCAGCACGGCGTTACGGCCGACGTTCCACGACTGCTCACCCACCTGGGACACACAGCCCCACATCACGTCCTCGACGTCCGCCGGGTCGATGCCCGCGCGCTCGGCCAGCGCCCGCAGCACCACCGCCGACAGGTCGACCGGATGCACCTGGGCCAGCCCGCCGTTGCGACGTCCGACAGGAGTGCGTACCGCCCCCACGATCACCGCGTCTCGCATACTGCCGACGGTACGCCGGGCTGCCATAGTGGTTCCATGTCGCCTCTTCAGTGGCGGGTGCGGCCCGTCCTGCCGATCGCCAAACTGCTCGGCGCGGTGGCCCTGGTGGTGCTGGTCGTGGCGTTCGGCCGCGAGGACCCGGTGCAGTGGTTCGTCGCGGTGGTGGTCGCCGCCGCGCTGACCGGCTGGGCGGTCCGGGACCTGATCGCGCCGGTCCGGCTCAGCGCGGACACGAGCGGGGTGACCATGGTGGTCGGCTTCGTCCGGCGCCGGCATGTGGCCTGGCCGCAGGTCGAGCGGGTACGGGTGGACAGCCGCGAACGCATGGGGTTGCGCAACCGGTTGCTGGAGATCGACGCGGGCGACAGCCTGCACCTGTTCAGCGAGCACGAGTTGGGCACGGACCCTGAAGAGGTCGCCGAGTCCCTCAACGCCCTGCGGGCCAACGCCCCGCTCTAGGGCAATTGCGGGGATCTGTCCCCGCACGGCCGGTACGGCGGCGATGATCGTCTCTGGTGGTCATCGCCCGTATCTGCGCTGAGGAAACCGCATGCGTTTCACCCTTCCGTCCCTGCGACCTGTCATGCCCCGGCCCCGGCTGCCGTTACCGCCCGCCGAACCGATCGACGTGTCCAGTGAGCTGCCGCGACCGGTGAGCCGGCTGCCGTGGCGCTCTCCCCGCTGGGCACGTCCGTCCACTCCGGCGGCGAGGTATGCCCGCTGGTCGGGCCGCCACCGGGGTCTGACCGGGATCGTCGGGGCAGGCGCGGCCGTCGTGCTGCTGTGCTTCGGCGTCGGGTGGGGCACGAACGTCGACCTGGTGCGGCTGGGCCGGGGTTCCGGAGCGGTCAGCGCGGACGGGACGGCGGCCGGCAAGGCCGCGGAGAACAGGGCCGCGGCGCAGCGGGCCGCGGACGACAAGGCCGCGGCGCAGCGGGCGGCGGACGACAAGGCCGCGGCGCAGCGGGCGGCGGAAGACAAGGCCGCGGCGCAGCAGACCGCGGAAGACAGGGCCGCGGCGGGGCGGGCCGCGGACGACAAGGCGCTGGCTGCGAAGGTTTTGGCCGCCAAGGCCGCCGATACGCGGGCCGCGACCGCGAGATCCGCCGAGGCGCGGGTCGCAGCTGCGAGAGCCGCCGAGGCAAGGGCGGCCGATCGCGACCGAGCCCGAGAGGAGATCGTCATGCCCACTCTCGTCGGCCTCGGGCTGGCCAGCGCGCTGGACGTGGCGACACGCGCCGGCCTGACCGACGTCTCGGTCTGCCACGCACCGGCCGGCGAGGCTCCCGTCCGGCGGTCGGAATGGCGTGTCACCGGTCAGAACGTGGCCGCTGGGACCCGGATCGGCGCCGGCCGCCGGGTCTGCCTGACCGCGACCGGACGTCAGCTCATCAGGGACAGTGTCCGATAGACAGCCAGCGCCAGCAGGAACACCAGGATCGTCGCGCAGCCGACCCCCTGAACCAAATTGCGTTTGTCCTTGGGCGCGTACGCCAGCACAGCCGCCGTCACCGCGCCGACGACCAGGCCGCCGAGGTGGCCCGCGACCGAGATGTTCGAGACGACGAACGTGAAGACGACGTTGATGACGATCACCGGCAGGATCGGCGCCACGCTCAGGTTCAGGCGCTTGAGCAGCACGAAGATGCCGGACATCAGGCCGAAGACGGCCGTCGACGCGCCCGCGGTCATGGCGTTCGGCGCGGAGAGCAGATAGGCCGCCACGTTGCCGCCGAGGCCGGCCAGCAGGTAGAGCCCCACGAAGCGGGCCGGGCCGAGCACCCGTTCGATGTCGCGCCCCAGGAACCACAGGGCGTACATGTTCATCAGCAGATGCAGCACGCCGTAGTGCAGGAACATCGCGGTGAACAGGCGATACCACTCGCCGTGGGCGATGCCGTGCGGGACCACGTCGCCGGCCGGGCCGTACACGGCGGAGCCGAGCACCGCACCCCATTCGGTGAGCGGGGTGCTACCGCCCAGCAGGCCGCCCCAGCCGCCGCCGGCGATCGCGTTCGCGCCGCCGCTCAGGATGGAGACCAGCATCACGACGACGTTGATGCCGATCAGGACCTTGGTCGTCGTGCCGGCACGGCCGGCCACGCTGCCGCCGAAGGCGGTGCGGGCCGGCCGCTGCGTGCGCCTGCCCTGGGCAACGCACTCCGGGCACTGGTGGCCGACCGAGGCCTCGTTCATACAGTCCGGGCAGATCGGCCGCTCGCAGCGGGTGCAACGGACGTAGGTCTCTTTCGACGGGTGTCGGTAGCAGACCGGCGCCGTCACCGGAGACTCACTCATACCCACAACGGTACCCGGACGGGGTAACCGAACTACGCGCGCTCGATCTCCACGCGCTCCACCACGACGTCCTCGCGCGGACGGTCGCCCGGACCGGTCGGCGTGGCCGCGATCGAGTCGACGACCTTGGCCGACTGCTCGTCGGCGACCTGGCCGAAGATCGTGTGCCGGCGGTTGAGGTGCGGGGTGGCGCCGACGGTGATGAAGAACTGCGAGCCGTTCGTGCCCGGGCCGGCGTTCGCCATGGCGAGCAGGTAGGGCCGGTCGAACTGCAGCTCCGGGTGGAACTCGTCGGCGAACTGGAAGCCCGGGCCGCCGCGGCCGGTGCCGGTCGGGTCACCGAGCTGGATCATGAAGCCGGCGATGACGCGGTGCGAGATCGTCCCGTCGTAGTACGGGCCGCTGCCCTTCTGGCCGGTCCGCGGGTCGACGTAATCCTTGGTGCCTTCCGCGAGCTCCACGAAGTTGCGCACGGTCGCCGGCGCGTGGTCCGGGAAGAGCTGGAGCCGGATCGGGCCGTGATTGGTGTGCAGGGTGGCGTAAAGAGTCTCGGCCACGGGTACTCCCATCAGTGTCGCGGTCGCCGGTCGCTAGGTGGAGGACCGGCGCTGGACAGTTCTTTGCAGTTCGGATCCTCCCCCATGTGTCTGATCCGGCAACGCGGGGGTACCCAAGAGGGCAACATGACGTGGGAGAGAACCACAGGAGGTGGGCACTGGTGTTCGCAACGATGCGACGGAAGAACCGCAGCGCAAAGATGAAGAGCGAGCTCGGTCAGAGCGTTGATCACTTCAAGCGTGCGGCATCGCTCGCCGCGCAGGAGACCAGCGCGACCGTGGGTCCCCGTTTCTACGCTGCCCGTGATCGAGTGCAGCCGACGGCCAGCAAGGCCAAGAATGCTGCGACCGGCAGCTGGGAGAGCGCCGTCGCCACGCTGACTCCGCTGGTCACCGCGGCGACCGAGAAGGCGCAGCGGGCGAGCAAGTCGACGGCTACGGCGAGCAAGAAGGACCTCAAGGCGAGCAAGAAGGACGCCAAGAAGATCCAGAAGCGGGCCAACAAGGCACTGAAGGGCAAGCAGAGCAGCAAGGGCTCCAAGCTCGGCGGTCTGCTGCTGGCCGGCGCCGCAGTGGGTGCCGCCGGCGCCTACGTGCTGCGTAAGCGTCGTCAGGAGCAGTGGGACGAGTACGACCCGAGCCCCGCGACGACGCGGATCACCAGCTCCGACGAGGCCCTCGCCGAGCCGGCCGATCTGTCCGGTCCGTCGGGCTTCGTCACGCCGAAGGGCGAGACCGGCCCGGTCGTCGGCGCTGTCGGCTCGGACCCCGCGAAGGGCGTCGACCCGACGGTCGGTGCCGGCACGCCGGAGCCCGCCATCGAGCTCGTGGACGCCGACCCGGTCGACCAGACCCAGTCGGCGCAGCACAGCCCGAAGGTGGCCCGGCTGGCCAGCGGCGGCCAGAAGAAGAACTGACCCCCGGTAACGCAGATCATGCAGGCGGGTGGGCGCTCCGAGCGGAGCCGTTCACCCGCCTCGCTGCGTTCAGCCCTCGGTGGAATCGCCCTGGCGGGCGCGCACCGGGTCGAGCGCCGGTCCCTGGGGCAGCAGCGAGACGAGCTGGCCCGGGATCGGAGCCGGCTCGACACCGGCGTAGCCGAGGCGGGGCAGCACGTCCCGGTTGGCGACCGGGTAGCGGCGGCCGGTGTCCGTCACGATGCTGACCGTGCCGCTCCCGGCCGGCGCCGTGGGTGAGGCGGCGGCCACGACCAGCGCCCCCTTGCCGCGCGGCACGTGCACCAGATCGGCCTGCACGCCACCCGCGACGGCCGGCGCACCGGCGACCGGGCTGCCGTTCGGAGCCGTCGGGCCGATCCGGATGCTCAGCACGCCCTGGCCGGCGTCACCCTTGGCATCCTCGCCGTCGTAGGTCAGACACACCTGCTCCGGGCCGTTGAGCAGCACCGGGACCGCTGGCGGCAGGCCAGCGGCGGCGGCCTCGCCGATCAGCTGGGTCTGCGAGTGCGGCAGGCTGCTGTACAGGTTGAGGTCCATGTCCTGGCGGTCGTACGCCTCCGGGTCGACCTGCAGCAGCCGCGCCTGCACGTCGGTGATGTCGGCCACGCCGTCGCCCAGCACGACACCCCACTTGTCCGTGCCGCTGGCGTCGCCGCGGATGCGCAGCAGCTGGCCGATCTCGAAGTCGTCGATCGCCGGCGACGGATCACCGAGGTCCCGGATCGCCGGCGGCTTGAGGTCGGGCCCGATCGGCACCGCGTTGATCCAGGCCGCCGCCACGGGCAGCGGCTGCTGGGTCCAGCCCAGGAAGGACTGGGTGCGCTGGAGCCGGCCGGCCGGGATCAGGAACCGCTTGTTGTTGTAGACCAGGTAAGTGCGCCCGGACGGGTCGACGACGAGCAGGCCGCGCAGGTCGGCGGCGGGAGTGTCGGCCCGGGGCACGGGGAGCACGGTGCCGTCGGTGAGCCGATCACCGACCACCAGCAGGCTCTGCGCCGGGGTGCCCGAGCCGGAATCGGCCGGCGTCCGCGAGCAGACTGTCCACACCCGCGGCACCATCCCGCCCTTGGCGGCCGGCAGCGAGTCGGGGGCGTCCGGGATGCCGAGCGGATCGCCCAGCGGCACCTTGGCCAGGCTCTGCGACGAGGCGTCGACCATCTTGGGCTCGGTCGCGTTGGCGATCAGCAGGGCCGAGCTGTAGTTGAGCACCGGGTGCATCCGGTCGTCGGACTTGAGGTAGACGAAGCGGGCACCCGAGCCCTTCTCCAGGAAGACCACCGCCTCGTTGCGCGGCTCGACCGAGCTGCGCCCTTTGAGCAGGCCGTAGACGGCTGCGCCACCGACGGCCAGCGAGGCGACGACCAGGCTGATCAGGGCCGCGCTGCCGGCCCGGCGCAGCGGCGAGCGGTGCGGATCGGGGTCGTGGGTGACCAGCGCGGCCACCACCCGCTGCTGCGAGTACTGGTACGAGTGCAGCTGATCCTGGCGTGACGGCACGCGACTTCCCTCCCCAGGGCGACCCCGTCACTGTAAAGGGCGGCCGAGGGTGGTGGGGGGCGGGTCAGAGCCAGCCGTTGCGCCGGAACGCCCGGTAGAGCAGCACCGAGACGGCCAGCATCAACGTGACCAGCGCGGGGTAGCTGTACTGCCAGCCGAGCTCGGGCATGTGCTCGAAGTTCATGCCGTACACCCCGGCGATCGCGGTCCACACCGTCGCGATACCGGCCCAGGCGGCGATCTTGCGCATGTCGTTGTTCTGGTCGACCGTGACCTGGGCCAGCCGCGCCTGCAGGATCGAGTTCAACAGGTCGTCGTACGAGGCAACCTGCTCGACCGTACGGGTCAGGTGGTCCTGCACGTCCCGGAAGTAACGCCGGATCTCCTTGGGCACCTGCCGGCTCTGCGGCGAGGTGATCGTGGCCAGCGGCCGCTGCAGCGGCACCACCGCCCGGCGGAACTCCACGATCTCGCGCTTCATCTGGTAGATCTGCTGCACCGGACTGCCGCTGTCGCGGGAGAACGCGCCCTCCTCGATGATGTCGAGATCGGTCTCCACCTGGTCGGCCACCTCGACGTACGCGTCCACCACCCGGTCGGTCACCGCGTACGCGACCGCCCACGGCCCCTGCGCGAGCAGCTCGCCGCGGGCCTCCATGTCGGCCCGCACGGGCGCCAGCCGGGAGGCGTCGCCGTGCCGGACCGTGATGACGAAGCGCTCGCCGACAAAGATCATCATCTGACCGGTCTCGACCACCTGGGAGGTCTCGGTCAGCTCGCCGTGCGGCACGTAGCGCGCGGTGCGCAGCACCAGGAAGTGCACCGAGTTGAACTGCTCCAGCTTGGGCCGCTGCTCCGCCTTGACCGCGTCCTCGACGGCGAGCTCGTGCAGGTCGTAGGTGCGCGCGATGGCGGCCATCTCCGCCGCGGTGGGCTCGTGCAGGCCGAGCCAGACGAAGGCGTTCTCGCGGCTGCACGCCTCGCGCAGCGCCTCGTCCGGGGTGAAGTCACCGGGCTCGCGCTTGCCGTCGACGTAGACGCCGCAGTCCACCACCGCCGTGCCGTGGTAGGGCCGGCCGGGCTCGTCGGGCCGGCCGTCGTCGGCGCCGAGGAAGCGGTTCATCGCCCGGACCGGGGCGGTCCAGGCCCGGGACAGTGACCGGTTGACGCCGGTGGTCCGGCTGCGGTGCACGTCGTCGCTCATGGCTGCCTCCCCCAGGGGTGATGTCGGCCGACCTCGCGGTGAGGCCTGCACGAAGCTACGCCCGTTACCTTGCCCGGCCGGGCCACCCGCATGCCGGTCGGCCGGGTGGCGCCGGACGGACCGGCCGCATTTCGGGGGGTGAAGGTGCGATCGGCCCGCCCGGCGCCGGGGGGCGGGGGTGGGTGTCGACGCACCGGGCCGCATGGTCATGCATCCGGTGCAGCAGCATTGTGAGCCGAACGCCGGTCCCGGGGAAACCCGGGACCGGCGTCTGAGGCGCAGTGTCGGAAACCCGACAGTCAGGCAGGTATCAGGCGGAGACCTCGGCGATGGCCGCCGCGAGCCGGCGGACGCCCTCGTCGATCTGGTCGACGGTGACCGCGGAGAACGCGAGCCGCACCGACGACTTACCGCCGTCCAGCAGGAAGTCGCTGCCCTTGACCACGGCGACACCCTTCTTCATGGCCGCCGGGAACAGCTTGTCCACGTCCACCGAGGACGGCAGATCCACCCAGAGGAAGTAGCCGCCGTCGGGCTCGGTGAAGGTGGCGCCGGGGATGTGCTCGCGCAGCGAGGCGGCGAGGACCCGGGCCCGCTCGGCGAGCGCCGTGCTGACCGTCTGCACCGACCGCTCGATGTCGCCGGAGACGCAGAACTGGTGCACGATCGCCTCGGACACCATGCCGGGCGAGATGTAGAGGTTGGTGGCCTTCTTGGCGATGGCGTCGATCAGGGCGGCCGGGCCGACCAGATAACCCACGCGCACACCGGGGCACACCGTCTTGGTGAAGCTGGAGGCGTGCACGACCACGTTCTCCGTGTCCATCGACAGCATCGACGGCAGGGCCTCGCCGCGGAAGCGGATGTCCACGTACGGGTCGTCCTCGAAGATCGTGAAGCCGTACTCGACCGCCAGGCTCAGCAGCGCCCGCCGCTTCTCCAGCGAGAGCGTGACACCGGCCGGGTTCTGGTAGTTCGGGATGATGTGCGCGAGCTTCGGGCGCAGGCCCGCCTCAAGCATCCCCTTGAGCTCGGCGACGTCGATGCCGTCCGGCTCGATCGTCACCTGGTGCACCTTGCCGCCCAGATTCTGCAGGTTCAGCAGGGTGCGGTCGTAGGTCGGCTTCTCCACGATCACGTCGTCGCCGGCGTTGACCAGGTGGTTGAAGAGGAACGCGTCGGCCTGCAGCGAACCGTTCGTCACGATGACCTGGTCCGCGTCGACGCCGTGCTTGTCGGCGATCCACTTACGCAGCGGGACGTAACCGACAGAGGTGCCGTAGGCGGTCACCCCGGCCGGATCGGCGTCGAAGGCCCGGGCGGCGGCGGCCTTGAGGCCCTGCACGTCGATGATGTCCAGGGACGGAGCCCCTCTTGCGAACGAGATCAGCTGCTCAGCGGTCATGCCCCCAAGCTTACGAGCAGGCACTGTGTGATTTTTCGAGTGTCCCCCGGCCCCGCTGTCCGGCGCCGGAGCTCTCGTCGTGGGCAGCGACGGCCGCATTTCTTCCAGCGCCGGTCGCCGGCACGAGAGCTTTTTCCGCACTCGCCGAGGGCGGCTCCGCGGTGCTGCACAATCTCGGTATGTGAACCCACCGCTATCCTCGGCTGGCACGCCCCTCACTTCGGGAAGGAACCACCCCATGATCGGCTTGGTACTCGCCGCCGGCGCCGGACGCAGGCTGCGTCCCTACACGGACACGCTGCCGAAGGCGCTGGTCCCCGTGGACGGGGAGACCACGATCATGGACATCTCCCTGCGCAACCTCGCGGCGGCCGGGCTGACGGACGTGACGATCGTGGTCGGCTACCAGGCCGGCGCGGTCGAGGAGCGCAAGGACGCGTTCGAGCAGAAGTACGGCGTGAAGATCTCCCTGGTGCACAACGACAAGGCCGAGGAGTGGAACAACGCCTACTCGCTGTGGCTGGCGCGGAACCACTTCGCCCAGGGTGCACTGCTCGTGAACGGCGACACCGTGCACCCGGTGAGCGTCGAGCAGACCCTGCTGGCCAACCGCGGCCCCGGCATCCTGCTCGCCATCGACAATGTGAAGAAGCTTGCTGACGAGGAGATGAAGGCAGTCTTCTCGGCAGATGGCCGGCTGACGAAGATCACGAAGCTGATGGAGCCGGCCGAGGCCTCGGGCGAGTACATCGGCGCCACGATCATCGAGGCCGAGGCGGCCGCCGGCCTGGCCGACGCGCTGAAGGCGACCTTCGAGCGCAACCCCGACCTGTACTACGAGGACGGCTACCAGGAGTACGCCGACCGCGGCGGCGAGATCCGCGGCGCGGCGATCGGCGACATCCCCTGGGTCGAGGTGGACAACCACGACGACCTCGCCAAGGCGCGGGACATCGCATGCCGTTACTAGCCCGCAGCGTCCAGACGCCGCTGCACATCGACGTCCGCCGGGGCGCGGTCGCGGACCTCAGCGCGATCCTGGCGGACGGCCGGATCTCGTCCGGCGGCGACGTCGCCGTGGTCGTGGGGCCAGGTCAGGGCGAGCGGATCGCCGAGATGATCCAGCCATCGCTGCGGTCGGCTGACATCTACACCACCGCCGGGGGCACCCTCGACGCGGCGATCGACCTGGGCGCGAAGCTCCGCTCTCGCTCGTATGACGCCGTGGTGGCGATCGGCGGCGGCAAAACGGTAGATACGGCGAAATATGCCGCGACGCGCTACGCCCTGCCGATGGTGTCCGTGGCGACCAGCCTGGCCAACGACGGCGTGGCGTCCCCGGTGGCGAGCCTGATCCACGACGGCATCAAGCGCTCCTACGGTGTGCACATCCCTCTTGCCGTCATCGTTGATCTCGACTTCGTCGAGAACGGCCCCGAGCGGGTCAACCGGTCCGGCATCGGCGATGTGATCAGCAACATCAGCGCGTTGGCCGACTGGGAGCTCGCCCGGGCAGTGCGCGGCGAGCCCGTCGACGGTCTGGCTGCCTCGCTGGCTCGGATGGGGGCCGAAGCCGTGCTGACCATGCCGGGCGACATGACCGACGACGCGTTCGTCACCGTGCTCGCGGAAGCCTTGATCTCCAGTGGTCTGGCCATGGCAGTCTGCGGCAGCAGCCGTCCGTCCAGCGGAGGCTGTCACGAGATCATGCACGCGACGGACTCGCTGTTCCCGGACACCGCTTCCCACGGCGAGCTGGCCGGCCTGGGAGCCCTCTTCTGCACCTTCCTGCGCGGGGACGAACGCCGCTTCGCCCAGATGTCCGACTGCCTGGTGCGGCACAGCCTGCCCCGCACGGCCGCCGACGTCGGCCTGACCCGCGAGCAGTTCGTCGAGGTCGTCGACTTCGCGCCGCGGACCCGGCCGGACCGCTACACCATCCTGGAACACCTCGCGATGTCGCCGGACGAGATCCGCAGGAAGCTGGCCGAGTATGACGACGCCGTCGCCCGCCGCTGAGCCGACAGTGGACCGCCCGCCCACCGCCGCCGACTACTACGGCGTGAACAGGGGCGGCGGGCTGTTCAGTGAGGCGATCAGCCAGCGGGTGGGTGCCCGGATCGCCGTCTTCGCCCACAAGCACCGGCTCGCCCCGACCGTGCTGACCGTGGCCAACCTGGGCCTCAGCTGCCTGGTCTCGTTCGTCGTGGTGGCGGCGGCGGGACCGGTCGCGGACCGCCAGGTGTGGGCCTGGCCGGTCGGGCTGCTCGCGCTGGTCGGCTGGCAGTTCGCGTACGCGCTGGACTGCTCGGACGGCCAGCTGGCCCGGGTCACCGGCCAGACCAGCGCGGCCGGTGGCCGGGTCGACGTGCTGTGCGACGTGGCCGGTCAGATCGCGTTGGTGGCGGCCCTGTCCGCGGTCGCCGAGGCGCAGGTGCCGGAGACCCCGGCGTGGCTGGTCGCCGCCTTCGCGGGCACCTGGATGGTCAACCTGGTCACCTCGGTGATGCAGACGGGCAGCCAGGCGTCGAGCATGGTGACGAGCCGCTCGCTGCCCGTCCGCGTGGTCAAGCTGGTCCGCGACTACGGCGCGGTGATCGCCCTGGCCGGCCTGGTGCTGACCCTGGCGCCACAGTGGACGATCTTCGTGATCGGCGCGTTCACGCTGGTCAACGGCGCCTTCCTGGCCGCCAGCATCGCGTTTGCGGGCCGGGCCGCTCTGAAGGGCTGACTCAGACGCGGACGGGGATCGCGGACGAGGTCCCCAGCACCTTCCCGCTGCTGTCGAGCGCTTCGGCGACCACGTACTCCGGGGTGCCCGGCAGCTTGAGCGTGGTCTCGAAGCCGGTGCGGCCGGCCTCGGCGATCTGGCTCAGGGCACGCGGCTGGCCGCCGGCCCGGGCCCGCCACTTGGCGACCTTCGTGCTGCCGTTCCAGCTCGTGCTGACGACCACGTTGCCGCCGTCGACGTGCAGGCCCAGGGCGGGCTGGTCCAGCGGCGCACCGGCCCACTCAGCCTTGTACGCGCGGTACGACTGGTTGTCGAGCGGCAGGTGCCCGTCGAGCCGCACGGTGCCGTCCGGGGCGTACTCGGTGAAGTAGGGCTTCTGTCCCCAGCCGATGAACGAGCCGCCGTCGGCCAGCTCCCGGAAGTTGCCCTGCGTCGGCGCCGACAACTTCTCCGGGTGCAGGAACTCCTGCACGAAGGTGACCGTCTTGGCAGCCTCGTCGACCTTGAACACCAGGCCGCGGGACTGCTCGCGCTCCTTGGTGATGCCGGCGCCGTTGTCGAAGATGCTGTATGACCCGTCGCGCCGCCGCCGGAAGTCGTGCTGCCAGCTGAACTTGGACTTCTCATCGACGGTGAAGTCGGACTTCTTGCCGCCGATGCGCCAGAGCACCTTGCCCGACTTGCGATCGATCTTGTAGTTCGCCCAGGTGTGCCGGGCCGAGGCGAGGATGTGCCCGTCCGCGTCGAGCCCGACCGAGTTGGCGTGGAAGTAGTCGTACGGCAGGTGGGCGGAGTCGCCCTCGGGCAGCGGCGCGTACGACTCGGACAGCTCGACGTGGTCCCGGGCCCGCCACTCGAAGACCCGCTTGCCGGTCCTGATGTCGATCTCCTGGATCACCCCGTCGTGCAGCACGCCGTCGGCCGGCCCCCCGAGCGCCGACAGGTCGTACGGGACCGGGTCGTAGACCCAGAAGATCGCGGTGTCGTCCGGCGTGATCACGAAGTCGTGCTGGTCGGCCTGCTCGGAGCCCGCCGCCCGGACCCGGGTGATCTCCCGGTACGAGGTGTCCGCGATGACGAACTCGCCCTGCCCGACGCCCTGCCCGCCGGTGCCGCCGATGGTCCCCTCCCACCAGGTCAGGACCGGCTTGTTCTGGTACTGCTGGACCTTGAAGTCGATCGCCACCGTGGCCGGGTCGGGCACCTTGCGGAACCAGACCGGTGAGCCCTTGTCGTCCACGATCAGCGGGCCCCACAGCCCGGTGCCGGACGCGGGCGTCAGGAAGATGAAGCCGGGGGCGGTCGCGTTGGCCGGCGTCGTGATCGTGACGTCGGGCAGCGTGCGCAGGTCGGGGCGCGACCGGTACTTCGCGGGGCCGGCCTGCGGGGCGGCCTGCGGGGTCTCGGCGTCGTCCTGGCTGTCGGCGATCGCATAGCCGGCCCCGGCCCCGGCCGCGGTGAACACCACGGCCCCGCCGACACCGAGCAGGAGGTTGCGGCGCGAAAGTTTGGCTTCGGTCACGGGGCCAGCTTTCCCCGTTTCGATGGCGATCTACCTCGATGCGGGATGAGAATTGCCTGTGAGCCCGGCATAGATGTCGATGAGTCGCCGGGTCACCACGTCCGGGTGGAAAGCGCGCAGGTAGCGGTCGCGGGCGGCGGACGCGACAGCCGCCGCGCCGGCGCGGGCGATCGGCAGCGCGGTGGCCAGCTTCTCCGGGTCGGGCCCCACCGCCCAGCCCGCCGGGCTCACGGTCTCGCCGATCCCGAGCAGGTACGGGATCCCGCCGACGTCGGTGCCCAGCACCGGCCGGCCGGCGGCCATCGCCTCCAGGATCACGGTCGGCAGCACGTCGTCCCACGTCGGCACGGCCACGATCACCGAGGCGGCGCGGCGGGCGGCGACCATGCCGGCCCGGTCCAGCGCGCCGAGATAGGTGACGTCGGCCCGCTCGGCCGCGGCCTGCTCGGCCAGCGGACGCAACTCCCCGTCGCCCGCGATGCGCAGCTGCCCCAGCGTCCCGTCAGGGTGCCGGCGCCACGCGTCGAGCAGCAGCGCCAGGCCCTTCTCCGGGGAGAGCCGGGCGGCGTACAGGAAACCGTCACCCAGCGGCTCCGGATCACCGGGATCCGGCAGGCCGTTCGGCTTGATCACGATGCGGTCGTCCGGAATGCCGTAGTTCCGCAGGTGCTCGGCGATCCGCCCGGTCAGCGCGATGTAGCGGTCCACCGACTTCCAGGTCGGCCGGTGCACCGCCAGCGTGGTCGCCATCAGGGCGCTCTGCGCCGCCGACCCGCGGTAGCACTTGTGCACGACGGCCGGCCAGCCCACCACCTTGCCCCGGCAGTCGTGGCAGTTGTGCCCGTCCCGGAAGTAGAGCCCGGACGAGCAGACCTGCCGGTAGTTGTGCACGGTCTGCACGACCGGCACGCCGTGCGCGTGCGCGGTCCGCACGACCGACGGCGACAGCAACGGGTACGGGTTGTGCAGGTGCAGCAGATCCGGGCGCTCCCGCCGGAGCAGGTCGGCGAGGTCCCGCTGGGCCGCCCGGCCGAAGATCGGCGACAGCGGCAGCAGGGCCTTCTGCGCCAGCGGCAGCTCCCCGATCGAGTCGGAGGCGCGCTGGAACGGCAGCACCTCGATCCCGGCCGCCGTGAGCTGCGCGATCTCCGTGTCGACGATGACGTTCTCGCCGGACGGGATGGCCTCGCGATATCTGTTGTGCGCTACGACGACCTTCACGCCGGGAAACGCTACCGTTGAGGGCGTGCCGGAGCTTCCCGAGGTCGAGGCGCTCGCTGCGTACCTGCGGGAGCGTGCGGTCGGCCGTACAGTCCAGCGTTTCGAGGTCTCGTCCTTCAGCGCGCTGAAGACCTACGACCCACCCGCCTCCGCCGTGGCCGGCCTGGTCGTCACCGCCGCCGGCCGGCACGGCAAGTTCCTGGATCTGAGCCTCGGTGGGGAGTCTTCAGTCGGGTCAAGGGCGGTGGCGGGGCGGTCGGACGGGCTGCACCTCATCGTGCACCTGGCCCGGGCCGGCTGGCTGCACTACCGCGACTCCTTCAAGTCACCCGCGCCGCTCAAGCCGGGCAGCGGGCCGATCGCGATCCGGGTACGCCTCGACGACGAGTCCGGCTTCGACCTGACCGAGGCCGGCACCCAGAAGTCACTGGCGGCGTACCTCGTGCGTGACCCCGCCGAGGTGCCCGGCGTGTCGCGGCTGGGACCCGACGCGCTGGAGGTCGACCGCGACCAGTTCGCCGAGCGGCTGCGCAGCCGCCGCGGCCAGGTCAAGGGCGTGCTCACCGACCAGGAGGTGCTGGCCGGCATCGGCAACGCCTACTCCGACGAGATCCTGCACGTGGCCAGGATGTCGCCGTTCGCGCTGACCCACAAGCTGACCGACGAGCAGATCACCACCCTGTTCGAGGCCATGCGGCAGGTGGAGACCGACGCCGTGACCCGCTCGGTGGGGCAGAAGGCCGCCGAGCTCAAGGGGGAGAAGCGCGCCGGGATGCGGGTCCACGCCCGTACCGGCCTGCCGTGTCCCGTGTGCGGTGACACGGTCCGCGAGGTCTCCTTCGCGGACAAGAGCCTGCAGTACTGCCCGACCTGCCAGACGGGTGGAAAGCCGCTCGCCGACCGCCGGTTGTCCAAGTTGATCCGATAGTCACGCAGCGTGCACAAACCGTTCCGTGGGGGAAAGCGGGCACAACGTCCCCTTCTTCTGGACCGTTCCATCGGTATAGTGGCCCGGTCCCACGCTTCGTGCGCGGCGCGCTAGGGACCGGCGGCCCCGCCGGAGCCCCCAGGGCCGTGGCGGTGCGTAATGTTCTCGGTGTGGGCGGTACGTGATGCGGGAGGACGTAGGCGAGGTGACCACAAGCCTCCAACGCCCGGGAACCAGCAAGAGCCGGAGCGGCATGCCGTACGACAGTTTCGAGTGGCAACAGGAGCCGCCGCCCAGCAACGGCGTACCCCGGTCGGCCTGGACCCGTTCCCACCGCCGGCTGTCGCGCTGGCACCGGCCGTACACGTTGATTTTGATCATCCTGGATTTTGTCTCGGCCATCCTGGCCAGCGCGCTGGCTGTCACCTTCATCCAGAAGGCCAGCTCGGGTTTCCAGGGCCGGGAGAACATCTTCTACTTCGTCGCCTTCGTCGGCCTGCCACTGGGCTGGATCTTCACCCTGTGGGCCAACGGCAGCTACGACCGGCGCTACCTCGGGCTGGGCAGCGAGGAATTCAAGCGGGTCTTCCGCTCCTCCATCACGGTTGTGGCCGCGGTCTCGCTGCTGGCCTTCGGCACGCGCACCCAGCTCTCCCGCGTGACGGTGGCCTACGTCTGCGTCGCCGCGCTGATCTTCATCCTGTTCTGCCGCTACTCGGCCCGGCAGGTCCTGCACGTGGCCCGCCGGCGCACCGGTCACGGCGCGCACCGGATGATCCTGATGGGCACACTGCCCGAGGCGCTCGAGGTCTACACGGCCGTCACCCGCAGCCCCGCCGCCGGTCTCATCCCGGTGGCCATCCACCTCACCGACGGTTACTCCGCGGCCAGAGGCATCGAGACACCCGTGCCGGTCTACGCCGGCCGTGACGTGCTCGCCCTGGTCCGCGAGGTCGGCGGCGACACGATCGCGGTCTGCGGCTCGGCCAGCGCCGAGCCCGGCGAGCTGCGCCGGCTGGCCTGGGCCCTGGAGGGCACCGGCGTCGACCTGGTGGTCGCCCCGCAGCTCACTGATATCGCCGGCCCGCGCGTGCACATCCGCCCGATCGAGGGTCTGCCGCTGCTGCACGTCGAGGAGCCGACGCTGTCCGGCCCCGGCTGGCTGGCCAAGAACCTGCTCGACCGGGTGGCCGCCTTCTTCGGCCTGCTCTTCCTCAGCCCGGTGCTGGCCGTGATCGCCATCGGCATCAAGATGGCCAGCCCCGGCCCGGTCTTCTTCCGTCAGCCCCGGGTCGGCCACGAGGGCCACACCTTCCGGGTGTGGAAGTTCCGGACCATGGACGTGGACGCGGAGGAACGCAAGGCCACGCTGGAGGAGCTCAACGAGGCCGACGGCATGCTCTTCAAGATGAAGGAGGATCCCCGGATCTTCCGGTTCGGGAGCAAGCTGCGGGCCACCTCGCTGGACGAGCTGCCCCAGCTGATCAACGTGCTGAAGGGCGAGATGTCGCTGGTCGGGCCGCGTCCGCTGCCCGCCGACGACGGCGACTACCTGGGCGACGTGCGGCGCCGGCTGCTCGTGCGCCCGGGCATCACCGGCCTGTGGCAGGTGTCGGGCCGCTCGGACCTGTCCTGGGACGAGGCGGTCCGGCTGGACCTCTACTACGTCGACAACTGGTCCCTCACGTACGACCTGGGCATCCTCTGGCGAACCATCTGGGTAGTCCTGAAGCGCAAGGGCGCGTATTAACTCCCTGAGCTGGTTTTTCCGGAACTTTCCGGTCAGGATGCGTGCGTGGCTGGTCAGGTCGGCAGTGTGCTGGCGGTTCTTGCCGTGCTGGCCGCCCTGGTCGGTGCGGTCGTCGCCGTGCTGCGGCTCCGGGCCCGGCGAGGGATCGCCACGGCGGGACAGCGGGCCACGTACGACGTACTGCACACCGCTTCACTGGCCGCCGAGCCGCTGCGTACCGGGCTGACCCCGTCGTCGGCCGCCAAGGCCGCGCGGCATCTGCGACGCCTGGTCGGCGCGCCCGGGCTCACCCTCGCCGACGGTGAGCGGTGCCTGGCCTTCGACGGGCGCGGCGGGCACCACAGCGCCCAGTTCACCGCGGCGGCCGACCGGGCCGTCCGGGCCAACCGCTCGATCGTGCTGGGCGGCGCCGACCTGCCCTGCGACCGGATGGACTGCGTGGTGCGCGGCGCGGTCGTCGCCCCGCTGACCGGCGCCGACGGGCAGGCCGTGGCCGCGCTGGTGGCGGTGGCCGACGACCAGCCCGCGCCCGGCCTGGTCCAGGCCACCATGGAAACCGCCCGCTGGGCCAGCTCCCAGCTGGCCCTGGCCGAGCTGGACTCCTCCCGCGAACGGCTGGCCCGCGCCGAGGTACGCGCCCTGCGAGCCCAGATCAGCCCGCACTTCATCTACAACGCGCTGACCGCCATCGCCTCCTTCGTGCGCACCGACCCGGAACGCGCCCGCGAGCTGATCCTGGAGTTCGCCGAGTTCACCCGCTACTCGTTCCGCGCGCACGGCGACTTCACCACCCTGGCCGAGGAACTGCGCTCGATCGACCGGTACCTGACCATCGAACGCGCTCGGTTCGGCGACCGCCTGCAGGTCCGCCTGCAGATCGCCCCCGAGGTGCTGCCGGTCGGCCTGCCGTTCCTGTGCCTGCAGCCGCTGGTGGAGAACGCGGTCCGGCACGGACTGTCGCGTAAGCCGGGCGTCGGTATGGTGAGCATCGAAGCCCGGGACGCGGGTGCCGAATGCCACATCACGGTCGAGGACGACGGGGTCGGCATGGACCCGGCGGTGCTCGCGGCGGGCATCGCCGAGGCGGTCAACGCCCGCGACGACGACGCCGGGCAGCACGTCGGGCTCTCGAACGTGGACGAGCGGCTGCGCTCGGTGTTCGGAGACCATTTCGGGCTGGTGGTGGAGACCGCGCCGGGCGCGGGGACGAAAGTGAGCATGCGGGTGCCGAAATTCCATCCCGGGGTACGGGCATGAGCCTCGTCGTGCTGGCTGTGGATGATGAGCCGCCCGCCCTGGACGAGCTTGCGTACCTGCTCAACGCCGATGACCGGGTCGCCTTCGTGCACCGCGCCGGCGACGCCACCGAGGCGTTGCGGGTGCTGCGGGACACCGAGGTCGACGCGGTGTTCCTGGACATCCGGATGCCCGGGCTGGACGGCATGGAGCTCGCCCGGATCCTGCACCGGTTCGCCCGGCCGCCGGCGATCGTGTTCGTGACCGCGTACGACGACGGCGCGGTGGACGCGTTCGACCTGGGTGTGACCGACTACGTCCGCAAGCCGGTCCGCTCCGAGCGGCTGGGCGAGTCCCTGCGCCGCGTGGCCGGCCTGCGCGCCACCCCGCCCCCGCCACCGGCGAAGCCGCAGGACGAGCCCAGCATCCCGGTCGAGCTGGCCGGCACCACGCGGATGCTGCCCCGCTCGTCGGTGCGCTGGGTCGAGGCGCAGGGTGACTACGCCCGGCTGCACACGGTCGACGCGTCCCACCTGGTCCGGGTGCCGCTGGCGACGCTGGCCGAGCGCTGGGCGGACGCCGGTTTCGTCCGCATCCACCGCTCGTACCTGGTGCAGCTGCGCCTGGTCGCCGAGCTTCGGCTCACCCAATCGGGTTACGTGGTGGCGATCGACGGCGCCGAGCTGCCGGTGAGCCGGCGCCACACCCGGGAGCTGAAGGACAAGCTCATCCGCGCCGCGAAACACGACTGGACCCGCTGAATCCCCGTTACCCCCACCGGATCCACAGGGTTATCCACAACCCCACAGCGTTATCCCCAGAGTTATCCACAGGCCGATCATCTTCACAGGTTGTCCACAAAGCCACCCCCGCCCCTGCACGACTGATCAATAGGCTGCTCGACGCGGGGCAGACCGGCGGTCACGGGGGCATGCCGGCCTTGCACCGGCCGCGCACGATGCGGGGCGGAGCAGAGGGGGCGCGGTGACGGCAAAGAGGGTCCTCGTGGTCGAGGACGAACGCACCATCGCTGAGGCGGTGGCCGCCCGGCTGCGCGCGGAGGGCTTCGAGGTCGACATCGCCGGCGACGGCCCCAGCGCGGTCGACGCCGCCCGGCGCACCCGGCCCGACGCGATCGTCCTCGACGTCATGCTGCCCGGCTTCGACGGTCTCGAGGTGTGCCGGCGCATCCAGGCCGAACGCGGCGTGCCGGTCCTCATGCTCACCGCCCGCGACGACGAGACCGACCTGCTGGTCGGCCTGGCGGTCGGCGCGGACGACTACCTCACCAAGCCGTTCTCGATGCGCGAGCTCACCGCCCGGGTGCACGCCCTGCTCCGCCGGGCCGGCCGCGGCTCCGCCCCGAGCGACCCCACCCCGGCGGAGTCACAGCTGCTGCGCTTCGGCGACCTGGAGATCAACCTGGCCGAGCGCCGCGTCCAGCGGGCCGGCGTCGAGGCCAGACTGACCCCCACGGAGTTCGACCTGCTCGTGCACCTGGCCGGCCGTCCCCGCACAGTGCTGCCCCGGGAACGGCTGCTCGCCGACGTGTGGGGCTGGGCTGACGCCTCGGGCACCCGCACGGTCGACAGTCACATCAAGGGCCTGCGCCGCAAGCTGGGCGCCGACCTGATCCGTACGGTCCACGGCGTCGGGTACGCCCTGGAAGTCGAACGATGAACTCACGGCTGGTCAGCCGCCTGCTGCGCTGGGTGTCGCTGCCGCTGAGCCTGGCCCTCGGCTGGCTGGCGCCCGCGCTCGGCCTGCTGCCCCGCCCACTCGACCCGGTCCGCTCGATCAAGGCGAAACTGTCGGTGGCGCTCGGCCTGGCCGGCGGCGTCGGCCTGCTGATCTTCTGGTGGAGCCTCGACTTCATGCGCGTGGAGCTGTCCTGGTTCGCGATCGCGGTCGCCCTGGGGCTCGTCACCCTGCAGGTGGCGGCGCACGGCACCACGGTCCCGCTGCGGGAGATGACCGACGCGGCCCGGGCGATGGCCCGCGGCGACTACACCCGCCGGGTCCGCGCCACGTCCCGCGACGAGATCGGCGAGCTGGCCACGGCGTTCAACCAGATGGCCGCGGACCTGGCCGCGGCGGACAGGCAACGCCGCGAGCTGATCGCCAACGTCTCGCACGAACTCCGCACCCCGATCACGGCCCTGCGCGGCCTGCTGGAGAACATCGTCGACGGCGTCTCCGACGCGGAGCCGGAAACAATGCGCACCGCCCTGACCCAGACCGAACGCCTCGGCCGCCTGGTCACGGAGCTGCTCGACCTGTCCCGCCTGGACGCCGGCGTGGTCCCGATGGCCAGCGCACCGATCGACGTCCGAAGCTTCCTGAACGACGTGATCCGCGAAGCAACAGTGAACGCGGACGGGGCAGGCCACGACGTCCACTTCGTGGTCGCAGCCCCGGCCCTGCGCATAGAAGGCGACCGCGAACGCCTGCACCAGGTCTTCGCCAACCTGCTCGACAACGCGGCTCGGCACAGCCCGCCGGGCGGCACGGTCACCGTCCGGGCCGAACGCCACGACGACCACGTGGTGGTGGCGGTGGCGGACGAGGGCGAAGGCATCCCCCCGGCCGACCGCGACCGGGTCTTCGAACGCTTCACCCGAGGCGAACGAGCCAAGGACGGAGGCACGGGGCTGGGTCTGGCGATCGCCCACTGGGTGGTCCAGCTCCACGGCGGAACGATCGCGGTCGTCGACCCGGTCCGGCCCCCGACCGCCGCCGGCCCAACAGGCACGACTGTGCAGGCGCAGCGGCCGGGCTGCCTGATTCACGTGACTCTGCCGTTGCAGCCGGTCCGTCCCTCGCTCTCCTGACGTAGTTCGGCTCTCACCCTCCCGGAGGAGGAACTCACCGTGTCCAAAAACCAAGCCCCGACACCCGAGAACGAACCGGCCGGCGCCCCTGATCACTCAGCGGGTGATCAGGCAGCTGCGTCGGCGACGCCCGCTCAGCCGTCCGGCAGCAGCTCGACCGGCGACAAGGTCAAGGCCGGGCCTGCGTCGTCCTGGCCGACTCGGGCAGTTCCGCCGGCGTCGCCAACAGGCGGGCCCGCAGCCGCCGGCCCGGCTGCTGGCGGCCCAGCGGGCGCCGGTCCGGTAGAAGCCAGCTCCGTGGGCAGCCCAGCTTCACCCCCGCTCCCCACTCGAACCTCGGCCTCGCCAACCGGACCCGGTCCGGCAACCGCACCGGGCGGACCCGTCGCCACGCCATCGCCTGCTGAGCCGGTGGCCCAGACAAAGCGCGTAGCAACCCCCGAATGGATCCGGGCACAGAACGCCGACCAATCGGGCGCCCCCGCAAGCCGGACAGCCCTGCCCACCGCCCGGACCAGCCACGCACAACCCGCCCTGGCGACACCCGGCCTCGCACACCAAGGCGCGGCACGACAAAGCCCGTCAGAACAAGGCCCCGCACAGCAAGGCCAGGCGAGATCAGGCCCGGCGCAACACACACCGAGGCAGCCCGGCTCTCCCGGCGCGCAGCCGACCGCCCTGCAGGTAGCCCAGCTGCACGGACCATGGGCCGACGTATCCCTGTTCGGCAACCGCTGGCCCGGCCCCACCCGCCCGGCCTCCCGCGCAACCATCGTCGCCCTCCTGGTCGCCGCCGCGGTGGCCGCCCTCAGCGTTCCTCTCGACCGCGCCGGCGTCGGCTGGTTCGTCACCGCGATCGCCGGCGTGGCCGCGCTGGTCGTCGCCCGCATCGTGCCCGATCCCGAGCCGAAAACCACAGGCCCGGCCCCGCTTGTCCGCCGCGGCCCCCGACCTCTCAGCAAGGCCCGCTACTTCTGGTCGTCAGCCACCGTCGCCCTGCTCGCCGTCGGCACGTTCCGGGCCGCGGGCTGGCTGTTCTTCCTCTGCCTGTGCACCGCCGTGGTCACCGGCGCGCTGGCCGTAGCCGGTGGGCGATCCCTGCGGGCGATGGTCGTCGCCGTGCTCATGGCTCCACTCGCGAGCTTCCGCGCTCTGCCCTGGGTCCGGCGCGGGTTCACCGCCGTCCGCGCAAAGGGTGGTGGCAAGGGTCTACGGGTCACCGCCACGGTTTCCGTCTCGGTCGCACTTCTTGTTGTCTTCGGCTCGTTGTTCGCCTCGGCCGATGCCGCCTTCGCCGAGCTGGTCGGCCGGGCGATGCCCGACATCAATGGCGTCACCGTTTTCCGCTGGGTCTTTGTCTTCGTCGTCACCGCGTTCGTGCTCGGCGGCGCCGCGTATCTGCGGGCCGCGCCGCCGGATCTCGACGGGCTGGAGCGGCCCGGCGGTCGTCGGGTCGCCCGGCTCGAGTGGGCGGTGCCGTTGACGTTGCTGGTGCTGCTGTTCGCCATGTTCGTCGCCGTGCAGCTCACCGTCCTGTTCGGAGGGTCGAAGCACGTCTTGGACACCGACGGCCTGACCTACGCCGAGTACGCCCGCGGCGGTTTCTGGCAGCTGCTGGTCGTCACCGGACTGACGCTCGTGGTTCTCGCCGGGGCGGCCCGCTGGGCTCCGCGGGACACCGGCACCGACCGCGTTCTGATCCGCGTGATCCTCGGCGCCCTCTCCCTGCTCACCCTGGTCGTGGTCGCCTCGGCCACGCATCGCATGGACCTCTACGCCGACACGTACGGCCTGACCCGGCTGCGCCTGCTCGTCTCCCTCTGCGAGTTGTGGCTGGGCCTCGTCTTCGTGCTCATCCTGATCGCGGGCATCCGGCTCACCGCGCTCTGGCTGCCCCGGGCCGTGGTCGCCGCCGGGGTACTGGCGTTGCTCGGCCTGGCCGGTGCCAACCCGGACCGGCTCATCGCCGACCACAACGTCACCCGGTACGAGCAGACCGACCGGATCGACACCCGGTACCTGTCGAACCTTTCCGCCGACGCCGTCCCAGCTCTGGACCGGCTGACCGGCGCCGACCGGAACTGCGTGCTGGCCCCGATCGCCGCCGACCTCAAGCAGAACGAGGACGACTGGCGCGGCTGGAACCTCGGTCGGCATCAGGCCCGGGACCTGCTGGCTCACAAGCCGGCGCCGGCACCGTCAACCTGCCCGGGCGACTACCCCTCGTACTGACCGGGGAGGCAGCTGCGCACGCCGTGCCGAGGTCGTGTCTTGACATCGGCGCGGCGGCGGCAAGACTGCCGGGCATGGACGGCGACCCGACGGACGGCACCAAGGTACGGCGTACCCGCGTCGTCCTCGGTGAGGCGGCCGCACGCCGGCCCGCGCCCGACCCCGCGCGGGCCGACCTCGCCGAACAGACGCCGGTCGGCGAAGCCCTGGTCAAGGGACTGGTACGGGCCCAGCTGGCGCTCGCCCTGCGGCTCTCGCTGGTCGTGGTGACCGGCCTCGGCGCGCTGCCGTTGCTGTTCGCCGTGGCGCCCGCGGTCGGCCGGGCCAAACTGCTCGGCGTCAACCTGCCCTGGCTGCTGCTCGGCCTGCTCTCCTTCCCGTTCCTGATCGGGGTCGGCTGGGCCTACGTGCGCTGGGCCGAGCGCAACGAGCAGGACTTCACCGCCGTCATCAACAGGCCGGAAGGGTGAACCCGTACGTCGTCCCGGGGCTGATCCTGGTCGTGGCAATCACGGTCGGGATCGGCGCGTACGGGCTGCGCTTCGCCCGCACCACCTCCGATTTCCTGGTCGCCTCCCGCTCGGTCAGCCCCAGCTGGAACGCCGCCGCGATCAGCGGCGAGTACCTCTCCGCCGCGTCCTTCCTCGGCGTCGCCGGCCTGGTGCTGCGCTACGGCGTCGACGTGCTCTGGTATCCCGTCGGTTTCGCGGCCGGCTATCTCGCCCTGCTGCTGTTCGTCGCCGCCCCGCTGCGCCGTTCGGGTGCGTTCACCCTGCCGGACTTCTGCCAGGTGCGGCTGCGGTCGCCGGTGCTGCGCCGGCTCGCCACCGTCTTCGTCGTCTTCATCGGCTGTCTCTACCTGGTGCCGCAGCTGCAGGGCGCCGGCCTGACGTTCACCACGGTCACCGGCGGCCGGTACGAGTGGGGTGCGCTGCTCGTCGGTCTGGTCGTCACCGCGAACGTGGCGCTGGGCGGGATGCGGGCGATCACCTTCGTGCAGGCGTTCCAGTACTGGCTGAAGCTTACCGCTCTGGCCGTACCGGTGATTTTCCTGGTCATGCAGTGGCAGTCGGACGGACGCCCGGCCGTGACGCCCCCGGCCGGCCCGGCGTTCTCGGCGACCACGACCGTGACCTTCACCGACGCGGCGACCCTCACGCTGCCCGACGGCTCGCAGAGCCGGGTCGTCGAGGGCGAGGAGCGCACCTTCGCGGCCGGCGAAGCCGTGCCCGAGGTCAGCTCCGTCGACGACCACCGGGGCGCCGACTGGCTGCTGCCCGGCGGTGACACCACGCTCTTCGCCACCTATTCGCTGATCCTTGCCACCTTCCTGGGCACGATGGGCCTGCCGCATGTGCTGGTCCGCTTCTACACCAACCCCGACGGCGCTTCGGCCCGGCGCACGACCCTGGTGGTTCTCGCCCTGGTCGGCTGCTTCTACCTGCTGCCCACCCTGTACGGCGTCCTCGGCCGGATCTACACCCCGCAGCTGCTGATGACCGGCCGGACCGACGCCGTGGTGCTGCTCCTGCCCGAGGCGGCTCTCGGCGGCGGACACCTGGGTCAGTTCCTCGGTGCCCTGGTCACCGCCGGCGCCCTGGCCGCGTTCCTGTCCACCTCGTCGGGCCTGCTCACCAGCGTCGCCGGGGTGGTCTTCACCGACATCCTGCATGCCGACCGGGGTGGTTCCGTGCGGGACTTCCGACTGGCCACCGTGCTCGCCGCGATTGTGCCGATGGCGCTGTCGATCTACGTCGCCAACATGGATGTCTCGCGGGTGGTCGGGCTGGCGTTCGCCGTGGCCGCGTCGAGTTTCTGCCCGCTGCTCGTGCTCGGCATCTGGTGGCGGGGGCTCACCGATGTCGGCGCGGTGGCGGGGATCCTGGCCGGCGGCGGGGCCGCGATGGCCGCGGTGCTGATCACGGTGCTCGGCCCGCCGCTGTCCGGGTGGCCGGCGCAGCTGATCGAGCAGCCCGCGGCCTGGACGGTGCCGCTGGCGTTCCTGGTCATGGTGGTCGGCTCGCTGCTGAGCAAACGCCGGGTGCCGGCCGACATCGGGGCGACCATGCTGCGGTTGCACGCTCCGGAGTCGCTGCGTCTCTGAGGATGACCCTTAACAATATTTAAGAAACTTGTCTGAACTCTTCGCGGCGCCCGCCCCGTAGCTAACGATGCTGCAACGGGGCAGCCGGACGAACGCGAAGGAGCGCTGCATGTACCGCAGGAACAGGATGAGCGGCCGGGCCCGGAAACTGCTGATCGGCGTGGCGGCCGCGACACTGGCCGGCGGGGCGTTCGCGGTGAGCACCGGCATGAGCAGCGCGGGCGAGAACTGCGCGGGCCTGGACGGCGCCCTGCGCAACAACCTGGACTTCATCGCCGGTCAGCGGGCCAACCCGGACGCCCTCTCGGACGCGCGCATCGCCAACCGGCAGGCCGTCGTCGACCTGATCAACCAGCGCCGCGCGGCCGCCGGCTGCACCGGGAACGTGCAGGCCGCGCCGACGAAGGCGGCCACCAAGCCGCCGACGAAGGCCCCGGCCCAGGCCCCCACCAAGGCCGCCCCGACCAAGGCGCCGGCCGGCGGGGCAGCGACCGGCGACGTCGTCTGCAAGGGCTCGACCGTGACCCTGTCCGGTGAGGGCGGCGCACCGGCGGCGTCCAGCGGCACGTTCCCGATCGGCACCACGCTCAAGGTGACGAACCTCGACAACAACAAGAGCATCACCGTCAAGGTGGCGACCCCGTCGGGCAGTTGCGTGCTGCTCAACAACGCCGCCTTCGAGGAGGTCCGCGAGGCGGGCAAGTTCCTCATCCGGCGCGCCGTGATCGAACGGGTGGGATGAACGGGGGTCCACCCTTTCCAGGTGTGACAAGTGGCCCGGACCATCCGCAGGGGTGGCCCGGGCCGCTCACCAACCGTTAGGTTCGGGGACATGACGGTTCCCCACCAGCGCCTGAGCCCGGATCCGGCGCTCGCGCTGCGTGGTCTCGTCAAGCGGTTCGACACCAAGCTGGCGGTCGCCGGCATCGATCTCGACGTGCCGGCCGGCTCCTTCTTCGGCCTGCTCGGCCCCAACGGCGCCGGCAAGACCACCACCCTGTCGATGGCCGTCGGCCTGCTGCGGCCCGACGCGGGCCAGGCCCGGATCCTGGGGTACGACGTGTGGGCCGACCCGGCCGCGGCGAAGGCCCGG
Organism: Actinoplanes sp. NPDC051405; assembly: GCF_055586185.1. Classification (NCBI taxonomy): domain Bacteria; kingdom Bacillati; phylum Actinomycetota; class Actinomycetes; order Micromonosporales; family Micromonosporaceae; genus Actinoplanes; species Actinoplanes sp. NPDC051405. The sequence continues at coordinate 119,001 of NZ_JBVJIR010000009.1, forward strand.
ATCGGCGTGCTGCCCGACGGCGTACGCCTCTTCGACCGGCTCACCGGCACTGAGCTGCTGGCGTACCACGGGCTGTTGCGCGGGATGGACGCCGGCGTCGTCGATCAGCGCTCCGCCGAGCTGCTGGACGTCCTGGCCCTGGGCGCGGACAACCGCACCATGGTCGTCGACTACTCCGCGGGCATGAAGAAGAAGATCGGCCTGGCCTGTGCCATGTTGCACGCGCCCCGGCTGCTGGTGCTGGACGAGCCGTTCGAGGCGGTCGACCCGGTGTCCGCCGCGCTGATCCGCGACATCCTGCAGCGTTATGTCTCCGGCGGCGGCACGGTCGTCTTCTCCAGCCACGTGATGGCCGTGGTCGAGCGGCTGTGCAGCCACGTCGCGATCCTCGCCGACGGCACGATCCGGCTGGGCGGCACGCTCGCCGAGGTCCGCGGCGAGCGCTCGCTGGAGGACGTCTTCGTCGAGGTCGTCGGCGGCCGGACAGCGACGGGGTCGGAACTCGCGTGGCTGTAGGCGTCCGGCACTTCGTCAAGCTCAAGCTGCGCATCACCGCGAACGGCCTGCGAGGTCAGACCTGGCGGGTGGCCCTGTTCGTGCTCGGGGCGGTCCTCGCCGCGTGCGCCGCTGTCGGCGGATACGCCCTATTCAGCCTGCCCGGCCTGCTCGGTGAGCAGCGGGCCGCCGAGGTGGCGCTGCCGTTGGCCGGCGGTCTGCTCGTGCTGGGCTGGCTGTTCCTGCCGCTCGTCTTCTTCGGCGTGGACGAGTCCCTCGATCCGGCCCGCTTCGCGCTGCTGCCGCTGCCCCGGCGCACGCTGATCCGGGGTCTGTTCGTCGCGTCGCTGGCCGGGGTGCCCGCGCTGGCCACCTTCGCCGGGACGCTGGGCATGGTCGACTCGGCGGCGCGGCTCGGCGGGCCTGGTGCCGGTCTCGTCCAGTTCGTCGGCGTGGTGACCGGCATCCTGCTCTGCGCGGCGATCAGCCGGTCGCTGACCAGCGCCTTCGCCACGGCGTTGCGGTCGCGGCGGGCCCGCGATCTGGCCACCGTGCTGCTGGCCTGTGTCGCCGCGCTGCTCGGGCCGCTGCAACTGGCCGCCCTTGCCGGGGCCGAGAACGCCGACTGGGCCGGCATCGCCCGAGTGGCCGACGTGGTCGCCTGGACGCCGTTCGGGGCGCCGTACAGCATGGGTCTGGATGTGGCCGCGGGCCGGCTGTGGGCCGTACCGGTGAAGCTGGTCCTGGTCCTGGCCACGATCGGCCTGTTGCTGTGGTGGTGGTCGGCGACCCTCGAACGCGCGATGCTCGGCTCGGTCGGCCGGTCCGGCCGGCGGGAGCGGGCGGCCTCGGTGCGCAAGCCGGTCGCCCAGCTGGTGCCGGGCTGGCTGCCCCGCACCCGGTTCGGCGCGCTGACCGCCCGCGAGATGCGGTACTGGTGGCGCGAGACACGGCGGCGGGCCAGTCTCATCACCTTCAGCGTGGTGGGCATCTTCCTGCCGGTGTTCATCGGCGTGAGCAGCGGCACCGCCGGCGCCCCGACCGGCATGCTGATCTTCGTCGGCGCACTGGCCGCGGTGAGCCTGGCCAACCAGTTCGGCTTCGAGGGCAGTGCCTACGCGGCCAACGTCGTGGCCGGCGTCCCCGGCCGGCTTGAGCTGACCTCGCGGGTCGCCGGCTTCTCCGTGTACGTGGTCCCGGCGTTGCTGGTGATCGCGATCGTGGTGGGGGTCGCCGTGGGCCGCCCGGAGACGATCCCCGCCCTGATCGGCATGCTGGCCGCGGCGTACGGCGTCGGCCTCGCCCTGGTCCTGCCGATCTCGGTCCGGGTGGCCTACGCGCTGCCCGACACGGCCAACCCGTTCGCCCTGTCCTCGGGCGGCGGCATGGCCAAGGGACTGCTGACCTTCGCGGCCCTGTTCGGTGCGGCGCTGATCACCGTGCCGATGCAGCTCGTCGCGTTCCTGGCCCATGACGTCTGGCTGTGGGCCGGCCTGCCGCTGGGCCTGGTCTACGGCGCCGGCGCCCTGCTGCTCGGGCTCCGCCTGGCCGGTCCGATGCTGGACAGGCGGATGCCCGAGCTGCTGGCCACGGTGACCGCACGTCAGTAACGGGTGCCCATCGCCTCCCGTACCTCTTGCAGGGTCTGGTCGGCGACGGCGTTGGCCCGCGCGTTGCCGGTCCGCAGCACCTCCCGCACCAGAGACGGTTCCTGCGCGTACCCGGCCCGCCGGGCCCGCATCGGCGCCAGGAACTCGTTGACCGCCTCGGTGACCGTCCGTTTCAGGGCGGCGGCCCCGGCGGCACCGATCGTCGCGGCCACCTCGTGCGGGTCCTGGTCCAGGCAGAGCGCGGCGAGCTGGACCAGCCCGGACACCTCCGGCCGCGTCTGCGGGTCGAAGGTGATGTGCCGGTCGGCGTCGGTCCTGGCCCCGCGGATCAGCCGGGCGGTCTCGTCCGCGGTGGCCGACAGGGCGATCGCGTTGCCACGGCTCTTGCTCATCTTCGTCCCGTCGGTGCCCAGCAGCAGCGGCGCGGCGCCCAGCAACGCCTCGGGCACCGGGAAGACCGGCCCGTAGCGCTCGTTGAACCGCCGGGCCACCGTCCGGGTGACCTCGACGTGCGGCAGCTGGTCCTGGCCGACCGGCACGAGGTTGCCCTTGCAGAACAGGATGTCGGCGGCCTGATGCACCGGATAGGTGAACATCAGCCCGCTGACCGAGCTCTGCCGCGAGTGCGCGATCTCGTCCTTGACGGTCGGGTTGCGTTGCAGCTCGGGCACGCTGACCAGGCTGAGGAACGGCAGGACGAGCTGGTTGAGCGCCGGCACCGCGCTGTGCGTGAAGATCGTCGCCCGGTCCGGGTCGAGCCCGGCGGCGAGGTAGTCGAGGATCAGCCCCTCGACCGTGGGCACCAGCCGTTCAGCGACGTCGCGGTCGGTCAGCACCTGGTAGTCGGCGACCACCACGACCAGGTCGACGCCGCTGTGCTGCAGGCGGACCCGGTTGCGCAGGGTGCCGAAGTAGTGGCCGAGGTGCAGGGGTCCGGTGGGCCGGTCACCGGTCAGCACGCGGAAGTCGCCGGGCCGCGCGGCGATCCGGTCCTCGAGGCTCAGTGTCTGGGTGGTCATCTCTGTCTCCCTGGGAGGTCGTGGACGACCCGGGAAACACAGAACGGGCCGTCCGATGGGACGGCCCGCGCGTGCGGAAGTGGTGGCCGTCGCTAGGACGGACGCCAGCTCTGCGGGCACGCGGTGTTCACGCGACCGATATTACCGCCGCGGGCGGCACAATGTTTCCCGTGAAACCTGTCGAGCCTGGCGCGCACATCCACTCCAGTGACCCGTTCGCCACCCCGGAGCAGGACAAGTCCGCGGTGCGGCGGCTGCGCGGGCGGCTGGCCGCGCCCGTCACGCTCTGGACCGCGCCCGGACCCGCCGGTCTCACCGTCTCCTCCATGCTGGTCGCCGACGGCGAGCCCGGCCGCGTGCTGGGTCTGGTCGACGAGGAGAGCGACTTCTGGGACGCCGTCTCGGTGGCCGGGCGCTTCGCCGTCACCCCGCTCGGCCCGGGCGACCAGCAACTGGCCGATCGTTTCGCCGGCCTGATGCCTGCTCCGGGTGGCCTTTTCGCCGGCGACGACTGGACCGGGACGGACTACGGCCGGGTGCCGGCGGGCGCGGGCACGTGGGCCGGCTGCCGGCTGGACGGGCAGCGGCCGTACGGCTGGGGCCTGCTGGTGGAAGCGACGATCGAGACGATTCAGCTCGATGACGCCGGGCTCGTCCCTTTGCTCCACTTCCGCGGCAGGTACCGCGGGCTCGACCGGTAAGCGCAACAGGGGCGCCGCTCGGCGCACCTGACGACCGGCAGCCAGTGATCGCCACCACTGCTTCGTACGGTGCGGAAAAGACCCGCCCCCACGAAGGTGGTGAGCCACGTTGACAACCGAAGCGACCCCGACCGAGAAGTATCTCGAGGTCCAGCGATCCGATGAATTCGCCGGGTTGCGCCGCAAGCTGCGCAACTTCATTTTCCCCGTGACCGTCGCGTTCTTCCTCTGGTACGCGCTCTACGTCCTACTCTCGGCGTACGCCCGGGGCTTCATGTCCGTGAAGCTCATCGGGAACATCAACGTCGCGCTGCTGCTCGGCCTGCTGCAGTTCGTCTCGACGTTCGTGATCGCCTGGTACTACTCCCGGTTCGCGGCCCGGCAGATCGACCCGACCGCCGACAAAATCCGTGAGGACCTGACGGCCGGTGCCGCAGCCCGCAGTGCGGCGACGCCCGCCGCCCGCACGGACGACGCCCCCGAGACCGACACGGAGGCGGCCAAGTAATGGAACCCCACCTCTACCTCGCGGCCGAGGCCACCTCCTCGACGAGCCGCACCCTGACCATCACGCTGTTCCTGGTCTTCGTCGCGATCACCCTGGGCATCACCATCTGGGCGAGCCGGCAGACCAAGACGGCGACCGACTTCTACGCCGGCGGCCGGTCGTTCTCCGGCTTCCAGAACGGCATGGCGATCGGCGGCGACTACATGTCGGCGGCCTCGTTCCTGGGCATCGCCGGCCTCATCGCCCTGTACGGCTACGACGGCTTCCTGTACTCGATCGGCTTCCTGGTCGCCTGGCTCGTGGCGCTGCTGCTGGTCGCGGAGTTCCTGCGCAACTCGGGCCGGTACACGATGGCCGACGTGCTGGCGTTCCGGATGCGTCAGCGCCCGGTGCGTACGGCGGCGTCGGTCTCCACCATCGTGGTGTCGATCTTCTACCTGATCGCCCAGATGGTCGGTGCGGGTGCGCTGGTCAGCCTGCTGCTCGGGATCAAGCCCGGCACCACGTTCCTGGGCATGGACGCCGACACCGCGAAGATCGCCACGATCATCCTGGTCGGTGCGCTGATGATCGTGTACGTCGTGGTCGGCGGCATGAAGGGCACCACGTACGTGCAGATCGTCAAGGCGTTCATGCTGATGACGGGCGCACTGCTGATGGTCCTGCTGGTGCTGGCGCACTACAAGTTCAACCTGTCGTCGCTGCTCGGTGACGCCGCCGAACAGTCCGGCAAGGGTTCCGCGTTCCTGGAACCCGGGTTGCGGTACGGCGTGGAGACAGCCGGTGACGCGGCGAAGACCTTCTACAGCAAGATGGACCTGCTGTCGCTCGGCATCGCCCTGGTGCTCGGCACGGCCGGCCTGCCGCACATCCTGACCCGGTTCTACACCGTGCCGACCAGCAAGATCGCCCGCAAGAGCGTGCTCTGGGCGATCGGCATCATCGGCACGTTCTACCTGTTCACCCTGGCCCTGGGCTTCGGCGCGGCGGCTCTGGTGGGCGGCAAGGCGATCACCGCACAGGACAAGGCGGGCAACACGGCCGCGCCGCAGCTGGCGCAGGCGCTGGGCATCGACTACTTCGGTGGTGACACGGGCGGCGCGGTGCTGCTCGCCATCATCGCGGCGGTCGCCTTCGCCACCATCCTCGCGGTGGTGGCCGGCCTGACCCTGGCGTCGTCGTCGAGCGTGGCGCACGACTTCTACGCCAGCGTCATGAAGCGCGGCCAGGCGTCGGAGCGCGACGAGGTACGGGTCGCCCGGATCTCGGCGTTCGTCATCGGCGCCATCGCGATCCTGCTGTCGATCTTCGCCCAGAGCCTGAACGTGGCCTTCCTGGTGGCGCTCGCCTTCGCGGTGGCCGCCTCGGGCAACCTGCCGGCGATCATCTACAGCCTGTTCTGGAAGCGGTTCAACACTTCCGGGGCGCTGTGGGCCATCTACGGTGGTCTGATCTCCGCCGTGGGGCTGGTGTTCTTCTCGCCCGTCGTCTCCGGCTCGCCGACGGCGATGTTCCCGGACAGCGACTGGCACTGGTTCCCGCTCAGCAACCCCGGCATCATCTCGATCCCGATCGGCTTCCTCTGCGGCTGGATCGGCACGGTGATCTCGAAGGAGACGGACGCGGACAAGTACGCCGAGCTCGAGGTCCGGTCGCTGACCGGCTTCGGCGCTCACTGACGGACAGGGCAGTACCGGCCGGGGCCGACGCGCGAAATGCGCGTCGGCCCCGTTCGCTTAGAGTGTCGTCCATGTCAGTGCAACAGCGGTACGGCGCAGGCCATCGGATTCTCGTCAGCGGCGGCGCCGGCTTCGTGCCGTCCCACGTCGTCGATGCTCTCGTGGACCGGGGCTGCACCGTCGTGGCGATCGACAACTTCGTCACCGGGGCCAAGGAGAACGTGGCCCACCTGGCCGGCGAGCCGCGCTTCACCCTGATCGAGGCCGACCTCGTCCAAGGCCTGCCCGCGCACCCGGCGATGGCCGAGCGCTTCGACGCCATCCTGCACATGGCGTCCCCGGCCAGCCCGACCGACTTCGCCAAGCTGCCGCTGGAGATCCTCAAGGTCGGCTCGGTGGGCACGCTGGCGCTGCTCGACCGGGCGGTCGCGGACGCGGCGCGCTTCCTGATGGCGTCGACCTCGGAGGCGTACGGCGACCCGCTGGTGCACCCGCAGCCGGAGTCGTACTGGGGCAACGTCAACCCGATCGGTGTGCGCTCGGTCTACGACGAGTCCAAGCGGTTCGCCGAGGCGGCGACGATGGGCTACCACCGCTTCCACAATCTCTCGACCGCGATCGTGCGCATCTTCAACACGTACGGCCCGCGGATGCGCCCCGACGACGGCCGGGCCATCCCCACCTTCATCAGCCAGGCGCTGCGCGGCGCCCCGATCACCGTGCACGGCACCGGCACCCAGACCCGGTCGATCACCTACGTCGACGACCTGGTCCACGGCATCCTGCTGCTGCTCGACTCGGACGAGACCGGCCCGATCAACTGCGGCACCGAGCACGAGCTGACCATGCTGGAGCTGGCCGAGCTGATCGTGCGCCTGTGCGGCAGCGACTCGAAGATCGATCTGGTCGAGCGGATGGCCGACGACCCGGAGAAGCGCCGACCGGACCTCACCCTGGCCCGCACCCTGCTCGGCTACGAACCGCAGGTGGGGCCGGAAGAGGGCCTGCGCCGCACGATCGACTTCTTCAAGAGCTGAGCATTTCGCCACGGTAGTGAACGTTTCACGAACAGTAATTGTCTCCTCCCTTCGTGCCGCGCCAGTGTCGATGCACGCTATGCCCGGTTCCGGGTACGTAACCTGAAGTCATGTCTGCGACCACGTCCCCTTGGGGTAGCTCCTCCGGCCGGGCTTCCGTGCCGGGCTCGATGAGCCGGGCCTCGGTGCCCGGCTCGGGCCGCGCCGCCGCCGGCGGGCCCGTGTCGGGGCGCGCCGGCGCTCCCCGTGGTTACGACGACTGGCCGCCGCGCGGCTCGGGCGGCGTTCCGCGCGGGCCGGTCGGCCCGCCGCGCGGCCCCGGCGGCGGCGACCGTCCGGGCCGGCCGTACAAGGGCAAGCGCAAGCCGCGCTGGGGCCGGATCGCCGCCGTGGTCGCCGCCGTGCTGGTGGTCGGCGCGCTGATCGCCGGCATCTCGCTCTACGGCTACGCCAACGGCCTCAACGACGACCTCAAGCGCACCAACGCCTTCGAGGACATCACCAAGGGCCGCCCCGCCAAGACGGTCGACGGCGCGCTCAACATCCTGCTGGTCGGCAGCGACTCGCGGGATCCGGACGCGACCAAGGACAACACCAACGAGTGGCGTGCGGACACGCTGATCGTCATGCACATCCCGGCCGACCACAAGTCCGCCCAGCTGGTGTCGATCCCCCGCGACCTGTGGGTGCAGATCCCCTCCGGCAACTCGGCGGACTGCAGCAGCGGCAGCCGCGCCAAGATCAATGCGGCGTTCGCCTTCGGTGGCCTGCCCCGGGCGGTGCGCACCGTGGAGTGCATGACCGACGTGCACCTCGACCACGTGCTGGCGATCGACTTCGGCGGTTTCAAAGAGGTCACCGACGCCCTCGGCGGCGTGGACCTCAAGGTCGAGCAGAGCATCACCTCGATCCACAAGCCGTTCCGCAAGTTCAAGAAGGGCACCATGCACATGAACGGTGCCGAGGCGCTCGACTGGATCCGCCAGCGCAAGCAGTTCGCCCGCGGCGACTTCGCCCGCATGCAGCACCAGCAGGAGTTCCTGAAGGCGCTGATGGACAAGGCGGCCAGCACCGGCACGCTGAGCAACCCGGCCAAGCTCAACGACTTCCTCAAGGCGACCACCAGCGCGATCACCGCCGACCAGGACTTCTCCCTGACCGACATGGCCCTGCAGTTCCGCAGCCTGCGCGGCGAGAACCTCACCTTCATCACCAGCCCCAACCTGGGCAGTCAGACGATCTCCGGACAGAGCGTCGTCGTCTCCGATCGGGAGAAGGCTCTTGCTTTATACAAGGCGATCGCTGCCGACAAGATGGATGAGTGGATGACCTCGACCAAGACGCCGGCGAGCCAGGCCAACGGCTGATCCGGCAGTAACCCGGGCAAACGGCGCGGGTCGGCGGTCACCGCCGGCCCGCGCCCTTTGTTTAACGCTGCGTGTCATCGACATGAAACGCACAAGGCCTCGCAAGAGATCGAAGTTGAACGTACAGTGATGTCCGCCCGGATCCCGACCCGCTTGGAGAGCGCATGACCGTCCAGACCCCCCGACGTGCTTCGTCGCTGGATCGGGACGCCGTCACGGCCCCCAAGCGCACCGCCCCGGCCCGGCCGCCCGGCCCGCCCAAGGGCGGCAAGAAGGGCACCAAGGGCAAGAAGGACCCGGCCTGGGCCAAAGCGACCCTGATCTTCGGCGCGGTCCTGATGATGGCCAGCGGCGCCGGCATCGTCGGCACCAAGTGGGTGGTCAGCAGCGCGACGAGCGCGGTCACCCAGGACAACCTGCTGGGCGACACCAAGAAGACGGCGGCCGAGGGCGGCAACAGCCTCAAGGGCCCGATCGACCTGCTGCTGATGGGCGTCGACGCGCGCAAGCGCTGGGCCGTCGACGACCTGCACGCCGACACGATCATCATCCTGCACATCCCGGCCAGCCACGACCAGGCGTACCTCGTCTCGGTCCCGCGCGACACCGAGGTGCAGGTCCCCGCCTTCGCCAAGAGCAGGTATCCGGGCGGCACGGCCAAGGCCACCGAGGCGTTCTTCCACGGCGCCCAGAACGGCGGCGGCTGGGCCGGCGGCGCGCAGCTCATGGCCCAGACGCTGAAGAACACGACCGGCATCAGCTTCGACGGCGCGGCCATCATCGACTTCAACGGCTTCAAGGGCGTCATCGACGCGCTCAAGGGCGTGAAGATGTGCGTGGACCAGCGGGTCAAGTCGCACCACATGGTCAAGGTGGGCGGCAAGCCGATGTATCTCGCGGAGGCTCGCAAGACCGGCCGGTCCCAGACGCCGATCTGGCACGAGAAGGGCTGCCAGGAGATGGAGGGCTGGGAGGCCCTCGACTACGCCCGCCAGCGCTACGGCCTCAAGAACGGCGACTACGACCGCCAACGCCACCAGCAGCAGCTGATCAAGGCGATGGCCAAGAAGGCCAGCGGCAGCGGCGTGCTGACCAACCCGGTGAAGGTCAGCGGGCTGATGAAGGCCGCCGGCAAGGCCTTCGTGCTGGACACCGGCGGCGTACCGGTCGCGGACTTCATCTTCACCCTCAAGGGGGTGGCCGCCAACGACCTGGTGTTGCTGCGCAGCAACAACGGCTCGTTCGCCGGCAACGGCAAGGGCCGCGAGGCGATCACGCCCAAGACGATGGACATGTACCGGGCCGTCAAGCAGGACAAACTCGCCGACTTCATCATCGGCAACCCGGACGTCGTGGCCCCGGAGAAGTAGCTCTACGCTGGTCGGGTGTTCGGACCTCAGGTACCCAGCGTGACGCCGTCCCAGGTGCAGCCCACGGCCTACCTGCTCGACGTGCGGGAGCCCGACGAGTGGACGGCGGGCCACGCGCCCGGCGCCCACCACCTGCCGATGATGGAGGTCCCGGCACGCATCGCCGAGATCCCCCAGGACACCGAGGTCGTGGTGGTGTGCCGCTCCGGCGGGCGCTCCGGCCAGGTCGTGTCGTATCTGATGGGCAACGGGTGGGACAACGTCCGTAACCTCGATGGCGGCATGCAGGCGTGGGCCGGCGACGGCCGCGATGTCGTCAGCGAGGACGGTCAGCCACCCCGCATCCTGTGACCTCCGGCCGACCTCTGGTCTTCGCCCACCGCGGCGGAGCCGACGCGCTGCCGGAGCACACTCTGGCGGCCTATCTGCGAGCCCTCGACGAGGGCGCCGACGGTGTGGAGTGCGACGTCCGGCTGACCCGCGACGGGCATCTGGTGTGCGTGCACGACCGGCGGCTCAACCGGACCAGCAACGGCACCGGCCTGGTCAGCACCAAGACGCTGGCCCAGCTGGAGGAGCTCGACTTCGCCTCCTGGCACCCGGCCGCGGCGGCCGAGGAGTGGCTGGCGGATCACGTCCGGCTGCTCACGCTGGAACGGCTGCTCACTGCCCTGCGTGACCGCGGCCGCCCGGTGCGCCTACTCATCGAGACCAAACACCCGTCACGGTACGGCGCCGACGTCGAGCGCCGGCTGGTCGAGATGCTGCGCCGGTACGGCCTGGCGGAGCCGAAGCCCGACGATCCCATCCAGGTGACCGTCATGTCGTTCGCGGCCCTGGCCCTGCGCCGAGTCCGCCGGCTGGCCCCGCAGATCCCGACGGTCTACCTGCTGGAGATCGTGCCACCCGGCGTGGGCCGCGGCCGGTTGCCCTTCGGCGCCCGGATCGCCGGTCCCGGGATCGGCCTGATCCGGTCCCGTCCGCAGCTGGTCTCGGCGCTGCGCGCCGCCGGCCACCAGACCTACATCTGGACGGTCAACGAGGAACCGGATCTTGATCTGGTGCTGGCCCAGCGACCCGACGGCATCATCAGCGACCGGCCGAAATTTGTGCTCGATCGCCTCGAGAAGGTACCGCCCGTGTGACCCCGGCCACTCTCAACCCGGTTAGCGGCAAGATCCACACCAACCGCTCTGCCCAAAAGCCCGTAAGCGAGGCAGACTCGCAGACATGCCGGATCGTCCCGACTACGCCGCGCTGACGCGAGGGCAGATCGAGCTTCTGAGGCGGATCAACGCCGGTGAGGCCGGCCTGGCCGTGCTGAACCAGCTCGTCCGCCTCGCCCAGGACGTGCTGGGCGGGCTCGGCGCCGGCTTCTCCGAGTACAGCCCCGGGCACGGCCGGATCATCGCCGCCAGCGGCATCTGCGCCCGCGCGCTGGGCCGCCGGGTCGACCGCGCGGACGCCCGCCTGACCACCGGCAGCCGGACGCAGCTCGTCCCGCTCGACGACGAGACGGCCGCCCAGATCGACGGCGGCGAACGCCACCGGGTGCTGGGTGCCCGGTGCGAGATCGGTGGCCTGGTCGTCGGCTCCCTGTTCGTCTACTACGGCGAGGAGCACGACGAGCCGGGCCCGGAGCACCACGAGGTGCTGGACCTGCTCGCCACCAACGTCGGCCACATGTACGGCGACCAGGCCGGCCTGCCCGTGCACGGCGACGGCCCGGTGGTGGCCGCCCTCTCCGACGGGCTGACCATCATCGACCGCGACGGCATCGTGCAACTCTGGAACCCGGCCGCCGAGCAGCTCACCGGCCGTACCGTCGGCGAGATGCTGGGCCGCCCGCTGCAGTTCCCGGTCCCGCCGCCCGGCCAGGTGCTGGTCCACCGGCTGCCGTCCGGCCGGCTGCTCAAGGTCACCGCCGGGGATCTGCCCAACACGGCCGCGATGCGGGTCGTCACGTTCCGGGACTCCACCGACCAGGACCGCCGGCACGAGGACCGCGACCTGTTCGTCGCCGTCACCAGCCACGAGCTGCGCACCCCGGTCACCGTGATCAAGGGGTATGCGGACACGCTCACCAACCACTGGGAGACCCTCGGCGAGGACGGGCGCCAGGAAGCCGTCCGGGTGATCGGCGCCCGCGCCGGTGAGCTGGCCCGGCTGGTGGACCGGCTGCTCTCGGCCACCAGCGACGACGGTGAGGTCGGCGCCCACCCGCCCGGCCCGTTCGATCTCGTCGACGGCCTGCGGCACGCGGCCGGGCAGCTGCCCGAGGATCTGCGCCGCCGGCTGGTGCTCGACCGGCTGCCGGGCGAGCTGCCGAAGGCGTTCGGCGACCGCGACTCGCTCGCCACGATCCTCACCGAGCTCGCCACCAACGCGGACAAGTATTCGGCCCGCGACACCGAGGTCGAGGTGGGCGCCGAGGCCGACGAGACGACGGTGACGTTCCGGGTCGCCGACCGCGGCATCGGCGTCAAGCCCGAGCACGTCGAACGCGCCTTCGAACGCTACTGGCAGGGCGAGTCCCACGACCGCGGCCGCAACCCGGGCGCCGGACTGGGCCTCTACCTGGTCCGCCGCATCGTGGAACGGCAGCACGGCTGGGTCTCGCTGCGCCCCCGCGAGGGCGGCGGCACGGTCGCGGAGGTCCGGCTCCCACGGGCCTGACCTGATGATCCTTTTCGCCGCGGACGGCCCGGAGTGCCTGGATCCCGCGGCCACCGCCTAGGCTGGTTCGCCGTGAGCAAGCGTCGAAATCCCCGCGCGGCCGCCAACGCGGCCCCCAAGCGCCAGAAGGTGCGTGACATCTTCGTCGCCCGGCCGTTCGAAGGCCTGGCCGACGAGCCGGAGTGGATCGCGCTGCGCGAGCTGGTTCCGGCCGCTTCCGCGCCGCTGACCCTCAAACCGGAGATCATCGAGGAGTACGGGGACCGTCCCGTCACCCTCTCGACGGTGCTCCCGATGGCCTGGCCGGCGATGACCCGCCAGGACGGCCGGGTCTTCGTCGGGTTGCAGCGGCACGTGCAGTCCGGGGACGTGTCCCGGGACATCGCCGTGGCGATCCTGTGTGCCCTGCGGACCGAGCCGGGCGACACCGTGGCGGTGCCGGCGCTGCCGGGCGAGGGCCCGCGGCTGCAGGACATCCTCATGGACGGCCCGCTGGACATCACGATGCACGACGGCTTCGAGTACTGGCTCGACGCCGAGCAGGCCGAGGACGCGAACGTGAAGGCGTCGCTGGAGCGGGCCAACGCCTCGATCTACCCGACCGTGCGGCTGGGGGTGCCGGCCGCGTACTGGTGCCGCGTGCAGCCGGACAAGTCGCACGTGCGCTGGGTGCTGCCGCAGGAGGAGGACCCGGCGCTGGACGCGCTGGCCCGCCTCTCCGCGAGCGGCGACCTGCTGCTCGGCGAGAACACCAAGTTCGCCGGCATGTTCCGGGCGCACGGCCTGCTGGTCCCGGTCTGGGACGTCCCGGGTGAGCCCGAGGCCGGCGACTGGGAGGCCCCGCTGGCCGACTTCGCGAAGCGTTACACGGACATCCTGGCCGAGACTGCCCCGCTGGACGCCGCGGCCCGCCGCGCCAAGCAGGGCCTCGTGAGCCGGCAGCTGACGCTGCGCTGACCGACCGACCCGTTCGGCGGGGGCCCGGGCGCCCTCGCTGAACGGGTCGGACAGGTTGGCTCTGATTCCGTACAGTGCGGGCCATGCGCACGTCTATCGCTGTTTCGATGGCAGCGGCAGTGCTGTCATCCCTGCTTCCGGCCGCGCCGGCACTCGCCGCGCCGGCGGCGGACACCGCGCCGCCCGAGGTCCACTCCATCACCTTCGCCGAGTCCGCCGTGACGGTCTCCGGCCTCGAGACCCACTTCGTGCAGGTGCGCGTCCGGCTCACCGACGAAACCGGTGTCCAGCAAACGGACTACGTGCCCAGCGACCAGGCCGCCAGCCCCGCCGTGCAGGTGAACGGCCAGTACAACGGCTACGTGGTGCTCCGGCGTACCGAAGGCACCGACCAGGACGGCATCTGGACCGGCTCGCTGCCGGTCACGTCGGTCTGGAGCGGGAAGATCGAACCGACCCGGGTCTTCGCGCTCGACAAGACCTTCCAGAACCAGCTGGACGTCGATCCCCGCACGATCATCGAGACGCCCAGCCTCGAGGTGCAGAGCTCGCACCGGCCGATGATCGAGATGACCTTCAGCCCGGAGCCGGCCACGAAGGGCCAGCCGGTGACCCAGCGCATCCGGGCCTGGGACGCCACCACGAACGCACCCTGGCCCAACCTGCCTCTGACGATCTCCTCGGACAACGGCTGCGTTGAGCCGGCCGGCTCGCTGTCCCGCCGCACCGGGGCCGACGGCACGTTCCAGCGCACGCTCAGCGGCGACGAGGCCCAGTGGCTGCAGTGCACCTGGGTCGCCGGCCAGGCCCAGCCGGGGCAGCCGTGGCCGCCGACCTACCTCGCGGTCACCAGCGCCCACGTCCGGTACACCCGCTACGTGGTGACCGCGACACCGGCCGCCACCTCGGCGCCGGCCGGCACGAACGTGAACGTCGACGGCAACGTCACGCCGCTCGCGGCGGGCAAGACCGTGCAGTTGCAGCGCCGCTACCCGGACAACACCTGGCGCAAGGTCGGCACCGCTCTGATCCGTGCCAGCGGCCGCTACACCCTCGTGGCGACCCCGCCCGGCCAGGCCACGTACTCGTACCGCGTCTACGCGCCGGGTGACTACCGCGCGGTCGGCGGCACCTCCAAGGTGTTCACGATCCGGGGCACCTGACCGGGCAGCACTTGGATACATTGCGTCGATGGAGGACCGCTTCGCCGGCGACGCGCTCGATCTCTCGGTGTGGTTGCCGCACTATCTGCCGCACTGGAGCTCGCGCGCGTCGTCCGCGGCGACGTACGTGGTGGCCGACGGCGAGCTGCGGCTGAGCATCCCGCCCGAGCAGGGCCTGTGGTGCGAGGGTGTGCACGACGGCCCGCTGCGCGTCTCCGGCATCCAGAGCGCGAGCTTCTCCGGCCCGGTGGGCAGCCCGGTCGGCGGTCAGCCGTTCCGCGACGGCCTGCTGGTGGCCAGCGAGGAGCCGGAGTTCTGGGGCTACACCCCGCTCTACGGCCACATCGAGGTGCGCGCCCGCGGCGTGCTGTCGCCACGGTCCATGATGGCCTTCTGGCTCTCCGGCATCGAGGACAAGCCGCAGCACTCCGGCGAGATCTGCGTGATGGAGATCTTCGGTGACGCGGTCCGGCCGGGCTCCGCCGACGTCGGCATCGGCCTGCACAAGTTCCGTGACCCCGGCCTGACCGAGCAGTGGTCCACTGTGCCGCTGCCCATCGACGTCTCGGAGTTCCACACGTACGCGGTCGACTGGCAGCCGGGATCGCTGGTGTTCAGTGTGGACGGCACGCCGGTGCGCACGATCGGCCAGTCCCCGAACTACCCGGTCCAGCTCATGCTGGCCGTCTTCGACTTCCCGGACAAGGCCACCGGCGGCGACGAGGTGCCGGTGCCCGAGATGATCGTCTCGCACGTCCTGGGCACCTGAACGACCTCAGCCCGGGATGCGCTCGATCGGGCAGCTCATGCAGCGCGGACCACCCCGGCCGGAACCGAGCTCCGAGCCGCTGATCGCGATCACCTCGATGCCGGCCCGTTCCAGCTGGGCGTTGGTCTCGACGTTGCGCTCGTACGCGACGCAGAGCCGGGGCGCGATGGCCAGCGTGTTGTTGCCGTCGTCCCACTGCTCGCGTTCGGCGGTGACCGGATCCAGCCCGGTGTCGATGATCCGCAGCCGGTCGATGCCCATCGCCTCCGCGGCCGCGTCCAGGAACGGCCGGGACGGGCCGACCACCGGCTCGCCGTCGAAGCCCGCGGTCACCGGGTACGCCCGCAGGGTGTCCGCGATGTTGGGATACATCACCACCGCGTCGACGTCGACCATCGTGCAGACCGTGTCGAGGTGCATGGTCGCGCGTTCCTGGGCGATCGGCACCGCCAGGATCGTGTGGGCCAGCCCGGCGGCGAAGACGCGGCGGGCGAGGCGCTCGGCCCCGGCCGGCGTGGTGCGCTCGCCGACCCCGATGGCCAGCACGTTCGGCGCCAGCAGCAGCACGTCGCCGCCCTCCACGTGCTCCAGGCCCGGCTGGTAGAGCAGCTCGGTGCCCGCGAACCGCGGGTGGTGGGTGTAGATGGCCCGGGTCAGGGTGGTCTCGCGGTTGCGGGCCGGCATGGCCAGGCTGGTGACCGCGACCTGATCGCGCACCCAGACCGAGGAGTCGCGGGTGAACAGCAGGTTGGGCAGCGGGTCGATGACGAAGTCGAGGCGGTTCATGAGCTGGTAGACCAGCCCGCCCGACCGTCCGGGGCCCGGCTTGACCTCCTCGTGCGCCAGGCCGGCCATGAGCACCTGGGCCAGCTCGCGGGGGGCCAGGTCGGCCAGGTGGGCCGCCACCCGCTCGCGCAGGGTGTCGCCGAGGCGCGGAGTGTTGAGCACGCTCTCGGTCAGCGCCTCCCGCGCCGCGTCCACGGCGAGCGTCTCCTCGAGGAGTTCGCCCAGGTAGAGCACCTCGACGCCGCGGTCGCGCAAGGCGGCCGCGAACGCGTCGTGCTCCTCCTGGGCCCGGCCCACCCACGGGATGCCGTCGAACAGCAGGGAGTCGTTGTTGCGCGGGGTCAGTCTCGCGAGCTCGGCGCCCGGCCGGTGCAGCATGACCGTGGCTAGCCGGCTCACTTCGCTGTCGACGTAGTGGGCCACGGGTCGAGCCTAGGGGCTGACGGGCCTCGGGGCGCGCCCACCGGCGAGGGTGATCACTGGCGAGCCGCACGGCCCGGAGCCATGCTGTGACTTAGCGCGCAGAAATTTGAGACAACGCTGCGCGATCAAGGTAGGTAAGGCTAACTTGGCGGGGACGTTTCGGATTCTCGGGGAGCCCTAGGTCGTGTGATGCACCATACGGAAAAAGTACTTGTGCGTGAATGCGGCATTCATCCCCACTCATTCCGCTTTCTTTCCGGTCCGATGACTTGCTTGAGTACCGGGTCCAACACTTACCGTAGTGGAAAGAGAGCCCGATGGACCTTTTGCCGGAGGTCGCAGTGACTGTCTTCCCCGCACGTCCCGCCCTGCCCGTGCCGTCTCGCAACTATCCACCCGCCATCGATCCTCGACGCACCGCACCGCCCGCGGCGCTCGAGCCTCGCCAGAGCCCCGTCGAGTGGGCCCGCCGTCGGCGCGCTGAGCGCGACGCCCGCCGCCTCGAGGCAGCCGGTGCCCGCGCACTGACGCGCCTCGACCGGCTCGGACCCGCCTGGCACATCGTCGACTGGCCCCGCACCGACTCGCTGGGCTACGAGAGCGACCCCACCGACGACCGCGCCGGATTCCTCGCGATCGGCCCGGGCGGCGTCTACGCCGTCACCGTCGCCGACCACGGCCGCGCCCGGGTGCTGATCGCCGGGGACGTCGTCCAGATCAACGGCAAGCGCCCGGCGTACGTGGCCGAGGCTCGCCGTGACGCCAAGCGGGCCGGCCGGGCCATGAGCTCCGCCGTCGGGCTGAGTGTGCCCGTCACCCCCGTGCTGGCATTCGTCGGCTCCGGGGTGATCAGCGTGCACGGTCTGCCCAAGGACTGCCTCGTGGCCACCCACAAGGAGCTCGACCGGTTGCTGATCGCCGGTGGTGCGCGGATTTCACCCGCCACCGCCAGCAAACTCTCAGCGGTGGCGCAACACCCGGCCACCTGGGCAAACGCCCCTTATCGGCCGAACGGCGACTACCGGTGGCTGCCAAGCGGCCAAACGGCCGCTGACAAGCGGGCGACCCGCCGGTAACGTTCCCTGCAGAGCACCGCTTGCCGTCGAAGGTTGACGTGAGCGACGCCGGCCGGACACTCGAGGAGCCGAGGCTAAGCTTCGGACGCGGGCAGTCCGGCCGGAGTCAGGTCACGCCGGTCCGGGACGGCACGGATGAAGAGGGAGGTGCGGGTGGCGCACGTCGAGCTCTCACTCTCGGGAGCGTTTGTGCCGCAGGCGCGTACGCCGGCCGAGTCCGAGTTCGTCTCTAGCGTCGACCGCTGGGCGGCGACGGTCTGGCAGGCTGTCGAGCCCTGTCTGGTCATCGACACGGCCTTCAGGATCGTGGCCGTGTCGCCGTCGGCGAGCGAGCTCCTCGGACTGGGCAAGGGCCTGGACGCGGTCGGGCAGCCACTGCTCGGCGGCGAGGGCTCCCTGCGCCTGATCGACTTCACGGCCGGCGGGGGCGACCTCACCGAGCAGGAGATCGAGAAGATCCCGCCGCTGCTCGCCCTCACCAGCGAACAGCTGGCCCGCGGCCTCATGCGCGTCCAGCCCAACGGCGAGGACAGCCACCTCACGGTCGACGCGATCGCGAGCCCGCTGTCCGAGGGCGGCCGGGTGGCCGCGTCCCTGACCTTCTTCTCGGCGATCCGGTACTAGTAACCCGTTCGTGTGGCGATCAACGCACCGGCTACCCATTGGGATCGTGGGGGTCCGGACCGTAGTGTTCCCTTCATGCTCGATCTAGATCTGCTACCAGCGGAGTACGCGGTGTGCCGGCTGCCGGCCGGTTCAGCCCTGCCGGCCTCCCTGAGCAGCGGTCCGGACGACAAGAGCGTCATCTCGGTGACCTGGGCGCCCGACGAGCTCTCGGTGATCTGCCCGGCCGACCGGGTGCCGGAGGGCGCCGTCGTCGAGGCCGCCTGGCGCTGCCTGCGCGTCGTCGGCCCGCTGGACCTCGCGCTCACCGGAGTGCTGGCGTCGCTGATCAGTCCGCTGGCCGCCGCCCGGGTCAACATCGTCGCCTTCTCCACGTACGACACGGACTATCTGCTGATCCCTCAGGTGCGGCTCACCGAGGCGGTCGACACGCTGACCGCCGCGGGTCACCGGCTCGCCTCCGCCTGAGGTTCTTCGTCCGCCTGGATTCACATCTCCTGAGGGGCGCGTTCCCGGCCGGACGACCTACCATGGGCCCGTGCTGCGCATCGTCTGCTGCCGATTCCTGGCACTCGCCGGGCTCGTGACGCTGCTCGCCGCGTGCGGGGAGCCACCGGCCCCACCGCTCACCGCGCCGCCGGACGCGCCGAGCGGGGTCAGTGCCTCCTCAGGTGCGGCGTATCCGCTGCCCAGCGGCATCACAGCGCCCGTACCGGTGCCCACCGGCGGGTTCCCACCGGCCACCGTGCCGACGCTGCCGTACGTACCGCCCGCGACGCTGCCGCAGGTCACCACGACGCCGCCGCGGACCACCACGCCGACCACCGCCGCGCCCACCCCGACGACGCCGCCGGCCCCGAAGTGCCGCAGCGGGCCGACCGCGGCGCAGGTGGTCGCGGTCCTGAAGGGCCTGCCCGGAATCCCGGACCGCCGGCTGGCCGTGTCCGACGGGCCGTTCTGCGCGGGGTCGTGGCAGTTCGCCCAGGTGCAGATCGCCGGCGAGGACCCCAAGAAGGCCGAGCAGCTCTTCGTCGTCACGACCGGCACCCCGACGGCCCTCAAGGTGATCGAGGCGGGCACGGACGTCTGCAGCGTCGAGGTCCAGACCAAAGCCCCGGTGGGCATCCGGGTCCGGGCCTGCGGCGCCTGACCGGTACGGGGTCAGCGGCGCCCGTTGCCGCTAGGCTCGCTGGCATGCCGGGAAACCCGCCCACCCGCTTCGTCTACCTCGGTCCCGAAGGCACTTTCACCGAGCAGGCGCTGCGCACCATCCCCGCCGCCGAGCACGGCATCCGGACGCCCGCCCGCAGCGTCCCCGAGGCGCTTGAAGCGGTCCGCGCCGGTGAAGCGGACGCCGCGCTCGTGCCGCTGGAGAACTCGGTCGGTGGCGCGGTGCCGGTCACCCTGGACGAGCTCGGCACCGGAGCGCCCCTGGTCATCACCCGCGAAGTGGTGCTGCCGGTGGAGTTCGTGCTGGCCGCCCGCCAGCTCATCGGCCTGCACCGGATCCGGTCGGTGGCGGCCCACCCGCAGGCCTCCGCCCAGTGCCGCAACTGGCTAAGCACCCACCTGCCCGACGCGGTGGTGGTCGACGTCCTGTCGAACGCGGCCGCGGCGATCAGCGCGGCCAACGGCGAACACGACGCGGCTATCTGCGCCCCGATCGGCGTACCCCGCAACAACCTGACGATCCTCGCGGAGAAGATCTCGGACCACGCGGACGCGGTGACGCGCTTCGCCCTCCTGACCCGCCCGGGCCGCCCCGCGCCCCCCACCGGCGACGATGTGACCTCCCTGGCCGTGATGATCGACCACGACCGCGTCGGGGCGCTGCTGTCGGTGCTGACCGAACTGGCGGTCCGCGGCATCAACCTGTCCCGCATCGAATCCCGCCCGACCGGCGAGCAGCTGGGCGTCTACGTCTTCTTCCTGGACTGCACCGGCCACGTCGCGGAACCCCGGCTGGGCGAGGCGCTGCAGGGGCTGCGGCGGATCTGCGCGGAGGTGCGCTTCCTGGGGTCGTACCCCCGGCACCGCTGGTCGAAGGCGGCGGCCGAAGAGCCGGCGCCGTCCCAGCCGGGCCTGACCAACGCGGACTTCGCGGACAGCGCGGCCTGGCTGTCCCGCCTGCGCTCCGGCGAGCCCAGCTGACCGCCCCACCACCTGCTGTGCCGCCCGGCCCTGACGGGCCGGACGGCCGCCTGATCTTGATCCTGAGAAGCTAGTTCCCCAGCAGGTTGCCGAGGATGCCGCCCTGCTGCTGCTGGCCCTGGGCGGCGCCGGCGAGACCGCCCGGCGGCTCCTCCGACGGCTGCACGACCACGAAGCCCTGACCGGCGAAGCTCATCGTGAAGCGCTCGCCCGTGCTGCGGCCCAGCAGGGTGCCCAGGCCCATCTGCTCGGCGCGGTGGTAGCCGGTCTGCAGGTTGGCCGACCAGCAGATCGCCGCCTGCGGGTCCACATAGGTCGGCTGGTCGACGCTCAGCACGACCGGGGTGCCCTTGGTGGTGACCGCGATCCGGCCGTAGCCGGAGAAGACGCAGTTGAACAGGCCCGCGTTGGACATCATGCCGACGCCCTGGACCATCTTGATGTCGTAGTTCAGGGTGCTGTCGAAGGCGAGCACGTTGGCGCCGTTGATGGAGAGGGCGTCGCCCGGCTCGAGGTCGATGATGTGGATGTCGGCGGCGTTCTCCGCCAGGAACACGTCACCGCGGCCGCTCACCTTCATCAGCGGTACGCCTTCGCCGGTGAGCTTCTGCTTGAGGAACTTGCCGATGCCGCCCGAGCCGAGGGCTTCGAACTGCACCTGGCCCTGGTACGCGACCATCGTGCCGACCCGGGCCATGAACTCGCCGTTCAGCTCGGCCTTGAGAAGTTTCGAGTTCTGCAGTCGCAGTCCCGGCTGGTTCGATTCCTTCTCGAGGTTGTCGGCCGAGAACAGTTCGCTGCGCATTGGGTCCTCCTGTTGGCGTGGAGTACCAGGGTAAGCGCCCTCAGCAACGGCCGGGTCCGCCTTTCAGCCCCATCCCAGCTCGTGCAACCGCTGGTCGTCGATCCCGAAGTGGTGGGCGATCTCGTGGACGACGGTGATCGCCACCTCGTCGATGACGTCCGTCTCCGTGTCGCAGACCTGCAGCGTGGGCAGGCGGTAGATGGTGATCCGGTCGGGCAGCACGCCGGCGTAGTCCCAGCCGCGGTCGGTCAGCGCGGTGCCCTCGTACAGGCCGAGCAGGCCCATGCCGCCGTCCGGCGGCAGGTCCTCCACCAGGATGACCACGTTGCTCATCACTTTGAGCAGTTCGGGCGGTACTTCGTCCAGGGCCTCGCCGACCAGGTCCTCGAAGCGTTCACGGCTCATCTCGACCGGCACGCCGCCCATTGTGCTCCACCCGCGAGCATGCGCGGGTGGAGCACGGGTCGGGCGTCAGGCGAGCTTGGCGCTCAGGGTGATCTCGGCGCCGGGCGACAGCAGCCGGGAGATCGGGCAGTTCTCCTTGGCGCCTTCGGCGATCTTGGCGAAGGTGCCCTCGTCGATGCCGGGGACGTCGCCCACGGTCTCGAGGTCGATGCGGGTGACGCCGAAGCCGGCGTCGCCCTTGTCGAGGTGAACCTTGGCGGTGGTCTCGACGGAGGTCGGCGTGAAGCCGGCGTCCGCGAGGCCCTTGGAGAACGCCATCGAGAAGCAGCCGGCGTGCGCGGCGCCGATGAGCTCCTCGGGGTTCGTTCCCTCGCCCTCCTCGAAGCGGGACTTGAAGGAGTAGTTCCCTTCGTACCCGCCCTTACCGGTCTTGATGGTGCCGGAGCCCTCGGTGAGATTGCCCGACCAGCGGGCGGAAGCAGTGCGAATAGGCATACGCCTGACGCTAGTCCATGTCCGTGAGCACTGGTCGGTGGACCGGGTACGGGCAATGATGGATCTCATGCCGGAGACCGGAGAGGCCGTCGTCGAGTTCGGCCCGGACGACGACGCGGAACGCCCGCCGCGACGCCGTGCGGCCGTCGGCGATTTCCTGACCGGGCTCGCCGGTGACCGCCGGGTCGTGCCGCTCGCCGCGGCCCTGGGCGGGGTGGCCCTGTTCGGCTCGCTGGTCTCCGAGTGGCAGCTCACCGAGATCGACCGCACCGCCCTGGGCGACGGCGAGGTGGGCACCCGGCCGTTGCAGACCATGCCGGCCGACCTGGGCGCCTGGGGTGGTGGCTATCTGACCGGCTTGCTACTGCTGGTCGCCGCCGTGGTCCTGACGCTGTTCGGTCCCCCGGCCGGCCGCCGGTACGCGAGGCTCACCGCGCTCAGCGTCGGCGGGGCTCTGCTCGCGATGGTGGCGGCCATGGGTTCGTATCTGGGTGACATCAGCCGGACCGTCGGCCAGCTCGCCCTGACCAACCTGGAGGAGGACCAGGTCACCCTCTCGCACGGCCGGGGCATCTGGTGTGCCGGCATCGGCCTGGTGCTGGTCCTGGTGGCGATGATCCTGGCCGGACGGCACCAGAGTGCTCCGCCCGGGCCGGCCGACACCCCGGCTGACGCAGCCGAGCCGGTCGAGACCTTGGCACCGGTCTGGTCGTGGCGGCGCCCGCCCACCAGCGACGAGGACGAGCCGCCCGACGCGCCGTTCGACCTGACCGTGACCGCCGCGCAGCCGTTCACCACGTCCCAGGACAACACCGACAAGCCCAGCTGAGGCATATCGGGGTGAAAGCGGGACATCGTCGCCGGTAGGCTCGTCGTCGTGATTGACCTGCGTCTCCTCCGTGAGGATCCTGACCTGTTCCGCGCCAGCCAGCGTCTGCGCGGCGAGTCCCCGTCGAAGGTCGACGACCTGCTGCGCGCCGACGAGGAGCGCCGGGCCGCGACCCAGAGGTTCGAGGCCGTCCGGGCGGAGCAGAAGTCCCTCGGTGGTGAGGTGTCGCGGGCCAAGGGCGACGAGCGGGCCGCCCTGCTGGCGCGCACCAAGGAGCTCAGCGCCACGGTCAAGGAGCTGCAGGCGGCGACGGTCCAGGCCGACCAGGCCCTGCGCGAGGCGCATCTGGCGGTGCCCAACCTGGTGCAGGACGGCGTCCCGCCGGGCGGCGAGGACGACTTCGTCGTGCTGCGCGAGGTGGGCGACCTCCCGCGGATCGAGAACGCGAAGGACCACCTGGAGATCGGCGAGGCGCTGCGGGCGATCGACACCGAGCGCGGCGCCAAGGTGTCGGGCTCGCGGTTCTACTTCCTCACCGGGGTGGGTGCCCTGCTCCAGCTGGGCATGCTGCAGCTGGCCATCGCCCAGGCCGTCGAGCACGGCTTCATCCCGTCGATCACCCCGGCGCTGGTCAAGCCCGAGGCGATGGAGGGCACCGGGTTCCTGGGCGCGCACGCGAGCGAGATCTACCGGCTCGAGGCCGACGACCTCTACCTGGTCGGCACGTCGGAGGTGGCGCTGGCGGCGTACCACTCCAACGAGATCCTCGACCTGGAGAAAGGTCCCGAGCGGTTCGCCGGCTGGTCGTCGTGCTTCCGCCGGGAGGCCGGCTCGCACGGCCGGGACGTCCGCGGCATCCTGCGCGTGCACCAGTTCGACAAGGTGGAGATGTTCTCCTTCTGCAAGCCGGAGGACGCCGCCGACGAGCACCAGCGGCTGCTCGCCATGGAGGAGGAGATGCTGGCCAAGGTCGAGATCCCGTACCGGGTGATCGACGTGGCGGCCGGTGACCTCGGTTCCAGCGCGACCCGCAAGTTCGACTGCGAGGCCTGGGTGCCGTCGCAGGGCCGCTACCGGGAGGTCACCTCGACGTCGAACTGCACCACGTTCCAGGCGCGCCGGCTCAACATCCGCTACCGCGACGAGGACGGCAAGCCGCAGACGGCCGCGACGCTGAACGGCACGCTGGCCACCACCCGCTGGCTGATCCCGATCCTGGAGAACCACCAGCAGCCCGACGGCTCGGTACGCGTCCCCAAGGCCCTCCAGCCGTACCTGGGTGGCCGGGACGTCCTCGAACCCCCATCCAACCGCCCCGCCCGCCACCCGAAAACGGACTGAAGACCGTCCGTTGACGATCTGGTAACCGGTCCGCTACCTCATGGCATAGCCGCTGGTAGCCGGGCCGGTGTAACGTTTTCCTTCCGCCCTCCGCGGGGGTTGTCACACCCTCGGAGGAACACATGGCCAAGCCTGGACTGCCCAAGCTGATCGCCACGGACCTTGACGGCACGCTCGTGCGCAGTGACGACACCGTGTCCGCGTACACCCATGAGGTCCTGCAGCGGGTCCGGGCCGCCGGCATCCGCATCGTCGGCGCCACCGGCCGTGGCCCCCGCCTGACCAGCCTGGTCCGCAGCGACATCCGGGACGCCGACTTCCTCGTGCTGGCCCAGGGCGGCTGGGTGATCGACCAGCAGGAGGGCCAGATCCTGCGCAGCGAGCGGCTCCCGGGCCGGGACCTGGCCGCCGTCCTGGCCGATCTGGAGGCCGAGGCCGGACCGCTGTCGGTGATGGTCGAGGCGCTCGAGCACGACGACTCGCCGCTCTGGGGCGACTACGACCCCACCTGGCGGTACCCGGTCGTGGTCGAGCGCCGCTCGCGCGCGGAGTGCCTGACCGGCGACGTGATCAAGGCTTTCGCGCGGTCGTTCGACCACCACGTCGACGACCTGCTCGCCGTGGCCCAGCGGATCGTGTCGCCGGACGTGGCTTCGGTCACTCAGGCGGGCCTGAACTACATCGAGATCTGTCCGCCGGGCGTCGACAAGGGCACCGGCCTGGCGGTGGTCGCGCAGGCCGTCGGCGTCGACCCGGCCGACGTCCTGGTGTTCGGCGACATGCCCAACGACCTGCCGATGTTCGCCTGGGCCGGGTGGAGCCGGGTGGCGGTGGGCAACGCCCACCCGACGCTGCTGGCGGTCGCCGACGAGGTTACTCTGACCAACGACGAGGACGGCGTGGCGGTCTATCTGGACCGGCTACTGTCGAGGTGATGCCACCCTTTCGCCTTGTCGCTTCCGACATCGACGGCACCCTGATCCGGACCGACGGCACGCTCAGCCCCCGCACCATCGGGGTCCTCGATCAGCTGTACACCCGCGGCGTCCCGACGGTCCTGGTGACCGGCCGGCCGGTGCGCTGGCTGCGCCAGCTCTACGACCAGATGGCCGAGCCGCTGCCGGCCGTCTGCGCCAACGGCGCCGTGGTCTACGACCCCGACACCGACGAGATCCTGCGGGCCGCGCCGCTCTCGGTCGAGCTCCTCATGGACGTGACCCGGCAGCTGCGCGAGGCGGTGCCCGACGTGGCGCTGGCCGTCGAGGTCGAGGACGGGCGGAGCTTCTGGTACGAGGAGAAGTGGCCCCTGCACTGGGACGGCGAGCACAAGCAGGTCCGCGTGCTCGCCTCGCCCGAGGAGCTCACCTCCGTGCCCGCGGTCAAGCTGCTCGCCCGCTCGGCCAGTTACGGCCCGGACGACTTCGCCGAGCTGGTCAGCCGCACGCTGGGCGGGATCGCCGAGGCCACCCACTCGTCGTCCTCGGCGCTGGTGGAGATCTCCGCCGCCGGGGTGACCAAGGCGGCCGGGCTGGCCTGGCTCTGCGAGCGGGAGGGCTTCACCGCCGAGGACGTCGTGGCCTTCGGGGACATGCCGAACGACCTGCCCCTGCTGGCGTGGGCAGGCCGTTCCGTGGCGATGGGCAACGCCCATCCCGCCGTCCGTGAGGTCGCCGACGAGGTGACGCTCACGAACGACGAGGACGGCGTGGCCGTCTATCTCGAGAAGCTCTTCGACATCTAGAGGTACTGGCCGGTGCGGCCGCTGCCGTCGCCGGCACCCTGGCTCGGCATGCCGGGAATGACGCCGTTGGGGCCCATCGGCAGGGCCGGGCGGCCGGCGCCACCGCCGCGCATCTGCTCCAGCTGCAGCCGGGCCGCCATCTGCTGCGCGACCAGAGCCGCCTGGATGCCGTGGAACAGGCCTTCCAGCCAGCCCACCAGCTGAGCCTGGGCGATGCGCAGCTCCGGCTCGCTGGGCGGCGTCTCACCCTCGAACGGCAGCGACAGCCGTTCCAGCTCCTCCTGCAGCTCGGGCGCGAGGCCGTCCTCGAGCTCCTTGATCGAACGCTGGTGGATCTCGCGCAGCCGGCCCCGGCTCGCCTCGTCCAGCGGCGCCGCCCGGACCTCCTCGAGCAGCTGCTTGATCATGCTGCCGATCCGCATGACCTTGGCGGGCTGCTCGATCAGGTTGCCGGGCTCCTCGGGCTTGAGGTTGCCGTCGGTCCCCACCGTGCCCAGGGGGCGGCCGTCGGGGCCCACCACGATGACGGAGTCGTCTTCCTGCTGGTCTGTGGTGCGGGTGTCGTCGGTCATACGATCCATCTTGCCGCAGCCGGCCCAGTGCCCGATCAGGGGCGTAGCTCCGCGACCGCGCATTTGACCGATCCGCCACCGCGCTTGAGCTCGGTGAGCTCCACCAGCACGGGGGTGTAGCCGTGCGCCCGCACCTTGTCGGCCATCGCCGTCGCCTCAGTGTTGAGAATCACGTGATGACCGTCACTGACCAGGTTGAGACCGAAGGCCTCGGCGTCGGCCCGGTCGGCGATGACCGCGTCCGGGAAGAGCTGGCGCAGCACGCGCTGTGAGGCGGCGGAGAACGCGTCCGGGTAGTACGTGATGTGCCGGTCGTCGAGCGCGGCCAGCGCGGTGTCCAGGTGGTAGAACGCCGGGTCGACCAGCTTCAGCGAGATCACCGGCCGGCCCAGGACCTCCTGAGCCTCGGCGTGCGCGGCCGGGTCGGTGCGGAAGCCGTGACCGGCCAGGATCAGGCCGCCGTACGCGCCGGGCAGGTACGCGAAGTCGCCCTCACCCTCGTTGACGTGCTCAGGATCGGCGAACGTCCACGGGCCACCGGCGTAGAACAGCTGATGGGCGGCAGCCTCGGCGGCACGCTGGGGAAACTTGAACCGCGCGCCGTAGACCCGGCCGTCGACGGAGAAGGCGCCGTTGGCCGCGTAGACCATGTCCGGCAGTCCGGGCCGGGCGTCCAGGACGTGCACGGCATGCCCCAGGTCACTGAGCGTGTCGCGGAGCAGGTGCCACTGCTTGAGCGCGAGGGCCGGGTCGACCGGGACGGTGGTGTCCATCCAGGGGTTGATCGCGTACTCGACCGTGAAGTGCTCGGGCGGACACATGAGATATGTCCTGTTTCGCGGCAAGCGCTCCGTGTGGCTCATGAGGTAAAGGCTAGGTACGCTGGCACGGCGGAAAACAGCCCTAACTCTTGCTCGTCGGAGGCGAATCGTTGCGGATGGACGCCGTTGACCAGCGAATCATTGCGTTGCTCGTGGCGGACGCGCGCGCCTCGTACGCGGAGATCGGCGCGAAGGTCTCGCTGAGCGCGCCCGCGGTGAAACGACGCGTCGATCGGCTGCGCTCCAGCGGGGTCATCAAGGGATTCACGACCGTCATCGAGCCGGCCGCCGTGGGGTGGACCACCGAGGCGTTCGTTGAGCTGTTCTGCACCGGGCGGACCACTCCGGCCCAGATCACCGTGGCCACCCGGCGCCATCCCGAGGTCGTGGGGGCGTACACGGTCTCCGGTCAGGCCGATGCGCTCGTGCACCTGCGGGCCGCCGACATCGGGCACCTGGAGCAGGCCCTCGAACGGCTGCGGGCCGAGCCGTTCGTGACCTCCACCCGCAGCATGGTGGTGCTGTCGCGGCTGGTCGAGATCCCCACCCCGGTGCCCGCGCCGAATTAGCCGGAACCCGGGACGGTCACCCAGCGTCCCACCCCCATGTCGCGCCGTCTGCTGTTCTGCGCCGTCCTGGCGCTCACCGTCCCGCTCGCCGGCTGCACCGCTGATTCTCCAGCACCCCCTCCTCCGCTGCCCACCTCCGGCGGGGGCGCGATGCGGCTGGTCGCGTTCGACTCCTGCCGGCAGCTCGGCGACGATCTGCGCAAGGCGGCCAAGGCCAGCGTCGGGCCGTACGGTCTGCCCGGCAGCCAGCTGGCCTATCCGGAGGCCCTCCGCGACGGCGCCCGGACCATGGCCGACGTGGCCGGCGCGGCGCCGGCGGCCGCGGCCCCCGACTTCTCCGGCACCAACGTGCACGAGCAGGGCGCCGACGAACCGGACCTGGTCAAAACCGATGGGCGGCGGATCGTCACCGTCGGCAACGGCACCCTCCGGGTCATCGACGTCGCCACCCGCAAGGAGACCGGCAAGGTAGCCCTCGATGCCGGCATCCCGGGAGGCGCGCTCCAGCTGCTGCTCGCCGGCAATTCCGCCCTGGTGCTCGTGCCGACGGCCGGCTACCGGACCTACATGTCCGATCGCCCGGACCCGGGCGAGCAACGGGCGCAGGTGCTGCTGGTCGACCTGACCGGCGCTCCCACTGTGGTCAGCCGCTACCGCGGGGAAGGCAACCTGATCGACGCCCGGATGACCGGCAGCACCGCCCGGGTCGTCCTGCGCAGCGCGCCGCGGATCAAGTTCCCGATCGACAGCGGCAGCTCTGACGACAAGAAGCGGCTCGCCGCGAACCGCGAGGCGATCGACGCCGCGCCGGCCGAGGCCTGGCTGCCCCGCTGGGAGGTCACCGACAGCACCGGTACGACAAAGGGCCAGGCGGACTGCGGCCGGGTCAGCCGGCCCACCGACTACTCGGGTGCCGCCCTGGTCAGCATCCTCACCTTCGACCTGACCAGGCCGACCTTGGGCAGCGGCGACCCGGTCTCGGTCGTGGCCGACGGGGACACCGTCTACGCCACGCCGGACAGCCTCTACCTCGCCAACGACGACGGCTGGCGCTTCGACCGGCTCCCCGGCCGCATCCCGGACCGGGAACGGCAGCGGACCGAGTTCTTCAAGTTCGCCCTGACCGGCAATCAGCCGCCGGCCTACCGGGCGTCCGGCACCGTGCCGGGCTACCTGATCAACCAGTACGCGATGTCCGAATGGGACGGACACCTGCGCGTCGCCACCACGGACGGCACGACGGAACGCTCAGCCGTACGGGTGCTGGCGGAGCGCGACGGCAAGCTGGTGCAGACCGGCATCGTCGACGGGCTCGGCCAGGGTGAGCGGATCTACTCGGTGCGCTTCATAGGCGCCCGCGGCTACGTGGTCACGTTCAAGCAGACCGACCCGCTCTACAGCCTCGATCTGCGCGACCCCGCGAAGCCCACGGTCACCGGCGAGCTGAAGATCACCGGCTATTCGGCCCACCTGCAACCGGTCGGCGAGGACCGGCTCATCGGCATCGGCCAGGAGGCGGACGGCAACGGGCGCGTTCAGGGCCTGCAGGTCTCTCTCTTCGACGTGGCCGACCCGAAGAACCCGAAGCGGCTCGCGCAGTACCACCTGCCGGGCGCCTACTCCGGCGCCGAGTACGACCCGCACGCCCTGCTCTGGTGGCCGTCGACCCGCATGCTGGTCGTGCCGGTGGAGTCCCGCGGCGTGCTGGCCCTGCGGGTGACCGACGACCTCACCCTCACCGGCGAGGTCAGCCAGACCAGGCTGCTGCGTTCGCTGGTCATCGGGACCGAGCTGTGGACGCTGTCGGAGAACGGCCTGCGGGCCTCCGACCTGTCCACGCTGGACCAGCTGGCCTGGGTGCCGCTGGGAAACTAGAGGTACATCCCCGGGCGGTGGTCGTCGCCGTCCTTGGCGTCCTTCGGCGGGGCCGGCTTGTCACCCTCGCCGAAGAAACGCTTGCCGCCGAACTCCCCGTGCAGCCGGTCGTCAAGCTCGTCGGCCAGACCGGTCATCACCTGCACGGCGAGCATGAGATGGGTGGCCTGGAAGTTGCGGCCGAAGACCGGGATCGACGCCCACACCGTGTCCTGGGCGCAGTAGAGCCGGCCGATCGGCATCCTGTTGGTCAGCTCGGACAGCTTGACGTAGAGCTGTTCGGTCGGCTCCACCTCGGTGAGGATCGGCGAGAAGACGTCGACCAGCGGCGGGTTGTCCCGGCACCGGACGAAGACCATCGCCGAGCCGGCCCGGATGCCGATGTCCCCGTCGGTGTCGACCTGCAACTGGTCGACGGTGGTCTTGCTCATGGTGGCGACGACCGTGCGCACCCGCTCCTCGAGCGGGATGACCTCGTCGGCGGCGTTGGCCAGCGCCTCGGAGAGCACGCCGTCCTCGTCCAGATCGTCGAGGCTGAGCTCCTCGTCGATGCTCGGCTCGTGCCGGGCGGTGCCGATCGGTGCGGTCTCGATCGGCTCGTCCTCGTCGTCGTGCACGAGGTAGACCAGGAACGCCGGGTGCGGGGCGCCGTACACGTCGCGCAGCGTGCGGGACACGACCGTGGCCAGCTGCTTGGCGCCGTCGGTGGTGGTCCGCAGGCCGAACGAGTCCCGCGAGCCGGGCAGCACACCCGGCGGGGACCAGCCCAGCGCGACCAGGTCGGCGACCGAAGCGCGGTTCATCCGGAACCCCTCCGGCAGGCCGGCGTTGCCGACCGCGAGCGCCTCGATGACGCCGTCCGGCAGCACCCGCATGCTCACCGAATAGACGGCGGTGCCGGTGCCCGAAGCGGTCGGGTCGAGCGTGATGTCGACGTGCGCGCCCTCGGCCAGCGTGGGCAGCAGCGTGGATAGCGCGCTCGCGAACTCCCGCCAGGCCTCGGTCACCTTCGCCCGCAGGTCGGCCGTGGTCGGCTCGTCCAGCAGCACGCCCTCAGGCTGGTCAGCAGTGTTCTCCGCCGTCATGATCGGTACCTCCGCCCGCCACCCTATCGAGCGCGCGGCGCGCTCACCGGCCGCGTCTCATTCCCGGCCGTCGGCCGGCCAGTCCAGGGCCAGCGAGCTGAGCCGGGCGGCGACCTCCGCCGGGTCCGCGCCGCGGCCCACAGCAATACCCATCAGGTACGCCGTGACGGGCGCACCCGGGCGCACGACGTTGTGGGCGACATCGCGGGCGACGTCCAGCACGGATTTGGCCTCGACGTCGTCGGGGCTCAGCCCGAGCTCATCGCAGGCCGCCGCGATCCAGGTGTCGAGCACGTTCACCGGCTTGCTGCTCGGTTGTCGCGTGCGGTCATCGGGCCCATTCCTCGGCGGTGCGGAGGTCGTCGTCGGTGTCGCAGTCGAACCAGGGCGGCGGCCCCGGGCGGCGCCAGGACACCTCTATGAAGCGCAGCTGGTCCATGAGCGCGTGCATCGGGGCGCCGTGCAGGCTGCCCCGCTCCTCGGCGACCCGCTTCAGCGCGTCCCGCAGAGCCGTCGTCCGCCAGACCCCGCAGAGCGACTGCAGCCGTCCCTCGGCGTCCCGGTAGACCGCGCCCTGCATCGGCGCCGACTCGACGGTGAGCCGCAGCACGTCGATGGCCTCGCCGGTCAGCAGCGGCAGGTCGGCAGCGAGCAACGCGGTGAAGCTGACATCGGCGGGAACCAGCTCCAGACCGGCAGCGGTCGCGGCGACCGGGCCACCACCGGGCGGCTGCTCCGTGGTCGAAGCGACCGGCACCGGAAGATCGGGAGGCACGCGCCCGACCACCACCTGCGGGTCGGCATCGTGCACCGCGGCCAGGACACGCGTCAGCATCGACTGCCCGGCCACCGGGATGGTGGGCTTGTCCGCACCACCCATCCGACGTGCCGCACCGCCGGCCAACACCACCGCCGCGAATCCCCCCACGTACGTACCGTATCCCGTGGGGGACATGAGCGTGACTGTGCGGACGGCATTGCGCCGTGCGCGGCTGCCGGCTCGCGCCCTGACGTGGGCCGCAACGGCCGACATACGCTCGGGTGATGGCGCGCACGATGAACCGGCGACCCGTGATGAAGATCGACCTGGATGGGACGGCCGAGCCGCGGCGGCGCCCCGACGACCTGGCCGCCGAGGAGCCGCTGGAGATCCGGCTGCGCAAGACCCCGCTGGCCGTGACGATGCGGACCCCGGGGCAGGACATCGACCTGGCCATGGGCTTCCTGCTGACCGAGGGCATCATCCGTACGGCGGCCGACGTGGTCACTGCGCAGTTGTGCGCGGGCACTGACACGCCTAACACGTACAACGTGGTCGACGTGGTGCTCGGTGCGGACGTGCCGCCGCCGGTGACCGACCCGAGCCGCAACTTCTACACGACCAGCTCGTGCGGGGTGTGCGGCAAGGCCAGCATCGACGCGGTCCGCACCCGGTCGCAGTTCGACGTGGCCGCGGACGACAGCACCGTGCCGGCCCGGGTCCTCGCCGAGCTGCCGGACCGGCTCCGCGCGGCCCAGCGCACCTTCGACCGTACGGGCGGGCTGCACGCCGCCGGCCTGTTCACCGCCGAGGGGGAGCTGGTGGTGCTGCGCGAGGACGTCGGGCGGCACAACGCCGTCGACAAGGTGATCGGCTGGGCGCTGCGCGAGGGGCGGCTGCCGCTGACCGGGCACGTGCTGCTGGTCTCCGGCCGGGCCAGCTTCGAGCTGACCCAGAAGGCCTGGATGGCGGGCATTCCGCTGCTGGCGGCCGTGTCGGCGCCGAGCACGCTGGCGGCCGAGCTGGCCGACGAGGCGGGGATGACGCTGGTCGGTTTCCTGCGCGGACAGACCATGAACGTGTACGCGGGGACGCAACGCGTGACCGTCTGAGCTTCGTACGGTCTTCCTCGGCCCTTCACCCGGGCCACTTGGGTAGGACATTCACGGTCATGAGGCTGCCGGCATGGCACTCTCACGACGTACTCTCCTGCTCAGCAGCGCTGCGGTGGGCGCGGCCGGCGCCGCGAGCGTCTGGCCGTTGGCTGCCTCGGCCGCGCCGTACCGCGGGCCGCTGCGCAACGACCCGTTCACCCTCGGAGTGGCCTCCGGCGACCCGGAACACGACGGCTTCGTGCTCTGGACCCGGCTGGCCCCGACCCCGCTGGCCGACGACGGCCTGGGCGGCATGCCGTCCCGCGACGTACCGGTGCAGTGGGAAATCGCGGCCGATGCCCGCTTCCGCCGGATCGTGCGCCGCGGCGTCACCGTCGCCCGGGCGGCAGCGGCGCACACCGTGCACGTCGAACTGCACGGGCTGGCGCCGGCCCGCGAATACTTCTACCGCTTCAAGGCGGAGCGGTACGTGTCCCCGACCGGCCGGACCCGTACGGCCCCGGCGCCATGGGCGAGCGGCGGCACCCTGGCGATGTCGTTCGTGTCCTGCTCGCAGTACGAGCACGGCTACTTCACCGCGTACCGGCGGCTGGCCGAGGATGAGCCGCAGCTGATCCTGCACCTGGGCGACTACCAGTACGAGTACGGCCCGGACACGTACAACATCCCCGGCGGCAACCCGCGCGACCATCAGGGCCCGGAGACGGTGACCCTGGCGAACTACCGCCAGCGGCACGCCCAGTACAAGAGCGACCCGGACCTGCAGGCGGCGCACGCGGTCGCGCCGTGGGCGGTGGTCTTCGACGACCACGAGATCGAGAACAACTGGGCGGACGAGGTCCCGGAGCAGCCGGACCCGAACTTCCTGGCCCGCCGCGCCGCGGCCTTCCAGGCCTACTACGAGAACATGCCGCTGCGCCGAACCTCGATCCCCCGCGGCATCGACATGCAGCTGTACCGGCGCCTGCACTGGGGACGGCTGGCGACGTTCCACATGCTCGACACCCGTCAGTTCCGCGACGACCAGGGCTGCGGCGACGGCTACAAGGACTGCCCGGCCGCAACGGACCCGGCCCGCTCGATCACCGGCGCAAAGCAGGAGAAGTGGCTGCTGGACGGCTTCCACCGCTCGACGGCCCGCTGGGACATCCTGGGCCAGCAGGTCTTCTTCGGCCAGCGCGACAACAACGCCGGCCCGGCGAAGGTGGTGAGCATGGACTCGTGGGACGGCTACGCGGCCTCCCGCGACCGCATCACCCGGGGCTGGGTGGACGCCGGGGTCCGCAACCCGGTGGTCCTGACCGGCGACGTGCACGCCCACTGGGCGGACGAGCTGAAGCTGGACTACACGGACCCGACGTCGCGCACGGTCGGCACGGAGCTGGTGTGCTCGTCGATCACCTCCACGGGGGACGGGGCGGATGTGCCCTCGGGGCAGCACCCTTGGGCGGCCTGGAATCCGCATCTGCGCTTCTACAACAACCAGCGGGGTTACGTCCGGACGACGATCACGAAGGACGCGATGACGGCGGACTTCCAGGTGTTGCCGTATGTGACTCGGCCGGGGGCGGCTGTGCACACGCGGGCGAGCTTTGTGATCGAGGACCGGGTGCCTGGGTTGCAGCAGGTCGCGGACAACCCGACGCCGGGTGGGGCTGCTGTCCTGCGAGGTAGTGGGGATCTGGGGGCCGATACGGTCCGGCAGGAGTCTGAGAGGCCTTGATCAGTTCGGCCGGGCCATCCCGTTGATCTTGGATGGCCCGGCAGCCGGGCGCGACCGAGAGTCAGATCCGGCGGTGAGCCGCGCGGCGAGGCTTGGGGCCTCGTCTTTCGCGCTTTCCTGCTCCGTCGCCGGGCCGGGTTTCGGGTTCGGGTCCGACCCGGACCGGAAGCTTCTCGCGGCGCTTGACGCTGTCCGGTCTCGGGACGTGGCTGACCGGCCGTGGCCGGTCCCTGCTGTCCGCCTGTAGCTCGGCTTGGTCGGTTGCCTCAGTCGCAGGCTGCCGCTCGGGTCGGTCGGTTGCCTCTCTTGCGGACTGTGGCTTGGCCGGGTGCGTTGCCTTCCTCGGAGCCGCCTTCTCCGAGCCGGTGGGCAAGTCGGGCTTCGACTTCTTGGACCGCGCTTGCGGGGCACCCTCGCTTTCGTCAGGCTCGTCCGCTTCGGGGGAGGCGTCCATCGGTGGCAGGCCGTCCACGGCCGGCCAGCCGTCGAGCGTCGACGGGGGCAGCCCGGTGATGATCGCGGCCTGCATCAGCACCCCGAGCTGGTAGTCCTGCTTGTATTCGAGGGCTCGCTCCACGGCGACGCTGGCCAGCGGACCCATCCCTTTGCGCCAGGCCACGAAGGCCAGCAGCGCCGCCGGTGCCGAGCGGTAGCGGGTGTCCACCCGGCGAACCAGGTCCGACCAGAGCGCCAGCTCCCAGTCCTCTGTTCGCGTGCGGACCCAGGCGTAGTCACGGATCGGCATGTGCAGCAACAGGACGCCGAGCCATGCGGCGGCGTCGTCGCTGAGCCGGCCGCCGGTGCTGTAGCAGCGCTCCGCCTCGCGCACCGCCAACCGGCCCGCTCGTCGCACCAGGGCGAAGAAGTAGTCCTCGTCCGACACCAGGTCCGGGCGTTCGGCGACCTCGTCCGGTGCTTCCGGCACCGGCATCTTCAGACCGAGGCTTGCCCAGAGGACGTTGCCCAGGCGTAGTTCGGCCGATCCGGGACGGCTCCAGCCGCGTGCGGCCGCCGCGGCCTGCTGGGCGGTCGTTTCGTGGAAACGCGGAGCGCGGGCCGGGTCGCCGCGGCTTCCGCCGGTCGGCGAGACGGGCAGGTGCGGTAGGTCCGGCGCGTCGCTGCGACGTGCCTCTGTTGAGCCGCTGCCGGCCCGCTCCCGCCCGTCGAGCGAGCAGCTCGGCAGCCGGCCGTCGGGTATCGGGCTGTCAGGACGCGGGCCGTCGGGTGTCGGGCTGTCGGGACGCGGGCCGTCGGGTGTCTTGGCTTCCCGGGGCGGCGGGCGTTCGCCGGCGAGGGCCGCCAAGCGCAGGACCGCCCGCGCCGTTGCGGCCTCCATCGCCTTGCGATCGTCACCCGTCACCGGTGCGAGCTGTTCGGACAGGGCTTCCCGGTTCGGCAGCGCCACTGCCCCCGCGAAGGTCGCTTCGGCCGCCACCACGCTGTGCGCCGGCTCGCACGGCTGGCCCTCCGGTGGGCAGCACGTCGAGTCCGTGCACAGGTATGACCAGAACCTGCCGTCTTCCACGTGCAGCTCGTCGACGACCGCCGCGCCGGCCTTGCGGAATGCGTCCGCGATGCGCATCACTGCTGGTGCCACGCGGGGCTCTTCGCCGTACCCGATGATCGTGACCGCCTCGGCGTCCTGGCGCAGGACGACCGTTGCCAGGTGCAGGACCGCGGCCCGGGCCTCTTCCTCGGGTGCGTTGAGTTCGGGCAGGTCGATGCGCACGGCGAAGGTGATGAGCGTGCCCTGCATCGCCACCACGACGAGGCTGTCCGCCGGGTGGAAGCCGATCAGGAACGGCACGGCTGAGATGAGCTCGGCCGGTGAACTGACCATCTGCTTTTTCATGCCCGGCAGCGTGGCCGAATTCAGCCCGCCGCCGCCTGCCAAACCCGGCGCCTGTGGATAACCGGGTTATCCACAGGCGTCCCCCACGACCTCGGCTCAGGAACGAAACTGCAACTCATGCAACTCGAGCCCGTCCTGCTGCCAGTCATGGGCATGCCGGTCCAGGTCCATGGTCAGTTCGATCGACGACACCACGTCGTATCCGGCCGCGTGCAGGCTGCGGATCGCGTCGACGTTGCGCGACGACGGCGAGATCGTCAGCGAGACCATGTTGCGCTTCTTCGCTTCCGCCGCGACGTGCCGCAGCAGCTTGCGGCCGACCCCCTTGTGCCGGTGGGAGCCGGTGACGACCACCGGCTCGACCTCACCGGCGCGGCCGCGCATGATGAGCCCGACCAGGCCGATCACCCCGTCATCGGCGTGGTCGGCGACCCAGAGCCCGCTCAGATCCAGCCGGGTGAGGTACTCCTCGAAACCCGCGCCGGCATCGTCGGCGGCATCGCCGTACATCTGGTTGTGCTGATTGGTCAGCTCCGACCACAGGCGGCGACCAGCGCTGTGGTCGCTCGGCCGGTACGAACGCACCGCGACAGGTGTCATGCCGACATTTTGACTCCGATCCGGGCACGCCGTAACCCGAAGTGGAAGATAAGGCGGTGGATCTGGCGTACCTGCGCGCGCACCCCCAGCATCTCCCGACATTTCTCACCCACCAGCGGATCCGGGAAACCCCCGTCGGGGGCGGTGACGTATGCACCGCATCCCGCCTGACCTTGGACGATGGCGCGTCACTGTTCACCAAGACGTGGCCGTCCGGCAGCGCTCCCGAGCACTTCTTCGCGACCGAGGCCGCGGGTCTGCAATGGCTTCGCGAGACGGGGACCGTGCCGATCCCGGAGGTGCTGGTGGCGCTTCCGGAGATGCTCGCGCTCGAATGGATCGACTCGGGTCCGCCGTCCCCGGCTGCCGCCGAGCGGTTCGGGCGGGAGCTGGCCGGGCTGCATCGCCGGGGGGCGGATACCTTCGGCGCGCCTTGGCCTGGGTTCATCGGGCCGTTGGCTCAGGACAACACGCCCTCCGCCGGGCCGTGGGGGCCGTGGTTCGCGGAGCGGCGGCTGCGGCCGTACCTGAAGATCTCGGCCGACAGCGGCGCTGTCCCGCCGGCGGACGTCGCGGTTGTGGAGCAGGTGATCGAGCGGATCCAGGGGTACGGCGGGGACGAAGCGCCGGCCCGGCTCCACGGCGACCTGTGGCCGGGGAACGTCCTGTGGGGCGCCGACGGGCGGGCCTGGCTGGTCGATCCGGCTGCGCACGGTGGGCACCGGGAGACCGACCTGGCGCAGCTCGCGCTCTTCGGCGGGGCGCCGCACCTGGAGACGATCATGCGGGCGTACGCGGAGGAGTGGCCCCTGGCGGACGGCTGGCGCGAGCGCGTACCCGTGCATCAGTTGCACCTCCTGCTGGTGCACACAGCGGCGTTCGGCGGGGCTTACCGCAGCTCAGTGCGCTCCACGGCCGACGCCGCACTGCGGAGCTGAGCGCTCAGCGTGCCCCGGACCACAGAACGCGCGACGCCAAATGTCATCTCCAAGCGCTACGTTCGATCAGTGAGCGAGCGTGCCGGGCGATCCGGGTGGCACCGAGCTCCTGCCCACGTGGCCTACCAGCGGGGCGAGGAGTCGACATGAGTGTGCTCGCTGACCGCTTCGGGCGGGTCGCGACCGACCTGCGGGTGTCGTTGACCGACCGGTGCAATCTGCGCTGCTCGTACTGCATGCCCGAGGAGGGCCTCGCGTGGATGCCGCGCGAGCAGCAGCTCACCGATGACGAGGTCAGCCGCCTGATCCGGATCGCCGTCGAGCAGCTCGGCGTCACCGACGTACGGTTCACCGGCGGCGAACCGCTGATCCGGCGAGGGCTGACGGGCATCATCGCCGCGGCCGCCGCGCTCAAACCTCGGCCCAAGCTCTCCATCACCACCAACGGCATCGGGCTTGAGCGGCTCGCGGGTGCGCTGCGGGACGCCGGCCTGAATCGCGTCAACGTCTCCCTGGACACTCTGTCGCCGGCCCGGTTCATGGAGCTGACCCACCGCGACCGGCATGCCGACGTGCTGAAGGGCCTGGCCGGGGCAGCCCAGGCCGGACTCACCCCGGTGAAGATCAACACTGTGCTCATGCGCGGGGTCAACGACGACGAGGCTCCGGCGCTGCTGCGCTTCGCGCTCGACCACGGCTACCAGCTCAGATTCATCGAGCAGATGCCGCTGGACGCTCAGCACCAGTGGGATCGGCACGAGATGGTGACCGCTGAGGCGATCCTGGCCTCGCTCGAGCCGTACGGCCTGCTACCCGATTCGGTTTCACGTGGAACAGCGCCGGCCGAGACCTGGCTCGTGCCCGGCTACGTCGACGCGGCGGGCAATCCGGCCCGGGTCGGGGTGATCGGCAGCGTGACCAGGCCATTCTGTGGCGACTGCGACCGCACCCGGCTCACCGCGGACGGCCAGGTCCGCAACTGCCTGTTCGCCACGGAGGAATCGGACCTGCGCGGGTTGCTGCGCTCGGGGCGGCCGGACGCGGACATCGCCAAGGCTTGGCAGGCCGCGATGTGGGGCAAGCGAGCGGGTCACGGGATCGACGACCCCTCCTTCCTGCAGCCGGTCCGCCCGATGTCAGCGATCGGGGGCTGACGTGTCGAGCGGTGCGGGCCTGGTGGAAATCAGGTACTTCGCGGGGGCGCGGGCGGCTGCTGGTTGTTCGTCGGAAAGCGTCGCGGCCGGATCACTCGAGGACCTCACCGTGGTTCTGGCGCAGCGGCACGGCGAGCGGCTCGCGATGGTGTTGAAGGCGGCCAGCTTCCTGGTGGACGGACTCGCCTGTCATGATCGACAAGCGGCATTGCCCGCCGGCGCGACGGTGGACGTCCTGCCGCCGTTCGCTGGGGGTTGAGCTTGATCGCGTTCGTCGCGCTCATCATCGTCGTCATCGGCCTGATCCACTTCTACCTGTGGAAGCGGCTGGTGCGGGACCCGTTCCGCGCTGGGCGGGTGCGCCGGTTCGGCGGTTTCGTGGCGATTGCGCTGGCAGTGCTGGTGCCGGCGACCCTGATCGGGGTGCGGTCCGGTTATGTCGAGTGGCTGGCCTGGCCGGGGTACCTCTGGATCGCGCTGATGTTCTACCTGCTGGTGACGCTGGCGGTCCTGGAGATCCCGCGCCTGGTGATCAACCTCTGGATCCGGGCGACGAGCAAGTCCGCCAGTCCGGCCAAAACCGGCCCTGGTGCCGAGGCCACAGCCACGACGGCCGCTGCGGGAGCCGGGAACAACACGGTCGCTGCGGGAGCAGCCGGGCCCACGCCGGCCACCGCGAGAGCAGCCGGACACACGACGGCCACCGCGAGAGCAGCCGGACCCACGACGGCCACTGCAGGAGCAGGCGGACCCACGCCGGCCACCGCGGGAGCAGCCGGACGCACCACGGCCGCCGCGGAAGCAGCCGAGGCCGCTCCGGCCACTGCGGGAGCGGCTGGACTCACGCCGGCCGCTGCGGCTGCAGCCGGGCCGCCTACGACCGGTGCGGGAGCCGCCCGGCCCACGCCCGGTGACGGCCTCGCGGCCGATACGGACCCTGAAGGGGCAAGCAAGCCCGAGGTCACCACCGATTCATCCGGCTCGCAGGGCATCGACCGGCGGCTCCTCCTCGCCCGCGGCGCCGCGATCTTCGCCGGGCTCACCGCAGCCGGCATCACCGGCTACGGCGTGAAGACCGCCCTCGGCCCCCCGCAGCTCGACCGGTTCCAACTCCCCATCGCCAAGCTCCCCCGCGCCATGGACGGCACCCGGCTGGCCGTCGTGTCCGACATCCACCTCGGCCCGCTGACCGGCACGAATCACGCCGCCCGGATCGTCAATCTCATCAACTCCGTCAACGCCGACATCGTCTGCATCGTCGGAGACCTGGTCGACGGCAGTGTCGCCGAACTGGGCCGGTCCGCCGCGCCGCTCGCGAACATCGAGTCACGCCGGGGCGCCTATTTCGTCACCGGGAACCACGAGTACTACTCCGGTTACCAGGAGTGGGTCGCCGAGGTGGCCCGGCTCGGGGTGAAGCCGCTGCGGAACGAGCGGCTGGAGCTGGACGGGCTCGACCTGGCCGGCGTCAACGACATCGGCGGCGCCGACTTCGGGGACGGGCCTGATCTGCGACGGGCCCTCGGGGACCGCGACACCAGCCGGCCGGTTGTGCTCATGGCTCATCAGCCCGTCGTCGCCCGGGACGCTGCTCCGTTTGGCGTAGACCTTCAGGTTTCCGGGCACACCCACGGTGGTCAGATGGCTCCCTTCAACCTGCTCGTCAAGCTGGAGCAGCCGGTGGTCAGTGGGTTCGGCACGGTCGACGGTGTGCCGGTCTACGTCACCAACGGGGCCGGTTTCTGGGGTCCGCCGGTGCGGGTGGGCGCGCCGCCGCAGGTCACTGTCATCGAGCTGCGTACCCCTTAGCAGTGAATCTTGGGGGTTGCGCTGAGCCACGGGGCACATCTCCGCAGGATTCAATCGTGGATCGGTTATGTCACTTCGCGCGTGGCGGCTCGTGGCGCGCCGGGCGCTCGTGACAGGATGCAGCGTGCCCTCGGTTAGCGCAGGGTCCTCGGTCACCGCGGACACATACGTCGCGGATCTGCACATCCACTCCAAGTATTCGCGGGCCTGCAGCCGCGACCTCACCCTGCCGAACCTGGCCTGGTGGGCTCGCCGCAAGGGCATCGCCGTGCTCGGCACCGGGGACTTCACGCATCCCGCCTGGTTCGACCACCTCCGGGAAAATCTGGTCCCCGCCGACGAGCCCGGCCTCTACCGGCTCGGCGCCGACGCGGAGCAGGAGGTCAGCCGCAAGCTGCCGCCGATCCTGCAGAGCAGCACCGACGCGCGCTTCATGCTCAGCGTCGAGATCTCCACGATCTACAAACGCGACGACCGCACCCGCAAGGTCCACCACCTGATCTACATGCCGGACCTGGCCGCCGCCGCGCGCTTCAACACCGCGCTCGGCCGGATCGGCAACCTCACCGCGGACGGCCGCCCGATTCTCGGCCTCGACTCCCGCGATCTGCTGGAGATCGTGCTCGAGGCCAGCCCGGACGGCTACCTCGTCCCCGCGCACATCTGGACCCCGTGGTTCTCCGCGCTGGGCTCCAAATCCGGCTTCGACGCCATCGCCGACTGTTACGCCGACCTCGCCGAACACATCACCGCCGTGGAGACCGGGCTCTCGTCCGACCCGGCGATGAACTGGCGGGTCTCCAGCCTCGACCGCTACCGGCTCGTGTCCAATTCGGACGCGCACTCGCCCGCGGCGCTGGCCCGGGAGGCGACGCTCTTCACCGGCGCCCCCGACTACTTCGCGATCAAGGCCGGCGAGACCCTGGCGGGCACGATCGAGTTCTTCCCCGAAGAGGGCAAGTACCACGCGGACGGGCACCGGGCCTGCGGCATCAACTGGGCGCCGCAGCAGACCCGCGAGCACGGCGGCCGCTGCCCCGAGTGCGGCAAGCCGCTGACCGTCGGCGTGCTCAACCGCGTCGAGGAGCTGGCCGACCGCACCGACGGCGGCGAACGGGACCAGCAGGTCGTGCACCTCATCCAGCTCGCCGAGATCCTGGGCGAGATCAACGGCGTCGGCCCGAAGTCGAAAACCGTCGACGGCCAGCTCAACCACGTGGTCGCCGGCCTCGGCGCGGAGCTCGACATCCTGCGCAACGTCCCGCTCGACGACATCGGCCAGGCCGGCGGCGAGCAGCTGCGCGAGGCCATCGACCGGCTGCGGCGCGGCGACGTGCGGCGGATCTCCGGGTACGACGGCGAGTACGGCGTCATCACCCTCTTCGAGCCCGGCGAACTGCGCAACAAGCAGAGCGCTCCGCAGGCCGAGACGCTGTTCGACATGATCCCCGTACCGGTGCCGCAGCAGCGCAAGGCCGAGCCGGCGATCGGCCGTGCCCCGGTCCCGAAGGCTGCCAAGGAGCCGAAGAAGAAGGCGCCGCCGCTGCCCCCGCCGGCCAGCCCGCACGAGCCGTTCGAGCCGATGCTGGCCGGCATGGAAGAGGTCGGCACCGGGCTGCTGGACCGCCTCGACGCCATGCAGCGGGTGGCGGCCTCCGCGCCCGGCGGCCCGCTGCTGATCGTGGCCGGGCCCGGCACCGGCAAGACCCGCACGCTCACGCACCGGATCGCGTACCTCTGTGCTGAGCTGGGTGTCTTCCCCGAGCGCTGCCTGGCCATCACCTTCACCCGGCGCGCCGCCGAGGAGATGCGCCACCGGCTCGACGCGCTGATCCCGGACGTGGCCGAGGACATCACGGTCGGCACGTTCCACTCGCTCGGGCTGACCATTCTCAAGGAGAACGCCAAGGCGGCCGGGCTCGGCGCGAGCTGGCGGATCGCCGACGACGCGGAGCGCGCCGCGGCCCGTGAGCAGGCCGGCGACGACGACCATGCGTACGCGAAACTGCTCCGTCAGCAGGACCTCGTCGACCTGGACGACCTGCTCACGATGCCTGTCGCGTTGCTGCGTGACGAGCCGGAGCTGGTCGAGCGGTACCGCAAGCGCTGGCAGTGGATCTTCGTGGACGAGTACCAGGACGTCGACGACACCCAGTACGAGCTGTTGCGCCTGCTCTCCCCGGCGGACGGCAACCTGTGCGCGATCGGCGACCCCGACCAGGCGATCTACTCTTTCCGCGGCGCCGACGTGGGCTACTTCCTGCGCTTCAGCCGCGACTTCACCGACGCCCGGCTGGTCCGGCTCACCCGCAACTACCGCTCGTCGGCGCCGATCCTGGCCGCCGCCGTGCAGGCCATCGCGCCGACCACGCTGGTGCAGGGCCGCCGGCTGGACCCGGCCCGCGTCAACCCCGAGTCGCCGCTGGTCGGTCGCTACTTCGCGGGCAGCGTGGCGGACGAGGCCGACTTCGTCGTCCGTACCGTCGACGAGCTGGTCGGTGGCCTGTCGCACCGTTCGCTCGACTCCGGCCGCATCGACTCCCGCGCGGTCGCGCCGGGCACCCTGTCCTTCGCGGACATCGCGGTGCTCTACCGCACGGACTCCCAGGCTCAGGCTGTGGTGGACGCGCTGTCTCGCGCCGGCGTACCGGTGCAGAAGCGGTCGCACAATCGCCTGCGGGACCGGCCCGGGGTCCAGGTGCTGGCGCGCGAGCTGCGGCACGCCGACGGCCTGGGCGGATCGCTGGCCGCCCGGGTCAAGCTGACCGCGCAGGTCCTGGCTCAGCGGTACGCGGCGCCGACCCTGGACGCCGAGCAGCTCGCGCCCGAGGACGTCTGGACGGCTGCCGACCTGCTGATGCCGCTCGCCCACCGGATCGGCGAGGACATGACCCGCTTCCTGCAGGAGATCGCCACGGGCGCCGAGGTCGACGCGCTCGACCCGCGGGCGGAGGCGGTCAACCTGCTGACCCTGCACGCGGCGAAGGGGCTGGAATTCCCGGTCGTGTTCCTGGTCGGCTGCGAGGACGGGCTGCTGCCGCTGCGCTGGCCGGGCAGCAAGCCGACGGATGACGAGACGGCTGAGGAACGGCGTTTGTTCTTCGTGGGGCTGACGCGGGCGCAGGATCGGCTCTATGTGAGCCACGCGGCGCGGCGCTTCCGGCACGGCAAGGAGCGCGAGCAGTCACCGACACCGTTCCTGGACGCGATCGACGCGGGGTTGTTCGAACGCATGGGTGACGCCGTCCCGTCCCGGCCCAAGGATCGCCAGCTGCGCCTCCTCTGAGCTGGGACAGGTAGTTAAGTGACCAGGCAACCGAGCAGCGCGCCGGTCAGCAGAGCCGGCCCCAGCGGCAGAGCGGTCCGGCGTTTTGCTCTCCCGGCGAGCAAGAGCATCAGCGCGACCGGACCGTTGATCAGATGCGGTGCCATGAGCCCGACGACCACGGCCGGCCACCCCACGAACCCCAACGTGAAACCGAGCACCGTGGCGAGTTTCACGTCACCCATTCCCAGCCCGGCGCCGGGCAGCAAAGCGACGATCAGATAGACACCGCCGCTGAGCAGAGCCCCCAAAGTCGCCCGCACAAGACCAGCAGGCTCGCCGGTCAGTAGAGCGACAGCACTGAGAGGCAACACCGTGCCGACCGCCAGCAACCCCACCAGCGGGTCCGGCAGACGCAGGCAGCGCAGGTCGATCAAGGCCAGCAGGATGCCCAGCAGTGCCGCGGGAAGCAGCACCACCAGCAGCGGCGCCGGCCCGATCGTCGCGCCCAGCACGCCCCCGACCAGCGCACCTGTCGTCAAGGTCCACACCGGTGCCCGGGCACAGTCGCACGATGCTCCCGCCCGTACCCAGGTCGGTAGATCGGCCGTGCAGTCAGCGCAGGTCGATCGCGGCCGGCTGCCGCGGGGCACCGCCAGGCGGTGCGCCAGGCGGGGGACGAAGGCGGCCGAAGCGCCGCCGAAGATCGCCGCGCAAACCGTCACCGTGAACGACATGGGGCTGAACGGTAGTGGTCCGGCGTCCCCCGCGCGGGTCGCGTTGCCGACAGACGAGGCGAA
This sequence comes from Actinoplanes sp. NPDC051405, assembly GCF_055586185.1. NCBI lineage: Bacteria > Bacillati > Actinomycetota > Actinomycetes > Micromonosporales > Micromonosporaceae > Actinoplanes > Actinoplanes sp. NPDC051405. Next base: position 163,966 of record NZ_JBVJIR010000009.1, read on the forward strand.
TGGCCCTGTTGTAGCCGAGTTGAGCCCAGGTCGGCGCGATTCCGGGAGAGAACGAGCCGGGCGTGCACGCTACGGTGGCGTACAGCGAACCCGCGCCTGGAGGAACCCCGATGTCGCAGAACGGCCCCTACCCCGGCCAGGGCTGGTCGGCCGGCGGACCGCCGGGTTCCGACGAGCCGTACACCGAGCCGGCCGATCCGTGGGGTGACGCCGCGACGCATCCGTCGCCGGTGCCCGAGACGGCCTGGGGTGGCCAGCCGATGTCGGTGCCGCCCTCGCAGGAGAATTCCGCGGGCTTCCACGGTGGTTATCCCGTGGCGCCGATGAACGGCGTGCCGCCGGTCTGGCAGCAGCCGCCGGCGCCACCGCCGCGCAAGCGCAACACTCCGATCATCGCTCTGGTGGTCGTGCTCGCTCTGCTCATCATCGGCGGGCTGGCGACCGCGGGCTGGCTGGTGCAGCGGGCCGGCAACCCGGAGGCCGGGCGGTCGGCCCAGCCCACCGCGTCGGCGAGCGCCACCAACGGCTCGGTGCCCGAGCCGCAGAGCAGCGAAGACGCGCGCTTCGTGGGCAAAGGCCAGTGCGTGCGCAACGAGGGTACGGCGGACGACAGCCCCGACCTCAAGATCGTGGCCTGCGCCAGCGGCACCTACCAGGTGCTCAGGCGCGTCGACGGCCGCACCACCGGCGAGGCTGACGCCGAGTCCAAGTGCAGCAAGGTTCAAAAGTACACGAAGTGGTACTTCTACGACAGCGAGCTGGACAGTCTCGACTTCGTGCTGTGCCTCAAGGAGTATGGGGTCGACTAGCGCTCTCTAGGGCTGACGCTAGACACTCGTAGAGAGCGTTCGATTGCGAACTCTAGCTTTTCGGCTAGAGAGCCCGATACGGTGCTATCCGTGGATCCGGTCCGCAACCCGTACGCGCCCGGCGCCGGCCAACGCCCGCCCGAGCTGGCCGGTCGCGGCCGTGAGCTGGACGCCTTCGACGTCGTCCTGGAACGCGTCGCCCGGGGCCGTCCCGAACGCAGCCTGGTCCTGACCGGACTGCGCGGCGTCGGCAAGACCGTCCTGCTCAACACCCTGCGCTCGGCCGCCATCGGCCGGCTCTGGGGCACCGGCAAGATCGAGGCGCGGCCGGATCAGTCGCTGCGCCGCCCGGTCTCCGCCGCGCTGCACATGGCGATCCGCGAGCTGACCCCGCACCACCGCAACCCGGAACGGGTCGACGAGGTGCTGGCCGTCCTCAAGGCCTTCGCGCTGCGGGCCAACGACTCCTCGGCAAAACTGCGCGACCGCTGGACGCCCGGCATCGACGTGCCGGCCGCCCGGGGTCGCGCCGACTCCGGCGACATCGAGATCGATCTGGTCGAGCTGTTCACCGACGCCGCGTCGCTGGCCACGGACGTGGGCACCGGCATCGCCCTGTTCATCGACGAGATGCAGGACCTCGGCCCGACGGACGTGTCCGCGCTGTGCGCCGCCTGCCACGAGCTGTCCCAGCTCGGCGCACCGCTCATCGTCGTCGGCGCCGGCCTGCCCCACCTGCCGGCCGTCCTGTCCGCGGCAAAGTCCTACTCGGAGCGCCTCTTCCGGTACCAGCGCATCGACCGCCTCGACCGGATCGCCGCGGACCTGGCCCTGTGCGCGCCCGCCGCCCGCGAGGACGTCGAGTACGAGCCCAAGGCGCTGGACCTGCTCTACGACAAGTCGGGCGGATATCCGTACTTCGTGCAGGCGTACGGCAAGGCGACCTGGGACCACGCGCCGACGTCGCCGGTGACCGCGGAGGACGTCCGGGTGGCGGCGCCGGAGGCCGAGGCGGAGCTGGCGGTCGGCTTCTTCGGCTCCCGCTTCGAGCGCGCCACCCCGGCCGAACGCGAGTACATGCGCGCGATGGCCTCCCTCTCCGGCGACTCGGGCAACGACATGGACGCCGCCGTGCCGACCGCTGACATCGCCGCCGCGCTGTCCCGGCGCCCGGCCAGCCTGTCGCCGGCCCGGGACGCCTTGATCAAGAAGGGCCTGATCTACTCGGGCGAGCGGGGGACGGTGGCGTTCACCGTGCCGCACTTCGGGCGGTATCTGCGCACCCAGCCCTAGCGTGGCTCAGACGAGGCGCCAGGCCGACGGGTAGCGGGCCTCGACCGGCCGCAGGGCCAGGACCTGCCAGGCGTCGCCGGCCGAGGACCATTCGCTGGTGATCCCGTACGGCGCAGCCGGCACGAACCCGAACCGCCGGTAGTACGCCGGTTCGCCGAGCACCAGCACGAGCCGTTCCCGCGCCTCGGTGGCCCGCCGCAGCGCGTCCCGGACAACGCTGGTGCCGAGCCCCTGTCGCTGCCGCTCGGGCGTGACGGCCACCGGCCCCAGCGCGAGCGCTTCCTCGCCCCCGACCATCACCCTGCTGAGCAGCGCGAACGCCACCAGGCGGCCGTTTTCCTCGGCGACGACGGAAAACTCGGGCAGCCAGGCGTGGGTCGGCCGCAGAGCCGCGACCAGCCGGGCCTCAGCCTCACCGCCGAACGCCGACTCCAGCAGACGGCGAATGCCGTCGGCATCCTCAGGTTGCTCGATCCGCACCTCTGTCATGCTCGGAAAGCCTACGGTGGCCGGTCAGGAGCCCTGTCCACCACTCACCCGGCACACCGGCGCGGATCCGGGTATAACGAGGGTTATGAAGCCTGTGCGTACTGCAGCCCGTGCCATGCTCGGTGCGATCTTCGTGGTCAGCGGCCTCCGCGTCGTGCTCGACCCGGATGCCAAGGTCACCGCGGCCAAGCGGATCACCGACAAGGTCGCGCCGCTGATCGAGAAGGTTGATCCGCGCCTGCCCACCGAAGCGCGCGACCTCGTGCGGGCCAAGGCCGCGTCCGACGTCGTCGCCGGACTGCTGCTGGCCAGCGGCCGCCTCACCCGGCCGGCCGCCCTCGCGCTCGCCGCCGGCCTGGTGCCGACCACCTTCGCCGGGCATCCGTTCTGGACCTATCCGCAACCGCAGCGCGCGCAGCACCAGACCGACTTCCTGAAGAACCTCGGTCTGCTCGGCGGCCTGCTGCTCGCCGCCGTCGACACCCAGGGCAAGCCCGGCATCGGCTATCGGACCAGCCACGCGGTGGACCGCTCGCAACGCTCGGTGCGCCGCGCGGTGCGGACAGCCCGGCGCGAAGCCAAGATCGCCACTGTCTCCGCGGCCGCCGCGCGCAAGATCCCCGGGTAAATCACCTAACGGGCTCGCCCGGCGTTAAGCCGTCGAAGCACCAGGGCGGCGGCGCGCTCGAGACCGGCGCCGTGCCGCCGGGTCGAGCTACGGGGAGGTCGCGCCATGCCCGCGAGGCGGACTGCCGCGCGTCCGGCCACGACCAGGTGCCTGGTGGTCCTGCTCGCGTGGGTCGGCATCCTGGCCGCGATCACCACGATCGCCCAGCGGTACGGCTTCAGCGGCCTCGCCGTGGACCGGGCGGCGATCATCCACGCCCTCGCCGGCGACGGCCTGTACGCGTACCGCTCGCCGCTGACCCACCTCGGCACCGCACTGCCACCGCCGGCGTTGTTCGTCGTCTCCCCCGCGGTGTTCCTGCCGTTGCCGCTCGCCGGCTGGCTGACCGCCCTCGCCGGAGTGGCGGCCCTCGGCCTGTCGATGATCGCGCTGGTCAGCCCGGTGGCACGACGCTACGGCCGCCGCCCCTGGCCGGTCGTGCTGGCCGCGAGCGCCCTGGCCCTGACCATCGAGCCGGTACGCGCCGCCCTCGGGCTCGGCACGCTCGACCTGCTCGCGTTCGGCCTGGTCACCGCGGACATCGTGGCGCTGCGCCGAAGCGCGTGGGCGCTCAGCCGGGCGGCGTGGTGGCCGGGCCGGCCGGCATCCTCACCGCCGCGCGGCCGCACCCCGGGCGACCTGCTGCGCCGCGGATGGTCGACCGGCGCCTGGGCCGGCCTCGGGGTGGGGCTGGCGACGGCGCTGGCGGTGACTCCGGCTTTCTTCATCGTGTACCTGGCGGTGACCAAACAGTGGCGGGCAGCGCTGACCGCAACGGGCACCGCTCTGAGCGCGGCGCTTGCCGCCTGGCTGATCAGTCCTCGGGAGACTGCCGCCTGGCTCGGCGAGGTGCTGTGGCGCATCGACCGCACCGGGCCGGTCGACGCGATCGCCAACCAGTCGCTGGCCGGCGTGCTGGCCCGGATCTACGACTCCGCGACAGCGCCGGTGCTCTTGTGGTTGTCGTTCTCGTTGCTGCTGATCGCGGTCGGGTTGATCCGCGCACGCGCGGCCCACGCGGACGGGGACGAGATCGCCGCGTTCACGCTGGTCGGGCTGACGGTGGCGATCGTGGGCCCGGTGACCGACACCCACGAACTGATCTGGATCCTGCCGGCGGTGCTGATCCTGATCGACGCGGCGGCGCGGCGGCGGGTGACGTCGCAGCGGCGGCCGCCCGGTCGCCGGCCTGGGATGACCTTCGCAGTGGTCGCCGGGATGACGTATCTGCTGTTCGTGCTGGCTCCGATGTGGAGTCTGCGTGACTCGTTCTCGGACAACTGTTATGCGCTGGCCTTGATTCTGCTGGTCAACGCGTTGCCCTGGCGTCCGGGGGTGGCGCCGGCGTTTCCGATCAATCGGTGGTTGGGGCGGGTCTCTCCTGGAGCACGCCGGAAGCCGGCCTCCGCTGGTCTGGGCGGTGGAGGTGGCGGCCGCTCGGCGGGCGGCGGTCCGGCGGGCGCCAGCCCGGGTCCTGCCCGGCGGGTGGGGCCGGCGAGCAACCGGCCGGGTGGTCCGCTGCCGGCGACAGCCATTCCCCCGCCACGCGACCCGGGCCGCTGAGCCGCGCCCGGTGGAGGTGAACCGGCGAACCTGCCCGCCGATGCTCAGGGGCAGTTCACCCACTCCTCGCTGCCGTCGGTGAACACCTGCCGTTTCCAGATCGGCAGGCGGGCCTTGGCCTCGTCCACCAGCCGCGCGCACGCCGTGAACGCCGCCGCCCGGTGGGCCGTGCTCACCGCCGCCACCAGCGCCACGTCTCCGATGCCCAGCACTCCCACCCGGTGCGACACCGCCACCGCGTAGACATCCGGGTCGGCCGCGATCTCTTCCGCCACCTCGCGCAGCACCGCCGCCGCGGTCGGGTGGCCTTCGTATTCCAGCAGCGTCACGCCTTTGCCGTCGTCGTGGTCGCGGACCACGCCCTGGAAGGACACGACCGCGCCGGCTCGGGGGTCCGCCACGGCCTTCTCGTGGGCGGCCAGGTCCAGGGTCGTGTCGTGGACCTCGGCGATCCGGACTGTCTCGGTGGTGGTCACGGGCGCTCTCCCGGATACAGCGGCAGGGGGTGGAACGGAACCAGGTCGCCGGCGGCCGCTTCGGTGTCGGGGCGAACCACGACGAAGCCGTCGGCGGTGGCCAGGCCTCTCAGCATTGCCGAGCCGACGTGGCCGACCGGGGTGGCCCGGCGGCCGTCCTGGTCGAGGGCGGCCAGGGCCAGGTGGGTGAAGCCGCCGCGGCCCGGGACCGGCGTGGTCAGCTCGACCTTGCGCAGCGGCGGCAGCTCCCGGCCGTGCAGGCCGGCCAGCAGCGGGGCGACCAGGGTGATCAGGGCGATCACGGCCGACTGCGGGTTGCCGGGCAGGCCGGCCAGGAAACGGTAGCGGCCGTCCGGGGACGGCACCTTGGCCAGCAGCATCGGGAAGCCGGGGCGGACCGCGACCGTGTTGATCACGTATTCCGCGCCGAGCTCGGCCAGGGCCGGGTGCAGGTGGTCAACCGGGCCGTTCATCGTGCCGCCGGTCGTGCAGATCACGTCGGCGATCGTCAGTGCCTCGCGGATCGCGGCGACGTGCGCTTCGAGGGTGTCCCGCACGGGGCCGCGCACCGCCCCGGGGCTGACAGTCGCGCCGTAGCGGCGCAGCCAGGCGGGGACCAGCGGGCTCAGCGAGTCACGGACCCGGCCGGCTCCCGGTGGGCCGCTGGTGAGCAGCTCGTCGCCGAAGACCAGCAGGGCCGCGCGGGGTTGCGGGCGGACCGGGATCCGGTCGTACCCGCAGGTCGCCGCCATGCCGAGGACCGCGGGGTCGACCGGGGTGCCGGCCGCCAGCAGCTGCTCGCCGCGGCGGGCCTCGTCACCGGGCATCCGCCACTCGGGCTGGGGGCGGGGTGCGCCGCTGACCCGGCCCTCGGCGTCGCGGGTCGACTCCTCGACGCGGATCAGGGCTTCGGCACCCTCGGGGACCATCGCGCCGGTGGCGATCTCGACGCAGGTGCCGTCGGCGGTGAGCGGGGCCGCCGCGCCGCCGGCCAGCACGCGGCCGGTCGGCCGCCAGGGCGCCGCGCCGCGGACGGCCCAGCCGTCGATGCTCGACGTCGGGAACGCGGGCAGGTCGGTCAGCGCGACCAGAGGATCAGCGAGGGTACGGCCGTCGGCCACGGCGAGCGGCACATCCTCGGCAGGACCGGCCACTGCCCGGCCGGCTTCGTATCCGAACGTGCGTGCCTTGTCCCAGTCGACCGGGATGCTGTCTGCGCTCACCCCGAGAGCTTATGGTCGCTGCCGCCGATCTGGGCGACGGTGTGGACAAGGATCGGCCCGAGCACGGCCAGGCCGTCGCGTGCGCCGCCGGTCGAGCCGGGCAGGTTGACCACCAGCGTGCGGCCCGCCACCCCGGCCAGGCCGCGGGACAACGCCGCCGACGGCACCTTTTCCCTGCTGTATGCCCGGATGGCCTCGGCGATCCCGGGCACCTCGAAGTCGAGCAGCGGACGGGTCGCCTCGGGGGTCCGGTCGGTCGGAGTGACACCCGTCCCACCGCTGGTCAGCACCACCTGGATCCCGTCCGCGACGGCGGCTCGCAGCGCCTCGGCCACCGGTTCGCCGTCGGGCACCACGACCGGCTCCGGGTCCACCTCGCAGCCCAGGTCACGCAGCCCGTTGACGAGCAGGGGACCGCTGGTGTCGGCGTACACGCCGGCCGCGGCGCGGTTCGAGGCGACGATGACGCGGGCGCGGATCACGAGCGGTCCTGCGGGCGCAGCCACTGGCCGGTCTTGCCGCCCTCTTTGCGCAGCACCCGTACGGCTTCGATGCTCGCCGCCGGGTCGACGGCCTTGACCATGTCGATCAGCGCCAGCCCGGCGGTGGCGACGGCGGTCAGCGCCTCCATCTCGACGCCGGTGCGGTCGGCTGTCCTGGTCGTCGCGGTGATGTCGACGCCGGTGTCGGTGATGCTGAGGTCGACGGTGACCCCGTGCAGCCCGATCGGGTGACACAGCGGCACGAGGTCGGGCGTGCGCTTGGCGCCCATGATCCCGGCGATCCGCGCGACGGCGAGGGCATCACCCTTCGGCAGGCCGTCGCCGCGCAGCAGAGCGACGACTTCCGGCGTCGTGCTGAGCCGGCCGGCGGCGACGGCCAGGCGCTCGGTCACGTCCTTGGCCGTCACGTCCACCATGCGGGCGGCCCCATGGGCGTCGACATGCGTCATTTTCGCTGCGTTCGTCACCCGTACAGCGTATCGAGGGTGGCGGTGCGGTCCCTTATTAACCCCGCGGATCCTCTCGCTTCGTCAGCGATCACCAACTTTGCGTAGCCATTTTGATTCGCAATCCGTTCCGCGCGGTGAATTGGGCCATCGTGCGCTATTCACCGCAGCGAAGCCGCGTCGACAGAAGTACATTCACTTCGACCACCCACCACCGGAGCAGGGCATTTGCCGACGTTTGGCCGGTATGGGACCGGGGCACCCAGCCATACCGATTGCATGCGGAGCGTTATTCCTTCGCTACACATTCGGTACATTCGTCGCGATACTCGCAATTCGTGAAACGAGCGACAAATCCTTCTTCACAGATCTGCTCATCGTTCCTAACCTTTGGTCAGAAACGCGAGCTCAGATCTAAGGAATTCGTCGCGCCGGCGCCACACAATGGCCGCCGCGCATTCACGGGAGCGGAGGTGTGCGATGCGTGAGCACGAGTGGAGCTGAAGCCGGTACCGTCACCCAGGTAGACCCAGCCATTGACAGCCCGTACGGGCGACAGGTCACCATGGGGTATGGGAAGTCCGCAGTGAACGACGCGAAGACCGACAGGCAGCTCCGGCTGTATGTCGGTCTCGTCGTGTTCGGGGGTCTGTGCTGCCTGATCTGGGCTGCCGGCGCCCTCACCGCTGTCGCGCCCGGACAACTGCTCTATGTCACCGCACTGACCGTCATCGTCGCGTCGGCCACCTCCCGGCTCATCGAGATGCGGGTCCGGTCGGACCACCACACTTTCACCTCGACCTCGGGCTCGATCCTCGTCGCGGTGGCCACGGTGCCGCTGCCCCTGGCCCTGATCTGTACGGCGCTGGGCATCCTGATCGCCAAGGCCTTCCTGCGCGACTCCCTCAAGATCAGTTTCAGTGTCGCGAAGAACGTGCTCGCCGCCGCGGCCGCGGGCGCCGCCGCGAACCTGGCCGGCATCCGGCCACCGACGAACCTGACCTTCGCGGTCGAGTTCGGGCCCCGTCTCGTCGCCGCTCTCGTGCTGGCCTCGCTCGCTTACGCCGTCGTGGACGAGTTGCTCTCCCACACTGTGGTGGCGTTGGCGACCCGCACGTCGTGGCTGCAGTCGTTCAAGCGCAACTGGGACGTCGTCGCGGTCGTCCGGCTGATCAATGTCGCCGTCGCCCTGCTGGTTCTGTACGTGGTCAAGAGCGAGCCCCTGTTCATCGCGGCGATGGTGCCGGCGATGCTCGCCCTGCAGTTCGCCACGAAGAACCAGATCCGGCAACGCGTCGACCAGGAGGCCTGGCAACGCCTCGCGGCCAGCACCGGCCAGCTCAACGTCACGGATCTCACCGGGGTCCTGCACGCGGCTGTGACCCGGGTTCCCGAGCTGTTCTCGGCTGACGGTGCCGAGATCGAGCTACGCGACGTCAGTCCACCGCGGCTGGTGCGAGGCTCGGCGAGCCGGATCTCCTACGAGGGACCGGCCACCGAAGCGCCCGCTCGGACCGGGGAGGTCATCGAGGAAGACCTGCGGGGCCCGGAGAACGAGAGGATCGGCGTACTACGGCTGCTCTTCCGCAAGTCGGTCAAGCTGAGCGATTCCGAGAAGTACAAACTCCAGACGTTCGCCTCCTCGCTCTACACCGCGGTGCAGAACGCCCGGGCCTACGCCGAGCTCAAGCGGATCAACGCCGAGAACGCGTACGCCGCCGCGCACGACCCGCTGACCGGCCTGGCCAACCGCCGCGAGCTGCTGGAACAGGCGAGAACGATCTTCGAGGCGCGCAACACCGACGGCATCTTCGCCCTGTTGCTGATCGACCTCAACCACTTCAAGGAAGTCAACGACACGCTCGGGCACACCGCCGGTGACGACGTGCTGCGGGAGGTCGCCAAGCGCCTCGAGGAGGCGGCCGCGCCCGGTGACCTGGTGGCCCGGCTCGGCGGCGACGAGTTCGCGCTGCTGCTCACCGGCCTGCCCACCCCCGCGGTCGCGGCGCACCGGGCCACCGTGCTGCTCGACAGCCTGGAACGGCCGATCGAGGTCGAGGGCATGCAGCTCACCGTGCAGGCGGCCGGCGGCATCGCCCTGGCCCCCGGCAGCGGCGGCGTCCAGGAGCTGATGCGCCGCGCGGACGTGGCGATGTACCAGGCGAAACGCGGCGGTCAGCGGACGGCGACCTACGCACACGCGCGCGACACCGCCGACGTGGGCCGGCTCATGCTGGGCGGGGAGCTGTCCCGCGCGGTGGCCGAGCACGAGTTCACCGTGGACTTCCAGCCCATCGTCGACCTGGGCAGCGGCGAGGTGATCTCGGCCGAGGCGCTGGCCCGCTGGCACCATCCGCAGCACGGCCACCTCACCCCGACGCAGTTCCTGCAGACCGTCGAACGCTCCGGGCAGCTGCCGGGCTTTGTCAACGCGGTGCTGGAGCAGTCGCTGTCCGCGTACCGGATGTGGCTCGAAGCCGGCTTCGACCTGCCGGTGGCGGTCAACGTCTCGCCGCGCAGCCTGCTCGACGAGACCTTCCCGGCCGCCGTGCTCGCCCAGCTCGGCCGGCACGCCGTGCCGGCCGACCGGCTGGTGCTCGAGCTGGCCGAGACCCTCACCCTGAGCCAGCTCGACGTCGTCGACCGGGCGCTCAACGAGCTGCGCGATGCCGGCGTACGGCTGGCCCTCGACGACTTCGGCACCGGCGTCTCGTCGCTCTCGGTGCTGTCCCGGCTGCCCGTGCACCAGCTCAAGATCGACCGTGGGTTCGTCCGGGCGGTCGAGACCTCGTCCGAGGCCGCCGCTGTGGTCCGCTCGACCGTGGACCTCGCGCGCAGCCTGCGCCTGACGGTCGTCGCCGAGGGCGTCGAGAGCGAGCCGCAGCGTCTCGCGCTCTGGGAGCTGGGCTGTGTCGCGGGGCAGGGCCACCTGTTCGCGCGTCCGATGCGTTCCGGGCGGCTGCTGGCCACGCTGCAGCGCGGTTCCGGCGGACGTCCAGGTGTGCTGGCCGGGGCTCTGCATCCGGCCGGGTCCGTCGTCCGGATGCCCCGGCGCCGGACGCCGGGGCAGGGCAGGTCTTCTCTGCCACACTTGCCCGCGTGACTCTGCTCGCGCGACTCGACCGGGCCCGGGACGGCCTCGCCGCCGACGCCGCGCTGTACGGCCTCGCCGCCGCGTTCGCCCTGGTGACCGCGCTGACCTCGACGTTGCTGCCGCACCGGGCCTGGGGTGCCGTTGCCGCCTGGGCCTACCTCGGCGCGTTCCTGGTGGTGGCCGGGCAGCTGGTGCTGCGGCGGCCACGGTGGCGGATGACGCTGACCTGGGCCGCCTGGGCCGGCACGGCGATCCTGCCGCTGGTGATCGAGGCGGTGCAGCGGGCCGGTGGGCGTACCGACCGGGCGCAGGAGGAAGTGCTGGTCGTCGAGCACATGGGTGAGCGGCTGGCGAGCACCGGGACGCCGTACCTGGGGCCGGAGGCGATCGCCGCGCTGCCGCCGGGTGAGCAGTTGCTGGGGTATGCGCCGTACCAGCCGGGTATGGCCGTTTTCGGCCTGCCGCGCGCCGCCTTCGGTGACGTCTGGTGGACCGACGCCCGGGTCTGGTTCGCGGTGGCGACCGCGGCTGCGCTCATCGTGGCGATCCGGCTGCTGCCGCGGGGCGCGAGCCTGGTGCGAGCGGTGCAGGTTGCGACCGTACTCCCGATCTGCGCCCTGACCCTGGCCACCGGTGGCGACGACCTGCCGGTCCTGGCTCTCGCCCTGCTGGCCCTGGCCTTGTGGGCGGGCGGCCGCTACGGCGCCGCGGGCCTCGCCGTCGGCGCGGCCGCCGCCCTCAAGCTCTTCGCCCTGCCGATCGTGGTCGTTCTCGCCGTCCTCGCCCTCACCACCGGCAACGGCCGCCGCTTCCTGCCCGGCGCCCTCGGCCTGCCGCTCCTGACGCTGATGCCCGCGCTGCTGGTCGACGGGAACGCGTTCGTCGAGAACGTGATCCGCTTCCCGCTCGGGCACGGCCTGGTGACCAGTCCGGCCCAGTCGCCGTTCCCCGGCTACCTGATCACCCAGGCGGTGCCGGGCGGTCGTTATGTCGCGATCGGCCTGCTGGTCGCGGTGGCCCTGGCGATCGCCGTCGTGCTCGTCCGCCGGCCGCCGCACACGGCCGCGGCGGCTGCGCTCTTCTGCGGGTACGGCCTGCTGGCCGCGATCCTGCTGATGCCCACGACCCGTTTCGGATACCTGCTCTACCCCCTGGCCCTGCTGGTCTGGGTGCCCGCCCTCGGCACAGCACTCAGCAGACCCACAGCAAGTACGGCACCACACGGAGACACAGCCTTGTACCGTTTGTGAGATGCAGATGACCTGTCCGAAGTGTCATGGCGAGATGCGGGTTTACGAGCGCAGCGGCGTCACGGTCGACCAGTGCACCGAGTGCCGGGGAATCTTCCTCGACCGGGGTGAGCTGGAGAAGCTCTTCGAGGCCGAGGCCAACTGGAGCGGACCGGGAGGAGCGCCCGCCGCCCCTCGCCCCGCGCAGGCCCCGCCCGCGGCTCCGCAGCCGGGTGGCTACGCCCCGCCGCCCCCGCCGCCCCACGGTGGTGGCTACGCGTCTCCGCCGCCGCCCGCCTACGGCCAGCCGGCGTACCCCGCCGCGGCCCCCTACGGCGCGCCCCAGCCGCAGTACGCCGCCGGATACCACGGCCACTACCGCCAGCAGGGCCACCACGGTCACTACCGCGGCCGCAAGAAGCACAAGGGCTTCCTGAACGAGTTCTTCGGCTGAGCCGGCCCGCGCAAGCCGCAGTCCCGCCCGCGCCTTCTGGATGCGGGCGGGCTCGCGGCGTGCCAGGGTGCTGAGTCATGGGACTCCCCGCGCCCGCCGCCCTCGCCGAGGCCTTGACCGCCGCCTATGCCGGCGTGACGGCCGTCGTCCGTGATCTCGACGACTTCGACCTGTTGCTGCCGTCGGGCTGCCGCGGCTGGACGATCTGCGACCTGCTGCTGCACCTGAGCCTCGATCCGCAGCGGGCCCTGGTCGCGTTGGCCACGCCGGCCGACGGTCCGCCGGACACCGACTTCGTCACCTACTTCCGGTCGTTCCCGGGTGCGGGCGAGACCGGCGCCATCGCGCACGCCCAGTGGGTCCGCCGCACGGCCGCGGCCTTCACCCGGCCGCACGGCGTCGTCGAGCGCTGGACCGAGACGGTCGCCGCCGCCGGGTACGCGGCCCGCCAGGCCGACCCGACGAGCGTCATCCGTACGCAGAATCTGGTGCTCCCGGTCCCGGACTTCATCGCCACGCTGATCACCGAGGCGGTCATCCACCACCTCGACCTGATCGTGTCGTTGCCGGACGCGCCCGACCCGGCACCCGAGGCCGTGGCGATCGCGATGTCCACCGTGGACGGCCTGGCCGGTGGCGACGGCCTGCCTGACTACTGGTCCGAGCCGGAAGCCCTGCTCAAGTGCTCGGGCCGCGAAGGGCTGACCACCGACGACCGCGAAGCGCTGGGCGATCGCGTGGAGCTCTTCCCGCTGCTGAGCTGACGACCTACCAGGTGCCGTCGTCGCGGACGCGTTCCGCCGGGCCGTCGCCGGTCAGCAGGCTGAGCAGGCCCTCGTCCAGGGTCTCGCCCAGGAACCACTCGCCGCCCTGGTCCAGCGCGAACAACCGGCCGCGCTCGTCGATCGCCACGATCGCGTCGCCCTTGGCCTCCACGCCGAGGGGGAACAGCGGCGCCCCGATCACCTCGGCGAACTCACCCAGCACGTCCGCCGAGTGCGCCGCCGCGACGGGCTCGAGGTTGAGCCAGCGGACCCAGCGGCGTACCCCCGGGCCGCGCAGGCCGCAGAAGATGCCCGGGAAATCCATGATCGCGGCCCGGGCCGCCGGGAACGGCACGTGCCGGAACCGCAGGCCGGGCACGTTGACCACGTCGTCGATCATCCCGTCGGCCAGCACCTCGGCCACCACCGGCTGCATCGGGCGCCAGCCCGCGTCGGCGAGGGCCCCGGCGACCGGGTCCGGGAAGCGACCGGGCTGGGCGATGTTCTCCGAGTACGGCCGGAAGGGCTCCACAAAAGCCAGATGTGACCACGGCAGCAGCGCGAAGTCGACGAGCGTCAGGATGCACGACTCGCACGGCCGCGCCGCGGTCGCGCCCAGCGGGTCACCCCGGTCCCGGACGTAGTAGGCCTCGAAGTCGGCGGTGCGCAACCATGCGCGGGCCTCGTCCAGCGTCAACGGCTCACCACGCTGCCGGTCCGCCTCGTGCAGGGCGTCGGAGAGCACGATCAGCTCGGCGTGGCGTTCGGTGCCGCGGACCGTCCGCCCGGGCTCCAGACTCCCCAGATAGGCGCGGACCAGCGGATGATGGTCGATCTCCTGGTCGCCCTTCGCGCCGCGGGCGATGAACAGCCGGCCGTCGACGGTCAGGTGCGCGGCGGTGGTGGGCGTCGGCCGGCGACGGGCGTTGCGGCGCAGCTCCACCTCGGGATCGACCGTGCGGCGCTGGGCGACCACGTTTGGCTGGTGGGTGCGGTAGAGGTCGGCGATCACCTCGGCGGGCACACCGGGATAGGTGGACAGGGCACCGGTCTGGCGGTCGATGACCGTGCGGGCGCCGTCACCGGGGATGGGCAGCACGGTGGGCGGCTGCTTCGTCCAGACCACAAAACCGAGGTCGAACTCGGAGACCATGGGCAGGCACTCGTACCCCCGGCGCTCGGTCTCGCTGCGCGCCCAGCCGGCGGCGATCTCCTCGGCGTCCTCCCGCGTGATCATCTGAACCCCTGTCGCCCCGCATCCGTGTGCGGAGGTGAAACTACCGGACCACGACGCGTCGCGCCGCCCGGTAGGGTCACCTCGATCGATGGTCGGGTGCCGGGGGAGGACGACCGTGGCGGACATGGCGGATCGCGATGCCAACCACGCGCTGCGAGCGCGCTTCGACGACGTGTACGGGCAGTACCAGCGGCTTCGGTCCGGAATGGACGACATGCAGCGGCGACTGGCGGAACTGCAGGTCACCGCGGAATCCGAGGACGGTCTGATCCGGGCGACGGTGGGCCCTCGGGGTCAGCTGATCGACCTGCGCCTGGATCGGCGGATCTACCGTGACATGGACGCGGCCGAGCTCGGCCGCAAGATCGTCGCAACCACGGAGAAGGCGGCCGCGCAGGTGGCGGAGCAGGTGCAGGAAATGATGTCCGGCTACCTGCCGGCCGACTCGGGCCCGATGCAGTTCATCCGGGACAACAACTTCGGCTCACTGCTGCGCCGCCAGGACGCGATCATGCGCGAGGCGGACGGCAATGGCTGAGGAACTGTGGCTCGACCCCGACCGCGTGCTGAGCGGCGGCCGTGACCTGGCGGCAGCCGGCAAGCACCTGACCGCGGAACGCTCCGGCGCCGGCGGCGAGCTCGCCGCCCTCAGCGGCCAGCGCCCCTGGGGCGCCGACGAGATCGGCCAGGCCTTCGAGAACAACTACCGCCCGATCGAGCAGCAGGTGCTGCTGGCCTGGGAAAAGCTCGGCCTGTACGTCGAGGGCCTGGGCGACGCGGTGGTCGACACGGTCCGTGAGGCCACCGAGACGGACCACCACGCAGCCGTCCAGGTGGAGCGGACGTACAGGACACGCTCGTGACGATCCTGCCCAGCCCCATCCCGCACCCGCTCGACTACATGCCGTTCGACGTGCCCGGCTGGGCGTACGAGGCGCTCGAATGGGTGGTCGGCTTCGACTGGCCGGAAGGCAACGAGAAGACGACCTGGGACGTCGCCGACCGCTGGTACGCGCTGGCCCAACGCCTGGCCGAGCCGCGCGACGAGGCCTACGACGCGGCCGGCCAGGTGCTCTCCGGGTACGGCGGAGCGGGCGCGCAGGCCTTCAAGGGCGCCTGGGACCAGCTGTCCGCGGACGAGAACGCGCCGCTCAACTCGCTCCTGGCCATCGCCGACGAGCTGGGCAAACTGGTCGAGGAATGCGGCTGCGACATCGAAGGCGCCAAACTCGAGGCCTGGATCGAGATCGGCCTGTTCCTGATCGAACTGATCGGCATGGCGGTCGCCGTGGCGCTGACCCTGGGTGCGGCGTCCCCGGTGGCGGGCGGCCTGATCGCGGCGACCCGGCTGGCCATCCAGCAGATCTTCAAGCGGCTGGTCCAGCAGCTCAGCAAGAAGGCGATCAAGCAGTCGCTGAAGGAGGCCGGGCAGCGGGCGGCCAAGCAGCTGACCACGAAGGCGGGGCTGAAGAAGCTCGGCAAGGAAGCCTTCAAGGAGGGCTTCGACGAGATGCGCGAGGAGATCGCCACCAACGGGGCGATCCAGGCGTACCAGAACTCGACCGGGCGGGCGCACGGCTTCGACGTACGGGATCTCGGGATGTCGGCGGCCGGCGGATTCGCCGGTGGGTTCGCGGCGAGTGGGGCCGGCATCGGCAAGGGTGGCCACGGTGGCGGGGGAATGACCCGTGGGATGGCCGCGGAGGTGCTCGGGGAGTTCGGCGGGGCTGCGGTCAGCGGGGATCTGCCGGATCTGGAGAGTGTCGCCAAGTCGGCGAGCTCGGGGGCCAGTGGGTCGCTGATGGACGGCGCGCGGACGGGCTTCGCGGACGGGTTGGCTGATCAGGTCGGCAATCTCGGGGTGCCTGGTGGTCCGGGGTCTCTCGGGCCGGGGTCGGGCGACGAGTCCGGGCCGTTGTCGTCGGTTTCCTCGCCTGGTCCGGCTTCCTCGTTGCCTGGTCCGGCTTCCTCCTTGTCCGGTTCGCCTTCTCCCTTGTCCGGTCCGGCTTCTCCCTTGTCCGGTCCCGCTTCTCCCTTGTCCGGTTCGCCTTCTCCCTTGTCTGGTTCGTCCGATCCGACGTCATTCGCCAGTGGATCGAGTGGTTCGTCGGCTGGGGCGGTGTCCGTATCGGCAGATGGTGGGTCGGGGTCTTCGGCTCGTTCGGGTGAGTCGACTTCGGTGGCTTATTCGGCTCCGGCGCCCTCTGGTGGGGTCAATCTTTCGAGCCTTGCGCCTCCGGTTGATGCGCCTTCCTCGTTCGCGGGGGATACGGCTGCTTCCGGGTCTTCCGGGTCTTCCGGGTCTTCGGGGTCCTCGGGCTCCTCAGGCAATGGCGCGGGTGCCGGCTCGCCTGGCGGGCTTGCGGGGTCTGGGTCTGGGTCGCTTGGCGGAACGCCTGGGTCGATGGCGCCGGGTGGGCTTGGTTCTTCCGGTGGTGGGTCGATCCCCGCCGGGTCTCTGGCCTCTGGATCTGGGCCTTCTGTTGCTGGAGCTTCGGCGCCTTCCGCAGTTGGGCCTTCGCCGGCCTCGGTGGCGGGGACCTCGACCTCGGCGGCGGGTAGCGGGGGTCCGGTTGGCGGGTATTCCTCAAGCGATGGGGTGTCGGGCAGCGCAGGCCCCCGGTCCGCTGCGGCCGCGGGTGGGCTCAGTCCGTGGTCTCCCTTCGGAACCGATACGTCGAGCAGTGGGACCACGCCTTCCGCGAGCCGGGGTTCCGGGGTTGATCTCAGCTCGCACCCGGACACCGTGGCTGGGAGCCGGCCGAACGGCGCCGCATCCAACCCCTCGGTGGCTGGGCCTGTCGGCAATGGCACGCATCCGACGCCGACCGGCACCTCTCCGAACGTCACGTCGCCCAACGGTCTGAACTCGACCACTCGGCCCGGCCCGAACATCACCGCGCCCGCGACGGCTGGCCCCAACAGCACCGCGCCCGCTACGGCCGGTCCCACTATCAGCGCGCCCTCTACGGCCGGTCCCAACATCACCGCGCCCTCTACGGCCGGTCCCAACAGCACCGCGCCGACTACGGCCGGTCCCAACAGCACCGCGCCCGCCACGGCCGGCCCAAATATCACCACGCCGGGCGGGACCAGCCCGAACGTCACCACGCCCGGCGGAACCAGCCCGAACATCACCACGCCCGCCGGGACCAGCCCGAACATCACCACGCCCGCCGGGACCAACCCGAACATCACCACGCCCGCCGGGACCAACCCGAACATCACCACGCCCGCCGGGACCAACCCGAACGTCACCACGCCCGCCGGGACGGGTCCGACTGTCACGTCGCCTCGGACCAGTCCTGAGGGCAGCACGCCTGCTGGCAGTGACCCCGGTTCCACGTCACCGCGGACTTCTGCGGCGCCGGTCGGGGTGGCCTCGGTGCCGGGGACAGCTCGAGTTGATGTCACTGCGCCGGCGGCCAGCGGGATCGGGACCGGGTTGCTTCCGGGGCGGACCGATTCCGGTGGACCTGCGCCGAGCAACCCGACCACCCGACCGCCGCAGGTGCCCGGGCCGCGGGACGGGGCTGTGGACGTACCGTCGCGAATTAGCACGACCTCGACGGATCCGGCGGCGATCGTGGTCGGCGCCGGTCCCGGCCGCGGTTTGGCGCCGCAGACGGCGGCCGCGCCGGAGACCGAAGTGGACGGTTATCTCCGGTACGCCCGGAGGCTCCGCCAGTCGTATGCGGCGCACCGTCGTCAGGAAGTGATCGACGCGATCGAGAGCAAGGCGGAGAGCGCGCGCCGCCGGGCCCGCAGCGCACGGCGATCTGCCCGGGTTGCCCGTTTCCTCAAGTTCGATCCGCACATGGCGGCGTTCTTCCAGGCTCACGTCGATGTGGCGACCGCGGAGGCCGAGCGGGCGGAGGCGCAGGCGGCGGCGCTCAAGGACCCGGCGTGGCGGCCGCCGCCCGGAACCATCACCGACGTCGCGCCGCAGCACTGGCATCGGGCCAATGAGGACCGCGGCCGGCTGGCGCGCGGTGCGGTGACGTTCGGCAACCGGTCGATGCTCACCGGTAACGATCATCCGCCGCCGATCGACGCGACCCGGCCCTACGGGACGAGGGCGGGCCTGCGCGAGCCGCTCGCCCAACACCAGATCGACCTGGAAAGCGCGGTGCCCCGCGACGGCAACGGCGATCCGGTACGCGGTGCCGACCCGCGCGCGCCGTACTTCCAGCTGGTCAACGACGGTGGCTCGAAGGCCGACCCGACGCGCGGGATCAACTGCCAGGACTGCGTGCTGTCGTTCTTCGACACGTACGTGCACGGCCGGCCGCGGGTCTCGGCCCCGCGAACGTTCGACGGCTACGCGGACGGCGACTCGACAAAGCCCCTGTACGGCGAGGACATCGGCCCGGAACGCGTCGAGCACGCGACCGGCGGCCGGTTCCAGTCACTGTGCGCGGGTGTGGGCGGCGACCACCCGGCGGTCGCCGGCCAGAAGATCCAGCAGGCGCTTGGTGACGTGTCCGCGCAGCTGCTGGCGGGTGGGCACGGATCGTTCGCGTTCCTGGTCAACGCGTGGGAAGGCGGCTCGGCGCACGCCTGGGCGGCGGTGAACCAGAACGGCCAGATCCTGTTCGTGGACCCGCAATCGGGCCGGGTCGCGCCCCCGGGCACCAGCTTGTACGGCCATCTCGGACGTCCCGACGCGGGGAACGTGGTGGCGCTGGATGCGCTGGTGGTGGACGGGCGGGGGAACCCGATGCCGTTCAACGGGAGGCCGGATGGGCTGTGGCGGCCCAAGCAGACGACTCTGCCGCCTCCGCCTCCGCGGCCGGCGCCTATCTACTACTCGTCGGCGTACCAGCAGCAGCCTGCTCCTTCGCCGTCGCCTGGTCCTTTCCCGGGGCCCTCGCCGTCGCCTGGGCCTACGCCTTCGCCGACGCCGCGCCCCGCGCCTGCACCGTCGCCATCGCCTGGGCCGCCGCCTTCGCCGGTTCCGCCGCCCTCACCTGCTCCGGACCCTGCGCCTTCGCCCGCACCTGACCTTGCGCCTTCGCCCGCACCTGACCCGGCGCCGGCGCTCTGGTCTGCATCGCCACCTGCGCCTGATCTCGCGACGCAGCCTGCACCCGCGCCCGACCCGGTGCCGGCGCCTCGGCTGCTCGCCCCCTCTCCGTCGCCAGCTCTCGATCTTGTCGAGCCCACGCCGACTCCCCGGCTGGAGACGCCAGACGCCCTGCTGGCGGACGACCTCGGCCGGGTCAGCCAGGCCGAGCCGGTTCCGCCGTTCGATCCGCGACCGGGACCTGACCCGCAGCCCAGCCCGACGCCGCCGACACCAGAGCCGCCCGTCACGCCGCGGCCCGCTCCCAACCCGGTCCCATCGCCGCGACGCCCGGTCGACCGCATCGCCGAAGCGCTGGCCCCGAGGCCCGCGCCGGTGGATCGCATCGCGGAAGCGCTCGCTCCCCGCGACGACCGGCAGCCGACGCACGGCAGCACGCCGAACTCCACCGACCCGAACCCCACCGATCCGGACTCGCCGATCGACGAGGCGTTGAAATCCGGCACGCCGAATCAGACGGCCGGGATTCACCCCGACCGGGCCGAGTGGCTTGAGCAGGTGCGGCTGGCCGAGCATGACGCGCGGGAACGGAAGTCGTACCGCGAGTACATGCAGCATGCGCGCGCCACGCACGAGGACAATCGGCGCGCCGAGTATGCCGACTATCTGGTGCGGATCGCTGACGGGCAGCGGGCCAAGGTGCTCGACCTGGGCATACAGGCGAATGCCGCCCTGGCGTCGGGTTCGACGCTGCTCGGCGAGCATCTTCGGGCCGAGGCGCGGCGTACCAGTGAGGACGCCGACGACCTGGAGCTCAGGGCCCGGCAGGTGCTGGCCGGGGAGTTCGCGCCCGAGCGGGTCGAGGTCGAGCCGGCGGACTGGGTGCGGATCAACGACGACGTCGGCACGATGGCGCTGGGCGGGGTCGAAACCGGGGATCAGTCGGCGCTCACCGGCGACGGCATTCCGCCGCCGGTCGACCAAAGCCGGCCGTACGGGAAACGGGGCGGGTTGCGCGCGCCTCTCGCCGTACATCAGGTTGATCTGGAAAATGCCATGCCGCGCGATGCGGACGGCCGGGTGGTGCGCCTGGCCGATCCCCGGCAGGGGAATTGGTTCGGCCTGGTGAATGACGGCGGCCCGGCCGCCGACCCGACCCGCGGCATCAATTGCGTGGACGGCGTGCTTTCCCTGTATGAGACCTACGTGCACGGTCGCCCCCGCGTCTCGGCGCCGCGCACATTCGATTCATACGCGTACGGCGACCCGACACGCCCATTGGGTGCGGAAGATAGAGGCCTGGCCCGCATCGAGGACACCGTCGGCGGTGAATTCCAGGGGCTGTGCCCGTACGTGGGTGGGCTGGACCCGCAGCAGGCGAAACAGGCTGTGGACACGGCCATGACGAATCTGCACAACCATCTGTACAACGCGGGCCATGGCGCTTTCGCATTCATCGTGACGGATTCGGAGGAAGGCACGGCCCACGCGTGGGCAGCGGTGAACCAGAACGGCACGATCCTGTTCCTGGATCCACAAACGGGCCGCCTGTCGGAGGAAACGCCGCTGTACTCCCACGCGGGAGTCAAGAACGACGGCAACGTGATCTCGATGGACGCGGTGGTGGTGGACGGACAGGGCCGCCCGGCGCCGCTGCCGTACCACGAGGCCGGCCTGTGGAGCCGATCGTCACTGGAGCCGACCGGCGCGACGCCCGCTGACCCGGCCGACGATGGAGCAGCGAACGAGGGCGATACGGCCGAGCAGGATCCGCAGCCGTCGGTGGATGAGCAGAGCGACTCAACCGAGGTTGGACCGCTCAACGACACGGATGAAGATGCGGATGTTCGGCTATCAGGCGATCCTGCGATTCGATCTATCAGGAACGATAACGAGCCTGGTCGCCTACCAGGTGCTACTGGACAACCCGTTCCAAGCGGTGATCTGGAGCGTCCCGCGGAGAGCCTGGATCAGCGCTCCGGGTCTGGCAGTCCCGATCCTGTACGACGACAAGTACCAGGAACGCCGGGAACAGGTGACTCGGCCCGCGGCGGAACAGATCGCAGTGGAGAACCTCCACACGGAACTTCCGAGCGACGAAACACTCCGAGTGATGTGCGAGGAGGGCGAGAGGATGGGCTGGACCTTCGGTCCACCTCGCCGGTAGCGCCTGGTAACGAGTCGCTAGCGGGGCCGGCAGGCACCAGCGGCGCCAAACCGCCGCGAATTCCGGTGTCCGAGATGGTCGCCGAGGACTTCGATCCACGCGAGGCGGAGCGCCGTCAGCTGGCGGCGCTGGAGCCAGAGCACAGAGCCCTCATTGAAGGCTCTGTCGACCAGGCCATGAAGGACGCCGCCCGGCTGCAGGTGACTCTCCAAGACGTGGTCGCATCGATCAACGATGCCTTCGGCGACGGCGCTGCCCAACTCGTCGGCGTCGAGCATTCTTATAAGACGAAGTCCTCACTTGCCCGTGCCTTCGCCGCCGAGTTCGAAGCGGAAGAAATTTCGCCCGAAACGTTCTTGAGCAATACCAAGGACCGGGTGCGGTTCTCGATTCAGCTACCTGAAGCCGGATATGACGCGCATGCCCTGACGGCTATAGCGGAACTACGGAGCCGGGGCCACGACTTCAAGAAGGTCGTCAACTTCTGGCGCGGAGATGGACGCCACAATGGACTCAACGTCACTGTCGTCGACCCGCAGGGTGTAATCTACGAGTTGCAGTTCCCGACCGAGCTATCACGGTCTATTGGAGCGGCTACGCATACACTCTACGAGGTAGTGCGGCACCCGGCGGCACCAACTGCCGCCCAGGTCGATGCTTTCCTCCGCATGCTTGCCATCAACAAGAATGCGGGAATAGCAGACCGACTCCCCACCAGCTTGCATGGATTGAGACAACTCGAGGGCGTTGACTGGAAGGACGTCAATTCGACCTTCCAGAAGTGGGTTGCCGAACGGGATGAGGATTGGCACAGGTACCTGAGGGACCTGCACAGTGAAGGCTCAAGCTTCGATAGAATTCTCGATCGGACCGGTCTAGTCCGAGCCGATGTTTTCGAGAGCATGGGATCGGATGACGATGACAGCAGCGGAGTTCGGCTATCGGGCGATCCTGAAGTCGGACATGTCGGGAGCGGTGACGAGCGTGATCGCTTACGAGGTGCAGTCGACGGCTCCCCTCCGAGCGGTGATGTGGAGCGCACCTCGGAAGGCGTGGATCTACGCCCCCCAGCAAGCCGGAACGTTCCTCAGGGATCCGAACTATCGAGAGAGGATCCGCCGAATCAACCGAGCCGAGGCCGAGCAGATCGCGCAGGAGTCTCTCCTGTCGCCCCTTCCGACGGAGCAAACCCTCCTGGAGATGCTCGACGAGGGCCAGGCAATGGGCTGGGACTTCGGTCCACCGCGCCAGTAGCAGGCCCAGCAGACCCCAGCAGTGCTGACACGTCACGGGATGGCAATGACGGACGGGGAGTTCGGCTACCGAGCAGTCACGGACTCGGAGCTGAACACGGTGACGAGCCTCATCGCCTACGAGGTTCACATGAGGGGTCCACTTCAGGCGGTGCTGTGGAGCGTGCCGCGGAAGAAGTGGATCTACAACCCGAGCGTGGCGGCCACATTTCTGTTCGACCCGAATTATCAGGGAAGGACTCGGCCGCTGGATCGCGCGGAGGCGGAACAGATCGCCCGGGCGGCCCTGCACTCGGAACTCCCAAAGGAACAGACGCTCCTGGAGATGTTCGAAGAGGGCGAGAGGATGGGCTGGGAGTTCGGCCCACCCCAGGCGTAGGAGTAGACCGGCACGAACAGGATCCTGTGGAGCGCGGCGGATCTGGCGTGGATCTACGCTCCGGCAATAGCAGCGCGCAGGCTGAACGACCACCAGCACCAGGACACGGCGGAGCCGGCCTTGAGCACGGAACTACCCCACGAGGAAACGCTGCTCCAGATGTGCCAGGAGGGCAAAACGGGCCCCCGCCGGAGCTGACCTCCGACGCGCCGGTCGCAGGCGAGAGCTTGCCCACCAACGCCGGCCCCGTGGTGATCAACGGCCTGATCGGCCAGATGCAGGGCGCACTCGGTGATGACTTCGCCATCGGTGCCCACTACCTGGAGCTTTTCGAGTACGAGCACGAACGCCGGCAGGCCGAACACCTCGGCCAGTCCTTCGACGTCCGGGCCCTCGAAGCTGCTCACGGGCGTTCCGACGGCCTCGGCAACCCCGATGTCCTCCTGCGGACCGACGGTGCCGACGTTGGTGCGTACGGTGATCTCAAGCGGTTGGATCCCGACCTGAAGCCCGACCGCAAGGATGCGGATTTCTCCCGGCGGGTCGAGAAGCGCTTGCGTGAGCCCTTCGGGCAGGACCCGCGGATCACCGTGGCGGTGGTCGACGGCCGTGAGGTCGGGTTGACGATCGACGCGGCCGTGCGGGGGATCCGGCGCGCGCTCGGGTTCTGGCGGCAGCAGGGGCGCGATGTGCTGCCTGAGCAGCGCATGATCGTCTTTACGGGCGACGGAGGTTCTGTCGTGTGGCGTGGTGACACGGGAGACATCAATGTCAGTGCGTGAGCAGCTGTTCGTGCGGACCGACGGGTCACCGGCGGAGGTCGCCGAGTTCGTGGCCAAGCTGATCGGTGGCCGCACCGAGGTACGCGACCAGCAGGTCTGGCTGCTCGTTGACACCGCCCGCCTGGTGCCAGGCGTCGACGGCGAGTTCGGCGGTCCCGTCGTCGCGCACAACTCCGAGGCGGCGTTCCGGCCCGACGGCGAGTTCGAGGCACCGGACGCCTACGACGTGGAGTTGCGGCTGTGGCAGGCCGGCGGCCGCCGCGTGGAGCCGACCACCGGCGCCGACATCGAGGAGCTCGCCGCAACCGCCGTCTTCCAGGCGCTGGCGACCTCCGCTCACCTTGCCGTGATCCACGTGCATGACGACGACGTGCTGCTGCGCGCCGCGCTGCCTGGCGCCGGCACGGCTGAGTTCCCGGAGGGCACGACGATCTACGACTGGGACGAGGACAAGTGGAACGGCTTCGTCCTTCGGACCGAGCCGGGCGATGCCTGACCCCGGGAAAAGCCTTCACCTGTACGCGTACGGCGAGGCCTACGACGATCTCCGGCCGGCGTTCCTCATCGACGAGCGGGTCTACGACGACCCGCAGCTCGCTCAGGCCGTCGTTGAGTCCGCGGACGCCGCGATGACTCGAGCCGGCGTCATCTACGAGGTCGAGGTGACATCCGGACGGCATGCGACCCGGCCCATCGGCGTGCCGACCTGGGAGGAGTTCAAGCAGCGACACCTCGTCGACGGCGTGCCCCTGCCGGTACGTCCTGCTCGTCACGACCCCGCGGTTCCACCGTCCTGGGCAGCCATGATTCGCGCCGTCGAAGATGCGCATCGCGCCGTGCGTGAGGAACTCATCCAGCTGGTCACCACTGCCCTGCCCGGCCAAGACGTCTTCACCGCGCACGACCCAGGACCCCTGCGCCGGTCGGCCGGCTCGGTGAACTGGAGTGAGGAGAGCTTCGGCTTCGAGGTGACGATCCACGCCGGCCTGGGTGATCTGCCCCCCGTCGAGGCCTTGGACCGTGTCAGCACCCTGCTGGCAGCGCACGGCTGGCGGCTTGAGAAGCGCGTCACCCGACCGGCCGGCGTCGCGGTGGAGGGCTTCCGAGACCATTTCGTTGTCCTCGTGGACGCCCGGCCGTCCGAAATCACCGTGCTGGGTGAGTCGCCTCTCTACCGGGCACCGGCCGCCCGTGCCTCCGCCTTCGTGATTGCCGCGCTAGACGATCGCCATGTCGACGAAGCGCGACAGGTGCAGTTGCGCTGCCACCGTAACCGTGTCCGTAGGGCCGTTTCGGTGCTTGGCCACGATGAAGTCCGCCTCGCCCGCTCGCGGGGACTCCTTGTCGTAGTAGTCGTCGCGGTGCAGCAGGATCACCACGTCGGCGTCCTGCTCGATCGAGCCGGACTCACGCAGGTCGGACAGCTGGGGGCGCTTGTCGGTGCGCTGCTCCGGGCCACGGTTCAGCTGGCTCACCGCGATCACCGGACATTCGACCTCCTTGGCGAGCAGCTTCAGG
The DNA here is from genome assembly GCF_055586185.1 of Actinoplanes sp. NPDC051405. NCBI lineage: Bacteria > Bacillati > Actinomycetota > Actinomycetes > Micromonosporales > Micromonosporaceae > Actinoplanes > Actinoplanes sp. NPDC051405. Next base: position 189,338 of record NZ_JBVJIR010000009.1, read on the forward strand.
CCTCGGGACAGCTCCGCGACCTCCTGCTGGCGGCTCTCCGTCTTTTTCGGGGAGGACATCAGCTGGAGGTAGTCGACCACGATCAGTTTCAGGTTGTGGCGCTGCTTGAGGCGGCGGGCCTTCGCCCGGATCTCCATCAGGTTCATGCTCGGGGTGTCGTCGACGAAGATCGGGGCCTCGCTGATCTCGCCCATCCGGCGGGCCAGCTTGGTCCAGTCGTCGTCCGAGAGCTGACCGGAGCGCAGCACGTGCAGGGGCACCCTGGCTTCCGCCGACAGCAGGCGCATGACGATCTCGATCTTGCTCATTTCCAGGGAGAAGATGGCGCTGGCGCAGTTCGCCCGGATGGCCGCGTTGCGGGCGAAGTCCATCGACGCGGTCGACTTACCCAGACCCGGACGGCCGGCGACGATGATCAGCTGGCCGGCGTGCAGGCCGTTGAGCAGCCGGTCGAGGTCGGAGAAGCCGGTCGGTACGCCGGTCATCATGCCGTTGGTGGCGCCGACCGCCTCGATCTCGTCCAGGGTCGGCTGGAGCATGTCGGCCAGCACCGCGAAGTCCTCGGAGACCCGGCGCTCGGTCACGTCGTACACAGCCTGCTGGGCCAGGTCGACGATGTCGTCGACGTCCATGCCGCCGTTGCCGCCCGTGCCGTACCCCAATTGGGTGATCTTGGTGCCCGCCTCGACGAGGCGGCGCAGCACGGCGCGCTCGGAGACGATGCGGGCGTAATAGGACGCGTTGGCGGCGGTCGGCACGCTCTCGATCAGAGTGTGCAGGTAGGGCACGCCGCCGATGCGCTGCAGGTCGCCGGAGTCGGACAGCGCCGCCGCGACGGTGACGCCGTCGGCCGGCTCGCCGCGGCCGTAGAGCTCGAGGATCGTGTCGAAGACGGTCGCGTGCACCGGACGGTAGAAGTCGTGTGACTTGAGGATCTCGACGACGTCGGCGATCGCGTCCTTGGAGAGCAGCATGCCGCCGAGCACGCTCTGCTCCGCGGCGATGTCCTGCGGCGGTGACTTGTCGAAGCCGCCGGTCTGGGGCGGCGGTCCACCGGCGCCTGGCGGGCGGCCACCGGGGGGCTTACCTCCTGGGGGTGACTGCGGCCGGGAATCGGGTCGTGCGTCGTCGGTGATCGACATGCCGACCTACCCCTTCATCGTCGTTCCTGCTCCGTGATCAAACAGCCCGGGTACGACACTTTCGGGTGAGCAGGACCCCCAGGTGAGTGACGGGGACCACAGATTCACCGGAAAAGTCGGCCCAGGCCACGAAGAGGGACCTGATCCGGCGCGGGTAACCATACGAAGCCGCACGTCACAGACCCAAGCGGGCCGGTGGACGAGCCTCGGGACAACCTGTGGACAACCCGCCTCCTCCTGTGCGCGGCCCTGTGCACAGCCTGTGTACAACGCCTGGGGATTCCGGGAGGCGCGCCCATCTGAGCAGCACTTTTGTCGTCCCCACCGTGTGGAGAGATAAAAAGAACGCCATCGTGAGCAAGCTGTCGTCCCAAGACATTGCAGATCGGACGCGCGCACGTCACGCTTTTCTGGTGGACCAACGGGAGTGGGACTACGGAGCCCGCCTGCCGCGCGAAAGAAGCGCGTCGGACTCCTGGACACCCACAAACCGCCCGGAAGATCCCGATTCGTCCGCTAAAGCGGAGCCTGGAGCCACCGTCTGGGGCACCGGCTCGCCGGCCGACACCGGCAGCATGCAGCCGATTCCCGAGGCTGTGGCCTGGTCGCTGCGGGCCGATGCCTGGGCGCAGAATCCCGAAACACCGGGTGAGTCCTCGGGCACGGTGAGTCGATGGTCCGACGTAGCGGCGACCGGCCGTCCCGCATTGCCGGCCGAGGGCGTCGGCTGGCGCACCCAGACCTCCGAATGGCGTTCCACCGCGGAGAGCGCCCGCTGGCGGCAGACGACCGAGTGGCGTTCCGCCTCGGGCACGCACGGCTGGCGCACGACCACCGAGGCATGGCAGAGCGGCGACGCCGACGCCGTCATCCCGCCGCAGGCGGAAGCCCCGACCCGGCTCCCGGCCATCTCCGGCACGGCGTGGCCGACTCCCGCGACCGACGACCAGGCCGGCTCGGCCCCGAGCTGGCAGCCTCCGGACGCCACCCCGTCGTGGCAGCAGCCCGGGGAGCCGCGGCAGAGTCAGCCCAGCGCGACCCCACCGTGGGAGTCGGCGCGCAGCGAGGACCGGCCGGCGTGGCAGCAGTTCACGTCCTCCAGCGCCACCCCGTCGTGGCAGCCCGCCGACGCGCCCCCGCCCCGGCAGCCCGACGCCCGGCCGTCCTGGGACAGCCGACCGAGCTGGCAGGCCTTCGCCGAGACGCCCCGGCCCGCGGCCGAGCCGTCCTGGCGTGAGCCCGCGCGGCCGGCCGAGAGCTGGCAGACGCCCCAGCCGAGCGCCCCGACGTCACACTCCGGCAGCTGGTCGGCACCCGTCGACGACGGCCGGCACCTCGTCCGCGAGGACGACCGCGCGGCCTGGCGCGAATCGGCCGCCGGACAGACGCGACCGGCCGACGGCCCGCCCCAGGTGGGGCGCCGCCGGGCCCCCGATGTGGGCTCTCGCACAAGCGGGGGTACGGGGTGGACGGCGCGTTCCGAAGCCGACAACTGGGCGGGGCACACCGACACCGGCAGCATGCCCGCGTTCCAGGACCCGGCGACCACCGACGCACCGAGCTGGCGCCGCGGCAGCACCGAACCGCCGGCGCCGGACGGCTGGCGTACGAGCACCACCACGAGCAGCTGGCAGAGCAGTCCGCCGGTGACCGACAGCTGGCGCAGCGCTGATCAAGCCCGCACGGATCAGCCCCGCACGGACAGCTGGCGCACGCCGCCGGCAGCCGAGGGATGGCGCAGCGGCGACGAGGCCCGCGCCGATGGCCGGCGCGACACCGGCTCCTGGCGCCGCGACCCGGAGCCGGGCCCAGCAGTCGACCCGTGGGCGCAGAGCGCCGCCGAGACGGGCGTCATCCCGCTGCCCCTGCAGCCACGTGACCGCGACCCGGACAGCTGGCAGAGCCGTACGGACACCGGCAGCTGGCAGCGCGACGCAGACACCACCGGCCGCCGAGGCGGCAGCGACCCGGGTGTGAACGGCGATAGCGGCTCGTGGCAGCGCGGCGTGGAATCCGGTCGCACGGATACGGGTTCGTGGCAGCGCGAAACCGAGGTCGGCAACCGCCAGAGCCGGATCGAGCCGGGCTCCTGGCAGCGCGAGCAGGACAACGGCCGAACCGACACGGGTTCATGGCGACAAGGACCCGAAACCGGCCGCACAGACACCGGTTCTTGGCAGCGCGGACCGGACAACGGCCGCACCGAAACCGGTTCCTGGCAGCGCGGACCCGAAAGTGGTCGCACAGACACGGGCTCCTGGCAGCGCGGACCCGAAAGTGGCCGCACAGACACGGGCTCCTGGCAGCGCGGACCCGAAAGTGGCCGCACAGACACGGGCTCCTGGCAACGCGGACCCGAAAATGGCCGCACCGATACGGGCAGCTGGCAGCGCGGTCCGGAAGTCGGGCGGACCGACACCGGGTCATGGCAGCGCGGCCCCGAAACCGGCCGCACAGACACAGGTTCTTGGCAGCGCGGAGTCGAGCCCGGCCGCACAGACACAGGTTCCTCGCAGCGTGGAGTCGAGCCCGGCCGCACAGACACCGGCTCCTGGCAGCGCGGCCCCGAAACCGGTCGCACAGACACCGGTTCCTGGCAGCAGGGTGCACCGAACGGCCGTAGCGCCGACGCAGGACCGCGGCGCCGCGAGATCGAGGCGCCGCAGGCCTTCCAGACCCCGGCACCGCCGCGCGGTGGTGAGATCGAGCGCTGGCCCGGTTCCGACCCACGCCGCGGCCAGGAGCCCTACCGCGCCCCCGAAGCCGGTCCGGAACCCCGCCGCGACCAAGAGCCCTACCGCGTGCCCGAAACAGGCCCGGCCCCTCGCCGTGGTCAGGACGCCTACCGTGCCCCCGAACCGGGACCGGAGCCGTGGCGCGGAGCCGAGCCAGGAGCAGACCCGTGGCGCGGAGCTGAGCCGCCGCGTGACTTCGAGGCCCCCCGCGGTCCCGAGCCACGCCGTGGCCGGGACCGGCGAGACATCGACGCGCCGCGCGGCCCGGAGCCCGGGCGAGGCGTCGAGGGCGGCCAGCGCACCGGCGGCATCCCCCGCGGCCCGGAAGGACCGCGCGGACGGTCACGCCCGGAGTTCGAGCGCGGACCGGAATCCCCCCGGGAGTACGCGGACCGGGGCCGCCGGCGCGAACGTGACACCAGCTGGCAGCAGGAACTCGCGTCCGGCGCTTGGAACCGGGACCCCGAGTCGGATGTGTGGCTGCGCGACAGCGACACCGGCCAGTGGCACCGGCAGGAGCTCGAGGACGAGGAAGACGAGGACGATGACCGAGGCCCGCGCCGAGGTCCCCGTGACGACGATCGCGGTAACGGTGGCGGCCGACGCGCCATCGAGAGCAGCGAGGCGGTCTCCCGCCGTGATCGGGACGAGTCCGCGCGCTTCCGCGGTGAGCCGGCCGACGAGGACCAGGGTGGCCGGCGCCGCACGGCCGAGCCCCGTTCGACGCGTCTGCAACTGACGGCGAGCGCGGAACCGCCCCTCGACCCCGAGATCTGGCGCCGCGACGGCGAATCACCCACCAGGCCGATCCCCCCGCAGGCCCTCACGCGACAGCGCGACGGCAACATGCCCGTCTCAGCGCAGCCCAGCACCTGGGACCGCGAGCGCGACATGCCCGTATCGGCCCAGCCCGGCCCGTGGGACCGCGACGCACCGGTCTCAGCCCAGCCCGGCGCATGGGACCGCGGCGCGCCGGTGTCAGCCCAGCCGGGCGCGTGGGACCGCGAGCGGGACATGCCCGTGTCCGCCCAGCCCGCGACCCGGGACCGCGACGAGGACATCGCGCCCGGATACCGGTCGCGGGAGACCGACCAGCCGCCCGACCAGCGCCGGCGGGCCATCGCACCTGATCTCGATGAAGCGGCCTACGACGGCGCAGGCCGCCCGGTTTCCGCGCAGCCGGCAGCCTGGCAGCGGGATGTCGATCCGATGTCCGCGCCGCCGGACCAGCGGCCCCGCGGCGCTGCGTCCGTGCCCGGACCCGACTCGCTGCGCCGTGACGGCGGCACACCCACGCGTCCCGTGTCCGGCACGGCGGCCGCGCCGGTGTCGTCCCAGCCCGGTGCCTGGCGGGCCGATGCCCAAGCCGCCGCCCGGGCCGACGCCTGGCGGAACCAGCTGCGCGCCGAGCAGGGCGAACCACCGCTGGTCAGCGACGCGGTCACCGAGATCCGCCCCCGTGAGCCGGGGGCGTGGCGGGAGGCTGAGGCGGAGGGTCCCGGCCGCGGCTCGGCGACCTACCGCGAGCACAGCACCGGGGACTGGCGGCGCGAGCTCGGCACCGACGGCGACCTGGCCGACGGTGAGTCGCGGCGAATCAGCACGGCTGACTTCGTGCCGTTCCGGCCGCCGTCGAAGAACGGTGCTGCGGCGTCGGTGAAGGTCCCGGCTGCAAACTCGGCCGCCGAGGGCGCCACGGAGGTCATTCAGCGTACGGGAGCTCGGTGGCAGGACCCGCCGGACACCCAGTGGCCGCCGCGCGGGGCCGTGGCTTCGGCCGCCGGCACCTACGAGCGGCGCCCGGTCAGCACGCTCCCGTCGCCGTCGGCGCGGCAGAACGACCTGCTCGAACCGGATGAGGAGTTCGAGGAGGACACCGGCGGTCCGCTCGCGGCCGTGGGTTACACGGTCGTCTGGTACGGCGTGCCGGTCGTCCTCTTCGTGCTCTACATGCTCGTGCTCAACGGCAGCCAGCAGGCGCACGCGCTCGACACCCTGGCCGGCGCCGCCCCGCAGTTCGGCCTGTCCCTGGTGCTGAGCATGCTCGTGGCGGTGGGCCTGCGCTGGGCGAGCGGCTCCTGGAAGGCAGCCAGTGTCGGCCTCGCCGCCGCGGTGATGGGCGGCGGCCTGGCGACCGTGCTGACCTCCGCCATCACCGGTCAATCCCTCAGCTGACAAGCGAAACCCCGGAAACGACAGAGCGCGCCGGACCCCGAAGGGCCGGCGCGCTCAGCGTGAAGCGTGTTACTTGGCGGCGACGACGTTCACGGGGAACGACGCGGTCACCTCGGGGTGCAGCTTGACCTGGACCTTGTAGGCGCCCGTGGTCTTGATCGGGGCCGTCAGCTCCAGGCGACGCCGGTCGAGAGCCGGACCGCCGGCGGACTTGACCGCGTCCACGATCTCGGCCGGGGTGATCGACCCGAACAGGCGGCCGCCGGTGCCGGAGCGCGCCGTCAGGGTGACCTTCAGGCCCTCGAGCTGGCCCTTGACCTCGTTGGCCTGGCCCAGATCGCGGATCTCACGGGCGTCGCGCGCCCGCTTGATGACCGTGACCTGCTTCTCGGCGCCCTTGCTCCACTGGATCGCGAAGCCCTGCGGCAGGAGGTAGTTACGGCCGTAGCCGTTCTTGACCTCGATGACATCGCCGGGGGTGCCGAGGCCCGACACTTCCTGCGTGAGGATGATCTTCATATCGGTGCCTCCCCTCAGCGCGCCGTGGCCGTGTACGGCAGGAGCGCCATCTCACGGGCGTTCTTGACCGCGCGGGCGATCTGCCGCTGCTGCTGCGAGGTCACGCCGGTGACCCGCCGAGCGCGGATCTTGCCGCGGTCGGAGATGAACTTGCGCAGCAGCGCGGTGTCCTTGTAGTCGATGTAGGTGATCCCGTCCTTGTCGAGCGGGTTCACCTTCTTCTTCGGCTTGCGAAGTGCCGCAGCCTTAGCCATAGCTCTTGACTCCTGAAATCATGACCCGTACGGGTTTAGAAAGGTGGCTCGTCGTCGAACGAGGAGTTGCTGCCGCCACCGCCGCCAGCGGCGGGACGAGAGCTGGAAGCCGGGGCCGCCGTGGCCCAGGGGTCGTCGAAGTTGTTGCCGCCTCCGCCGCCGCTGGGCTGCCGGTTGCCACCACCAGCGCCGCCGCCGGAGGCGCCGAAGCCGCCCCCACCGCCGCCGCCGCCGGACCGGGACATCTTCTGCACCTTCGCCGTGGCGTAGCGCAGGGACGGGCCGATCTCGTCGACCTCGAGCTCATAGACGGTGCGCTTCTCGCCCTCGCGGGTCTCGTAGGACCGCTGGCGCAGCCGGCCCTGCACGATCACCCGAGCGCCACGCTGCAGCGACTCGGCGACGTGCTCGGCAGCGTCACGCCAGACGTTGCACGCGAGGAAGAGTGGCTCGCCGTCTTTCCATTCGCCCGACTGCCGGTCCATCGTCCGCGGCGTCGAAGCGATGCGGAACTTGGCGACCGCCGCCCCCGAGGGGGTGAAGCGCAGCTCAGGATCGTCGGTCAAGTTGCCGACGACCGTGATGGTGGTTTCTCCTGCCATGATCTTCTCCTCGCCGCTTCATGCGTTTCGCAAGGAGGCTCCCAGAGCCCCCTGACAAAAACGACCGTCAGCGGGTCTCGGGCCGGATGACCTTGGTACGCAGGATCGACTCGTTCAGCCGGAGCTGACGGTCCAGCTCGGCCACGGCCTCCGGCGTCGCCTGCAGGTCGACGACGGCGTAGATGCCTTCGGCCTTCTTGTTGATCTCGAACGAGAGCCGGCGACGGCCCCACACGTCGAGCTTCTCCACCGAGCCGCCCGCGGTGCGGATCACGTTCAGGTACGTGTCGAGCGACGGTGCAACGGTGCGCTCCTCGAGACTGGGGTCGAGGATCACCATGAGTTCGTAATGACGCAAGACGTTCTCACCTCCTGTGGGCTGAACGGCCACGGTCTCTCCGTGGCAGGAGGTCTTGTGTCGCCCGCAACAGAAAACCGTGGGCGGCGCCCACGGCAGACCTGTTGCGAACCGAGCCAGCATACCCGGAGCCGGCCCGACGCCCAAAAAGGGCCCCGTCCACAGACGAGGCCCTTCGAGGTGGAAGCCGCGGGGCGTCCGGTCCGCATTCGCTGGGTGGGACCTGGGGAGGAACGACCACACCGATGAGGTTGGAACGGCCGCCCCGCGGAGCTTGCTGAGGAGTAGTCTACGCGACGCTTGCCCGAGATGCACGTTGCGACACAATTGCCCGAATTACTCCGATTGCTACGCCCAGCACGCTCACCGTGGCGATCACCGCGAGCAAACCGATCGGCTGCGACTCCGGCAGCGGGCGCATCGTCGCGACCGGCTCCGCCGCGACGATCCCGGAGGACGGACCGGCCGGGAGCTCCGGCGCGGCCGCCGTCGGCGACGAGGGCAGATCAAGCGTGGGTACGCCGGGAAGAATCGTCTTGTCGTCACCGGGCGGCATCCCCGAGAACGCCGGAACCGCTGCTCCCGCCGTACCCCGGGTCGGGATCTTGGTCTTGATCCGCGGAGCCGCACCGCCCTGCGGCATGGCCTGTGCCGCCGTGGTCGCGGCCTGGGCTGCGACGCTGCCGGCGTGCGACGTGCCCGGCCGGATCGTCGCCGGCCGCCCGGCGGTCGTGGTCGACGACCGCTGCGGGCGCGTCGCCGGCGCGACCGAGTCGGGCAGCGTGGAGCCGCTGTCGGTCGGCGTGCCCGTCGTGGCGGCCGGGGCATCGAGCGTGGTGGGCGTATCGGCCGGATCGGTGGTCGTGTCCACCGGCGCGGGAATCGGGTCGGGCTTGGCCGTCAGCGTCGGCGAAGCGGTGACCAGCACCGGCGTCGCCTGATCCGTGATCGCGCAACTGGGATCGAGGGTGACCGCGGTCGTGCCGCGACGGAAGACCACCTCGGTCGAGCCGTCGTCCGGAATCGTGCCCCGGGACTCGCCGTTGAGCCGCAGCCGGGCGCCGTGCCCGGTCCGGTTGACCAGCCGCACCCGGCCGTCCGCGGGCACGGTCATGACCTCGACGGACGGCGTTGACCTGCAGGAGAGGCCGAGCACCCCGCCGCCCGCGAAGACCACCTGCCGGCCACCACCCTCGACCTGGTCGGCGTTGGCCGTGCCGGTCGTGAGCAGCGCGGCACCGAGCAGAAACCCGCCCAGCGCCGTCGCCGTCACACGGTTTCGGACTTGCCGCGACATGCACCATCTCCCAGCTCGCACCGATTGGCACCGGTACGTAGGTATGTGTGATCCGCTCGATTAACGACGCGCCGACAAGGGCGGTGACGCGCACGGTCGTCAGACGGCGACGGCCGGTGACCGTCGTACCCTCGTCGTAGGCTCGGACCCATGCGCATCGGAGCCCATGTCGATCCCGCCGAACCCCTCGACGCGGCCGCCGCCCGCGGTGCTGACGCCGTCCAGTTCTTCCTCGCTGATCCGCAGGGCTGGAAGGCCCCGGCGGAGCGCCCGGACGCCGCGGCGCTCAAGGCGTCCGACGTGGACGTCTACATCCACGCGCCATACGTGATCAATGTGGCCACATTGAACAACCGGATCCGCATCCCGAGCCGCAAGCTGCTGCTGGCCCACGCTCGTGCGGCGGCCGCGGTGGGCGCGCGCGGCCTGATCGTGCACGGCGGCCACGTCAACGCCGGCGACGACATCGCCGTCGGATTCGACAATTGGCGCAAAACCTTCGCGTACGCGGAGAAGGAAGGCGGCCTGCCGCTGCCGATCCTGATCGAGAACACGGCCGGCGGCGACCACGCGATCGCCCGCCGCTTCGACAACCTGGCCCGCCTGTGGGACGCCGTGGGCGAGTTCGGAGCCGGGTTCTGCCTGGACACGTGCCACGCGCACGCGGGCGGCGAAGAGCTCCTCGACATCGTCGACCGGGTCAAGTCGATCACCGGCCGGATCGATCTCATCCACGCCAACGACTCGAAGGACAGCTTCGACTCCGGCCGCGACCGGCACGACAACCTCGGCAATGGCAAGATCGACCCGGAGCTGGTCGTGGCGGCGATCCGCGCCGCGGGCGCCCCGGCGATCGTGGAGACGCCAGGCGGCGTGGAAGGCCAATCCGCCGACATCGCGCTGCTGCGCGAGAGGGCGGCCAGCTGACGCAGCGGCACAAGGGAGCAGCATGACGACCGAGCAGCCGCCGCAGCGCGGGGCCGACCCGACCGCGGGCGGATCCGGGCCGGGGGAGCGCGCGGCCGGTTCGAGCGAGGGAACGGGCGCAGTGTCCGCGACCGGACCGGGTACGGCTGAATCCGGCGCGGCTGAATCCGGCGCGACTAGATCGAGCCCGAGCGGATCGAGCCCGAGCGGATCGGGTGCCAGCGGATCGAGCCCGAGCGGATCGGGTGCCAGCGGACCGGGTGCCGGCGGATCGGGTGCCAGCGGACCGAGCCCGAGCGGATCGGGTGCCAGCGGACCGAGCCCGAGCGGATCGGGTGCCAGCGGATCGGGTGCGACCGGATCGGGTGGCACTGATGCTGGTGCGGTCACAGCGCAGGCGACGGAATCCAGCGCGGCCGCCCTGATGGGCGACAGCGCCCGTCCGCCGACCAAGCCGGTCCGGCGGTGGGCTGGTCTGCGAAGGGCCCGTGCCGGAAAGTCCGCAGCGGTCGCGCCGGCTGCCCTGCGGCCCGCGGTGCCGCCGCACAGCGGTTCGGCGGCGGATCCTTTCGCCGGCTCCCAGTCCACGAAGGACCCGTCGGCAGCCGGTGCGGATCCCTCGGCGAAATCGCGCAACCCGGCGGTGGAAAGCCCCCGGCCCAACCCGCCGGTCGCTGACGAAAGCGTCTTCCCCACCAACGGCCTGCCGCCCGACTTGATCCCTCCGGCCAAGCCGTCGAGCGCAGCCGCAGAGGGAAAAACCAAGGCCGGCGCGGCAGCGGACAAGGTTGGTTCTGCGGCGGACAAGGTCGGCGCCCCGCCGGACCGCGACACCACAGCCACCGGCGACGACGCCCCCCGCACCGAACCTGGCGGAAAGACCAGCACCAATACTGACGCCGCGCCCACCGCCAAGGACAGCACCAAGACCGACGCCGCACCCACCGCCAACGACACCGCAAAGTCAGGCCCCGCGAAGACAGTCACCAAAGACCCCGCGAAGGCCGATGACACCAAGACCGACACCAAGACCGACACCAAGGACGCCTCGAAGGCGGACGCCGACAAGGACAAGAGCGACAGGACCCCCGAAGGCGACGGCAAAGGCGACAGCAAAGGCACCGGAAAGACCGACCAGGAAGCCCCCACCGGAAAGCCCACCCGCCGCCGAAAGTCCAAACTCCCCTCCACCCGCCCACCCGGCGCCCCACCAGACCCGTGGACCGCCTTCGCCGAAACCTCCGAGCGCGCCCCCGGCCGCATGAGAAAGGCCACCCGGGCTCTCGGCCGCGCCCTCATCCACGAGTACGCCCTGGTCGTCTACGGCTCCCTGCTGCTCGCCGTCCTGCTGACCTGGCCCACCCTTCGCTACCCCCTGCACACGTTCCCGCAGGACATCTGGGATCCGTCGCGGCAGGCGTGGCAGGTGTCCTGGGCCGGGCACATCCTGATCACTGAGCCGGCCCGGCTCTGGCAGTCCAACGCCTTCTTCCCCGAGGCCTACAGCTACGCGTTCGGCAGCAGCCTGCTCGGTTATGCCCCGGCCGGCATGATCGGCAGCGGCCCGCTCGCCGCCGTCCTGCGCTACAACATCCTCTACGTGCTGGCCCACGCCCTGCTGGCCATCGGCGGCTACGCCCTGATCCGTCAGCTCGGTGCCGGCCGCACCGGCGCCATCGTCGGGGCGGTCGCCTTCGCCTACGCGCCGTGGCGGCTGGCCCAGGAGGGCCACCTCGACATCATTTCCGCGGGTGGCATCCCGCTCGCCCTGGCCATGCTCGCCCGCGGCCATGGCTGGTCCATGCGGTACGGCTTCCGCCCCGACCGCCGCCACGCCGGCTGGGCCACGGTGGGCTGGCTCGTCGCGACGTGGCAGGTCACTCTCGGGTTCTCGCTCGGTCTGCCGTTCGCCTATGTCCTCGCCCTGCTCATCGTCGTCGTCGGGTTGGTGGTGCTGGTCCGCTGGTTGCGCCGCCGGTCGCCGCGGCCCGTACTCGGGTGGCGGTTGCTGGTCACCGATCTGCTGGGAGCGCTGATCTTCGCCGGGGTCGGGTTGCTGATCGCGTTGCCGTACCTGCGGGTGCCGGACACCGGTCCGGCCGGCACCGAGATCCGGTTCTTCTCGGCTCCGCTGCGGTCGCTGTTGATCGGCCCGGCCGAGTCGCGGATCTGGGGCGCCCCGCATGCCGTTCCGCGCCAGTCACTGGGCTGGCCCGCCGAGATGGCGCTGCTGCCCGGGTTCGTGCTCTACGCCCTTGCGCTGGTCGGCCTGGTGTTCTCCGTCTGGCGGATGTGGCAACGCCTGCTGCTGCTCGTCGCTGTTGTGGTCAGCGTGATCCTCACCGTCGGCACCACGTTCTTCGAGGGCCGCTGGTCCTATCTGCCGCTCTTCGGTCATCTGCCGGCGTCTTTCGGGGTGCGGATCCCCGGCCGGATGATGCTGTGGGTGACGTTGCTGCTGGCTGTGCTCGCCGCGGGTGCGGTCGCCGAGTTCGTGCGCCGGGCCGAGCATCTGGCCGCGCACCGAGTGCCGCCGTGGCCCGGTCCGTGGCTGCGGCTGGCGACGCTCGTGCCGCTGCTGCTGGTGCTGGTCGAGACGTGGAACGCGACCGCGCATCCGGTGGTGCCGGCGCAGCCCACGGCGATGCGGACCCTCACCGGTCCGATGCTGGTCCTGCCGACGACCGCGCTCACCGATCAGACCGTCATGCTCTGGTCGACGTCACGGTTCCAGGAGGTGGCGAACGGCAGCGGTGGGTTCGCACCGCAGCGTCAGTCCGAGCTGCGCCGCTCGGTGGCCACCTTCCCGGACGTGGCGAGCATCGAGTATCTGCGGCAGCGCCGGATCGGCACGGTCCTGTTGTTGCGGGCGGAGGTTGTCGGCACGCCGTGGGAACGCTCGGGTGACGTGCCGGTGGAGACCCTCGGCATCCGCCGCGAGGACCTGGACGACAACTCCGTGGTCTTCTACCTGGACTGAGCTCAAGCCACCGGGGTCGGTGGCGGCGCGACCGGCGCGCTGTCGTCGACGGCCGGTCGTGGTGCCACCCGCAGCCGCCGGCGCAGCGGCTCGATCCAGCCGGCGTCCGGCGCGCCGTCGAGCACGCCGCCGTCGGGGTCGTCCCGGTAGTTGTGCCGGACCACGTCCAGTTCCGGCCGCCAGATCTCGCGGATCACCAGCCCGCACAGGATCGCCACCGTGATCAGCCGCAGGCTCGAGGCCAGCACGAACGTGCCCTCGGGGATGACCGGCTTGCCACCCGCGCCGAGCAGTTCCGCGTAGAACGCCGCGAAGTAGCCGATCTCCGCCACCGTCCACGCGATGATCGCTCCCCAACGGGGCCGGGCCAGCACGATCAGCGGCAGCAGCCACAGCACGTACTGCTGGGACCAGACCTTGCTGAAGATCAGGAACGCGGCCACCACCAGGAACGCGAGCTGGGCCAGCCGGGGCCGGCGCGGGGCCAGCAGACACAACGCGGCGACACCGAGGCAGGCGAGCGCAGTCAGCGCGTACGAGACGTTGTTGAGCACCGGGACGTGGTCGCTGAGCCACTGGAACGGGCCCTGGTCGCCGGCCACCCCGGTGTTCCACTTGGTGTCCAGGTAGCGGCCGATGTACCAGGACGTACCCCAGTCGATGGGCCGTTCCCGGTTCAGGTCGAAGAAGCGCATCCAGCTGTCGCGGTAGAGCACGGCGACCGGGATGTTGACGATCAGCCAGGCGGCGACGGCCGTGGCGGTCGCCGTCCAGAACTGCGGCATGCGTTTGGCCCGCAGAGCCAGCACGAACAGCGGTCCGAGGATGAACAGCGGCCACAGCTTGGCAGCACCGCCGAGGCCGAGCAGTAGGCCGGCGGCCACCGGCCAGCGTCTGGCCCAGGCGTACAGACCGAACACGGCCAGGCCGATGGCGAGGAAGTCCCAGTTGACCGTCGCGGTGACCAGCACGATCGGGGAGAGCGCGAAGATCGCCGCGTCCCAGGGCCGGCGGCGGCGCAGCGCCAGGATCATCGCCACGGAGGCGACGGCCAGCGCCGACAGCACCAGCGCGTTGGCGTTGTAGAACCACTTGCCCTGGTTGATCTGCGGGTACTTCTCGCCGAGGGCGTGCACCGGCAGCCCGAGCGCGCCCATGAAGTAGCCGGTGACCACCGGGTACTCCACCGGGTGGTCCCTGTACGGGACCTTGCCCTCGTTCAGCCCTTCTGCGTAGTACAGCGCCAGCACGTCGGTGTAGCAGAACCGGGTGTACTGGACGTTCTTCTGCCAGTCGCCGTCCTGGCAGGGGGACTTCTGCACCCAGCTCAGCGCCAGCGTCAGGCAGAGCAGCCCGAGGACGATCCGCGGCACGGTCCAGAACCGGCCCCGGCGGGCTTCCGGGCGTACGGCGTGTTCGCCGAGCGGTCCGCCGATGGCCTGGGACAGCCCTCGGACGAAGCCGTCCGATTCGGCGGGCAGGTCAGACCGGTCGGTCTCCTCAGACGATGGCGCGCTCATGCTTTGGCATCATGCCGCATGCGCCGGACGGGCAGGAGACGCCCTACGGCACAGTCCGGCCACAACGTCACAAAAGCGAAGTGGCGCCCACCTCCGGAGAGAGGGCGCCACTTCGGGTGTCGAGGACGTCAGTTGCCGTCGTCGGTGTTCTCGTCGGCTTGTCCGCCACCGCCATCGGTGTTGTTACCGGTGTCCCCGTTCGGCGTTTCGGGCAAGTTGATGCCCGGCGTGCCGTTGTCGGGCCCGCCGTTGCCGTTGCCGTTACCGTTGCCGCCGTTCCCGTTGCCGTTTCCGTTGTTGTTGTTGTCGCACTGCTGGAAGATCCCGCAGAACGGGTTCTGCGGATCGCCGGCCGGCGGGGGCGGCGGCGGGGGCGGCTCGACGCCGTTGCCCTTCTTGCTCGGGTCGACGAACGCGGTCGAGTTCGGCAGGAACGGCTTGTTCTCGGCCTTGATCGCCTTCGAGGCGGAGTCCAGGAACATCTTCCAGATCTCGCCCGGGATGGAGCCGCCGTTCATGGGCTTGCCGTTGCGCTTGAAGATCGGCAACAGCTCCATCTGCTTGGTCTTCTTGTTCACCTTCTCGCGGCCCACCCAGACGGAGGCCGCGATCTCCTTGGTGCCGCCGACCATCCAGGCGTCACCGTTCTCGCCGGGCTTACCGCCCTTGCCGGTGAACTCCCAGGTGCCGGTCTTGCCGATGGCCTTGCGGCCGTTGTCCAGGCTGATGCCGTTGATCCCGGGGATCTTCTGCATGACGTTCTGCACCGCGGCGGCGACGTCGGGACTGAACGCCTTCTGCGGGTCGAGCTTCTCGCCAGTGTTCTTGACTGCGACGAACTTGCCGGTCTTCGGGTCGCGCTGCGACACCGAGCGGACGAAGTGGGCCTTGTTGTAGACGCCGTCGTTGGCGATCGTGGCGACGCCGCTGGCGTGGTCGAGCGCGGTGATCGCGTACTGGCCGAAGCCGACCTCGCGGCCGTAGCCCTTCTTCTTCAGCTCGGCCTCGCTCAGCTTGTTGAGGTCGTAGCGGGCTGTGGTCTCCGGGTCACCGATCAGCTGGATGCCGGCCTTGTGGGCCATGTCGATGACCTTTTCCGGGCCCAGCTTGTCGGCGAGCCAGTAGAAGGTGAAGTTGTACGACTGCTCGGTGGACACCTCGAGCGTGCAGGCCTTCGGGTTCGGGCACTTGAGGTTTCCGCCCTCACGGCCGGAGTTGCTGATCTTGCCGCCGCCGTTGACCTTCTTCAGCGTGGAGTCCCAGATCGTGTCCATGCCGTAGCCGTCGCTCAGCGCGGCGATCAGCGTGTAGATCTTGAACGTCGAGCCCGGCGGCCGGCCGCCACCGATGAACGTCTTGCCGTCATCGGTGTAGTTCGGACCGGCGTAGTCCCAGCTCGCCGCGTCCGGGCCGCCATAGTAAGCAAGCACCCGGCCGTTCTCCGGGTTGATGGCGACCAGGGCCGACTTGTAGGTGGAGGCCATCCCGTTCAGCGGCGACTTCTTGCTCTGGGCGTTCGCCGCCTTCTCGGCCTGCTCCTGCACCTCGGGGTTGATCGTGGTGCGGATCTGCAGGCCACCCTGGTTGAGCTCGGCGTCGCTGATGCCCATGTCGCGCAGCTCGCGCTTCACGTACTTGACGATCTTGGCGCTCGGCTTGTTGTTAGCGCACGTGGTGGTGCACTTGTCCGGGTCCCACTTCTTCCAGGTCTTCGGGTACTCGGTCGGCGGATTGATACCCGCGGGCACGCCGGCCGCGGGCAGCCCGGCCGGCAGGGCCAGCTCGGTCATGTTGCCGACCGTGTACCGCCAGCGGTCCAGGGCGTCCGGCATGCTGTTCTGCGGGTCGTAGCCCTTGTGTGTGGCCGTCGGCTCCGGCTGCTTGATCACCGCGGCGAGGACCGCGGCCTCGCCGGCCGTGATCGCGTTCTTCTGGCCGATCGGGGTCAGGACGGACTTGCCGAAGTACGCCTTCGCGGCGGCCTCGACGCCGTACGCGCCCCGCCCGAAGTACACGGAGTTGAGGTAGCGACCGAGGATCTCGTCCTTGGTGTACTCGTCCTCCATCTTGCGGGCGATGACCGCCTCACGGAGCTTGACGTTGTACGTGATCTCTTTGCGCTTGGTGGCGTACTTCGCGTACTGCTGGGTGATCGTCGAGGCACCCTGGGTGTCGCCGCCGGTGAAGTTGTTCCACGCGGCGCGGGCGATGCCCTTCATGTCGATGCCGTTGTGCTTGTAGAAGCCCTTGTCCTCGGCCGACACCACCGCGAGCTTGACCAGCGGGTTGATGCTGCCGTCGGGCACGATCGACCGATTGAACTGACCCAGCGAGGCGAGCACCGTCTTGTTGTCGCCCGCGAGCAACTGGGTGGTCTGCGCCTCGGCGGTCGGCTCCTTGAAGTCGACGTTGTCGAAGAAGTAGGTGCCGCCGACCACACCGGCGCCGAGCAGGATGACCAGCACCGCGGCGGCCGCGGTCAGGATGTTGGTCCGCCGGCGGCGCTTGGAGGCCTTGGTGAGGATCTTGCCGGCGCTGCCCCGCTTGTCGTGCCCGGCACCGTCCGGATCGCCGGGGCCACCCGGCCCGCCGACGCCCGGGGACACCGGCCGCACGGCCGCGCGCGCGACAGCGCCGCGGCTGCCGTAGCCCGGTGCGGCATCCGAGGGACCACCCACGGAGGCCCGGCCGCCGACGCGGGCCGAACCCACGGATCCCGTGCCTGCCCCGACCGACGCCCGGCCCGCACCACCGACGGAGGCCCGGCCACCGACCGCGGCCGCACCGACGGAGGCGGCGCCACGCGGCGCGGAGCCGCCGACGCTCGCCCGACCGCCGGCCGGACGCCGGTAGGCGTCGGGCGAGGGCCGTTCGTCGTAGCCGGACTGGTCGTCGTCAGGCGTGGATGCAGCGGACGGCCCGGGCACTCGGGCCCGGGCACGCGCAGACTGCTGGTCGCCGTACGAGTTCATTCGGTCACACCTACCGGTCGCGGTGGCGCACCAGAGAAGCCCTGGAGGGGCTTCGGAGGCGCTGCCACGGGCGGACGATTCTGGGCTGCGGGTCTGCAGCCGCCCTGTCGGATGTCAAGAATGACCGACTGCGGCGCTGGATGCCCGTATCGGTCGGGGTCGTGTCCACGTTAGCGACGTTGAGGCCGCTCACTGTCGGCCCTCCCGGCGATGTGACGACGACCCTGTCTCGCGGTGGCGGCCCGAGGCGGACGAGGCGACGGCCCCGCCCTGGTCCAGTTCGTCGGGGGTCAGCGCGTCCCGGCCGAGCAGGTACTGCTCGATCAGATGGTTCCACGCGCAGGACTGGCACACCTCGACCACGAAAACCTGGAACTCACGCAGCGTCATCGCCAGGACCGGGAGCTCCGCGAGCTTGCGGGCCTGCCCGGCGGACTGCTTGAGTTCATCGCCGTAGATGTAATGCACCAGGGTGAGGTTGTCGCGACGGCAGACCGGACAACGGTCGTCGGTCGGCTCGCCATGGAACCTAGCTGCGTTTTTCAGGTACGGCGACGCGTCGCAGACTTCCAGCGTCCCCACCTTGCCGTTGTGCACGTCACGCAGCAGCGCTCGCTTCTGAAGCGAGTAGTCGACCACCTGCCGCTGCGTACGCATGGCGAAGAGAGTACGCGGTCCGCACCCGTACGGCGACAGTCATCACACAGCGTGGCGCGGCGACTGCGCAGGCATGACCGCCCTTGCGGTGAACCGTATCCCGATCTACGGTGACGATGTATCGGGCCGATACATCGTGGCAAGCAGTGAAGGGGGTGGGCGTCTTGTTGGAACTCGCGATCCTCGGACTGCTCCAGGAATCCCCGATGCACGGCTACGAGCTGCGCAAGGAGCTCGCCACCAAGCTGGGCACCATCCGCGCGGCGATCAGCTACGGCACGCTGTACCCGACTTTGAAGCGGCTGCAGACGGCCGGCTGGATCGGTGAGGCCGAGGCGGCCGACACCGAGATCATTCCCCCGCTGACGAGCAAGCGCGGCCGGGTTGTCTACAAAATCACCGCCGAAGGCAAGGAACGCTTCGCCGAGCTGCTCGCCCAGGCGGGCCCGGAGACGTACGACGATGCCGGGTTCGGCGTGCATTTCGCCTTCTTCTCCCGGACCGACCGGGCGACGCGGCTGCGGATCCTCGAGGGCCGCCGCCGCCGGATCGAGGAACGCCGGGAAGGGCTGCGTGAGGTTCTCGCCCGCGCGTCCGACCGCCTCGACGCCTACACCCTCGAACTACAGCGCCACGGACTGGACGCCTGCGAGCGCGAGGTCCGCTGGCTGGAGGAGCTCATCACCAACGAGCGCTCCGGCAAATCACCGGCAACAGCGACAAACCTCAAACAAGGCACGTCCCCAGCCGGGGAGACACCCCTCGAAGACCCGAGTCCGCGTCAGGACCGGCCGTGATGAACAAGGAGGCAAACGCGATGGGCTCCGTCCGCGTCGCCATCGTCGGTGTGGGTAACTGCGCCTCGTCCCTCGTACAGGGCGTGGAGTACTACCGCGAAGCCGACCCCAACGACCGCGTCCCGGGTCTCATGCACGTGACCTTCGGCGACTACCACGTGTCCGACGTGAAGTTCGTCGCGGCGTTCGATGTGGACGCCAAGAAGGTCGGCATGGACCTGGCCGAGGCGATCGTCGCCAGCGAGAACAACACGATCACGCTGGCCGACGTCGCGCCCACCGGCGTGACCGTCCAGCGTGGACCGACCTTCGACGGTCTGGGCACGTACTACCGCGAGATGGTCGAGGAGTCGTCGGCCGAGCCGGTCGACGTCGTCAAGGCCCTGCGCGACGCCGAGGTCGACGTCGTCGTCTCCTACCTCCCGGTGGGTTCCGAGGAGGCCGACAAGTTCTACGCGCAGGCCGCGATCGACGCCGGTTGCGCGTTCGTCAACGCCCTGCCGGTCTTCATCGCCTCCGACCCGGCGTGGGCCCAGAAGTTCACCGACGCCGGCCTGCCGATCGTCGGCGACGACATCAAGAGCCAGGTCGGTGCGACGATCGTGCACCGCGCGCTGGCCAAGCTGTTCGAGGACCGCGGGGTCGAGCTGCTGCGCACGTACCAGCTCAACTTCGGCGGCAACATGGACTTCATGAACATGCTGGAGCGCAAGCGCCTGGTGTCGAAGAAGATCTCCAAGACCCAGTCGGTGACCTCTCAGATCCCGCACGAGATGGTCAAGAGCGACGTGCACATCGGCCCGTCGGACCACGTGCCGTGGCTCGACGACCGCAAGTGGGCCTACATCCGGCTCGAGGGCCGCAGCTTCGGCGACACCCCGCTGAACGCGGAGCTCAAGCTCGAGGTGTGGGACTCGCCGAACTCGGCCGGCGTCATCATCGACGCGGTCCGGGCGGCGAAGATCGCCAAGGACCGCGGCATCGGTGGCCCGATCCTCTCGGCGAGCTCCTACTTCATGAAGTCCCCGCCGGTGCAGTACAACGACCACGACGCGAAGGACGCGGTCGAGGCGTTCATCAAGGGCGACATCGAGCGCTGATCCAGCGCCAGAGGAAAGGCCGGACCGCGATGCGGCCCGGCCTTCTTCATGTGATCTTCGGCACGCCATCGCTAAGCTCATCGATGTGCGACTCATCACGGCCGCCGTCGTGCTCGCCCTGGCCGGGTCTCTGACGGCCTGCGCCAGCCCGGGCGACACCCCATCCGGTACGCCCATAGCAAAGTCCGAGACGGTAACGCTGTGGGCCAGCGCGGCACCCGCCCCGCCGCAGGTGGTGCCGCCACCAGTTCGGGGCACACCGGCGGTGGGCTGCGACGGCCGGCGGATCCAGCCGGCTCAGCCGAAGCGGATGAGCTCGGCGTTGCCGCGACCGATGACCAGCGCGCAGGCCGACGCCGCCGAACGGGCCCGCCGGGCGCTGGAGGCAGCCAACCCGCCGCTGCCCCGGCGTGGCCCGCTGCCGTCCGCGGCGGCAGCCCAGGCCGAGACCTGCGCCCGGAGCCTGTCGCCGCAGCTCAACCTGCTCATGCACGGCCGCGGTCCGATCGACGAGCAAACCCTGCGGGCGCTCCTCACCCGCGAGGGCTTGACCGGCGTGATGATCGGACCGGGACCGGCCTTCGCGGCCGCGACGGGCGACGCCTGTGTGCACGGCAGCCTCGCAGGAGAAGGACCGGACCTGAGCATCGGCCCACCCGGCCCCGACGGCACCTGCCACCCCTGATCCCGACAGCGGCTCCGCCGACCCCGGCCGGCCCGGCCAACCCGGCCCCGCCAACCCGCCCCGCCAATCCGGCCCGCCAATCCGGCCCGCCAATCCGGCCCGGCCAACCCGGCCCCACCAATCCGGCCCCACCAATCCGGCCCCACCAATCCGGCCCGGCCAATCCGGCCCCACCAATCCGGCCCGGCCAACCCGGCCCCACCAATCCGGCCCGGCCAACCCGGCCCCACCAATCCGGCCCGGCCAACCCGGCCCCACCAATCCGGCCCGGCCAACCCGGCCCCGCCGGCCTCGGCCCCGCCGGCCTCGGCCCCGGGCCGCTGGCGTCAGCCCCAGGCGCGTTCCAGGGCGACTCGGGCCTCCAGCTCCAGCAGCTGCCGCTTGCGGGGCAGCCCGCCACCGAACCCGGTCAGCTTGCCGCCCGCACCGACCACCCGATGGCACGGCACGATCACCGGCACCGGGTTGTGGTTGCAAGCCGTCCCCACCGCGCGGGCCGCGCCCGGATCACCCAGTGCCGTCGCGATCGCGCCGTAAGTGAGCATCTCGCCGTACGGGATAGCGGCGATCTGGCCCCACACGGCCCGCTCGAAATCGGATCCGCCGCGCAGCTCGACCGGCACCGTGAAATCCGTCAGCGCACCGGCGAAGTAGGCCTTGAGCTGCTCGACGGCCGGATGCTCGGCCGCCTCGCCGGAGGTCGCGCCGAACCGCACGCCGACCACGACGTCACCGTCGAGCCGGACGCCCAGCGGTCCGATGGGGGAGTCCACGAGCAGCTGCATGACCCGATTGTGCCGCGCGGGTACGACAGTCAGGAGGTGTGGCCCTGCTCGCGGGCCCAGCGGCGCAGCTCCGCCTCGGCCTCGTCGCGGTCCAGCGGCCCGCGGTCCAGCCGCAGCTCCTTGAGGAAGCGCCAGGCCTGGCCGACGATCGGTCCCGGCGGCACCCCGAGCAGCTCCATGATCGCGTTGCCGTCCAGGTCCGGCCGGACCCGGGCCAGGTCCTCCTCGGCGGCGATCCGGGCGATCCGCTCCTCGAGCGCGTCGTAGTCGGCGGACAGCGCCGCCGCCTTGCGCTTGTTGCGGGTGGTGCAGTCGGAACGCGTCAGCTTGTGCAGCCGCGGCAACAGCTCGCCGGCGTCGGTGACGTAGCGCCGCACTGCCGAGTCGGTCCACTCGCCGCGGCCGTACCCGTAGAAGCGCAGGTGCAGCGCGACCAGCTCGACCACCTGGGACGTGACGTCCTTGGGGTACTTCATGGCCTTCATCCGCTGCTTGGTGAGCCGCGCCCCGACCACCTCGTGGTGGTGGAAGCTGACCCGCCCGTCGCGGCCGACCGCCTTGGTGGCCGGCTTGCCGACGTCGTGCATCAGCGCCGCCATCCGCAGCACGAAGTCCGGCCCGGCGTCACCCTCGAGCCGGATCGCGTTGGTGACCACGATGAGCGTGTGCTCGTAGACGTCCTTGTGCTGGGCGTGCTCGTCGATCTCCAGCTTGAGCCCGGAGATCTCCGGGATGAACCGGTCGGCCAGGCCGGTGTCGACCAGCAGCCGCAGCCCGGCGATCGGGTCGAGCCCGCACAGCAGCTTGGTGAACTCGTCGCGGATCCGCTCGGCGGTGATCCGGTCGAGGTCGGCGGCCATCTCCGTCATCGCCTCGACGACCGGCTTGTCCACGGCGAAGCGCAGCTTGGCGGCGAACCGGGCCGCGCGCAGCATCCGAAGTGGATCATCGGTGAACGACGACGCGGGCGAGTCCGGCGTCCGGATGATCCCGGCGGCCAGATCCTCGAGCCCGCCGTACGGGTCGGTGAAGACGTGACCCGGCAGGCTGACCGCCATCGCGTTGATCGTGAAGTCGCGCCGGCGCAGGTCGTCGAGCAGGTTGTCGCCGTACTCCACCACCGGGTTACGGGTCACCCCGTCGTACGCCTCGGCCCGGTACGTGGTGATCTCGAGCCGCAGGCCGTCCTTCTGGATGCCGATCGTGCCGAACTCGCGGCCGGTCTCCCAGATGGCGTCCGCCCAGCCCTTGACCAGGGCGAGCGTCTGCTCGGGCCGGGCATCGGTGCAGAAGTCGAGGTCGTCGCCGAGCCGGCCGAGCAGGGCGTCCCGCACCGAACCGCCGACCAGGTGCAACTCATGGCCGGCGGCGCCGAAACGGCGTCCCAGCTCATCGGCGACGGGGGAGACGCGCAGCAACTCCGTGACGGCGTTGCGCTGGGCTCGGCTCAACTCAGACATGGGACGACCAGGGTAGCGTCCCCGCCTCAGCTCAAGGGCGGTGGGCAGGGCTTCCTGGCAGTCGCCGGGGACGACGGGCAGGATGGACGTCGTGCCCATTTCCGCGGCGCTGCGTCGCCTCAGTGAGGACCCGCGGTTCTGGTCCTTCCTGCTGGTGCACGACGGCGCGTTACCCGATCCCGACCCGGTCGAGCTGCGCGTCAGCCTCCCGGTCACCGGCGGCTACGGCCTCGTGCTCGACCTCGACCTGGTCACCGGCGAGCAGACCCTGGGCCTGCGCGAGCCCGCGAGCAGCGAGCCCGTACAGCTCGGCTGGGCCGCGCCGGGCCGGCCGTATCCGGCGGCGCTGCGCTGGCACGAGCTGGAGCTGTGCGCCCGGGTGATCGCCCTGGAGGACCCGACCCTGCCGCATCCGGGGCTGGTCGTGGCCCTGCTGTCGCCGTTCGCGCCGCTCACCGCCGACGATGACGAGAGCGCGGCCGCGGCGGTGCGCGAGGCGGCGTACCGGTCACTGCGCCGTGAGGTGCCGCCGGCCGCGCCCGCCGGTCCGGAGCAGGCTCCGCTGCCGCTCTTCGCGGCCGACGCCTGGTGGCCGCAGCCGCCGGCGCCCTCACCCCGGGTGATCGACGAGGCCGCGGTCGCGGCCTACACCGCCCCGGCCCACTCGCGGCTCGAGGTCCGCGGCGGCTCCCGCTTCCCGGCCGACGGCCTGGCCGAGCTGGTACGGCAGGCAGCCCAGCGCCTGTCCCGGCTGCCCGAGGAGCAGTGGTACGCCGAGGTCCGGCCACTGGCGCGGCACATCGCGGACACCGGCGACCTGCGCCCGGTCAACGATCTGCTCGGGGTGCTCACCGAGGCGGGCTGTGACCACCCCACCGTGCTCGACGCGCTGAGCGAGCCGATCGTGGAAATCGAGGCGTGCTGGATGGTGGAGACGCTGGCCGGTGCGCTGCCCGGCAGCCTGCTGCGCCGTCACGTGTGAGGCACCGCCTGGCTAGGGTGACGGTGTGTCAGTACCCCTGGGGAGGTCTTGGTGAACGGCGGCCTGTACCGGAGCGCGCACGCGGCGAGCGACGGTGACCCGCAGCCGTCCGACGGCGCGATCCTGATCTCCGTCGACGGCTCGGCCCCGACCGCGGCCGGTGACGAGGCGTTGCCGCCGGAGGACGTCCCGCCCACCGGCGGCGGCACCGAGGGCGGCAGCACGGCCGGCAACAGCGCCATCATGGCGGCCGGCAGCCTGGTCAGCCGGATCATCGGCTTCGTCCGCAACATGCTGATCGGCATGACGCTGGGCGCCGGCATCGGCGACGCGTACACCAGCGCCCAGTTCCTGCCGGGGCAGATCTACGAGCTGCTGCTCGGCGGCATCCTGTCCAGCGTGCTGATCCCGTTGCTGGTCCGGCGGCGCAAGGCCGACCCGGACGGCGGGCTGCTGTTCACCCAGCGGCTGCTGACCTTCGCGGTGGTGACGCTGGGGGTCGCGACGGCGCTGGTGGTGGCCGCCGCGCCGCTGATCACCTACATCCAGTCCGGCGACAACACCACGCCCGCCTACCGAAACCTGGTCACCGCGTTCGCGTGGCTGATCCTGCCGATCATCTTCTTCACCGGCCTGTCCGCGATGATCAGCGCGGTGCTCAACGTCCGCGGGCACTTCGCCGCACCGATGTGGGCGCCCATCCTCAACAACGTCGTCGTCATCGCCACCTGCGGCGTCTTCATCGTGGTCTTCGGCACCACCAACGGCTTCCGGCCCGAGGACATGACGCCCGGGCGGATCGCGCTCATCGCCGGCGGCACGCTGCTCGGCATGATCGCCCAGGCGCTCGGCCTGCTGCCGGCCCTGCGCAAGGTGGGCTTCGCCTGGAAGTGGCGGTGGGCGCCGCGCTCACTGGGCCTCGGCGAGGTGGGCCGGCTGGCCGGCTGGATGCTCTGTTACGTCGGCGCCAACCAGCTCGCCGTCTTCGTCGTGGTCCGCGTCCTGAACGGCGTCTCGGGCAAGAACAACGCCAGTGTGCTCGCCTTCAACAACGTCTACCTGCTGACGATGATGGCGCACGGCATCATCGGCGTCTCGGTGATGACCGCACTGCTGCCCAAGATGAGCGCCGCGGCCGCCGAGGGCCGCTACGCCGACGTCAGCGCCGACCTCAGCCGCGGCATCCGCCTGACGGTCACCGCCCTGGCCCCGATCGCCGTCGCGTACGGCGTGCTCGGTGTGCCCATCGCGGTGACACTGTTCCAGGGTGGCGCCTTCACCTACGAGGACGCGTTCGCGACGGGCACGGTCCTGGTGGTGGCGGCCTTCGCTGTGATCCCGCTCTCTGTCAGTTACCTGTGTACTTATGCCTTCTATTCACTGCAGGGCAACAAGACGGTGGCGCTGATCAACGTGCCCGTCGTCCTGCTGCGGATCGCCGGCTACTTCGTGCTGGCCGAGATGCTGTCGGAGTCACTCGCGGCCGCCGGCATGACCGCCGCAAATGCTGTGTCCTACCTGCTGTCCGCCGTGATCTCGCTGGCCGTGCTGCGCCGCCGGATCGGCCGGCTCAACCTCGGCTCGGTGGCCAAGGCCCTGCTGAAGGTGCTCGTGGCGGCCGTTGTCGCGGGCGCGGCGGGCCTGCTCGTCGTGCACCTGCTGCCCGGAGGTGACACGCCCGGGCGATTGACAGCGGCACTTCAGGTCGTCGCGGCCGGCGGCGTCATCATGATCGTCTACCTGGCCACCGCGGCGCTGCTGCGGGTGCGGGAGATCAACCAGGTCGTCGGCATGGTGCGGCGCAAACTCGGGCGCTAGCGTGTGGAAAACCTGTGGACAAATCTCTGAACAGGTAATTTTCGGTCCCCGAGCGGCGGAAACGGTCCTGGCGGGCGGTGTCGGACGAGTGCCGCGGCGGGGGATGACGTGTAGGTCACTGGCTCGGGGCGGGTAAGGTCGTGGTCGACACGTGCGGACCCACCGAGGGAGGACGGGTGACCCAGGTCGGCGAAGGCCACGAGACCGCGGCCGATGAGGCCGGACCGGTCATGACCTTCGGTGCACCCACCGTCGGTGAGATCCTGGCCGAGCGGTACCAGCTCGAGGAACACGTCAACAACGACAGCGCGGGCCGGCAGGTCTGGCGCGGCATAGACGTGATCCTCCGGCGCCCCGTAGCCGTCGTGCTGCGGTATCCCGGCGGGGACTCCGCGACCGAGATGCTGCAGGCGGCGGTCGACGCGAGCCGCGTCATCCACCCCAACCTGGTCGGCGTCTACGACGCGATCGACGAAGGCTCCCGGGCGTACGTGGTGCGCGAATGGGTCGACGGCGAGGCGCTGCGCGAGCTCGTGGCACAGGAGGGCCCGCTGGATCCGGCCCGCGCCACGGCGATCGCCCACTCCATCGCCGACGCGCTGGCCGCGGTCCACGCGACCGGCATGGTCCACGGCAACGTGCACCCCGGCACCACTCTGATCGGCGACGACGGCCGGATCGTGCTCGCCGACGCGCGCGCCGACTCCGCCGACAGCACCGAGACGGACGTGCGCTCGGTCGGCGGCATCCTCTACTTCTCGCTCACCGGTCACTGGCCGCACGCCGAGATCAGGGGCTCGGCGCTGCCCGACGCGATGCGCGACAGCAGCGGCGCGGTCATCCCGCCCCGGCAGATCCGCGCCGGCGTCCCGGCCTACCTCGACGACCTGACCATGGACCTGCTCGACAAGCGGGTCGCGTCCCCCGAGGCCGACGCGCTCACCGCCGAGCTGGCCCGGCTGGACTCCGCCGACGACGACTACGAAGACGTCGGCCCGCTGCGCTTCACCCAGGGCACGTCGGCCGAGCCGGTCCGCAGCACCCGCAAGATCGTCATCGGCATCGGCGCGCTGGTCGTCATCGCCGTGATCGGGCTGGTCTTCGGCATTCAGGCGATCAGCAAGTCGGGCGACGACACCCCGTCGACCACCCAGGCCAACACCGCGCCGCAGGATCCCGCGGGCGGCAACACGGGCACGGGCAACACCGACAACGAGGCCCCGGCCGCCGCGCCCAAGAAGATCGCCCTCACCCCCGACATGGTCCGCATCGTCGACCCGCCGGAAGGTGACCGCACCGACGAGGGTGAAGCCGCCTACACCGTCGACGACGACAAGGACACGGTCTGGAAGACCTCGGGCTTCCTGCAGGCGAAGTTCTACAACAAGCCCGGCATGGGCCTGCTGATCAACCTGGGCACGCCCCGCACGGTCAGCGAGGTCCGCGTCGAGACCTCGTCGCCCGGCATCGCGATGGACATCCGGACCGGCACCAGCGACCCGGGCAACAACTCGCAGGGCGACGAGAAGATCGTCAAGGACTACAAGAAGCTGGGCGACGGCGACACGGCCAAGACCGACGGCAACAACGCCGTGTTCCCGCTCTTCGACGAGAACCAGAAGTACCAGTACATCCTGGTCTTCATCACCGAGCTGCCGCGGGACAGCGACGGCAAGTACCGCGCCGAGATCAGCAAGGTCGAGGTCTACGGCAACTGACAGGGTGACCCACCCTGTCGCCCCCCTCGACTAGATTGCTGGGCGTGACTTCCGGCGACGCGCAGAGCGGCCCGTCCGCCCCGGACAACCCCGGGCGGACGGACGCGGAGCTGTTGCGCGCCCACGTCGACGGAGATCCGCAGGCGTTCAACGACCTCGTCCGCCGGCACCGCGACCGCCTCTGGGCCGTGGCGCTGCGCACGATCGGCGACCGCGAAGAGGCGGCCGACGCGGTCCAGGACGCACTGCTGTCCGCGCACCGCGGCGCCGCCAAGTTCCGCGGTGAGTCCGCGGTGACCACGTGGCTGCACCGCATCGTGGTGAACGCCTGCCTGGACCGCATCCGCCGCCGCCAGGCGCACCCGACGGTCCCGCTGCCGGACGGCACCCGCTCGGACGACGGCCCTGGTGGTCCCGAGCCGGCCGCTCCGGTGCAGGACCACGACACCGCGCTGGTGGTGCGGGCGGCGCTGGCGGCTTTGCCGGTCGAGCAGCGGGCCGCCCTGGTGCTGGTCGACGTGCAGGGCTATCCGGTCATCGAGGCGGCCGAGATCCTCGGGGTCGCCGAAGGCACGATCAAGAGCCGATGCGCCCGTGGGCGGGCGCGGATGGCTCTGGCCCTTGGCCACTTGCGGACGGGCTCGGACACCCCGGGCTCCGGACCAGCGGTGGCGACGGCCACCGGGACCACTGCCGCCACCGGCACGACTGCGGCGGCCGGGCCGGCCGGGGCGGCCGGGGGAGACGGCGATCACGCCGGGAACCGGGGGGCTACCGCGCGCGTCCCATCCGGGTCGGCTGCGACAGCGCCGCACCTTTCCGCGCGTGACGGGTCTGTCGCCGACAGAGGGGACCAGCAGTGACCGGGGCAGAGTTCAGCGAGGTCGATATCGACCTGCTCGCCGACTATGTCGGTGGCGCGCTGGACGGCACCCCCGACGAGGTCCTCGTCACCAATTTGATCGCTGAGAACCCGGCCTGGCGTGACGCTCACGCT
This sequence comes from Actinoplanes sp. NPDC051405, assembly GCF_055586185.1. Taxonomy (NCBI): domain Bacteria; kingdom Bacillati; phylum Actinomycetota; class Actinomycetes; order Micromonosporales; family Micromonosporaceae; genus Actinoplanes; species Actinoplanes sp. NPDC051405. Next base: position 217,818 of record NZ_JBVJIR010000009.1, read on the forward strand.
CAGCTCTCCGGCGGGGTCGCCGCCGTGACCGGTCAGCTGCGGGCGCTGGGTTCGGTCGCCGAGCCGATGCCCGCGGAGGTTTTCGCCCGGCTCGACTCTGCGTTGACCGCGGCTGCTGCCGACCAGAGCGGCGGCAAGGTCACTTCGATCGCTGACATTTCTTCTGGTGTCACGGCCGGTCCGGCCGCTATGGAGCCGGGCACCGATGGTGCTGCGCCTGATCGGCATCTGGTCTCCGTACCTTCGGGGTCTCGGGGTAGGCGGGCGCGGCGGCTGCGGTGGGCCGCGCCGGTCGGGATCGCCGCCGGGGTGCTCGCGTTTCTGGGCTTCGGTTTCCAGCAGTTCTCCGGCGCGGACAGCGCCGACACCTCGGCCGCCGGTTCCGCCGCGGAGGCGCCGCGGGCGAACTCGGGCCAGGAGCTCGGCGCGCCGGATGCCGCGCCCCAGATCCTGGAATCGGGCACCGACTATCGCCGCGACACCCTGGGTTCGGCCGGCATGACGACGATGCTCGACCGGCCCCCGGCGCGGGACTCCAGCACGGACGCCCGCAAGGGGTTGCCGGGCGTCGGGGCGTCGGCGGAGGTCGCGGCCGCGGCCGATCCGGCCCTCGCTCGCCTTCGGGTGCAGGAGGCGCTGCGCGCGTGCATCCAGGCCATCGCGGCGCAGCACGGCGTCGGTTCGATCACCCCGCAGACCATCGACTACGCCCGGTTCGACAACCGGCCGGCCCTGATCGTTCAGTTCGTCGCCGACGGTGAGTCGTGGGTGTGGGCAGTGGGTCCGGCCTGCGGCACGCGCGGAGTCGGCGCGGACACCCGCGCTTCGGTGAAGGTAGGCTGAACGGACGTCGTCCCGCCCGGCGTGAGGTGGGTTACCTATGCCCTCCGGCACATGCCGTGACGCGCGGGAATGCGCCCTCATACGATGACGTTCCAGCATGCGATGTCGCCGGTGTCCCCGGCGAAACCAGACTGAGGAGTCGGCAGTGGACGAGGTCCGAAACCTGATCATCATCGGCTCGGGTCCGTCCGGTTACACCGCGGCGCTCTACGCGGCCCGGGCGAACCTCAAGCCCCTGGTCATCGAGGGTGTGCAGTCCGGTGGCGCGCTGATGACGACCACCGAGGTCGAGAACTTCCCGGGTCACCCGGACGGGATCATGGGTCCCGAGCTGATGGACAACATGCGTAAGCAGGCCGAGAAGTTCGGCGCCGAGTTCATCACCGATGACGTGACCCGCGTCGAGCTGGGGGACAAGCCGACCGAGCCGGGCACCGAGGGCCTCAAGACGGTCTGGGTGGGCGAGAAGGAATACTTCGCCCGCGCGGTGATCCTGTCGACCGGTTCCGCGTGGCGTCCGCTGGGTGTGCCCGGTGAGCAGGAGCTGCTCGGCCACGGTGTCTCGTCCTGTGCGACCTGTGACGGCTTCTTCTTCCGTAACCAGCACATCATCGTGGTCGGCGGCGGTGACTCCGCGATGGAGGAGGCAACCTTCCTCACCCGCTTCGCCGAGACCGTGACGATCGTGCACCGCCGTGACTCGTTCCGCGCCAGCAAGGTGATGGCGCTCCGCGCCCGGAACAACCCGAAGATCAAGGTCGAGTGGAACAGCGTCGTCGAGGAGATCCTCGGTGACGACGGCAAGGTGGCCGGCGCCCGGCTGCGTAACGTGCAGACCGGCGAGACCAAGGTGCTCGACGTGACCGGCGTTTTCGTCGCGATCGGCCACGACCCGCGCAGCGAGCTCTTCAAGGGTCAGATCGAGATGGACGACGAGGGCTACGTCAAGGTCGACCATCCGAGCACCCGCACCAACATCCCAGGCGTGTTCGCCGCCGGCGACCTCGTCGACCACACCTACCGCCAGGCCATCACGGCCTCCGGCACCGGTTGCGCCGCCGCGCTCGACGCGGAACGCTTCATCGCCTCGTTCGTAGAGCTGTAATTCAGGAGGGTTTTCCGTGGGAGCAACCAAGGCCGTCACCGACGCCACGTTCGTGACCGACGTGCTGCAGTCCGACAAGCCGGTGCTGGTCGACTTCTGGGCGGAGTGGTGCGCACCGTGCAAGAAGGTCGACCCGCTGCTCGCCGAGATCGCCAACGAGATGGGCGACCGGGTCCAGATCGTCAAGGTCAACATCGACGAGAACCCGGAGACCGCCCGCGCCTACCGGGTGATGTCCGTGCCGACGCTGACCATGTTCAAGGGCGGCGAGGCGGTCAACTCCGTCGCCGGCGCCAAACCCAAGGGCGCCCTCGTGAACTTCATCGAGTCGGCACTCTGAGTCGTTCCACGACGCCCCGCATCCGCCCGGATGCGGGGCGTTGCGCTTTGCCGTGAATCATCGCGTCCCCCCGCCCAGGGGTACGCTCCGTAAGTTGCCCTCTGCTCTTCCCCCCAGTCGTTAGGGAGCCGCGCGTGCGTTCGATCCGACGTGGAGACACCGGACCGGCCGTCGAGGAGATCCAGTCGATCCTGGTAGGCCTGGAGTTGCTGCCGGCGGTCGCCGACACCTTCGACGAGGCCACCGAGAACGCCGTACGGGCCTTCCAGCAGAGCCGCGGCATCGGCGTCGACGGGCTCGTCGGCCCCGAGACGTGGCAGGCCCTCGACGGCGCCCGCTGGAAGCTCGGCGCCCGCACCCTCTACCACTCGGTGCCGACGTCGCTGGTCGGCGAGGATGTCCGGGCGCTGCAGGAGCGGCTCCTGGAGATGGGCTTCGACAGCGGCCGCGCCGACGCCATCTACGGCCCGCGCACCGCCCGGGCCGTGGCCCAGTTCCAGCGCGAGGTCGGGCTCACCCCCGACGGCTCGTGCGGCCCGCAGACCATGAAGGCGCTGCGCCGGCTCGGCCGCAAGGTCGTCGGTGGCCGCCCGCAGTGGCTGCGCGAGGCCGAGGCGTTCCGCCAGTCCGGCTCCAGCCTGGTCGGCAAGACCATCGTGATCGACCCGGGCCACGGCGGCGTCGAGGATCTGGGCGTGGTCGTGCCGGACGGTCAGCTGCGGTGGACCGAGGCCGACCTGGTCTTCGACCTCGCCAACCGGCTCGAGGGCCGGCTGCTCGCCGCCGGCATGCGCGTGCACCTGACCCGCGGCCCGTCCCCGGTGCAGCCGATGACCGGCCAGGAGCGGGCGGCCCTGGCCAACAGCCTCGGCGCCGACCTGTTCATCTCGCTGCACCTGGACGGCCAGGAGAGCCCGGTCGCGGACGGCGTGGCGACGTACCACTACGGCACCGGCAACGGCCTCACCTCGACGGTGGGGGAGCGGCTGGCCAACCTCGTGCAGCGCGAGATCGTCGTGCGCACCGGCATGCGCGACTGCCGGATCCACGCCAAGACCTGGGAGCTGCTCCGGCTGACCCGGATGCCCGCCGTCCGGGTGGACCTGGGCTACCTGACCTCGCCGACCGACCGGGAACGGCTGGTCGACCCGGCCTTCCGGGAGCAGGTCGTCGAGGCGATCCTGGCCGCGGTCCAGCGCATGTACTTCCCCGTCGAGGCCGACGTGCCGACGGGCTCGATCGACGTGCGGCAGCTGCGGCTCGCGCTGGCGTCCCGCAACGCCTGAGCGATCAGTTCGGGGTGGAGCGAGTGGCTGCCGCGGGACGCACCGGCCGCAGCAGCGTCTCCGGGCTCATCGAGCCGAGGAGCTTCTCCAGCGCGTACTCGACGTCGGACTTCCACGACAGGGCCGTCCGCAGCTCCAGCCGCAGCCGCGGATAACGGGGGTGTGGGCGGACGGTCTTGAAGCCGACCGACAGGAAGAAGTCGACCGGGGCGACGCAGCCTTCCTCGCCGTCGCCCGCCTCACCGAACTTCGCGTCGCCGAAGGCCTCGATCGCCTTCACCCCGCGCTTGGTGAGGTCACGCGCGACCCCCTGGACGAGCATCCGGCCGAGGCCGCCGCCCGCGAACGCCGCCACCACGTGCGCGGTCATCAGCAGCGCGGCGTCCGCCGAGACCGGCGAGGTGGGGAAGGCCATGGACCGCGGCACGTACGCCGGCGGGGCGTACATGACGAAGCCGGCGGGCATCCCGTCGACGTATGCCAGTTTTCCGCAGCTCCCCCATTCGAGGAGGGTCTGCGACACCCAGGCCTCCTTCTCGAGGCCCGGATCGCCGGAGGCGCAAGCACGCTCCGCGGAGACCGGATCGAGCTCCCAGTAGACGCACTGGCGGCAGGGCCGGGGCAGATCCTCGAGCGTGTCGAGAGTCAGGTTGACCAGGCGTCGCGACATGCGGGACCCCTTGAGAATCGACAATTTTCCGGACTCGAAGCACGGTCCTGTTCACGTGCTCGTCCGCGCCCCCGCACGGATACTACGCCGCAATGGCCTTGAACGGGAGCGTAACGGTCGTTAACCGCAGGCGCCCCCATGCGTCGGACCTTTAGCATGGACGCCGATGTGACCAGCGATTTATCGAGGTGAGCCGCATGACCGGCACGACCCAGGACGACTACACAGATCGGTACGCGCGGCGGGTCCGCGGGATGACGACCTCCGAGATCCGCGCCCTGTTCGCCGTGGCGAGCCGGCCCGAGGTGGTCTCGCTGGCCGGTGGGTCGCCGTACATCGCGGCGCTGCCACTGGACGCGGTGGGGGAGATGATGGGCCGGCTCGCGACCGAGCTCGGCACGACCAGCCTCCAGTACGGCATCGGCCAGGGCACGATCGAGCTCCGCGAACGCATTTGTGAGGTCATGAGCCTGTCCGGCATCGACGCGTCCGTCGGGGCGTCCCCGGACGACGTGGTCGTGACCGTCGGCGGCCAGCAGGGCCTCGATCTGGTGGCACGGCTGTTCCTGGACCCGGGTGACATGGTGCTCGCCGAGGGGCCGACCTACGTCGGCGCACTCGGCGTGTTCCAGGCTGCCCAGGCACAGGTGCGGCACGTGGCCATGGACGCCGACGGCCTGGTGCCCGCCGCGCTCGAACAGGCCATCGTCGAGGCTGGGGGGCGGGCTAAGTTCCTCTACACGATCCCGACGTACCAGAACCCGGCCGGTGTCACGCTCACCGATGCCCGGCGCGACGAGATCCTCGACATCTGCGAGCGACACGGGATGCTGGTGGTCGAGGACGACCCGTACGGGATGCTCAGCTTTGCCGGCGAGGCGCCGCGCCCCCTGCGGGCCCGCCGGCGCGAGGGCATCATCTACGTCAGCACGTTCTCCAAGACGTTCGCGCCCGGGCTGCGGGTCGGCTGGGTGCTCGCCCCTCATGCCGTACGGGAAAAGCTGGTGATGGCCAGCGAGGCGAACATCCTGTGCCCGAGCGCCTTCGCGCAGGGCGCCGTGACGCAGTATCTGTCGACCATGCCGTGGCGCGAGCAGATCAAGACGTACCGCGAGATCTACCGGGAGCGCCGCGACGCGCTGCTCGACGCGCTGCGTGATCTGATGCCGGCCGGCACGACGTGGACCCGGCCGGAGGGCGGCCTGTTCGTCTGGGCGACCCTGCCGGAAGGCCTCGACTCGAAGGCGATGATGCCGCGGGCGATCGCGGCCCGCGTCGCCTACGTGCCCGGCACGGGCTTCTACGCCGACGGTACCGGCGGCACCAACCTGCGGCTCAACTTCTCGTTCCCGCCCCCGGAACGCATCCGCGAGGGCGTGCGCCGGCTGGCCGGCGTGATGGAGCAGGAGCTGGCGATGCGCGCGGTCTTCGGACCGACAACCCCATCGCGCCGTCGTGGCCACGCCGGCGCGGACACTCCCGGCCCGGACTTGGCATGATCAACACCATGGGTACGCCATCAGAAACGCACGTCCTGGTCTTGGCCGGCGGCCTGTCCTACGAACGGGACGTGTCGCTGCGGTCAGGCCGCCGGGTGCTGGACGCCCTGCGCGCGGCCGGCCTGTCGGCGGAGATGCGGGACGCGGACGTGTCACTGCTGCCGACGCTGCGCGAGGACCCACCGGATGCGGTCGTGATCGCGCTGCACGGGGCGACGGGGGAGGACGGGTCGCTGCGCGGGGTGCTGGATCTCTGCGGCATCCCGTACGTGGGTTGCGACGCGCGCGCGGCCCGGCTCGCCTGGGACAAGCCGACCGCCAAGTCGATGCTGCGCGAGGCCGGGATCCCTACGCCGGACTGGGTCGCGTTGCCGCACGACCGGTTCTCGGAGCTGGGCGCGGTGGCGGTGCTGGACCGGATCGCTGAGCGGCTCGGCCTGCCGTTGATGGTCAAGCCGGCGCAGGGCGGGTCGGGGCTGGGCGCGGCGGTGGTGCGGGAGGCTGCGGCGCTGCCGGCGGCGATGGTGGGGTGCTTCGCGTACGACTCGACGGCGTTGGTGGAGAGGTTCGTGCCGGGTACGGACGTGGCGGTGTCGGTGGTTGATCTGGGGTCCGGGCCGCAGGCTCTACCGGCTGTGGAGATCGTCCCCCGGAACGGGGTGTACGACTATGCGGCTCGGTATACGGCTGGGTTGACCACGTGGCATGCTCCTGCGCGGCTGTCTGCTGCCGTGGCGGGGGCGGTTGCTGAGGCGGCGTTGGCGGCGCATGAGGCTCTGGGATTGCGGGATCTTTCTCGGGTGGATCTGATCGTGGATTCCGAAGGGCGGCCGCATGTGCTCGGGGTGAATGTGTCACCTGGGATGACGGAGACGTCTTTGCTGCCGTTGGCTGTGCAGGCTGAGGGGTTGGACTTCGGGAAGATGCTGGCGGCTTTGGTGGGGCGGGCGGTGGGTCGGGGGGCTGCTTGAGTCCAATCGTTCTTTTGAGGGTGGTCGTCCCGCGCGTGTGGGGTGGCCACCCTGATTTTTGGGCTTGGCGTGGCGGGGGCGAGGTGTTCTCTGGTCGGTTGGGATGCGGGCTGGGGAGTGCTTGAGTCGGAGCCGACATCAGGCTGAGGTAGGTGCGCGGACCCGGCTGGGACAAGGGCCGGGGACAGGGTCCGGGTCCGGCTTCGGGTTGAGGGCCTGGAGTGGCCCGCCCGGAGCGGCCCACCCAGAGCGAGGCCCGGAGCGGCCCACCCCCGGAGCGACGCCCGGAGCGGCCCACCCCCGGAGCGACGCCCTGGAGCGGCCCGCCCGGGAGCGACGCCCGGGGTCCTTGGCCGAGAGCCAGACGGCGGTGGGCCCGTTCGAGGACCAAGTCGAAGCGGGCCGCGAGTTCGGGGCTGGATGTCTAGCCCCGGGCCACGACCGAGGGCCGAGTCGGCGTCGGGGCCGAGGTCGGCGTCGGCGTCGGCGTCGGCGTCGGCAGATCGCAGGCCACGGACCATAGGTGGAGCTCTGGGGTCCGCAGCCGAGGGCTGGGCGACGGCCGCGGCGGGGTCGACGCCGCGGCAGAGGCGACGTCGGGGTCGGGGTCGAATGCAGGCGCCGTCAGGGCCGCGGCCGAATGCGGGCCGACGGCGGGCCGGGGTCGAAGGCCGAGGGCCGAGGGACCAGGGCCGAGGGACCAGAGCCGAGGGACCAGAGCCGAGGGACCAGGGCCGAGGGACCAGGGCCGAGGTTCGAAGCCGGGAAGTCGAACCGACATGGGTGGAGGCGGTGCAGGCTGTCGGCCAGCATTGGGTCGAAGTCAGGGTCGAATGCAGGCGCCGTCGAGGCCGCGGCCGAATGCGGGCCGACGGCGGCCCGGGGCCGAGGGACCAAGGCCGAGGTTCGAAGCCGGGAAGTCGAACCGACATGGGTTAAGGCCGTGCAGGCTGTCGGCCAGCATTGGGTCGAAGTCAGGGTCGAATGCAGGCGCCGTCGAGGCCGCGGCCGAATGCGGGCCGACGGCGGCCCGGGGTCGAAGGCCGAGGGACCAAGGCCGAGGGACCAAGGCCGAGGTTCGAAGCCGGGAAGTCGAACCGACATGGGTTGAGGCGGTGCAGGCTGGCGGCCAGCATTGGGTCGAAGCTGGAAGTCCGCGTGTGCCGGGTTCCGGGATTTAGCCCGGGGCCGGTCTCGGGGTCGAGTCAGGGCGCCCGTGGATGGAGTCGTGGGGGGGGGGGGGGGGGGGGGGGGGGGGGGGGGGGGGGGGGGGGGGGGGGGGGGGGGGAGGGGGGGGGGGGTGGGGGGGGAGGGGGAGCAAGAAACGAGGGA
>NZ_JBVJIR010000009.1:225873-230302 GCF_055586185.1 Actinoplanes sp. NPDC051405
TAAGGGGGTCGATCATGGAATCATTCTGGGGTCGAAGCAAGGCGCCTTGGGAGGGCCCCCCCCCCCCCCCCCCCCCCCCGCCGCCTGGGCCAGGGCCGGGTCGGGCTTGGGTCGGGGCTTAGGCCGCCGTGGGTGGAACTGGAGCCGCGGCAGGACACGCGGTAGCGGCTGCGGGGCGCGGTCGAGCGCAATCCGGCTGGGGCCACGGGCCGGGGTGGGCATGGCCGGGCTGGAGGGGCGGCTGCATTCGGGTCGCGGTCGGGGTCCGAAGCCGGGCTGAGGCAGGCTTGCCCGGACTTGTGACCGAGCGCGAACGAGGGTTGATGCCGAGCCGGGACGAGGCTCGGCAACTGGAGCCGGGGAACGGGCCGGGCGCCGCGTCGGCTTGGGTTGCCGTTCGGGATTGGACGGCGGCCGTTGCAAGGACCGACGGCTGGTGCAGAGCCGAGGATAGGTCGCGACCAAGGCCGGGAGGCGCGTCAATCGGATCAGCAAGCGATTGGGAGGACTACGACCGATGGGCAGCAGGCATGCCTTGATGCCATGCCATGCCGGCATACGGGCCAAGGTTGGGGACCGCAGCCGGCGCAGGCGGCAGCCGTTTGGACCGGGACAAGTTCGGGTCCCACGCCAGAGACCGGGCGAGTCAACTGGTCAAAGACCAAGAGCCATAGCCGGGGCAGGACGAGTGATGTCAGCCTGGACAACACGCTGACCGTGTTGCGCCGGGAAGCTGGGCTTGGGCGGGTTGGGCGTTGGCCGAGACTGCTGGGAAAGCTGGCGACCCGAGGGCGCGGAGAGCCGAGCTTCGACCGGCTGGGGATCCGCGGTCGGGAAGCGCAACCATTACCGCGAATCAGCCGTGTCGCAGTTCCAGTGTGGTGCCTGTCGTCAGGCAGGTCGCCTCGTGCCTATGGACGCTTCGAGTGCTGCGTCCGTCAGCCGATGAGCGTTTGGCTACTGAGCAGTCCAGGCCGCCGCAAGGGGTGTGGCTGGTCCGCACCGCGGCCTTCGTTATACAACGCCGCCTCAGGCCAGTAGCTGCGTGCTCGCCCGCCGCCCGGTCCCGGCTCGCCGCGCCCGACGGGCATCCGGCCACCGCGTGGGTCCGGCGTTCGTCACGTCGTTGCTGGACTAGGGCTGCCCCGATGCAGCCGACGAACAGATGGCGCTGCGAAACGATGCCGTTGCGCTGACCGTTTGCGGTAGGCGGTGGGTCAGTGGGATGGGGCGGCCTGTGTCGTTGCGGGGTTGTCCGTGGCGGTTGCTGGTTGCGGAATTGCCGGGCGGCGGTCGGGGTGCTCCGGGGCTTCGGCGGTCTTCGCGTCGTACTGGGACGGGATTGCGGGGGCTGCGTTTGGTTCGGACCGCGTTGCTTGGCCCGCCCGGTCGTCGGCGTTGTTGGGGTCGAGGGTGGGGTTGCTCGTTGCCGGCGGGGCGGGGGTGCTTGCGGTTGTGGGCGCTGTGCCCGTACCGGATGCGTCGGGGGATGGTGGGTCGGCGTGGTCGGCGGATGCCGGCGAGCTTGCGCTTGGGGGTTCTGGGGTTGGCGCTTCGGCGGGCTGCCGGGGGGCGGGTGGTTCGGGGGCGTTGTCGGTCGCGGGGGTGGCGGCGCCGGCGGAGGCGTGGGCTGACGAGTTGGCGTTTGGTTCGTCGTTGCGAGTCGACGGGGCGGCCGGGCGGGTCGCGTAGGACGAGAGATCTCGGGTTTCGGCGTTGACCGCGGTTAGGTCGCTGCGGCTGGCTGCCTCGGCCGCGGCGCCTTTGGACGTCGACGTGCCGGGCACGGGGGCGGTGGCCGGCGCCGAGTGAGTGGACGACGCTCGGTCGGATTCCCACTGGGCGGAGTTGGGCGGCGTGGGCGCTGGAGTGTTGGATGCGGGCTCGTGGTTTCCGGGAGTTGCGTTGTTCCACGTGAAACCGGCGGACGGCGTGTCCGTGGCGGTGGGCGACTGCCAGGTGTTGGGGGTGGCGGGCGTGTCCGCTGTGATTGCTGGTTCGTTGGCGAACGTGGACGGCGACTGCCAGTGGATGTGGGCAGGTTCGGCGATGGCACGGCCGCCGAAGCCGGCGAGCCACTCCGCGACGAGCGCCTGGTTTTCGAGCCACTGTTCCTCGGGGATGACCGGCAGGATGTCGTCCCAGAGCGACAGGAACGTGCCGCGGAGCTGCAGCCGGCCGTAGGGGCGGGCCAGGAACCACATGTGCAGGTGCGCCGAGCCGTCGCCCCAACGGTTCACGTGGACACGGGCGACGCCGTCGAGGGAGCGGATCGCGCGTTCGAGCCGGACAGTCATCACGCCGAGTTCCGCGGCCAGGAGGTTCGGCAGGTCGCCGATGTCGAGGTGCGAGCGGCACTCGAGGATCAAGACCATGGGCAGGCCGGTGGGTCGGTCCATGCCGCGGACGCGCCATCTCTCACTGACCCAGATGTACGCGTCGTCGGGGGTGTTGCAGGCGACGCAGTCTTCGGCGTCTTCGCCGCTTCGTGGGGGCTCGACATCAACCGGCTCGGCAAGGGTCTTGACCCGCATGTCGCCTTCGAACGGGAACGAAGGCCAGCGTGTGAAGTCGGGAAGCGGCGGGGGGTTCGGGGGCACGAGGGTGACCCTAGCCCAGCTCACCGGGCACTGTCCCGGGTCAATTTCCGGCGAACCCGCCGATGCTCCCTCACCCGTTCAGACAGTCCTCAGAACGTCGACGTCGGTCACCTTCGGTGGGCTCCGCGCTACGCCGGAAGTTATCCACAGAAGTTATCCACAGGCGGGCCGGTTTCACGTGAAACACGACGTAGAACGCGTTCACCCCCTGTGGATACAGCAGTGGAGAAGGTGTCATCCATCGGAGTTGTTTCACGTGAAACGGCCACGGGGACGGTCGTCAACAGTCTCTGCGCACAGGTTGTGGATACTGCCGGTTGCCGATCCAAGGTGGGCCGTTTCTGCGGCGGCGGGGTGGTTCAGGGGGCTTGGTTTCAGCCTCGGCTCGGACCGTCTGTTGGCGCGACCGATGGCGGCGCCGGAGCACGTTTCACGTGAAACGGGTCGGGCTGACTCCTCGTGCTGAGGGCTGACCGTTGGGGCCCGAGAGTCGGGCCCTTGGCGATCGCGTAGCGGTGGGCCGGCTGAAGTCGGGTTTGGGCCGAGGCGTGTAGGCGGTTGGGATCTGTCTCAGTCGCTTGGACCGAGATGGACTCGCGCGATGTCGGTTGGAGCTGAGCAGCGGCGGCGGCAGTGGGAAGTATCGGCGGCGCCATCTCGCAGCGCCGCCACCGGATCCCCGGCCTGCAGCAGAATCTCGGCGCTTGCTGCATGGCTCCTTGGCACGCCAGCCTTTCTCGGGATAGCAACGGCGCCTCGCTGCGATCCCCGGGAGTGGGCAGCCTCCGCAGATGCCTGCCCCTTCCCGAACGCTGCCAAAGAGCGACCGCGGTGCTGCCGAGTTCGCACCTGCGAGGGCTCTGCGGCCGCCGACGGTCGGGAGTTCGCTTGAGTGGCATGATTTCGGCCAGCAGAGTTCAGGCGAGAGGACGGCGCTGGCATAGCCGTAGGAGATGAGTCTTGGCTGGAAAGCGGTCTCGAATTCCGCGGTGCTCTTGGGGCGCCCCACCATCCCGGAGTCGGTTAACTGCGTCAGGACGAAGCGCCTGGTGATGCGGAGCCGAGCCGAGCCGCTATGGCCGGGCATCGTCCGCCCATTGGAGCCACGGACCACGAAGGCGTTGATCACTCGTGTCAGCGGGCTCCCCGAGGAAGGGCGGCGCGCCCGCGCCACTTGTTAGCTATCGCGGCAGCGTCGGCCGAAGACCAACGGCCCTTGAGGGAGACGTGGGCATCGCGTTTCACGTGAAACGTTGTCTGACCCCACACCCAACGGGTACCGGATGGTCGGATCGTGTTCGGGGCGCCGCTGGCCCGCCGGCCAGCGTGCGGCAACCCTCTCGACTCAGGCCAACCCTAGGCCCGGAATCGGGGGGTCGTGGCCGTCACCGAGGTCGCCGACGACCTGTGGTTCCCCACCCGGACCCGCAGTCATGGCCCACGCCGACCCGGGACCCACGGTCTTGGCCCACGCCCACCCGAACCCCACGCCCACCCCATTCTCACGCCCATTCCGCGCCCACGCCGACGCCGACCGATCGGCGAAGAGCGCCCGTCGATCACCACGGCGGGCTCCAGTCTCCGCACTGCCCCGGCGAACGTTCTTGGCGGCTAGAGGGGGCAGCAGTGCACCTCCCTCTTGGTACTGCCGCGTCTCGCGGGTCCGTGCGATAACCGCCGAGAGCTATGAGTGGTCGGCGGGTCCGCTGTTTCACGTGAAACGGCTCCGGTCTCCGGTCTCCGGTCTCCGGTCTCCGGTCTCCGGTCTCCGGTCTCCGGTCTCCGGTCTCCGGTCTCCGGTCTCCGGTCTCCGGTCTCCGGTCTCCGGT
>NZ_JBVJIR010000009.1:230398-361431 GCF_055586185.1 Actinoplanes sp. NPDC051405
CGAGAGAGCGTGACAGAAGGCTGTTTCACGTGAAACTAGCGACCTCGTGTCAGACGGAGGCAGCCTGACTTGATCGCCAGGCTCAGAACCACCGGCCCAGCTCCAACGTCCCGAGGACAGTAGTTCGGCCACCAAAGCCGGACCGAAATATGGCGCCCATGCTTAACCCAGATCCTTGGCCCAAGGTGTTGGTCCTGAACGCCTCGCCACAATGCACGAAAGCCCGGTACCACGGAGATCTTGCTGAGCAGCTGCAGGGGCGGAGCTCTGCCCGTGTGGAAGCAACGTCATGAGCCAGATGAGGCTCGTCCCACTGGCTCCCGGCATAGCTCACCTACGGGCCGGCCCGCAAGCAGAGGCGAGTCTGAAGACATGACACATGGTTTCTCGTAAAACCGTTGCACCGAGCTCTTCTTGTTCCACAGCGCAAGAGGGCGCCAGCGCCGGGACCCGGGACGCGGACCCGCCGTGTGCCGCTTCCAGGCCCACTGGCGACCCGAGTAGAAACAAGCCAAGGCCGTCACCATATTGTCGAAGCGTCCATCAGCAAGGACCTCAACGGTCGCCAGAGGCCCACCGCGGTAATCGCCGGTTACGGACGGCCGCACCGAGCTGCCAAGTGAGGACGAGCCTCTAACGGAGCTCCGAGACGACCCCGCTGCTCTGGAACACCGCTCAGTCATCCGCGGTGACGCCCCAGCCTCACCTGCCGGCCGCGACTGGCCAGCTAACCAGTCATCGCCGGCCCAGCGGCGCTGGCTTGTCGAGCACATACCTCGGCGGCTCTCATCAACCAGAGCACTGCACCCATCAGCTCAGCAATCGGCTTAACCCACGAGCTCAAACACGAGCGCTTTCGATCTGGTCAGAGCCGCCGAGGCCACCAGATTGCTTGAGCCGTCGCGTGCCGCCGCTGAGGCCGAAGCACGACACGAGCCGGCTCTCAACGTAGGGCCAGGCTACGAGAATCTGACTTGTCAGGTCGCCAGCGACTAGTTGCCGCCTTCATTGCCCTCGAAGCGCCTCCGCCGTTTCACGTGAAACTGACCAGGGATCAACAGGCCGAAGAATCGGCAAGGCACTCGCGCCAAGCGGAACAGACCCGGGCTTCCCTGACGAAGTACACGCTGCGAGTCCTGCTCACCGGGGTGCGCCTCATGCGGACCGACCCTTGCGCTCCTCGGCCAAGGGCATGGCCTTCGGTCCTTGACCCCGTCTCAACTAAAGGCCTCGAAGATTCCGACCTCGTCAGAACGGACGACGGGCACGCCACAGCCGAAGTCGCGGCAGCGACCACAAGCCAGCTCCTACCGCTTCAACTCGATCGAGGCCGACGCCTTCCTTGTCAGACAATGCGCGAGACCCGGGCACAACGAGATTCTCTGCCATCAGCAGCCTCAAGCTATGCATCGGAACGCACGCTTCCACTCTTCACACCGCGGACGGCCAGAGCCGATGAGCGTCGGACCGGCGAGCACCCTGACATGCCAGCGCTCCTCACCTCCAGCCGCCCACTGACGCAACCAACTCAGGCATCCCCTCGGAGCACACACCGTTGCGGATGGAAGCCGTGCTTCGCCACGAAGACCGAGGCCGCGGGTTGCTCGCGTCCGGTGCGGCAGACCCAGAGGCGAGCAGTGGTGGAAAGGGAAACGACCGACTGAAGCCAACGCGCTGTCGCTGAAAATCAGGCCCCTAGCTAACCGTCCGGCTCAGTCACCGGCCGGCCGCGACTCGGCCCACAAGCTCAAACCAGATCACCACGAAGCACCCAGCACCAGCACCAGGCACATGGACCGACTCATGACCGAAGCCTCAATCAAACGCCGTTGGCAACAGACCGATCAGGATGGCCAACCCTCGCCACGCCTCCGCGGATGGGCCGCACTCAACAAGCCCCATCTGATCGGCGTTGAGGATCAGTCCCTGATGCGAACTAGAGCACGACGCTCCCGGCGACCGGGTGGACAGTGATGCCCTTGGGACGAGCTGGCCGAAATTGCCCGTGCCGCAGAAAGCCGCAGTCCTCGCCACCATGGACGTCCTCGTGGGCGCTGCCACGGAAGTCGACGAGAACAGCCGCCCAAAGCACGCAGCCGTCGAAACATGAGCCGGAGTCATGATCAAGCCAGAACTAAGTCCAATACCGAAGCGCCAACCCCAAAACAGGGCGAATTGGGCGTCAGATTTCGCCCATCTCGAAGATCCACCCTCGCCAGAAACCTCAGGAGAATGGCTCTGACAGAACCGACTCCGACCTCGAAGACGGTCCCAAACTCACCCACTGTGACGAACCGGCTCCACCAGAGCCAGGACATGAAGAAGGCACGTGATCCGCCAAAATCACGTGCCTTGCATTCCACAACCCATCCCCGCCACCCAGCCGTGGCGGCAAACGATCAGTCAGACTCGGCGCCTTCTTCTTCCACGCCGATCATCCCCACGATCCGCTCCAGGTCATCAACCGTCGCGAACTCGATCGTGATCTTGCCCTTGTTCCGGCCGATGTCGACCTTCACCCGAGTGTCGAACCGGTCCGACAACCGGTCGGCCAGATCGTTCAGCGCCGGCGCATGCACCTTCGCCCGCCGCGTCGGTGCCGACTTCTTCGCCGGCCCATCCGCGATCGCCAGCGACACCAGCTCCTCGGTCGCGCGTACCGAAAGCCCTTCCGCCACGATGCGAAGCGCCAACTGCTCCTGCGTGTCGGAGTCCTCGAGCCCGAGCAACGCCCGAGCATGTCCCGCGGACAGCACCCCAGCCGCGACCCGTCGCTGCACCGGCGCCGGCAGGTTCAACAGCCTTATGGTGTTCGATATCTGCGGCCGGCTCCGACCGATGCGCCGGGCCAGCTCCTCGTGCGTAGCGCCGAACTCTTCGAGCAGCTGCTGGTACGCCGCCGCCTCTTCGAGCGGGTTCAGGTTCGCCCGGTGGATGTTCTCCAGCAGAGCATCCCGCAGCATCGCATCATCGCGAGTGTCGCGGATGATCGCGGGAATCGTCTCCTTGCCGACGGCCTGGGCGGCACGCCAGCGCCGCTCACCCATGACGAGCTCATACCGGCCGCCGCCGATGTCCCGTACCACGATCGGCTGCAGGAAGCCGACCTCCTGGATGGAGGTCTTCAGCTCCTCGAGCGCTTCCTCATCAAAAACGTGCCGCGGCTGCTTCGCGTTGGGCTCGATCGCAGTAACCGGCAGCTCCGCGAAGCGGGCGCCCGGCACCGGAGCGAGACCACCGTCGTCCTCGGCAACCGGCACGGAAGCGGGCGGCGCAGCCGGCGCGGTGAACTGCGGCGGCGCAGTCACCTCAGCGACAGGCGGCGCCGAAGTCGGCGCCGGGGTCGGATCCGGAACAGCAGCCGGGGGAGGAGGCGGCGGCTCCTCGGTCGTCGTCGTGCCACCGGTCGCCGGGGGAGCGGTGGGAATCAATGCGCCGAGGCCACGCCCCAGGCCGCCCCGTGGACGGTTCTTCATGCCGCGCCTCCCGTGTTGACCCCGCGCATCGCGATTTCCAGAGCTGCCTCGAAGTAGCTCGTGGCGCCCCGCGAACCCGGATCGTAGGTCATCACGGACTGGCCGTAGCTCGGAGCCTCCGACACGCGGACGTTGCGCGGAATCACGGCCTCGAGCACCTTCGAGCCGAAGTGGTTCCGCACGTCCTGCTCGACCGCGTCCGCCAGGCGGGTGCGGCGGTCGTACATCGTCAGCAGGATGGTGGAGACGTCGAGCGTCGGGTTGAGGTGCTGGCGCACCAGGTTGATGTTGTTGATGAGCTGGTTCAGGCCCTCCAGCGCGTAGTACTCGCACTGGATCGGGATGAGCACTTCCTGCGCCGCGCAGAGCGCGTTGACCGTCAGCAGGCCGAGCGACGGCGGGCAGTCGATGAAGACGTAGTCGAACTTCTCCGGGTGTCCGGCGATCGCGCGCTGCAGCCGCGACTCGCGCGCCACCACGGACACGAGCTCGATCTCGGCGCCGGCCAGGTCGATCGTGGCCGGGACGCAGTACAGATTCGGGATGCCCTCGACCGACTGCGCCACCTCCGCGAGCGGCACGTTGTCGATCAGGCAGTCGTAGACGTCGGGCACGCCGGCGTGGTGGGGGACGTTGAGGCCGGTGGAGGCGTTGCCCTGGGGGTCGAGGTCGACCACCAGCACGCGATTGCCGTGCAGCGCCAGCGCGACCGCGAGGTTCACCGTCGTGGTCGTCTTGCCGACGCCACCCTTCTGGTTCGCGACGCAGAGCACCCGCGGATGGTCGGGGCGCGGCATGTGAATCTCGCCGCTCGGGTTGAGGATCTGCACAGCTCGCAACGCTTCCATGGCGAGGGGCGGATCGTCCTCATCCCGGTCCGGCGTTTCACGTGAAACATGCTCGTCTGCCGCCGCGCCGTCCGCAGACGGCTGCGTCGCCACGGCTGCCGGAGCGGCCGGTGCCGCAGAGACAGGAGCTGACGACGGTACGGTCGCAGAACCCGAAACAGGCGCAGACGACGGCCCCGACCGTGGCGCCGGAGCAGGACGTCGAGGCTCCGACGCGCTGACCTCGGGCTCAGTCACCGGGGTGCCGTACACCTGCCCGCCGTTCCCTGCACGTGGTTGCGGCACGCCTTGCTCCCCACTGTCGAAGCTCACACTCAAGCTTCCGCTTCGATCCGAGCCGGCGTGTGGATCGGTTTCACGTGAAACACGGTCCCAGCCTGGGGCACCGTCCGGGCCCCTGCCATACTCATGCACCGTTTTGTCCCTGCCTGCTTGGATTGGGTCGGCACCGCGAGCGTGCGGTCCGGCAGGAAGCGGCGGGGCGTCTGGCGCTCCCACCGTCCGGTCCACACTATCGACGCGCGGCCAGCCTACGGCCGCCGGGCGAGCGTCGCCACGGTTGTCCGCCTGATGAGTTGATCCCAACAACCCGTCGGACGCCTCGAAGACCATGAATCCGGGCACCAACCGCATCTTGACCCTGTCGCCGGCGGGCCCAGCACCATTCTCGTCCAGTGCGGACGCCTCTATTACACCGCGTCCGTCCCCGGAGTGTGGTCCCCCAAGCGAGCGCACATAGTCCACCGACGGTCCCACGTGGGGCTCATCCAGAGCGCTTTGGCCAGATCTTGAATCGCCTCCCGGTCCGGGCGCAGAAGAGACTCCACCCGCAGGGCCACGACCGGACGAGGATGCGGTGACCGGGTCGCGGTTGTCGCCGCGGCGCGGGCCGGGCGGGGCGTCACCAGGGAGAGCATCGGCCTCCGAAGCCGCGCCTGGACCAGAGGAAGAACCAGAACCCGCCGAGGAGTAGCCGGGTAGGGAAGTGGCCGCGCCAGCACTGGCAACAGATGCAGTAGAGGCGTGCCGGCCCGGGGACGAGCCCGACCCAGGACCAGCACCCGAAACAACGTCAGCACTTCCTGAAGGGCGTCCGGCCGAAGCCACATCAACTCTTCGAGGAAGACCAGCCGCCGGATCAGCCTCAGCAGCCGAAACAGAACCCGCAACAGGCCGGCCCGTATCCGGGCCTCGCTGGGGTCGTGGGAGCTTTCCCGTTCGTTTCCGCACGCCCCGCCTGGCCATCTATCCCCTCCGCGATCTCCTTTTCCCGGAGCCGCGCCCACCGGCGGAGCGGCCCGGGTCGGCCGCCCTTCCGGACGGCCTCGGCCTTGGTGCCACGACGGCCCGCTCCCGCACGATCTCGACGACCGTGGTCGGCGGATCGATCAGTCCGGCTCCGCAGAGCCGGACGACCGGGTCGCCGCCACCGAGCCGGGTGATCGCCTCGTGGTGCTCTGCCACCTCCTCGGCGGCCGAGGCGCCCTTGAGCGCCAGGAGCCGGCCGCCGACGGCGGCGAGGGGCAGGCACCAACCGGCGAGCCGGTCCAGTGGCGCGACCGCGCGTGCGGTGACGATGTCGGCGGCGGCGGGGGGCCCACCGGCGACGTCCTCAGCGCGGCCCCGGACGACTGTGACGGTCGTGGCGAGGCCGAGTGCGGTCACCGCTTCGGACAGGAAAGCGGTTCGTCGTGCCAATGGCTCGACCAGCGTGATCGTGAGATCCGGCCTAGCCACTGCCAGCACGATACCGGGCAAACCGGCACCAGACCCGACGTCGGTCACTGAAGCACCTAACGGGATCATCTCGGACATAACGGCACAGTTGATCAAGTGCCGTTCCCAGACCCGCGGGGCCTCGCGGGGTCCGATCAGACCCCGCACGACGCCGTCGGTGATCAGGAGTTCGGCATAGCGGGTAGCCAGGGGGAGCCGGTCACCGAAGGCGCGCTCGGCCGCAGCGGAGAAGGCCGGCGGAACGACAGGGGTGACATCGGTGGGGGCAGACGACGACGGCCCGGGCACCACAGCGCCCGGGCCGTTGTCACCCGCGCCGGAGCGAGGGTCGGTCATGTCAGCTCAGTCAGCCGGTCGAACCACGATGCGGCGGCTGGGCTCGACGCCCTCCGACTCGCTCTGCACGCCGGGGATAGCGTTGACCACGTCGTGCACGCACTTGCGCTCGAAGGCCGACATCGGCTCCAGGCGTACGGGATCGCCGTGCTCTTTGACCTTTTCGACCGCGTTGCGGGCGACCGCCGTCAGTTCCTTGCGCCGCGTCGCCCGGTAGCCGCCGATGTCCAGCAGCAGCCGGCTCGGCGAGCCGGTGGCCCGGAAGATCGCCAGGCGGGTGAGCTCCTGCAGCGCCTCGAGCGTCGCGCCGCGCTGGCCCACGAGGGGCTGCAGCCGGCCGCCGACGACCTCGACCATCGGGCGGCCCGCCGACACGAGCTCGTCGATGTCACCGTCGTAGTCGAGGATGTCGAGCAGGCCCTCCACGTAGTCGGCGGCGATCTCGCTCTGCCGGAACAGATCGGAGTCCGAGGTGACGGTCTCCGACTTCTTGGTCTCCTCGGTACCGGCGGACTCCGCGGCAGTGGCGGAAGCGGTCTCCTCGGTGGACTGCTCTGCGCTGGGAGTGCTGGTGTCGGTCACGGTCTCATCTCCGTACTCACTCGGGCCGGACCTGCTCGGTCCGCTGTTTCCCGCACCGGTGCCGCCTGGGAACGATCAGGTCGACGCCGGCGCGAGGAGGTCTTTGTCGCCGCCCCGGCAGGGCCGCGCGCGGCCCGGGCGTCGCCCGGGCCGCGGCTGCGTCATCCCTGTGGTTTGTTCGCGGGTCGCGCGCCCTTCTTGGGGTTCACCGGCTTGGCGCCGGGCTTCGGCGCGAGGGCCTTGGTGTCGACGACCGGGGTCGTCGGCTCCGGCTGGGCGGCCGGCTTGCGGCCGAACAGGCCACCGGTACGGCCACTCTGCACCGGGTTCTGCGGGCCCTTGGCGCCGGACTTGGCGCTGGTCGCACCGGCCGGACGGGCGGACGACGACGGGGTCTTGCCGTTGGCCATCGGCGGCGGCGGGAACTTGCGGAGCACCCACTGCTGCTGGGCGAGGCTGAAGAGGTTGTTCGTGACCCAGTAGATGACCACGCCGATGGGGAACAGCGAGCCGGAGACGAGCAGCGACAGCGGGATGCCGTACAGCATCAGGCGCTGGATCATCTTCTGCTGCGGGTCCTCGGCCCAGCCGGTCTTGAGAATCATCTGGCGGCTGGTGAGGTACGTCGTCGCCATCATGATGAGGACCAGGACGGCGGCGATGATCTTGACCACGGTGCCGTTGGTCGCGCCGAGCCGGGTCAGGTCTTCCGCGGAGGAGCCGAACTGAGCCGGCAGGGGCGCGGTGAACAGCGCCGAGTGGGTGGCCTCACGGAACTGCTCGGCGGTCCAGCCGTACAGGGTGGGCTGGCCGTTTTCCGGGTTGAGCCGGCGCAGCACGTGGAACAGGCCCAGGAAGACGGGGATCTGCAGGAACATCGGGAGGCAGCCCATGAGCGGGTTGGCCTTCTCGACCTTGTACAGCTCCATCATTTCTTTCTGGAGCGTCTCCCGGTCGCCCTTGTGCTTCTCCTGCAGCTGCTTGACCTTGGGCTGCAGCGCCTGCATGGCGCGCTGGGACTTGATCTGCTTGACGAAGACGGGGAAGAGGATCACCCGCAGCGTCACGACCAGGAAGACGATCGACAGGATCCAGGACCAGTTGGTGCCCAGCACCCTGCCGTCGGAGACGCCGATCGCGTCCCAGAGGTCATGCCAGCGAAGAAGGATCCACGAGATCGCGATGTAGATCCAGTCGAGACTCAATTCATGCTCCAGTCACATCAGCAGGACGGTGACGGATCGGGTCAGGCACCGGATCGAACCCGCCAGGGTGGAAGGGGTGGCAGCGCAACAGCCGCCAGATCGCCAGGGCGGTCCCTCGGGAAGCGCCGTGCACCGCGATTGCCTCCTGGGCGTACGCGCTGCACGAGGGGTAGAACCGACAGCGGGCCGGCAGTGCCGGGCTCAGGTAACGACGGTACGCGACGATCCCCCACGTCAGCACCCGGGCGACCGGCCCGCGTGGCGTGCTCATCGCCGCCGCCGGGGTGACCGGGCCGCGGCCAGGGCGGCATCGAGGTCGGTGCCCAGCGTCTCGAAGGACGCCGACGCCGAGGCGGGCAGTGCGCGAACCACCAGCAGAGTGCCGTCCGGAAGATCGGCGAGACGGGGCCGGACCAGGTGCCGCAGCCGCCGGCGGACCTTGTTACGGGTCACCGCGTTGCCCACGGACTTGGACACGACAAAGCCGGCGCGCGCCGTGGAGGCTTGCGCCGGCTCATCGATAAGAAGGTGGACGACCACCGTGCTGCGCCCGGCCCTGCGCCCACCGCGAACCGCTGCGGCGAAGTCAGTGCTGCGCCTCAGTCGTTGCGCCGCGGCCAGCACGACTACCTGGACATCCGGCCGGACCAGCGTCGGCTCAGGCCGACAGCTTGTCGCGGCCCTTGGCGCGGCGGGTGGAGAGGATGGCGCGGCCGGCACGGGTACGCATGCGCAGCCGGAAACCGTGGGTCTTCGCACGACGGCGGTTGTTCGGCTGGTAAGTGCGCTTGCTCACGTCAAAACTCCGTCTTCGTAGGGCACCCACGAGACCGTAGGCGTCCAGGGGGCATCAAAGCTGCAAGACGCCACTTTAGCAGAGCGCGGCGGAGCAACCGCCCGACCCTACGCAGCACCCCTGGGGTGGTCAACCATCGCCGGGTCGGCACGCCGACAGATCACTTCCCGGTACGGGGGCTTCGTCACGCACGCTGGTCCGTCTGCGCACGGAGTGAATCTTTTCGTGCCAGGTCTGCCCCGGGGTGGGTACCGGCGGTTGATGCGGGTGCCGCCGCGCTGTTAGCGTGCCCGTTTGCTGGTCTGCAGCGCTGACGCGTCGAGTCGGCCAAAACCGGACGAGCCGGTTAATCGTTCGCCAGGTGAGCCTGTTTTCCCGCGCCAGCACAGGCTCCGGGGGAGTCCGCCGACCAACCGGCCGGGGAGCGACCGCCGACGAGTGCACAGGTTGTGGATAACCTGTGGACAGCCGGTGGCGCCGTACGTGTTCAGCACGTTGGATGTGCTGGGTTGGGGGTAGCCGGTCCGTGGCCCGTACGGGTGACGACTGGCAAGGGCGGCGGAAGCCGGACAAGGCCACCGGGAGACCGGTGGCGATGGGGGTGGCGCGGCGGTGGCCGATACGGTCGACCTTGGCGGGGTGTGGACCGCTGCGACGGACGAGCTGGCGGACGAGATCGCGTCCGCTCAGCAGCGTGCGTACCTGCGGCTCACCCGGCTGCGCGCCATAGTCGAGGACACCGCGCTGCTGTCCGTGCCGGACACGTACACCCGGGATGTGATCGAGTCGCGGCTGCGGCTGGCGATCACCGAGGCCCTGTCGCGCCGGCTCGGCCGGCCGATCCAGGTGGCTGTGACGGTCCGCCCGCCCGAGGACGGCACCGGCCGCCCGGGCACGGTCTACGGCACGCCGCCTCCCGAGCCGCCGACGCAACCGCCCGCGCACTACGCGGATCAGCAGCAGCACTATGCCGACCAGCAGCAGCAGCCGCCGCGCTACGCGGAGCAGCAGCCGCCGGCGTACCCGGACCGCTATCCACAGCCGCCGTCCTTCGGTCACCAGGACAACTACGATCAGGGCTACGAGAAGTCGTACGAGCAGAGCTACGAGTCGGCCGACGGACCGACCGGTTCCGCCCAGGCGCCGTTCCCGCGCGCCGTCCCGTCGGCCCGCGACTCCCGTGACGGCCAGGACGCCCTGTTCGCCGCGCCGCTGCCGATGCCGGTGCGCCCGGCGGAAGGCCCGAAGACGGCCGCGGAGGACCAGCAGGAGAAGCAGGCCCAGACCCGTACGGAAGCAGAGCCGCAGCGTCGCGAGGCCCCGCGCCAGATGCCGCACTTCGCCGAGGCGCCGAACGAGTCCACCGGCCGCCGGATCGCCACCGATTCAGCTCAGCTGCGCGACAACCAGCGCCGCCCGGACGAGCGCCCGACGATGCACGCCCAGGACCGCCGCGACGACACCCTGCAGATAAGGCAGCACAGCGGCGACAACGGCCCGGGCCGCGCCCCGATGGACATGCGCGGCCAGGACCGCGACCGTCGGCCGGGCGGCAACGACGGCAACCGGCTTAACCCGAAATACATGTTCGAGACGTTCGTCATCGGCTCGTCGAACAGATTCGCCCACGCGGCGTCGGTCGCGGTCGCCGAGTCCCCAGCCAAGGCATACAACCCGCTGTTCATCTACGGCAGTTCCGGGCTGGGCAAAACGCACCTGCTGCACGCGATCGGCCACTACGCGACGACACTCGGCCACGCCCGCTCGGTGCGCTACGTCTCCACCGAGGAATTCACCAACGACTTCATCAACTCCCTGCGCGACGACAAGACACAGGCCTTCCAGCGCCGCTACCGCGACGTCGACATCCTGCTGATCGACGACATCCAGTTCCTGGAGAACCGCGAGCGCACCCAGGAAGAGTTCTTCCACACGTTCAACACGCTGCACAACGCGAACAAGCAGATCGTGATCAGCTCGGACCGCTCCCCACGCCAGCTGGCCACCCTCGAAGACCGGATGCGCACCCGCTTCGAATGGGGCCTGCTCGCGGACATCCAGCCGCCGGACCTGGAAACCCGCATCGCGATCCTGCAGAAGAAAGCCGCGCAGGAACGCATGTACGCCCCGGACGACGTCCTGGAATTCATCGCCTCCCGCGTCTCGAACTCGATCCGCGAACTCGAGGGTGCCCTCATCCGGGTGACCGCATTCGCCAGCCTGACCAGGTCGTCGGTCCAGCTCTCGCTGGCCGAGGAGGTCCTGCGCGACTTCATGCCCGACGGCGCCGGCCCGGAAATCACGGCCGACCAGATCATGGTGTCCACGGCGGACTACTTCGGCGTGAGCCTGGAAGACCTCCGCGGCCACTCGAGGTCGCGGGTGCTGGTCAACGCCCGCCAGGTAGCGATGTACCTCTGCCGCGAACTGACAGAGCTGTCGCTGCCAAGAATCGGCCAGGCCTTCGGCGGCCGCGACCACACCACGGTGATGCACGCGGACCGAAAAATTCGCCAGCACATGGCCGAGCGGCGATCCCTCTACAACCAGATCGCCGAGCTGACCAACCGCATCAAACAAAACACCTAAACCTTTTCCGGTACGCGCAGCGGCACCCCCAACCGCAACACCGGCTCAAGCGACCACAGCAATCAGCCAGGACCACCTCAAGCCCGGCGATCCCCCGCCGGGCTGACCCGCCACCGACCCCGACGGCTGTCCACATAGCTGCCGGGTTACCGCCGGTCGTGCGACATCTCCGTCAGGCGGCGGCCAGGTCTTCGCTGAGGGGGATGGTCCGGCGTCTTGACGAGATCGCTGATCGCCTCTGGCGGGCGAAGCGGAATCGTTCCGCGGTCACCGGTTGCCCCGACCGCGCGGATGTAGGGCTCCGCGCCGGCAGTCCTTCAACTCAGCCGAGTCGAGACTCTCCTACCGCCAGGTGAAGCCCTCCACTCCGCCGAGCGAGCAGCTCATCACGCCGGACTCGATCTCCTCACCGTCGAGTGACGCCTTTGGGACGAAGGACAGAGGTCCCGTCGACCGCTGGCGAAGCCCTTCCTACGAGATCTCGTCCACCGTCGGGCGAAGCCCGGACCTGCCCGGGTCACCCAGATCCGGTCGGCTCGTCCCGTCGCCTCGTCCGAACGACCTCGTCCCGAACGACCTGGTCCCGGACGGCCTGGTCCCGGGGGAACGTTCCCACCAGAGCCGTGAGGTCGGCGAGATCCGGGCCAGCTCGGCCTCGTCCGAGCGACGTAGTCCCGGACGGCCTGGTGCGAGCGATCTGATCCGGGCGAGCTGATCCCAGAGGTCCTCATCCGCACGGCCTGGTCCCGGACGACCTGGTCCGGTTCGCCACGTTCGATCGCCTAGTGCAGGCGCCCCAGCCTGGTCGGCCGAGCCCGGTCGCCCAGCCCCTTCGGCCCAGCCCCGTCGGCCAGCCAGGTTGCCCCAGCCCAGTTGCCCCAGCCCGGTTGGCCGAGCCCGGTCGGCCGAGCCCGGTCGCCCAGCCCCTTCGGCCCAGCCCCGTCGGCCAGCCAGGTTGCCCCAGCCCAGTTGCCCCAGCCCGGTTGCCCCAGCCCGGTTGCCCCAGCCCGGTTGCCCCAGCCCGGTCGGCCCAGCCCGGTCGGCCCAGCCCGGTCGGCCCAGCCCGGTCGGCCCAGCCCAGTCGGCCCAGCCCAGTCGGCCCAGCCCAGTCGGCCCAGCCCAGTCGGCCCAGCCCAGTCGGCCCAGCCCAGTCGGCCCAGCCCGGTCGGCCCAGCCCGGTCGGCCCAGCCCGGTCGCCCCAGCCCGGGCCTTACCTACGAAGATCCCGTCAGCCGCCGGCGGAGCCCCGTGCCACGACCGAGGATCAACGGATCCTCCGATCGACGCTCCTCGCGCCACGAGCCGAATCCGCCCACCGACTCGATCTACATCAGGATTGAGGTTGCCTCATCCCCGCCGACGAAGGCGGTCAGCCGGCCGAGAGCAGCCAGACCCCGGTGGCGTGAAACCCGCCGCCTCTCCAGCCGACGACCCTGGTATCGCGCGGCAGAGGCCGTCACCCCCAGCAAAGAGGCCCAGCCGCACCCCGCTGAGACCCCAGCCGCGCTCCAACGGAGGACTGACTGCCCCCAACGGACGCCTGACCCCGCCCCGCGGTCGCCTGACCGCGCCCCCGCGGAGGCCTCCTCGGCCCGCGGAGGACTCGCCCGGCCCCCACCGAACCCCTGACACCACCCGACCGCGGCGTTGGATCGGCCGACTTATCCCCACCCCGTTCGTGTCAACGCCGCGACGAGACGGGATCGTGCCAACGTTATCCACAGCAGTTCACAGGCGTTCACAGGAAGTTATCCCCAACGGTGGAAAACCTTCGGGGCCGTACCCCACAGATGTGGATGGGGCCTGGGGAAATCGATGTGGACAGACACGCACCGTCACGGTTGTCCCCACAGGCTGTGGACGCGTGTGGATTTCCTGTTGAAGGTTCTGGGGACGACGAGCCGGTAGCGTTCCGGCGTTATCCCCAGGCCTGGGCACAAACCCGGTGGATAACCGGTGGACAGACGGTGGACAACGGTGGACAACCGGAGTCGGGTCGACGACTGTGGACGCAGACCGGGGTTTGTACCCTGGTTTCCCACATGTGAATCACCGGTGGATAACCCGCTGACCTGCGCAGACGGGAGTTCTCCACACTTTGCACAGGACCGACGAAGACGACTATGTCTTCTCCAGGGAAATCCAAAAAGCAATCATCAGCGTTGGGGAAGGTGTGGATGAGCCGCTCGGCGGTCCGAACCATCCCTGACTTACCCACAGCACCGGGGTCGGACGCATGCTGCGCCGACCCGCGCCATAGAGTTCAGTGGGCGCCATCAGCACATCCGATGCTGGTTCGTCGAGAAAGAGTGACGCGGAGGGCATGGCATGAAGTTCCGGGTGGAGCGAGACGCACTCGCCGACGCTGTGGCGTGGACGGCGAAGAGCCTGCCGAGCCGCCCGTCGGTGCCGGTGCTCGCCGGCGTCATGTTGCGGGTGACCGACGGCAGGTTGCACGTCTCCGGCTTCGACTACGAGGTCTCCAGTCAGGTGAGCGTGGAGGTGCAGGCCGACGCCGACGGCGCCGCCCTGGTCTCCGGCCGGCTGCTGGCTGAGATCACCAAGGCACTGCCGAACAAGCCGGCGGACATCGCCGCTGTCGGTGCGCATCTCGAGCTCGTCTGCGGCAGTGCGCGCTTCACACTGCCGACGATGCCGGTCGAGGACTATCCGACCCTGCCGGACATGCCGTCCAGCGCCGGCACGGTCGACGCGCAGACGTTCGCCTCGGCCGTCCAGCAGGTCGCCATCGCGGCCGGCCGCGACGAGACGCTGCCGATGATGACCGGTGTGCGGATCGAGCTGAACGGCACGTCGATGGCGATGCTGGCCACCGACCGCTACCGGCTCGCCATGCGTGAGCTCCAGTGGAGCCCCGACGACCCCGACATCAGCCTCAACGCGCTCGTCCCGGCGAAGACGCTGAACGACACCGCCAAGACGATGGGCCCGCTCGGCGGCGACGTCATCCTGGCCCTGGCGCAGGGCAACGCCGGCGAGGGCATGATCGGCTTCGCGGGCGGCACCCGGCGCACGACCAGCCGGCTGCTCGACGGCGCCAACTACCCGCCGGTCCGCTCGCTCTTCCCGGCCAGCCACAACGCCGAGGCCCGGGTCAGCGTCGCCTCGCTGGTCGAGGTGGTCCGCCGGGTCGCCCTGGTCGCCGAGCGCACCACCCCGGTGCTGCTCAGCTTCGGCGAGGACGGCCTGGTCGTCGAGGCCGGCGGCACGGAGGAGGCCCGGGCCAGCGAGGCCATGGAGGCCACCTTCACCGGCGAGCCATTGACCATCGGCTTCAACCCGCAGTACCTGATCGACGGATTGCAGAACCTGGGCGCCCAGACCGCCGTACTCTCGTTCGTCGACGCGTTCAAGCCCGCTGTGATCTCCCCCGCAGCCGAAGACGGCGAAATCGTGCCGGGTTACCGCTATCTGATCATGCCGATCCGGGTAACCCGCTGATACTGGGCGGAAGAACCACTCATCTAGGGGGAACACCATGCAGCTCGGCCTTGTCGGTCTCGGCCGGATGGGCGGCAACATGCGCGGGCGGATCCGCTCCGCCGGGCACGAAGTCGTCGGCTACGACCGCAACCCGGACATCTCCGATGTCGCCAGCATCGCCGAAATGGTCGAGAAGCTCGCCGCGCCGCGGGTGGTCTGGACGATGGTGCCGGCCGGTCACATCACCGAGAGCACGATCGACGAACTGGGCGGGCTGCTGTCCGCCGGGGACATCATCATCGACGGCGGGAACTCCAAGTTCACCGACGACCAGCCGCGGGCGGACCGGCTCGCGCCCAAGGGCATCGGCTACATGGACTGCGGCGTCTCCGGCGGCATCTGGGGCAACCAGAACGGCTATGCGCTGATGGTGGGCGGCTCCGAGGAGAACGTCGCCACCTGCATGCCGATCTTCGAGGCCCTCAAGCCCGCCGGCCCGTACGGCTTCGTGCACGCCGGCCCGGTCGGCGCCGGCCATTACACCAAGATGGTCCACAACGGCATCGAGTACGGCATGATGCAGGCCCTGGCCGAGGGCTGGGAGCTGCTCGAGGCCTCCGAGTACGTGGACAACGTGCCCGGCGCGATCAAGAGCTGGCGCGAGGGCAGCGTCGTCAAGTCCTGGCTGCTCGACCTGCTCGACCGGGCCCTGGACGGCGACCCCGAGCTGGCCAAGCTCAAGGGCTACGCCGAGGACACCGGTGAGGGCCGGTGGACCGTCGACGAGGCGGTCCGGCTGGCCGTTCCGCTGCACGTCATCGCCGCTTCGCTGTTCACCCGCTTCGAGTCGCGGCAGATCGACTCGCCCGCCATGAAGGCCGTCGCCGCGCTGCGTCAGCAGTTCGGTGGCCACGCCGTCGTCGGCTGAGCGGTCCAGGCGGCCTCGCCGCACTGCAAAGGAGCTGAGCGGTCCAGGCGGCTTCGCCGCACTGCAAAGGAAATTATTGAGATGTACGTGCGCCGGGTCGAGTTGACCGACTTCCGTTCGTACGAGCGGGTGACGGTCGACTTCGACCCCGGCGTCGCGGTGCTCGTCGGCCAGAACGGCATGGGCAAGACCAACCTGATCGAAGCGCTGGGTTACGTGGCCACTCTGGACAGTCACCGGGTGGCCACCGACGCGCCGCTGGTCCGGGCCGGTGCGAGCTCGGCCGTCATCCGCAGCGAGATCGTCCACGATGGTCGCGAGCTGCTGGTCGAGCTGGAGATCGTGCCCGGCCGGGCAAACCGGGCCAGGCTCAACAGATCACCCGTACGCCGGTCCCGCGAGGTGCTCGGCGCGCTGCGGATGGTGTTGTTCGCGCCGGAGGATCTGGAGCTGGTCCGTGGTGATCCGGCCGAGCGCCGGCGCTATCTCGACGACCTGCTGGTGGCCCGGCTGCCCCGGTTCGCCGGGGTGCGCGCCGACTACGACCGGGTGGTCAAGCAGCGCAACGCCCTGCTGCGCACGGCGTACCTGACGCGCAAGGTCGGCGGGACGCGCGGGCAGGATCTGTCCACCCTCGCCGTCTGGGATCAGCACCTGGCGCATCACGGGGCCGAGTTGCTGGCCGGCCGGCTCGAGCTGGCCGCGGCCCTCGGTCCACATCTGACCAAGGCCTACGACGCGGTGGCGGCCGGGCGGTCGACGGCCTCGATCGCGTACGCGTCTCGGCTCGGCGAATCGCTGGCGCCGGACCGCCCGCAGCTGGAGCAGGCGCTGCTCGCCTCGCTCGCCGAGCGGCGGCAGAACGAGATCGAGCGCGGCGTCACCCTGGTCGGCCCGCACCGCGACGATCTTTCCCTCACCCTGGGCGAACTGCCCGCCAAGGGGTACGCGAGCCACGGCGAATCCTGGTCGTTCGCGCTGGCCCTGCGGCTGGCGGCCTACGACCTGCTGCGCGCCGACGGGATCGAGCCGGTGCTCGTGCTCGACGACGTCTTCGCCGAGCTGGACTCGGGCCGCCGGGAGCGGCTGGCGGCGCTGGTCTCGGACGCGACACAGTTGCTGGTGACGTGCGCGGTGCCGGAGGATGTCCCCGCGACCCTGCAGGGGGCCCGCTACGACGTCGGACCAGGAACGGTGACCCGTGTCTGAGGGAACCCCGGAAAAGCCGCCAGCGGCTGCCAGGGGCGCCGCAAGACGGGCTGCCGGAAGAGACGCTGCCGATAGCGGCCGTCCCGCGGTCGGCGGCGGGGGAGACGCGACAGGCCGCAAGCCGGCATCATGGGCCCCGGGCACCGACAGACCCGCCCGACCCCGGGGAGGCAGCGCGGACGCGCGGGCCGGTGGCACCGGCAGACCAGTCCGCGCCCGGGCAGGCAGCGCGGCCCCCGGTTCCGACAGCTCGGGGAGCGGCAAGGGCGTCGCGGCGGAGCCGTCGGTAGACGCCGGCAGACCTACCCCCGGCCGGGCCGACAGTGCGACCCCCGGTTCTGACGGGCGCGCCGGTGACAGTGGTCCGGCGGGCTCAGCGAGTGCACCAGGAGTCGCGGCGGACGGCGGGACAGCGGTCGGGCCCGAGCTTGCCCGAGCGGTCCTGGACGCCGCGCTCGCCAGGCGGCGGGCCGCTCAACAGGCGCCGCGCCGCCGTACCGGAAATGACGAAGGCACCGGCCGCCGCCTGCGCGGCTATTCCGGCCCCGGGCCGGATCCGCGCGATCCGCAGCTCTTCGGCGTGATGCTCGAGCGGATCATGAAGCAGCGCGGCTGGCAGAAGCCGGCCGCCGAGGCCAAGGTCTTCGGCGCCTGGGAAAAGGTCGTCGGCCCGGACGTCGCCCAGCACAGCCGCCCGGTCAAGCTCGACGCCGGCGTGCTCACCGTGGAGGCGGAGTCGACCGCGTGGGCGACCCAGCTCCGCCTGCTCGCCGGCAACCTGCTCAAGCGCATCGCCGCCGAGGTCGGCCACAACGTGGTCACCAAGCTCAACATCCACGGCCCGGCGGCGCCGTCCTGGGCGAAAGGCCCGCGCCGGGTGCAGGGCCGCGGCCCGCGCGACACGTACGGCTGACGGTCCGGGCGGCTCAGTAGTCGGCGAAGACCGCGAAGCCCCGCTCGGCGCAGCGGCGGTAGAAGCCCGACAGCACCGCCAATTCCGTACGGGCGAAGCTCCAGTGCGGTGCGTTGCCCGCCTCGTCCCGTAGCGCCGCCAGCCGCTGGTCCAGCCAGCGCAGCTGCTGCTCGGCGAGGCGTCCACCGGCCACCGCGGCCCGCATCACGTTCGCCACGCTGTCGAAGGTGACCAGGTCGCCGTACGGCTGGTGGCCTTCCACGAAGCGTTCCAGCCCGCCGGCGATCCAGGCGCAGCCGTCCGGGTCGATGACCGGGTCCTCGTCCTCCGCGGCTGCGTCGGTGGCGTAGAGGACGCCTTCCAGCCCCAGCAGCAGGTCGACGAGCTCTGTGTAGGCGGTTGCCCGTACCGTGCCGGTCTTGGCGATGTGCAGCGCGAGCGCGCCGGTGGGCGCGGCGATGTCCGGCGCGTCCGCGACGGCGCCGAAGTCGACGAACTCCGCGGGGGCGACCGGGTCGTAGAACCGGTTGGTCCGCGGCCAGTGCACGGCGACGTTGTCCAGCCCCTTGTCCAGCGCCATGGCGGGCTCACCTCTCCTCGAACTGCCGGGCTGCGGACCCGTCCGGCCGTGTACCGGGCCGCGCGGGCGAGGTTACGACACCGTCGCCTGTTGTCGTCAGGCAGTGTCGCAGCGCGTGGCCCCACCCGCGAGGAGGCGCGCCTCGGGGTCCGGGCGTCGAACGGTTCGCCGTTGCGGGGGGCTCGCATTCCGTGTAGGGGGACTCGTGGGAGTGGCCCTCAATCGCGCTACGGCAATCTGAGGTACCCGGACGAGGGTGCCGGACCCTCTACAACTCGCTCCGACGGAGTAGAATCGACGGAGACCGGGAAAGTCCGCCCCGTGACGGCACTCCGTCACGCTACGCGATTTTTCCAGCCGATCACGATCCGCGGGTGACCGCGGCGACCGGCGCGCTCGGCTCCACCGGTGGTCCGCCTTCTTCCCGCGGCTCGTCGCCGGTGGCTCGCCCTGCCCGTCGGTGGCCGCCGGCCGCCCGCCAACCCCGTGACCAGCCCGCCTCGCGCGGGCCGGCGCGAGAAAGTGGCCGAGGGTGGCAGAGAACACGCAGGAATACGGTGCCGGTTCCATCACCGTGCTCGAAGGTCTCGAGGCGGTCCGCAAGCGCCCCGGTATGTACATCGGTTCCACGGGCGAGCGGGGCCTGCACCACCTGGTCTGGGAAGTTGTGGACAACGCCGTCGACGAGGCGCTCGCCGGCTACTGCGACACCATCGACGTCGTCCTGCTGCCGGACGGCGGCGTCTCCGTGACCGACAACGGCCGCGGTTTCCCGGTCGACCTGCACCCCAAGCTGAAGAAGCCCGGCGTCGAGGTCGCACTGACGGTCCTGCACGCGGGTGGCAAGTTCGACGGCAAGGCGTACGCGGTCTCCGGCGGTCTGCACGGCGTCGGTGTGTCGGTGGTCAACGCCCTCTCCACCAAGATGTTCGTGGAGATCCACAAGTCGGGCAACGTCTACCGGCAGCACTACACCGCCTCCAAGCCGGGCCCGCTGGAGAAGGGCGAGACCACCTCGCGCACCGGTTCGATGGTCCAGTTCTGGCCGGACCCGACGATCTTCGAGACGGTCGAGTTCGACTGGCAGACGATCTACCGCCGGATCCAGGAGTACGCCTTCCTCAACAAGGCCCTGACGATCAACCTGGTCGACCGGCGGCCCGAGTTCGTCGACGAGGACGGCAAGGCCCGCGAGGTCACCTTCATGTACGAGAACGGCATCGCCGACTTCGTGCGCCACCTCAACCAGACCAAGGCCCCGATCCACAAGACGGTGATCGAGTTCGAGGCCGAGGCGAACGACGAGGGCATGGCTCTCGAGATCGCCATGCAGTGGAACGAGTCGTACGGCGAGTCGGTCTACACCTTCGCCAACACGATCAACACCCACGAGGGTGGCACCCACGAGGAGGGCTTCCGGGCCGCGCTGACCAGCATCGTCAACCGGTACGGCGCCGAGAAGAAGTTCCTCAAGGGCGACGAGAAGCTCTCCGGTGAGGACATCCGCGAGGGCCTGGCCGCGATCATCTCGGTGAAGCTGACCAACCCGCAGTTCGAGGGTCAGACCAAGACCAAGCTCGGCAACACCAACATGAAGAGCTTCGTCCAGAAGATCGCCAACGAGCAGATCGCGGACTGGTTCGACCGCAACCCGGCCGACGCGAAGCAGAT
This sequence comes from Actinoplanes sp. NPDC051405, assembly GCF_055586185.1. Classification (NCBI taxonomy): domain Bacteria; kingdom Bacillati; phylum Actinomycetota; class Actinomycetes; order Micromonosporales; family Micromonosporaceae; genus Actinoplanes; species Actinoplanes sp. NPDC051405. Next base: position 250,713 of record NZ_JBVJIR010000009.1, read on the forward strand.
CATCACCAAGGCCTCGCAGGCCGCCCGGGCCCGGATCGCCGCGCAGCAGGCCCGCAAGCTGGCCCGGCGCAAGTCGCTGCTGGAGTCCGGCTCGATGCCGGGCAAGCTGGCCGACTGCCAGTCGACTGACCCGCGGGTCTCCGAGCTGTTCATCGTCGAGGGCGACTCGGCCGGCGGTTCGGCCAAGCAGGGCCGCGACAGCCAGATCCAGGCGATCCTGCCGATCCGCGGCAAGATCCTCAACGTGGAGAAGGCCCGGATCGACCGGGTGCTGAAGAACAACGAGGTCCAGTCGCTGATCACGGCCCTCGGCACCGGCATCCACGAGGAGTTCGACGTCGCCAAGCTGCGCTACCACAAGGTGGTGCTGATGGCCGATGCCGACGTGGACGGCCAGCACATCCAGACGCTGCTGCTCACCCTGCTGTTCCGCTTCATGCGACCGCTGGTCGAGCTGGGCCACGTCTACCTGGCCGCCCCGCCGCTCTACAAGATCAAGTGGAACAAGCGCGGCGACGACGCCCAGTACGCCTACTCCGACCGGGAGCGGGACGGCCTGATCGAGCTGCGCCAGCAGAAGAAGGCGAACGCCAAGCCGGACGACATCCAGCGGTTCAAGGGTCTCGGCGAGATGAACTTCCGCGAGCTGTGGGACACGACGATGGACCCGGGCTCCCGCACGCTGAAGCAGGTGACCCTCGACGACGCCGCAACCGCGGACGAGCTGTTCAGCGTCCTGATGGGTGAGGACGTCGAGGCGCGGCGCTCGTTCATCCAGCGCAACGCCAAGGACGTGCGGTTCCTCGACATCTGAGGTACGGGTGAGCGGCGTCACTTGACGCCGCTCACCTCGGGTTATGCACAGCGAATCACCGCTTTCCACAACGTTATCCACAGCGAAATGCGTAGCCTGACGCCGTTTGTCGGGTTTGACTGTTAGTAAGGGTTAACTGTGACGGATACTCCCGAGACTCCCGCCGAGGAACCCCAGGACCTGCCCGGCGGCGGAGTGAGCCAGCGGGTCGAGCCGGTCGGCCTCGAAGTCGAGATGCAGCGCTCGTACCTCGACTACGCGATGAGCGTCATCGTCGGTCGGGCGCTGCCGGACGTGCGGGACGGCCTCAAGCCGGTGCACCGCAAGATCCTGTACGCGATGTACGACGCCGGCTTCCGCCCCGACCGCGGCTACGTCAAGTGCGCCCGCGTCGTCGGCGACGTCATGGGTAACTACCACCCGCACGGTGACTCCTCGATCTACGACGCCCTGGTCCGGATGGGCCAGCCGTGGTCGCTGCGTTACCCGCTGATCGACGGCAACGGCAACTTCGGCTCGCCGGGCAACGACCCGCCGGCCGCCATGCGCTACACCGAGTCGAAGCTCTCGCCGCTCGCCATGGAGATGCTGCGGGACATCGACGAGGACACCGTCGACATGCAGGACAACTACGACGGCCGGGCCAAGGAACCCACGATCCTGCCCGCGCGGTTCCCGAACCTGCTGGTCAACGGGTCCGAGGGCATCGCGGTCGGGATGGCCACCAAGATCCCGCCGCACAACCTGCGGGAGATCGCCGCCGCCGTCCAGTGGTACCTGGACAACCCGGAGGCGGACGAGGCCACCACGCTCGAGGCGATCCTGGGCATCGTCAAGGGACCCGACTTCCCGACCCGCGGCCTGATCGTCGGCCAGCAGGCGATTCAGGACGCGTACCGCACCGGCCGTGGTTCGATCCGGATGCGCGCTGTGGTCGAGGTCGAGGAGGACGCCCGGGGCCGGCCGTGCCTGGTCGTCACCGAGCTGCCGTACCAGGTGAACCCCGACAACCTGGCCGAACGGGTAGCCGAGCTGGTCAAGGAGGGCAAACTCACCGGGATCGCCGACATCCGCGACGAGTCGTCCGGGCGTACCGGAATGCGGTTGATCCTGGTCCTGAAGCGCGACGCGGTCGCCAAGGTCGTGCTGAACAACCTCTACAAGCACACCCAGCTGCAGGAGACCTTCGGCGCCAACATGCTGGCGCTGGTCGACGGGGTGCCGCGCACGCTCAACCTGGCCCAGTTCATCCGCCACTACGTCGACCACCAGATCGACGTCATCCGCCGGCGCACGGCCTACCGCCTGCGCAAGGCCGAGGAGCGCGCGCACATCCTGCGCGGCCTGGTCAAGGCGCTGGACATGCTCGACGAGGTGATCGCCCTGATCCGGCGCTCGCCCACGGTCGAGGACTCCCGCCAGGGCCTGATGCAGCTGCTCGACGTCGACGAGATCCAGGCCACCGCGATCCTGGACATGCAGCTGCGGCGCCTGGCGGCGCTGGAGCGGCAGAAGATCATCGACGAGCTGGCCCGCATCGAGCTCGAGATCGCCGACCTCAAGGACATCCTGGCCAAGCCCGAGCGGCAGCGGGCGATCGTCTCCGACGAGCTGGCCGAGATCGTGGCCCGCTTCGGTGACGACCGCAAGACCCAGATCATCCCCTTCGACGGCGAGGTCTCGATGGAGGACCTCATCGCCCGCGAGGACGTTGTGGTGACGATCACACGAACTGGCTACGCGAAGCGCACGAAGGTCGACCTGTACCGCTCGCAGAAGCGCGGCGGCAAGGGCGTGAGCGGCGCATCCTTGCGTCAGGACGACATCGTCAGCCACTTCTTCGTGATCTCCACGCACTCGTGGATCCTGTTCTTCACCAACAAGGGCCGGGTCTACCGCGCGAAGGCCTACGAGCTGCCCGAGGCCAACCGCGTCGCCAAGGGCCAGCACGTCGCCAACCTGCTCGCCTTCCTTCCGGACGAGCACATCGCGCAGGTCATCCAGATCCCGGACTACCAGGTCGAGCCCTACCTTGTGCTCGCCACCAAGAATGGCCTCGTGAAGAAGACCCGCCTCGAGGAATTTGACTCCAACCGCAGCGGTGGCATCATCGCCATCAACCTGCGGGAGGATGACGAATTGGTGGGCGCCACGCTGGCCGCGCCGGAGAACGACCTGCTCCTGGTCTCGAAGAAGGCTCAGGCCATCCGGTTCAACGCGACCGACGAGGCGCTGCGGCCGATGGGGCGGGCGACCTCGGGCGTGATCGGCATGCGCTTCAGCGAGGCGGACGAACTCCTCGCGATGGAGGTGGTTCGTGAGGGCATGGACGTTTTGGTGGCAACCAACGGCGGGTATGCGAAGCGGACGCCGATCGAGGAGTATCCGGTGCAGGGCCGGGGCGGCAAGGGTGTGCTGACGGCCAAGATCACGGAGCGTCGTGGTGGGCTCGTCGGAGCGCTCGTGATCGACCCGGAGGATGAACTATTTGCCATCACCAGCAATGGTGGTGTCATCCGGACTCCCGTGAAGCCTGTACGGCGCACGCGGGATCGGAACACAATGGGGGTCAAGCTGATGGACCTCCCAGAAGGTGTAACCATCGTGGCGCTTGCTCGCAATGCCGACGAGCCTGACGAACAGGACTAGTTGATGCCGGAGACACAGGCGAAGTCGGGGGGCCCGGGATCCTCGGCATCTCCGGTCGACGCGGAGCCGAAGAAGGACGGCGCCGCACCGACCGGACGCGAGGGAGCCGGCCGCGCGGCGGTACCCGCCGATGCCCCGTCCCAGCCGAAGTTCACCCGTGCGCCGGGCATGGCCCCGCCGCCGGGTGAACCGCCCGCCGACAGTGACGGTCAGGCCGAGCAGAAGCGGCCATCGGCCGCCCCGGCGGGCCCTTCGGTCGCCAAGGGCTCGGCCACGGTGCCGATCGTCACCAAGGGCAAGAGCGGCGGGTCCGCAGCAGCGCCGCAGGGCGCGCAGGCCGGGCGCACCGGGGTTCAGCCCCAGGCGAAGCCCGGTGCCGCGCCCCAGCGCCCTGCTGAGGCCCCCAAACGCCCGGCGGGCAACGCGGCCGCCAGCGGTTCGGCCGCTGTCGGCGCCGCCCGGGTCTCCGAGGCGGTCCGTTCCGCGCGCTCGACGGTGACGTCGGCCGCGGCGCGTGGCCCGCGCCGGGCCCGGCTGAACCTCAAGCGGATCGACCCCTGGTCCGTGATGAAGTTCGCCTTCGCCGTGTCTGTGGTCCTGTTCATCGTCGTGGTCGTGGCCACCTCGGTGCTGTACCTCTCGCTAGACGCCATGGGCGTCTGGCAGACGGTCAACAACAGCCTGCAGAGCCTGGTGAACACCACCGGCGGCGGCACCGAGGCCGCGGCGGCCGGCGGCGGCTTCCGCATCACCGCCTGGGGCGTCATCGGCACGTCGATGCTGATCGGCGCGGTCAACGTGGTGCTCTTCACCGCACTGGCCACGCTGGGCGCGTTCATCTACAACGTGTGCGCCGACCTGGTCGGCGGCGTCGAGCTGACGCTCGCCGAGCGCGACTGATCCACCCCGATCGTGGTTGCGGCCGCCGTGTCCGGCACGGCGGCCGCCCCCAATTTTGGGTAGCGCCACGGGGTACGGTAATCTTCGTGTCGCTGTCACGGGGCTATAGCTCAGTCGGTTAGAGCGCAGAGCTGATAACTCTGAGGTCGCTGGTTCGATTCCAGCTAGCCCCACCAAGCATCACCTCCCGCCGCAGATGTAAGGGGATCCAGCCATGCTGAAGAAGCTCCTGATCGTTGCCGGCGTCGTCGGCGCGGCGGCCCTGGTCGTCAAGAGGGTCAAGGCCTCCAGCGACGAGCGCGCCCTGTGGCACGAGGCGACGACGGCGCCCGACCTGCGCTGAGCCCCACCTACCGGGGGCCCTAGCTCAACTGGCAGAGCACCGCCTTTGCAAGGCGGGGGTTAGGGGTTCAAGTCCCCTGGGCTCCACAAACCAGCGCAGCCTTCTAGCCCGGGTCGCTCTGGGCATACCGGTCGAGTGCCGAGGCCCACATCCGCGAGATCATCCGACCCATCGGGCCGTGATGCAGCAGAAACAGCAGCGGCCGTTGCAAGATGCGGGCTCCCGTACTGTCCCACTCGACGTGTAGTCGGCTGCCTCCGTTGTCGCCGGGCTCGATCTTTACGAAGCCGTCGCCGTGGCCGCTGTAGCTGCTCTCCAGGACGGTCCAGCGGATCAAGGCCGGCTCGGACCAGTCGTAGCGGGCAACGACCCAGAACGGTGATCCGGGAGTGCTCTCCCGAGCGGTCGCCCAGGTGTCGCCCTGCTCGCGTAGCTCGTACTCCTTCGCGTCCAGGGTGCGATTCCAAATGTGCGGCCGGCGATCGGTGAAGTCCATGAGGGCGCGGCGCACCTGCTCCGGCGAGGCCTTCGTCTCCAGGTCGAATCGCATTCTGTGATCCGAGCACACCGACGTGGGAGCGTCCATCGGGCGGAGGGTCCCGGGCGGGTCACTGAAGTGGAGGCTCCGCGCTTCGTACACGCATCCGCCATCGATGGTGGCGCCATGCGGCAGCTCCGACGGCTACGGCGAAGAGCAGCGCGGCAGTGCCCTTGCAGGTGCGCTCGAACCACCACCGGTTCTCACCGAAGGCCGCGTCGCCGGCCATCATGAGCCAGATCCCGACCCACGCCCACTGCCAGCCGCGTGGCCGGGAGAAGGTGTCGGGCGGGTCGGAGAGGCCGACGTAGACAGCAGCCGCGGCGCCGCCGACCACGACGAGCGGAATCCCGAAGCGCCAGACGACGTCCCACAGCGACACGAGGCGATCATGGCATCTTGCCCGCCGGCCCTCGGGCGCCGGGCTTCACCACATCAGACTCGGCGCCCGCACGCCGACCGGAGGCCGGGCGCTATCGCGTGTTGTTGTCGCGGACCATCGCGTCGGTCTCCGGGTCCGGCAAGAGCTCCCGGACCTCCTGCGCGCACCGGCAACTGGCGGCAATCTTCGCCGCCCACTCCAGCGCCTCCTCGCGGGAGGCGACCTCGACGACCGAGAAGCCGCCGATGATCTCCTTGGTCTCCGGGTACGGACCGTCGGTCACCGTCCCGTTCGTGGCCACGACGCTCGCCCGCTGCCTTTCGAGGCCGGCGCCGTACACCCACACGCCGGCGTTGACCGCTTCCTGGACCACCGCGTGTGAGGCCTTGGCCACGTCGGCCATCTCCTCGGCGGGGATGTGGTCCATCGCGCCTTCGTTGAACGAGATCAGGTATCGGGTCATCCCATGACTCCCTTGTCCCGGCGACCTTCTCCGGTCACCTCTCGTCTGTGCTACGAACGCCTTGCCCGGGAATCGACGAAGCGCCGGAAACTGGTTCCCAGATGAGGATCTGGCGATGGTGGCTGAAGCCGTTGCGCAGGTAGAAGTCGACTGCGCGGCGGCCCGAGTGGACGGTCACGTGTTCCAGGTCCCGGCGAACCGCCTCAGCCAGGATCGCGGCCATCAGCGCCGCGCCGACGCCCTGGTTGCGGTGTTCCGGGTGGACCATGACCGACTGGACGTCGCCGTACCAGCGGTTCTGCGACTCGTGGCCGGGGACCCGCTCCGCGACGTGCAGCCAGGCGCTGCCGACCACGGACCCGTCGACCTCGGCGACGAACGGGAGGTGCGTCTCCGCATGGGTTTTCATCCAGCCGGCGAACGCCGCCAGTTGGTCCGGCCCGAGGTCCCGCAGCTCCGCGAGCGCCGCCACATCCGCCGCGCCGGCCATCCGCACGATCACCCGCCGAAGTTTACGGGGGCGCACCACCTCCACCGGCGCCGCAGCCGATCCATTGAGGCGGCTGCCTGGTGAAAGAGTCAAGAGCCGTTCGGTTGTTGCGGTGGGTCGGGGCACCCGGTCAATATCCACGTGTGACGATGCGCACACGAGAGTGGTTGACGACTGGCGAGGCGGCTGTGCTGCTGCGTTCGTCGCGGGCGCATGTGGTTGACCTCTGCCTGCGGGGGCTGCTGCCGTACGTGATGATCGGCTCGCGGCGGCGCATCCGCCGCTGCGACGCCGAGGCTCTGATCCAGCCGCGGATGGACCGGGACCAGCTCGAGACGCTGTGGCTGCACCGGGCCGTCGCCGGCCGGCTGGTCCGCAATCCCGGGGCGGTGCTGGCCGCCGCGGCCATCAACCTGCGCCGGCTGCGGCGGATCCACCCCGAGGGCCGGGCGTGGGAGTGGCTGGACCGGTGGGACGCCGTGCTGGACCAGGGGGTCGAGGCCGTGCTGGAGGCGCTGACCTCGTCGGCCGCCTACGCCGTCGAGCTGCGGAAGTCGTCGCCGTTTGCCGGGATTCTGCCGGAGAGCGAACGGCGGGCGGTGGTGGCGGCGTTCGCCGAGAGCCGGCGGGACCACGCCCGGTCGATGCCGCCGGAGAAGTTCGAGCGGGTGCTGCGCAGCGTCTGACTGACTCGTGCGTCACAGCCTCTTCTGGCCGAAGGTTGCCGGGTGAATAGTTAGCCCTACTAAGTTCCTGTCGGCATCCGGGAGGTTCAATGCCTTCTTCCACCGCCGTCCAGCTGCGCGAACTGCTGGAAAACCTGCTGCAGTCGCCCTTGCCGGTCCGCCTCCGCGCCTGGGACGGATCCGAGACCGGCCCCACGGGTACGCCGATCTTGATCATCCGGAACAGACGCGCCCTCCGCCGGCTCATCTGGCGGCCCGACGAGCTCGGCCTGGCCCGGGCGTACGTCTCCGGCGACCTCGACGTGGAGGGTGACCTCTACGACGCGCTCGGCCGGCTCGCCGCGCTGATCTTCCGCGGTGCCGACGTCCAGGGGCTGCCGAAACGTGCCGTCGCCGCTGAGCTCGTACGCCTCGGCCTGCTCGGACCGCAGCCCAAGCCGCCGCCGGAGGAGATCGCGATGCGCGGCTCGCGGCACAGCCGGGGCCGCGACCGTCAGGCGATCACCCACCACTACGACGTCGGCAACGACTTCTACCGGCTCGTGCTCGGCGAGACCATGGTCTACTCCTGCGCCTACTGGACCAGCACGGACGCCGGCTACCAGCTGGCCGACGCGCAGCGCGACAAGCTCGACCTGATCTGCCGCAAGCTGGAGCTCAGACCGGGCATGCGGCTGTTGGACGTCGGCTGCGGCTGGGGTGGCCTCGCGCTGCACGCGGCCCGCGAGTACGGCGTCGACGTCGTCGGCATCACGCTGTCGGCCGAACAGGCCGACCACGCCCGCAAGCAGGTGGCCGAGGCCGGGCTCACCGCGCACGTGGAGATCCGGATCCAGGACTACCGCGACGTCGACGACGGCCCGTTCGACGCCATCTCCAGCGTGGGCATGGCCGAGCACGTCGGCACCGGCCCGTACGCCGAGTACGCCGCCATCCTGTTCCGGCAGCTCAAGCCGGGCGGGCGGCTGCTCAACCACCAGATCGCGGCCCTGCACCCGGCTCCCCCGGCGGAACGGAAGCGGCGCTCCTTCATCGACGCGTACGTCTTCCCGGACGGGGAGCTGGCGCCGCTGGGGACGACGGTGTCGCTGCTGGAGGAAGCCGGCTTCGAGGTCCGTGACGTGCAGGCGTTGCGTGAGCACTACGCGAAGACATTGCGGGCGTGGGTGGCCAACCTGGAAGCGAACTGGTCAACGGCGGTGCGGCTGGCGGGGGCGGGACGGGCCCGGGTCTGGCGGTTGTACATGGCGGCTTCGGCGATGTCGTTCGAGCAGGCGCGGATCGGGGTCAACCAGGTGTTGTGCGTGCGCGCGCGTCGCGACGGCACCAGCCACATGCCGCCGACCCGTCGAGAGTGGTCAGGTGCATCGATGTGACCGTTGCCACGGCCAGGTGGTGCCCGGGTCGGCCGACCGCCGAAAAAGCGCCGGTCGGCGGGGTCGGCAGGGCCAGGAGACAGGCATTCGCGTCGGTTACCCGTGACCATATGGCCACGGTCTGACAGTTAGCCTTCATTCGTGAGTGGACGGAAGCGAGCCGCGGCCATCATCGTGCGGGACGGCCGGGTATTGATGGTGCACGAGCGCAGCCTGCGTGACGGCAACCGGGAATGGTGGACGCTGCCCGGCGGCGGCATCGACCCCGGCGAGACCGCCGAGGATGCGGTACGCCGTGAGGTGCTCGAAGAGGTCGGCCTGGTGGTCAAGGAAGCGCGGTACCTGCTGGACACGCCGTACCCGTCGGGGATGACGTCGGTGTTCGCGGTGACCGTGGCGGACGGTGAGCCGCAGCTCGGGGCGCACGTCGGTGGTCCGCTGCCGGTCGGGCTGGACTGGGTGCCGCTGCCCGACGTACGCCCGGACGGGCCCGGCCTGCCGATCCCGCCGATGATCGTCGCGCTGCCGGTGGACTGACCCGGTTACTGGTCCGCGGGGGTGGCCGCGGCCTCGGCGGCCGGCAACGTGATCGTGCGGCGGCGTTCGAGGACGAAGTAGGCGCAGCTCAGCGCGTACCCCAGGGTCAGCAGGGCCCCCACGGCCCGGACCATGATCGGCGCGACGGCCAGGAGCGTCATGCTCAGCGCGCCCACCGCCCAGCAGGCGAGCAACGCCGTGTTGATCGTGTCCTGGGCGGCCCAGCCGCCGAGGCCGCAGCGGCGGGCCTGCCGCTGGATCTCCGTCAGGAGCGCGTGGCCCATCCCGAGAGCGAGCAGGCCGAGCAGCACGGTGGAGAAGACGGAGTGGGCGCCGCCGGCCACTGCCGCGACGGCCGTGCCGCCGGCCAGTAGAGCGAGACCGCTGACGGTCCCGACCCGTGCGCTGCGTCTCTCCTCCACACCCACTGACAGTCGGCAAGATCGCGCCGGGCCTGAGGAGCGGGGGGACTTTCTGGTTATCCGAGGGCGGTTCGGGGGAGGATGTCCGACGTGATCGGAACCCTGAAGCTCGAACCCGCGATGTCCCGCCTCGACCTGCTCGCGGCGCCGGTCGCAGCCGCGCTGGAGGTGTGGCCGGCGGAGGCGCCCATCGACGGGGACCAGGTGTTGGTCGCGCCCATCGATGCGGACCTGGCCGACACGGCCGCTTTCTGCGAGGCGTACGGCGTGACGCTCGGGGAGTCGGCCAACTGCGTGATCGTGGCCGGCCGCCGCGGCGAGCTCACCCGGTACGCGGCCTGCGTGGTCCTGGCGACCACCCGTGCCGATGTGAACGGGATCGTGCGCCGGCACCTGGACGTGCGCAAGGCGAGCTTCGCGCCGATGGACGACGCGGTGCGGCTCACGGGCATGGAGTACGGGGGCATCACGCCGATCGGGCTGCCGCAGTCGTGGCCGGTGCTGGTCGACGCGCGGGTCGTCGCGACGCCGCACGTGATCATCGGCTCGGGAGTGCGGCACAGCAAGATCGCCATCGCGGGGCCGGCGCTGGGGGCGCTGCCCGGCGCTGAGGTCATCGACGGACTCGCCCGCGAAATCTGACCAGGGCGTGATCCTGGCGCGCAGCGCGGTTGACGGGCTCGCTCGCGAGATCCGACCGGGGTTTGATCCTGGCGCGCAGCGCGGTTGACGGGCTCGCTCGCGAGATCCGACCGGGGTTTGATCCTGGCGCGCAGCGCGGTCGACGGGGCTCGCCGGCGACATCTGGCCGGGCGTGATCGTGGCGCGCAGGCCGCAACCGGACCGCGAGTGGAATGGGTGGACCGGCTGACGTGGTCCTGGTTCGGTCGGGGGCGTGATGGAGATCCGGCCGACGCGGCCCGCCGACCTGGCCGTCATCCAGCGGATCGAGCTGGCCGCCGGTGAGTTCTTCCGCGCCGTCGGCATGACCGACATAGCCGATGACCCGGTACCCACCGTCGAGGTTCTGACTGGATACCAGCGTGCCGGCCTCTCCTGGGTGGCTGTCGGTCACACCGGCCGGCCGGTCGCCTTCATCCTGGTCAAGCGGGTCGACGGCAACGCGCACATCGAGCAGGTCAGCGTCCATCCCGACCACGCCCACCAGCGGATCGGCCGCGCCCTGATCGACCACGTCGAACGCTGGGCCGCCGGTCAGGGCCTACCCGCCCTCACTCTGACGACCTTCCGCGACGTGCAGTGGAACGGCCCCTACTACGAGCGGCTCGGCTTCACCGTGCTGCCGGGCGCCGAGCAAGGGCCCGAGCTGCGGGCGCTGATGATCGAGGAAGCCGCCCACGGCCTCGACCCCGAGCACCGAATCGCCATGATCCGACCCATCCACCACGATCAATAACGTTTCACGTGAAACAGTGAGCGGTGGAGCGGTGGAGCGGTGAGCGGTGGAGCGGTGAGCGGGGAAGCGCAGACCGCTCATCGAGCGGAATCGACGGCCTCTCGCCGGGCAATCTCCTCCAGAGCCGAACGCAGCGCCGCCGGCTCCTGCGCACCCTGGATGACGAACCTTCGGTCGACCACGTAGGTCGGCACGCTGGTGATCCCCAGCTCGCGAGCCTCGGTCAGATCAGCGTTGACCGCATCCGTGCCGGCCGGCGAGTTCAGATAGGCGAACGCCGCCCGCGCGTCGAGGCCGATCGACCCGGCCAGCTGGGCCAGCACGGCGTGCGAGCCGAGATCGGCGCCCTGCGCGAAGTGCGCGTGCTGCAAGGTCTCGATCATGTTGAGCTGGAGCTCCTGCGCCGCCGCCCAGGCCACCAACCGGTGGGCGTCGAACGTGTTGGCCGCCACCGCCCGCTCGTAGTCGAGCGGCAGCCCTTCACCGCGGACGATCGCCGTCACGTGCGCGATCATCTGGTCGACCTGCCGCGGGTCGCCGACCTTGGCCGTCATGGCCTGCCAGATCGGCAGCGGCGCCGGGACCGGCGCCGGATCGAGCTGGTACGCCCGGAAGGTCATCGACGCGCCCCCGGGGAAACCGAGCAGCACCGCCTCCAGCCGGCGCTTGCCCAGATAGCACCAGGGACAGACGAGGTCGTACCAGATCTCTATGTTCAAGATTCTTCAATCCGGTCAAGGGTGGCGTTGGGGCGGTCGGCTGGGGACTGCTCGCGGATCTGCCGCTTGAGCCGCCCGAGGATCGCCGTGCCCCCGCGAATCCGCAGCGGGCTGATCGCCGTGGCCAGCCCCATCCGGTTGTAGAGGTCGTCCGGCACCGCCAGGATCTCGCTGGTCGACGCGCCCTCCAGACCCTCGGCGAGGATGCCCGCGAAGGCCCGCGTCGTCGGCGCCTCGGGCGGGCAGTCGAAGTAGGTGCGGACCGTGTCGTCGGGCTGCACCTCGGCGCGCAGGAAGAACTGCGTCTGGCATTCCGGCACCTGCTCCATACCCTCGTGGCCCTTGAGGGAGTCGGGCAGCGCGGGCACCGCGTCGGAGAACTCCAGCAGCATTTCCAGCACCACGTCGCGCGGTGCGGAGGCGAAGTCGTCCACGATCTCGGCCAGTTTGGCAGGCATGTCGCTCACGGCTCCGACCTTACGTCGAGGGGGTCAGGCCGCGGCCGCGGTCGGCACGAGGGCCAGATCACTGAGGCTGATGATGCCGACCACGTTGCGGTCCGCGTCGCAGACGAGCAGCCGGCGGACGCCGCGCTCGCGCATCGCCTGGATGGCCTCGTCCACCCCGGCCGACTGCTCGATCATGATCAGCTCCTGGCTGGCGATCGAGGCCAGGGTCGTCGACTTCGGTGGCCGGCCGTCGGCAATGGCCCGGACCACGATGTCGCGATCGGTGACCAGCCCGGAGATGGTCGGGCCCGCGGTCACCACGACGTCGCCGATGGACTGGTCGCGCATCGCCTGCGCCGCCTCGTCCAGCATGGTGTCGCCCGGCAGGTAGACCACCCGCCTGGTCATGACCTCAGCGACCGTGGTCCTCGCCATGTGTGGTGACCTCCCCGTTCTCGTGTCACTCGTGCCCAGCCCGTACCCGTGCTATCCGATCGTTACACGCACCACGTCGGCGAGCGGTATGTCGTGTCGCTCGTTCGTGCGGCGGTCGCGGATCTCGGCGTACCCCTCGGCCAGCCGGCGGCCGACCACCACGGTGCGACGGATGCCGATCAGCTCGGCGTCGGTGAACTTGACGCCGGCCGACAGCTGCGGCCGGTCGTCGACCAGCACCCGCAGGCCCTGGGCTTCCAGCTCCGCGGCCAGAGCCAGGGCGGCGTCGATCTGGCCGTCCTTGCCGGCCGCGATGACGTGCACGTCGGCCGGGGCCACCTCGTCCGGCCAGAGCAGACCCCGGTCGTCGTGGTGCTGCTCGGCGACGGCGGCGACCGCGCGGGAGACCCCGATGCCGTAGCTGCCCATGGTCGGGCGCACCGGCTTGCCGTCCGCGCCGAGCACGTCGACCGCGAAGACGTCGGTGTAGCGGCAGCCGAGCTGGAAGATGTGCCCGATCTCGATGCCGCGCCGGATGGCCAGCTCGCCCTCGCCGCAGGCCGGGCAGCCGTCGCCGGCGCGGACCTCGGCCGCCTCGATGGTGCCGTCGGGAGTGAAGTCGCGGCCGGCGACCACCGAGGTCGCGTGCCGGCCGGGCTCGTTGGCGCCGGTGAGCCAGGCGGTGCCGGGCGCCACCCGGGGGTCGGCGAGATAGCGCAGCTCGAGACCCTGCGGGCCGATGTAGCCCTTGACCAGGTCGGGCCGGGCGGCGAAGTCGTCGAACATGGTGGCGGTCGCCGGGCTCAGGGCCGCGTCCAGCCGCTTGAGGTCGACCTCGCGGTCGCCCGGCACGCCGATGACCAGCAGGCTGTCCTCCCGGCCCGGGTGGTGCACGGTGACGACGACGTTCTTGAGGGTGTCGGCCGCGGTCCAGTCGGTGCGGCCGTCGAGGGCCTGCTGGTTGGCCAGCTCGACGAGCGCGGCGATCGTCGGGGTCTCCGGAGTGTCGTGGACGGTCAGCGGGCGGTGCTCGCGCTCCGGGACAGGGGAGACCGGGGTCACCACAGCCTCGGTGTTGGCCGCGTAGCCACAGGTGGTGCAGGCCACGAATGTGTCCTCGCCCACCTCGGAGGTGGCCAGGAACTCCTCCGACGCCGAGCCGCCCATCGCCCCGGACATGGCCGACACGATGGTGTGGTCGAGGCCGAGGCGGTCGAAGATGCGCTGGTACGCCGCGCGGTGCCGGGCGTACGACTCGGCCAGACCGGCGTCGGAGAGGTCGAACGAGTACGCGTCCTTCATCAGGAACTCGCGGCCGCGCAGCAGACCGGCGCGCGGGCGGGCCTCGTCGCGGAACTTGGTCTGCACCTGGAAGAGGATCAGCGGGAAGTCCCGGTAGGAGCTGGTCATGTCCTGCACCAGCAGGGCGAACATCTCCTCGTGGGTGGGCGCCAGCAGGAAGTCGGCGCCGCGGCGGTCCTTGAGGGTGAACAGATCGTCGCCGTACTCAGTCCAGCGGCCGGTCACGTCGTACGGCTCGCGGGGGAGCAGGGCGGGGAAGGACACCTCCTGGCCGCCGATCGCTGCCATCTCCGCGCGGACGATCGCGGTGATCCGGTCCAGCACCAGTTTGCCGAGCGGCAGCCAGGTGTAGCCGCCCGGAGCCGAGCGCCGGATGTAACCGGCCCGCAGCAGCAGCCGGTGACTCGGCACCTCCGCCTCGGCCGGCTCCTCGCGCAGGGTCTTGAGCAGCATGGTGGACATCCGCAGCATGCGAGGAAGCCTAGGGGCCACCACCGACAGGAATCATCCGGTTATCCGGTGTCGCCAGCGTCACGCTGACGCGCGGCCGGGCCGGTGCAAAACTGGCTCAAGCGGCCGCACGGAACGGGGGAAAAGGCCATGAGCTGGAACAACTTTGTCGCGCTGGGCGACAGCTTCACCGAGGGCATGGACGATTCGTACCCGGACGGCACCTACCGCGGGTGGGCCGACCTGGTGGCCGCCCGGCTCGCCGTCGACGCCGGCCCCGACTTCGGTTATGCCAACCTCGCCGTCCGCGGCAAGGTGCTCGACCAGGTCCTCACCGAGCAGGTCGGCCCTGCCCTGGAGATGCGGCCGAGCCTGGTGAGCTTCGCCGCCGGCGGTAACGACATCCTGCGCCGCCGGGTCGACGCGTACGGCCTGGTGCACAAGATCGATCCGGCCATCGCGCAGCTGCGGGCCGCCGGTGCCGACGTGATCCTGTTCCGGTTCGCGGACGTCACCGCCCACCTGCCCGGCCAGCGCATCGTCGGGCCCCGGGCCGCGGCTCTCAACGACGGTGCCCGCGAGCTGGCCGACCGGCACGGCGCCATCCTGATCGACCTCTTCGCCGACGAGGCGTTCCACAATCCGCTGCTGTGGAGCTCCGACCGTCTGCACCTGTCCGCGGCCGGGCACCGCCGGGTCGCCGCGCACGTGCTCGACGCCCTCGGTGTCGGTGTCGACGAGGAGTGGCTGCTCGTGCCGCCGATGCCGGCGCCCACCCCGTGGCTGCTGGCCCGCGGCGCCGACCTGCGCTGGGCCGGGCAGCACCTCGCACCCTGGATCAAACGGCGGCTCGCCGGCGCCTCCTCCGGTGATCTCGTGACGGCTAAGCGTCCCGAGTTGCGACCCATCGAAGCGATAGCGTGAGTGACATGTCAGTAGAGAACGATCCGGCGCCGGCCCTGCAGGCGTACGCCCACCCCGACAAGCTGGTCACCACCGAGTGGCTCGCCGCCCACCTGGACACCCCCGGACTCGTGGTCGTCGAGTCCGACGAGGACGTGCTGCTCTACGAGAGCGGCCACATCCCCGGCGCGGTCAAGGTCGACTGGCACCTCGAGCTCAACGACCAGCTCACCCGGGACTATCTCGACCCGGCCGCGTTCGCCGCGATGTGTGAGGCCAAGGGCATCGGCCGGGACGACACGATCGTGTTCTACGGCGACAACTTCAACTGGTGGGCGGCGTACGCCCTCTGGGTCTTCAGCCTGTTCGGGCACCGTGACGTGCGCCTGCTCGACGGCGGCCGGCAGAAGTGGGTGGCCGAGGGACGCGAGCTGACCCGCGACCGCACCGAGCGGGCGCCGGCGACCTACCCGGTGCCCCAGCGCGAGGACGGTCCGCTGCGCGCGTTCCGGGACCAGGTCATGGCCCACATCTCGAGCGGGCGCCCGCTGGTCGACGTGCGGTCGCCGCAGGAATACACGGGTGAGCTGACCCACATGGCGGCGTACCCGCAGGAGGGCGCGCTGCGCGGCGGGCACATCCCCGGTGCGCTCAGCAAGCCGTGGAAGTCCGCGGCCAACGAGGACGGCACCTTCAAGCCGGCCGACGAGCTCACCAAGATCTACCGGGACGAGCTGGGGCTGGAGACCGGTGACGACGTGATCGCGTACTGCCGGATCGGCGAGCGGTCCAGCCACACCTGGTTCGTGCTGCACCACCTGCTCGGCTATCCGCAGGTCCGCAACTACGACGGCTCCTGGACCGAGTGGGGCAACCTGGTGCGCGCCCCCATCGCCAAGGGCACCGAGCCGGGCGGTCTTTCCTGACGGTCGGCGTGGCGGCCGCCGCCTAGATTCGGCGGCATGGGAGCAGCCTGGCGGGATCACAGCACCACGATCATCGCCACGCTGCTGCTCCTGCCGCTGGCCGGCGTCGGCGCGTACCGGTGGCGGCGCCGGAGCCGGTCCCGGCGCGACGCTCTCGCCGAGGTCGGTCTGCTCTGCTGGACGTTGCCGTTCATCGGCATGCTCTTCACGCCGCAGGGCACGCCGCGGTCGGTCGACCTCGTGCCGCTGCACGACCTGCCGTCCTGGTTCTCCGGGGATCCGGGCACGGCGGTCGCGCAGTTCGCCGGCAACCTGGCCGTCCTGGCCGGGGTCGGTTTCTTCCTGCCGGTCCGGTTCGGCTGGGCCGCCTCGCTGCCGCGCATCCTGGGGATCGCCGCGGTCAGTGCGGTCGTGATCGAGGCCCTGCAGTGGGTTCTTGCGATCGGCCGGGTCTCCAGCCTGGACGACGTGATCGTCAACACGGCCGGTGCGGTGCTCGCGGCCGCCTGTTCGGGCCGGTGGTGGGTCACGGAAAAGGCGGACACCGAAGGTCAGATCGTGCCGGTACCCTGAGCGCCTCAGCGCCGACGGGGAGGGCGACGAACCGACGTGAGCAACACCTTTCAGGTCGACCTGCGGGGCATCGTCGACCTGCTCAGCCATCACCTCTATGCCAGCCCGCGGGTCTACGTGCGCGAGCTGCTGCAGAACGCGGTCGACGCGATCACCGCGGCGCGGCAGGACGAGACCGGTGACACCGCGCGGATCAGCATCGAGTCCGCCGGCACGACCGGGGACGGCAGCCTGCGCATCGCCGACAACGGCATCGGTCTCACCGACGCGCAGGTGCACGAGCTGCTGGCCACCATCGGCCGCAGCTCCAAGCGCGACGAGCTCGGCTTCGCCCGGCACGAGTTCCTCGGCCAGTTCGGCATCGGCCTGCTCTCCTGCTTCCTGGTCGCCGACGAGATCCGGGTGCACACCCGCCATGCCGACGCGCCGCCGGTGCTGTGGACGGGGTACGCCGACGGTCGCTACGACGTGCGGCCCGGGCCGGAGCGTGAGCCCGGCACGTCGGTGACCCTGATCCCGCGCCGCGGGTCCGAGATGTTCCTGGCCGGCCCGACGGTCACCCAGCTCGCCACCCTCTACGGCTCGCTGCTGCCGGTCGACGTCACGGTGGACGGCACCACCGTCACTGTCGGCGAGGTCCCCTGGGCCGCCGGTCGCCGGGCCGCGATCTCGTACGCCGAACGCACCCTCGGCTTCACCCCGTTCGACGTGATCGAGCTGGACGTGCCCGAGGCCGGGCTCACCGGCGCCGCGTTCGTGCTACCCACCCCGGTCAATCCGGCCACCCGCGGTGGTCACCGGGTCTACCTCAAGCGCATGCTGCTGGCCGAGGCCGTCGAGGGCCTGCTGCCGGAGTGGGCCTTCTTCGCCCGCTGCGTGGTCGACAGCACCGAGCTGCGCCCGACCGCCAGCCGCGAGGCCCTCTACGACGACAGTCTCCTGGTCGCCACCCGCGAGGCCATCGCCGACCAGTTGCGGGGCTGGCTGGTCCGGCTCGCGTCGACCGACCCGCGCCGGCTGGCCGAGTTCCTGCGCATCCACCACCTCGGGGTCAAGGCACTCGCCCTGCACGACGACGAGATGCTGCGCCTGGTCGAGCAGTGGTGGCCGATGGAGACCAACACCGGCCAGATGACCCTGGCCGAGTTCCGCACCCGGCACGGCCTCATCCGGTACGCGGCCACCACCGACGAGTTCCGCCAGCTGGCGGCCGTCGCCGCGGCCCAGGACGTGGGGCTGATCAACGGCGGCTACACCTACGACGCCGAGATCATCGAGCGGTTGCCGCAGCTCGACCGGGCCATCAAGGTCGAGCGGCTGGAGCCGACCGACCTGGCGACCCGCTTCGACGCCCTCGACGCCGCCACCGAGCTGCGGCTGCGCCCGTTCCTGTCGGCCGCCCAGCGCCGGCTCGACCGGCTCGGCTGCGAGGTGGTCGTGCGCACCTTCGAGCCGGCCAACCTGCCCGCGCTCTACCTGGTCAGCCGCGCGGCGCACTTCCACGAGGAGTTCACCGCCACCCGGGAGAAGGCCGACGAGCTGTGGGGCGGCGTGCTGGACGCGCTCGCCGACAGCGACCCGCCGGACCGTCCGCAGCTGGTCCTCAACCACCGCAACCCGCTGGTCCGCCGGGTCACCGCGATCGGGGACGCCGACCTGACGGCACTGGCCGTCGAGGCGCTGTACGGCCAGGCCCTGCTGCTCGGCTACCACCCGATCCGGCCCGCGGACGCGGCTCTGCTCAACACGTCGTTCCTCGGCCTGCTGGGCCGGGCGGTCCCGGGGGAGACGCCGTGAGCCGGTCCGCCGAGGAGCTGTGGGGGCTGCTCCAGGAGGCCCACCGGATGCCGTACGGGGCCGCGCAGATCGCCGTCATCGAGCAGGTCATCCGGCACGCCGACGCGCTCGGCGACCGTGAGCTGGGCTATCAGGCGCGCATCCTGGCCACGACGGCGTACACGTACGGCGGTGAGGTCGCCAAGTCGTTCGTCACGTTCTCCTGGTGCCTGAGCGACTTCGACCGCGACCCGGCCCCCTTCCACGCCCGCACCGAGCAGGACCTGCTGTGGCACTTCAAGTACATGGTGTCGGCGCTGACCAAGTTCCCCGAGGTGCCGCTGGCCCGCACCTACGCGGTGCTGGACGACATGGAACGCCGTTACCTGGAGGCCGGCCACAGCCTGCAGGCGGTTCACAAGCACCGGTACGTGGTGGCCCGGCACGTCGGCCTGGAGGACGAGGCCGACCGGCTCTACGAGCAGTGGAACACGACGCCCCGCGACGATCTCTCCGACTGTGCCGGCTGTGACCCGTCGGCGCAGGTCACCTATCTCTCCAGCCGCGGCCGCGACGAGGAGGCCGTGGCTCTGGCCGAGCCGGTGCTGGCCGGCCGGCTGAGCTGCACCGAGCAGCCGCAGACCATCCTCAGCGGCCTGATGGTGCCGTACCTGCGCACCGGCCGGCTGGAGGAGGCGGCGGACGCCCACCGCCGGTCGTACCGGTTGATGCGCGGCAACCTCGCCGATCTGTGGGAGATCGGTGATCACATCGCGTTCTGCGCGCGGACCGGCAACGAGAACCGCGGGCTGGAGATCCTGCAACGGCACATCGACTGGCTGGAGCGGGCACCGTCCCCGGCCGCGGGCATGAATTTCGCCGCGTCGTCGGCGCTGCTGCTGCGCCGGCTCGTTGCCCTCGGCCACGGCAAGACGGTCGTGCACCGCCGGGAGAAGGACGACGTCACGGCGGAGGATCTCGCCGAGGAGCTGGCGGCGTTCGCCACCGCGCTGTCGCTGCGTTTCGACGCGCGTAACGGCACCACGGCGCAGAGCCGGCTGATCGCCGCCGAGATCGCCGCGCAGCCCTACGACGTGGTCCTGCCGTTGTCCGCGTCCGCCCGGCGACGTCCGGCCCCCGCGCCTCAGCCGGTGCCCAAGCCCGCCGGGCCGGTCGAGATCCCGGCCGACGCGGACGCCGACACGCTGCTCGACCTGGCCGAGGAGCACGAGCTGCAGGACCGCGACGACGAGGCCGACGTGGTCCTGGCCGTGTACGACGCCAAGTTCGGCGGCGAGGACGTGGTGGCCGCCGCCGACGGTGATCCCGCGGTGATGCAGCGCGCGGCCCGCCGGGCGATGCTGCTCGGCAGCCAGCTGTGGCGCGCCGACGACCAGGACGGCACGGCGGTTGTCTGGCGCCGGGCGATCGACCTGTTCACCGCCGCGGGCTCGGAGGGCGACGCCTCGGTGGCCCGGGGCCGGCTCGGCGTCTCGGTGGCGCTGGCCGGGCGGGCCGACGAGGGCCGGGCGCTGATCGAGCCGGACACCGCCTATCAGGAGGAGCACGGTGACGCCCGGCAGCGGGCGGCCGCCTGGTCCCGGCTGGCGCTGATCAACCTGGTCCAGGACCGCCCCGAGGAGGCCAACGCGGCGCACGACCGGTCGGAGCAGGCCGCCGCGGAGACCGACGATCCGCGCCTGCGGGCCTTCTATCTGGCCCGGCGCGCTTCGAACCGGGCCGCCGCCGGTCGTCACGAGGAGGCCCTGGCAGCGGCGGCCGAGGCACGCGCCTACTTCCAGGAGCACGGTCCGGCTCTGCGGCTGGCCGACGCCGCCGCCCTGTTCGGCCAGCTCACCTCCGATCCGGCGGAGGCCGCCGAGGCGTTCGGTGAGGTCCTGGCCGCGGGTGAGCCGGCCGCCGCCCTGACCGCGCGGCTCGGCCGGGGACGGGCCCTGGTGCACCTCGACCGCCCCGCTGAGGCGATCGACGATCTGGTCGAGGCCGTCGCGCTCTGCGCCGAGCAGGACCTGGACGAAGGCGGCGCCTTCATCCGGCAGGAGCTCGCGGACGCATACCGGCAGGCCGGAAGGATCGTGGAGGCGGCCGAGGTCGCCGAGGAGGCCCTGGCGGGGCTCGAACGGCTCGGCCACGACGAGGCCGCGGACAACACCCGGTTCCTGCTGGCCGGGCTCTATCGCCAGCTCGGTGACAACACCGGCTCCCTCGCGCTCTACGAGGAACTGGTCGGGCGGCTGGCCGACAATCCGGCCGGCCGTGGTCAGATCCGGGAGAACGCCGGCGACCTGTTGTTCCGGCTGGACCGTGACGCCGAGGCCGCGGAGTGGTTCGGTGCCGGGGCCGAGGATCTGCGGGTGGCCGGCGATCCGCTCGGTGAGCTGCGGTTGCTGCGCCGCCGGGTGATGGCCCTGCACTGGGCGGACGACGTGGCGGCGGCCGAGGAGACGTACCGGCTGGCCGAGCGCAAGCACTCCGGCCTGCCCGCCGAGGTGAGCGACGAGCCGGGCGCGGTGTGGGAGCGGGCGATGTTGGGCTTCGAGATGGCCCGGCTGCTGCTGGCCCGGGGTCGCGCGGCCGAAGCTGTGCCGTACGTCACCGATGCGCCGGAGCGGCTGCGCGAGGTGGGCTCGGCCGGCGAGGCCGACCAGGTCGCGACGCTGCTCGGTGAGGCGCTGCTGCGGGCCGGACACCCGCAGCAGGCCGAGGACCTGCTCTGGCCGGTGCTCGGGGAGATGGCCCAGGACGCGCCGCAACGGCAGGTCACGGCCCGGGTGCTGGCCGAGGCGCTGGAGGCCGGGGGCAACCTGGAGCAGGCCGCGCGGCTGCGCCGTACCGAAGGGGTGGAGGAGGACTAATCGGCTGAACGGCCGTTAAGGCTTCGGCTTGACAGCGGGTTAGAGTTGCCAGGTGACGGTAGATCAGCAGCAGCGTCCCGGCCCGCCGGCCCCCCGCCGGCGCTCGCGCCGGGACGAGATCCTCGAGATCGCGGTCGGCCTCTTCGCCGCACGCGGATATCACGGTGTCTCGATGGATGACATCGGCTCCGCCGCCGGCGTGACCGGCCCGGCCCTCTATCACCACTTCGCCGGCAAGGAGGCCATGCTGGTGGCCGCGCTCATCCCGGTCAGCGAGGGCCTGCTGCACGGCGGCAAGGAACGCGTCGGCCGCCACCCGCAGGACGCGCACGCCGCCCTCACCGACCTGATCGAGTTCCACGTGGAGTTCGCGCTGGCCAATCCCGCGGTCATCGCCCTGCACCTGCACGAGCTCGACCGCCTCCCCGAGGAGCCGCGCCGGCAGATCCGCCGCCTGCAGCGCCTGTACGTCGAGGAGTGGGTCACCGTGCTGGCCACGCTGCGCCCCGAGCTGGAGCCGGCGGAGGCCCGGGTGCTGGCCCACTCCGCGTTCGGCCTGATGAACTCGACGCCGTTCCTCGGTGGTGAGGTCGATCGCCGCCGCCGGGCCGTGCTGCTGCGCGAGGCGACGGTGCACGCCCTCATCGGCCGCTGACCCGGCGGGTCGCGGGTCCCGGCACTGCGAGTGGCCGGCCGCCGAGACGGCCGGGAAGCACGAGGGAAAAGAGCGAGATGATCGAGTCGCTACTCATCGCCAACCGGGGCGAGATCGCCCGCCGGATCATCCGGACCGCCCGGCGGCTGGGGATCCGGTCGATCGCGGTCTACTCGGAGGCGGACGCGGGGATGCCGTTCGTCACCGAGGCGGACGAGGCGGTGTGCGTGGGACCGGCCAACCCGGCCCAGAGCTACCGCAACACCGAGGCGATCCTGGAGGCCGCCAAGTCGACGGGGGCGCAGGCCGTGCACCCCGGCTACGGCTTCCTGAGTGAGAACGCCGAGTTCGCCCGTACGGTCGAGGCCAACGGCCTGGTGTGGGTCGGGCCGTCCGCCGACGCGATCACCGCGATGGGCGACAAGATCAACGCTCGCAACCTGATGGCGGCGGCCGGTGTCCCGGTCGCGCCGGGCACGCACGACCCGGCCGCGATCGTCGAGGCCGCGATCGAGGCGGCTGCCGAGATCGGCTACCCGGTGATGGTCAAGGCCGCCGCGGGCGGTGGCGGCATGGGCATGGCGGTCGCCGAGGACGAGGACGGCCTGCGCACCGAGTACGACAAGGTCCGCGCGTTCGCCGAGCGGATGTTCGGCGACGGCTCGGTGCTGATCGAGCGCTACTTCCCCCGGGTGCGCCACGTCGAGGTGCAGATCCTGGGCCTGGCCGACGGCCGGGTGGTGGCCCTGAGCGAGCGCGAGTGCTCGGTGCAGCGCCGCAACCAGAAGCTCGTCGAGGAGGCGCCCTCCCCGGCGGTGTCACCGGAGCTGCGCGCACGTTTCCTGGCCGCCGCGGTCAAGGCCGGCGAGGCGGTCGGTTACCGCAACGCCGGCACGGTGGAATGCCTGCTCGACCCCACCACCGGCGAGTTCTTCTTCCTGGAGATGAACACCCGGCTGCAGGTCGAGCACCCGATCACCGAGCTGATCCACGGCATCGACCTGGTCGAGGAGCAGCTGCGGATCGCGTCCGGGGCGGCGCCGACCTTCGACCCGGCGACCATCCACGCCACCACGGGCCACGCCATCGAGCTGCGGATCAACGCGGAGGACCCGAAGCGGTTCCTGCCCGGCCCGGGCCAGGTCACGACCTGGGTGGAGCCCACCGGCGACGGCGTGCGCGTCGACGCCGGCTACGGCCCGGGGACGACCGTCACGCCGTTCTACGACTCGCTGATGGCCAAGCTGATCGTGCTGGGCACCGACCGGGCCGACGCGCTGGCCAAGGCGCGGGCCGCGGTGGCCGGCTTCGAGATCGCCGGCCCCAAGCACAACCTGCCGTTCTTCGCCGAGCTGCTGGAGCACGACGAGTTCCTGTCCGGCGACTACGACACCGGCATCGTCGCCCGGATGCGCCCGGCCAAGGTCAAGAAGGGGTAGCGCTGATGGACACCGTCTCGATCCGCGAGGTCGCGCCGCGCGACGGCCTGCAGAACGAGGAGCCGATCCCGACCGACAACAAGGTCCGGCTGATCGACGCCCTCTCCGGCACCGGCGTGCGCCGGATCGAGGCGGTGTCCTTCGTGCACCCCCGGGCCATCCCGCAGATGGCCGACGCCGACGAGGTGTGGGCGCGGGCCTGGCACAACCCCGACGTCCGCTACTCCGCGCTGATCCCCAACACCCGCGGCGCCGAGCGGGCGATCGCGGCGGGCTTCGGCGAGATCGAGGTGGTGGTGTCGGCCAGCGACACCCACAACCGGCGCAACCTGAACCGCTCGACCGACGAGTCGCTCGACGACATCACCGGCCTCATCCCGCTGATCCACGCGGCCGGCGCCAAACTCGAGGTCATCGTGGCCACCAGCTTCGGCTGCCCGTTCGAGGGTGACATCGACCCCAAGCGGGTGGCGTCCATCGTGGAGCGGGTCCGCGCCGACGGCGCCGACCGCATCGCGTTCGGCGACACGACCGGCATGGCGACCCCGCGCCGGGTCCGTGACCTGCTCACCGAGGTACGCCCGGACCTGCTGCACTTCCACAACACCAGGGGTACGGGGCTGGCGAACGTGCTGACCGCCCTGGAGCTGGGCGTCACCGAATTCGACGCGAGCGTGGGCGGGATCGGCGGCTGCCCGTACGCGCCGGGCGCCTCGGGCAACATCGCCACCGAGGAACTCGTGCACATGCTCGAGGACATGGGCCTTCGTACCGGAATCGACCTGGACAAGCTGATCGCGGTGGCGCAACTCGCCGAGGACCTGCTGGGTCGCACACTCCCGTCGGGTGTTCTTCGGGCCGGGCCGCGTACCAGATTGGTCTGATCCGAATTCTCTTTACCGTTCTTTCGCTTCCGGTGCGACGCGATCAATTTTCCGGAATGCCTGCGTGACCCTCGCTGTGCCGCTTCGTTACCAATACCGAGTGGCCGATATCGCCTTGTTCCTTCCGGGCGGGCAGTCGGCACAGGAGTCACGAGCCGACGGACAGGGGCAGGACAATGACGGGACGGGTGGTCGAGCGCGATGCGCGTACGGCGTACCGCTCCGCGTCGGTCCGGCCCGCCGGTGTCTCCGCGCTCATGCCGCCCCACAGCCAGGGGGCGGAGCGGCGCAAGGAGCACCGCGCAGGACGCACCGGATCCCGGTGGGGCCTGCGTGCACTGGTCGTCGGCGGTCTGGCCGGCGCGGCCTGGCTGCTCACCGGCGCTGCCGCGCACGCCGCGGACCGTGATCCGGCGGGTGAGGGTCTGTCCCTCGGCTCGTCGCTGATCGGCTCTGTGGTGCACGGCGAGAGCCACAGCGTCCCGGTGGTGGACCGGGTCCTCAAGGCGGCCGTCAAGCCGCTGGAATCCGATCACCACCGACGTCTCGCCGCCGCGGTGGCGCTCCCGGGCCTCGTGGGAACGCCGGCCCCGGCCACGAAGAGCAGCAACGATGCGGATCCCGTCCTGGGCGGGGTCGACAGCGTCGTCCGGGGGTTGACCGCCCCACTTCGCCTTTCCGGTGAAGCGGTGGACACCCGGAAACTCGTCCCGGTCACCGATGTCCGGGAGCCCGAGCCGCCGCGGGCGGGGAGTGCGCCGGCGCTGCCGGTGCGGCACTCCGCAACGCGGGTGAGCGGCTCCGAGGTCTCGGGGACCGACGTCTCCGAGGTGGACGCCGAGCCGTCCGATGAGGACCTGACCGGTGCCGGCGACATCGTCGCCGACCAGGTCAGCCCGGTCGGCGAGGTCGTGCACAGGGACGAGGAGGTACCGGCGGCCGAGCGTCAGCCCGACCGGCGGGACCAGGTGGGAAAGACCGTCGCCCGGCAGCACACCTTCGCTGCCGACCGGCACCGGGCCGCCGCCACGGCGGCCGAGCCGGAGACGGTCAGCGACACACCCGGCGGTGACGGACCCGCGCCTCTGCGGGTGCACCTCGGGGCAGCGAACGGCGTTCCGGCCTCCGGGCCGTCAACTGCGACGGAGGGCGGCTCGGCGGCCTTCCTTCCGGCCAAGGTCGCGGACAGTACGGTGGCGTGCCACCGGCTGCCCATCGCGGCCGACGTCGAGGTCCGGCGCCATGACGCCGAGGCACCGACCGTCTCACCTGACTAGTACCGGCACCGGCCGGCATCTCCGTCACCCGCGGCACTCGGAGCGGGTGCGGTGTGCCCGCACCACGGGCCTGATTCCCCAACCGCTTGCGAACAGGCGGCGAATCACCTCGGGGCCCATCTGGCGGTACGCCACCTCTCTGCAATGCGTCACACGTAATGGGCGCACGTCGACAGGCGGGGTCAGGGCAGTCCATGAAAAACGCTCGTGGCACCGCTGCGCCCGAAAGCACCGATCAATTGAATACGCGTCTCACCATTCTCTGACAATTCTGAAAGGCATCTTCTTTCCATGAAGACTTGGGTTCGTAAGACTCTCAGCGTCGGTGTCCTGGCGGCCGGCGCCCTGCTGTTCGCCCCCGGCGCAGCGCAGGCCGACGTCTCGCAGGACAGCTCCGGCAACGTCGGCATCCTCAACGGCACGCAGGTGTTCGCCCCGATCGCCGTGCCGCTGAACGTGGTCGGCAACTCGATCGGCGTGGCCGGCGAGGCCAACTCGGCCGGCTCGGGCATCAACTTCGTCGAGAGCGGCCAGCACCGCAAGCGCGGTGGCAAGGGCGGCGTCTCGCAGAACACCTCCGGCAACTTCGGCATCGCCAACGGGACCCAGGCGTACCTGCCGATCTCCGTGCCGGTGAACGTGGTCGGCAACTCCGCCGCCGTGCTGGGCCTGGCCAACGCTTCCGGCGCCGGTGTGAACCACGTCGAGAGCACCAAGGTCGAGCACGGCAAGGGCAACAAGGGTGGCCGCGGTGGCGACCAGAACTCCTCCGGCAACTTCGGGGTTCTGAACGGCACGCAGGTCTACGCGCCGATCGACGTTCCGATCAACCTGTGCGGCAACGCGCTCAGCATCCTGGGCCTGGCCCAGTCGCAGGCCGCGTGCGTCAACGGTGACGGTGGCGGCCACCGCCGCGAGTCCACCTCGCAGGACACCTCGGGCAACTACGGGATCGCCAACGGCACCCAGGTCTACGCCCCGATCTCCGCGCCGCTGAACATCGCCGGCAACTCGATCGGTGTCGCCGGCGAGGCCAACTCGGCCGCCGTCGCGAAGAACGAGTCGGCCCGTGGCCACGACTTCTCGCAGGACTCGTCCCGCAACGTGGGCATCCTGAACGGCACCCAGCTCGCGGCGCCGATCAGCATCCCGATCAACGTCTGCGGCAACTCGCTCGCCGTTCTCGGCCTGGCGAACTCGGCGGCGGCGTGCGCCAACGACGTCGACGGTGACCGCGGCCACGGCCACGGCCACAAGGGCAACGGTGGCGACAACGGCCACGGCCACGACGGCAACGGTGGCGACAACGGTGGCAAGGACGACGACGACTACGTGGCCGGCGACGGTGACGTCAAGGACGACGGCTACGGCGACAAGGACGACAACGACGTCGACGGTGACGGCGGCAACCAGGGTGACAAGTACGGCAAGCCGGCTCGCAAGAGCACCCAGGAGGCGGGCGCCGTGGACGGCCTCACCCAGAACCTGAGCAACGCGGGTGGCCTGAACGTCGGTGGCCTCAGCGTCCTCGACACGCTCGGCAAGTAAGTAGTTGCGATGAGGCCCGGGTCACGCCGGTCCCGGGCGTGACCCGAGCGACGCCCCTGGGCGTCGGGCAGTAAACCGGCGCTCCTCCACAGCGCCGGTCGCACGAAACGGACGGGAGTCCCCGCTACCTGCGGGGGCTCCCGTTCGGCGTGTCTGGTCTCCGTCCCCCGAATGCGTTAGCCTAACGATCGTTCAGGGATCGAATGAAGGGGACCAGGTGGCACCCGATCTGTATGGCGAAGACGCGCTCGCACAGGCGCGCAAGCGGGCGATGGCCGGCGGCGCCGAGCGCTATCACGCCGCCAACGCCGCGAAGGGCAAGCTCTTCGCCCGCGAGCGGATCGCGCTGCTCGTCGACGACGGCTCCTTCGTCGAGGACGGGCTCTACGCCAACAGCCTGGCGGACGGACTGCCCGCGGA
The DNA here is from genome assembly GCF_055586185.1 of Actinoplanes sp. NPDC051405. NCBI lineage: Bacteria > Bacillati > Actinomycetota > Actinomycetes > Micromonosporales > Micromonosporaceae > Actinoplanes > Actinoplanes sp. NPDC051405. The sequence goes on from NZ_JBVJIR010000009.1 coordinate 278,362, forward strand.
TGGCGTGATCACCGGAAACGCCCGGATCGACGGGCGCGAGGTGTGCGTGATGGCCAACGACTCGACCGTCAAGGCCGGGTCCTGGGGCGCCCGCACGGTCGAGAAGATCATCCGGATCATCGAGCGGGCGTACGAGTACGGCGTACCCATGATCTATCTGGTGGATTCCGCGGGCGCGCGGATCACCGACCAGGTCGACCTGTTCCCCGGCCCGCGTGGGGCCGGCAAGATTTTCCACACCCAGGTCCGGGCCTCCGGCTCCATCCCGCAGGTCTGCGCGCTGTTCGGGCCGTCGGCCGCGGGCGGCGCCTACATCCCGGCCTTCTGCGACGTGGTCGCCATGGTCGAGGGCAACGCGAGCATGTATCTCGGCTCCGATCGCATGGTCGAGATGGTCACCGGGGAGAAGACGACGCTCGAGGCCATGGGCGGCGCTCGGGTGCACTGCGCCGAGTCCGGGGTCGGGCACTTCCTCTGCAAGACCGAGCAGGACGCGCTCGATGTGGTCCGCTCGTACCTGTCCTATCTGCCGGCGAACTGGACGCAGCAGCCGCCGGCGACCGAGGCCCAAGAGCCCGCCGCCGTTGATCTTGCCGCGCTGGTCCCGGTCAGCGAGCGCCAGGCCTTCGACATGCGCCGGTACGTGAAGGGCATCGTCGACAAGGGTTCCTTCTTCGAGATCCACGCGCTGTGGGCCCGGGAGCTGACGGTCGGCTTCGCCCGGCTCGACGGCCAGGTCATCGGCGTGGTCGGCAACAACTCGATGTTCAAGGGTGGCGTGCTGTTCGTCGACTCGGCCGACAAGGCCAGCCGTTTCGTCCAGCTCTGCGACGCCTTCAACGTGCCGCTGCTGTTCCTGTCGGACGTGCCCGGCTTCATGGTCGGCAGCGCGGTCGAGAAGCAGGGCATCATCCGGCACGGCGCCAAGATGATCAGTGCGATCTCCGAGGCCACCGTGCCCAAGATCTGCGTCGTGGTGCGCAAGGCCTACGGCGCCGGCCTGTACGCGATGGCCGGTCCCGGCTTCGATCCGGAGGCGACCATCGCCCTGCCCACCGCCAAGATCGCGGTGATGGGCGCGGAGGCGGCCGTGAACGCCGTCTACGCCAACAAGATCGCGGCGTTGCCCGAGGACGAGCGGGCGGCCTTCGTGGCCGAGCGCCGCGCCGAGTACGAGCGCGACATCGACATCCTGCGGCTGGCCAGCGAGCTGGTCATCGACACCATCGTGGAGCCCGCCGACCTGCGCGGCGAGCTCGTCCGCCGGTTCGCCGCCGCGCGCGGCAAGGACCGCGGATTCTCCCGGCGCCGGCACGGCGTCACCCCGGTCTAGAAAGGAACCGTCATGGTTGACTTCCGGCTCAGCGAGGAGCAGGAGGCGCTGGTCAGCAGCGTGCGGGAGTTCGCCCGCGAGCAGGTGGCACCGGTCATCGCCGAGCACTACGAGAAGAAGACGTTCCCCTACGAAGTGATCCGGCAGATGGGCAAGATGGGCCTCTTCGGCCTGCCCTTCGCCGAGGAGCACGGCGGCATGGGCGGTGACTACTTCACGCTCTGCCTGGCCCTGGAGGAGCTGGCCCGGGTCGACAGCAGCGTGGCGATCACCCTGGAGGCGGGCGTCTCGCTGGGTGCGATGCCGATCTACCGCTTCGGTACGGACGCGCAGAAGGCCGAGTGGCTGCCCCGGCTGACCAGCGGTGAGGCGCTCGCCGCGTTCGGGCTCACCGAGCCGGGCACGGGTTCCGACGCCGGCGCCACCACCACCCGCGCGGTGCTCGACGAGCGGACCGGCGAGTGGGTGATCAACGGTTCCAAGGCGTTCATCACCAACTCCGGCACCGACATCACCTGCCTGGTCACGGTGATGGCCGCGACCGGCACGAAGGCGGACGGCAGCAAGGAGCTGTCCACCATCATCGTGCCGTCGGGCACTCCCGGCTTCACCGTCGCGCCCGGCTACTCCAAGGTCGGCTGGTGCGCCTCCGACACCCACGAGCTGGCCTTCGACGACGTGCGCGTACCGGCGGCCAACCTGCTCGGCGAGCGGGGCCGCGGCTTCGCCCAGTTCCTGCGCATCCTGGACGAGGGCCGGATCGCCATCGCGGCGCTCTCGGTCGGCCTGGCCCAGGGCTGCGTCGACGAGTCGGTCAAGTACGCCAAGGAACGCCAGGCGTTCGGCCGGCCGATCGGCAACTACCAGGCCGTCCAGTTCATGATCGCGGACATGGAGATGCGCGCGCACACGGCGCGGGTCGCGTACTACGAGGCCGCGGCCCGGATGCTGGCCGGCGAGGACTTCAAGCACCAGGCGGCCCTGGCCAAGCTGTACGCGAGCGAGGCCGCAATGGACAACGCCCGGTATGCGACCCAGGTGCACGGCGGCTACGGCTTCATGAACGAGTCCGCGGTGGGCCGCTTCTACCGCGACGCGAAGATCCTGGAGATCGGTGAGGGTACGTCCGAGGTGCAACGCATGATCATCGCGCGCGGCCTCGGACTGTAGATCTTGGACTCCCGGTCGGTTTCTGCGGCAAATCCGACGGCGGCAGCGTCGGTTACTCGACAAATTGCATGCTGAAGTCGGCATCCATCGATCTGGGTGCCTAGGTTCGAGACATGACGTCCGATCACGGGGCGGACCATGATGGTCCGGGATTCGACGCCGTGCTGCGCAGTTACCGGCTGCGGGCGAAGCTGACCCAGGACGAGCTGGCGGCTCGGGCCGGGGTCGGTGTGCGGACGGTGCGTGACCTCGAACGGGGTCGCGCCTCCAGACCGCAGCGGACCACGGTGGAACTGCTCGCGGCCGCACTCGGCCTGGCGGGCGCGGACAGGATCGCGTTCCTGGCCGCCGCGCGCGGTCAACAGGCCGGTGCGTCCGCGCAGCCGCGCTACGTACGCCTGCCGCCGGCCGGTGATCTGATCGGCCGCGACGGTGATGTCGCCGAGCTGGTCACCCGCCTCTCCCCGGCGCGGGACGACGGACCGCGGGGCGTCACGCTGGTCGGCCTGGCCGGGGTGGGCAAGACCAGCCTCGCACTCACCGTGGCGCACCGGGCCGCCCCCGCACATCCGGGAGGGGTCGCCGGCATCGTCGTCACCGACGGCTCCACCACCGGCGAGGTGCTCGGTGGCGTCGCCGCGGTCTTCGGCGTGGGCCGGCCCGACGACCTGGCGCCCCGGTTCGCCGGCCGGTCCGCGCTGCTGCTCGTCGACGCGGTCGACCGCGCCTCGGAGGCCGTCGCCGAGGCCCTCAGCCGGCTGTTGCGCCAGCACCCGACGCTGCGTTTCCTGGCCACCGGCCGGCACCCGGTCGGCCTGCCCACCGAACGGGTCTGGCCGGTCGCGCCGCTGGTCGCACCGCCGGAGGAAGCCGGGCCCGAGCTCGCTGACGTGGCCGGCTATCCGGCGGTCGCGCTCTTCCTCGACCGGCTGGCCCGGGTCCGTGGCGGCCCGATCGAGCCGGACGAGGTGGCGCCGCTGTCCGCGCTGGTCCGCCGGCTCGGTGGGCTGCCGATCGCGCTGGAGCTGGCCGCCGCCCGCGGCCGGGTGCTCACCGTCGCGGAGATCCTCGACCGGTACGGCGACCGCGTCCTGGACCTGTCCGGCCGGCCCGCACCCGGTGCCGTGGTCTCCGTCCGGGAAGCCGTCGCGGCCAGCTACCGCCTGCTCGCGCCGGACGAGCAGCGGGCCCTGCACCGCCTCGCGACCTTCCGCAACCGCTGGTCGCTGGACCTGGCCGAGGCCGTGATCGCGGACGGCTCGGCCACCGACGCGGTGCACCTGCTGGACCGGCTGCTGGAGCTGGGCCTGCTCAGTGCCCGCGGCGCCCGCGCCTTCCGGTTCCGCCTACTGGACGTCGTCGGCGACTTCGCCCTGGAACGGGCCGCCGCCGACGGTGATCTGCCCGCGGCGCGGCACCGGCACGCCGAGGTGATGGCCGACCTGGCGCAGGAGATCGCGCCCGACCTCAAGGGCGGCCGGCTCGCCGAGGCCGCCGCCCGGCTGGACGACGTCGCCGGTGACCTGGGCGCCGCGCTGACCTTCGCGGCCCGCGAGCATCCGCACATCGCGCTGCGGCTCGCGGCCGCGCTGCCCCGGTGGTGGCGCTTCCGTGGGCGCGATGTCACCGGCCGGCAGTGGCTGCGTCGGCTGCTGGCCGACCCCCGTACGGCGGACGCCGATCCGCTGGTCCGGGCCTGGGCCAAGGTGGGGCTGGCCCAGCTGGCGCTCGAGCACGGCTCGGGCACCGAGGAGATCGGCTCCGCGGAGGCCGCACTGGCCGACTTCGCGGCCCTGGGCGACGTGCCGGGGCAGCTCACCGCGCACACCCAGCTGGCGGCCCTGTGGATGACGGCCGGTGGATACGAGCGGGCCCGCGGGCACGGCGCCGCCGCGCTCGAGCTGGCCCGAAGCAGCGGCCACACCCGAGACATGGCAGTCGCGGAGAACAACCTCACCTGGCATGAGATCCGCGAAGGCGACCTGGGCGCGGCCCGGGACCGGCTCGCGGAGGTGGACAGGCTGGCCGGCCGGTGCGGCGAGCACCGGCTGCGGGCGGTGGCGGCGGCCAACCTCGCCGAGGTCGAGCGGCTGGACGGCCGTTTCGAGCAGGCCGCCCGGCTGGGCCGGGACGCGATGGCCGAACTGGAGGACGTCGGTGATCCGGGCCACCGGCGCCGGGTGCTCGCGACGGTCGGCCTGGCGCTGGCCGAGAGCGGCCGGGTCGCGGAGGCGCTCGACGTGCTGGCCGAGCTGCGCGGGCCCGAACCGCAAGCGCCCGCCGACGGGCCGGCGGCGATCGTGGAGGCGGCGATCGCCCTGCGGCAGGGCGAGGAGAAGCGGGCGGCGGAGAGCTTCGCGGCTGCCGCCGAGGCGTACGCCGGTGGCCACGATCCCCGTGACACGGTGGAGGCGCTGGTCGGCGTGGTGCGGAGCACTCCGGACGCGGAGCGCCGGCAGGAGGCGGTGGCCGGGCTGGCCGAGCTCTGCCGTACGGGTGGGATCACGCTGCTGCCCCGGGAGCGGGAGCTGCTCGGACCGGAAGCGTTGCGCGGGCTCGGGGAGCAGACCTGAGCTGTGCCGGGGCGTGGACGACCGGCGCTTGTGTGCCCCCCACACGCCGGCCGTCCCAACGCCCCGGTCACGCGGCGTGAACGAAGGCACCCCCGTTTGCCCAGCCTTCGGCCTCGGCCGCGCCGCGTCCCCCTGCGGAGATCACCTTAACCGGCGGCACCGGGGGATTTGAGGATTTAAGCGGCTTTTGCCCAGGCGCTGACGGGCTTCTGCCGGTACTTCTGCCGGTTACTGCCCCGTTCGGCTCAGTGGCCCGGCACGGCCGGTAAGGCGTCCTCTTCCGAGCTGCCCGCCGTCGCGCACGGGTTGACCGCGTCGCGGATGGTCCGCAGCGACTCCAGCATCTGCGCCAGCTGGTCGGGGGTGAGCTGGTCGATGAACCACCGCTGCACCAGCTCCAGGTGCCCCGGCAGGATCTCGTCGAGCCGGGCCAGGCCGGCGTCGGTGATCACCGCGAAGGAGCTGCGACGGTCGTTCGGACACGCCTCGCGGCGGATCAGGCCGCCGCGGTCCATCCGGTCGACGACCCGGGTCACCCCGCTCGTGGACAGGGAGGTCTGGCCGGCGAGGTCGGTCATCCGCAAGCGGTTCTGCGGCGAGCGGGCAAGGCGCATCAGCACCTCGAACTCGACCGGGGAGACCCGGTGCTGCTCGAACTGCGCGGCGAAACGGCTGCTCAACCCGGTGAACGCCTCGGCGAAGAGGCCGATGGCGGTGAACCGGGGGTCATCAAAGTCGGTACCCACGTGAGTCATCTTACCAGCGGTCTCTTGACACGGGGAATATTGCTTGGCATATAGTTGCTCCGTCAGACAACAACCTGGCTCTGCCTTCGAGAGGAAATGTCATGACCGACGTCGCCAGCACCCGTGAGTTCGAGGGCCTGCAGATCCCGGCCGCCGGCACCTACCAGCTGGACGCCGCGCACAAGCGGGTCGGCTTCGTGGTGCGTCACCTGATGGTCAGCAAGGTCCGCGGCAACTTCGCCGAGGCGGACGCGACCATCACCATCGCCGAAGACCCGCTGCAGTCCTCGGTCACCGCTTCGATCGTCACCGCGAGCGTGCAGACCGGCAATGTCGACCGGGACAACCACCTGCGCACCGGCGACTTCTTCGAGGCCGAGAAGTACCCGGCCATCACCTTCCGCAGCACCGGCATCAAGTCGCACGCCGGCGCCGAGTTCGTCCTCGACGGTGAGCTCACCATCAAGGACGTCACCAAGCCCGTCGAGCTCGTCGTCGAGTTCGAGGGTGCGACCACCAGCCCGTACGGTCAGCAGGTCTTCGGTTTCAGCGCGACGACCGAGATCGACCGCGAGGACTGGGGCCTGACCTACAACATGGCGCTCGAGTCCGGCGGCGTCATGATCGGCAAGAAGGTCAAGATCGAGATCGAGGGCGAGGCCATCCGCCAGGCCTGACCTCCACCGATCCGCAGCGAAGCGCCGTCCGTTCGGGCGGCGCTTCGCCGTGTCCGGCCGTCCGACTGGCGGCATCACCGGCCGAGTGCGAGGGTAAACGTTGCGCTGCCGCGTGCTCACCCAGAGCTGATGTGCGTCCGGTTCGTCCCTGGCCTTGGTTAGCGGGTGCACATACCGTGAGAGCGTCACGCGAACGTGCCAGGAGGAACGATGGGTAAGGACCTCTCAGGGGTCGTCTTCTCGCAGGACGACCGGGTCCACTATCGGCAGAAGGTCCGGCGCTGCCTCGACGTGCTGGCTCTGATGCTGGACGACTTCGCCTTCGACGCGGAGAGCCCGATGACGGGCCTCGAGATCGAGCTCAACCTGATGGACGCGGACGCCGAACCGGCGATGCGCAACGCCGAGATCCTGGCCAATCTGGCGGATCCGACCTTCCAGACGGAGCTCGGCCAGTTCAACCTCGAGCTCAACGCCCGCCCCCGGTTGATCACCGGTAACGGCTTCGCCGACTACGAGGAAGACCTCCTCGAAAGCCTGAGCCGCGCCGAGGACCGGGCGAAGAAGGCGGACAGCACCATCGTGCTCATCGGCAGCCTGCCCACCCTGCAACCGCGGCACCTGGTGCTGGCGAACCTCTCGGCCAACGAGCGGTACCGCGCCCTCAACGATCAGATCGTCGGCGCCCGCGGCGAACAGTTCAGCGTCGACATCCGCGGCGTCGAACGCCTCCAGACGGTCAACGACTCGATCGCGCCCGAGGCGGCTTGCACGAGTGTGCAGTTCCACCTGCAGGTTCCACCGGACCAGTTCGCGGCGTACTGGAACGCGGCGCAGGCGGTGGCCGGGATCCAGGTGGCGGTGGGGGCGAACTCGCCGTACCTGCACGGCCGGCAGCTCTGGGCGGAGACCCGGATCGCGCTGTTCGAGCAGGCCACCGACACCCGGCCGGACGAGCTCAAAGCCCAAGGGGTACGCCCCAGAGTGTGGTTCGGCGAACGCTGGATCACCTCGGTGTTCGACCTGTTCGAGGAGAACGTCCGGTACTTCCCGCCGCTGCTGCCGATCATGGACGAGGAGGACCCGGTGGCGGTCCTCGAAGCCGGCGGAGTGCCCTGTCTGGGCGAGTTACGCCTGCACAACGGCACTGTCTACCGCTGGAACCGCCCGGTCTACGACGTGATGAACGGCCGTCCCCACCTGCGAGTGGAAAACCGGGTGCTGCCGGCCGGCCCGACGGTGGTCGACATGCTGGCGAACGCGGCCTTCTACTTCGGCCTGGTCCGGCAACTCGCCGAGGAGGACCGGCCGATCTGGTCGCAACTCTCCTTCGGCGCGGCGGAGGACAACTGCCACGCCGCAGCCCGCCGCGGCATCGAAACGACGATGTACTGGCCGGGCGCCGGCGAGACCCAGGTGACCGAGCTGGTGCTCGACACGCTGCTGGCCAAGGCCCACGCGGGACTCGACCTGTTCGGCGTGCACCGGGTGCACCGCGACCGGCTGCTCGGCATCATCGAAGCCCGCTGCCGCACCGGCCGAAACGGCGCGACGTGGCAGACGGAGGCGGTGTGGTCCGCGGAACACCGCCGCGGCCTGGACCGCCAGGGGGCTTTGCACGACATGTTGCTTCGATACAGCTCACTGCAGCAGACGAACGAGCCGGTGCACACCTGGCCGGTCGAATAACTCAGCGAGTCTGCTCATCACCGGCGCGACGGCCCGGCCGACGCCCGGAATCCTGCACCGGCAGCTCGGCGGTGTCGTCCTCGTCGATCAGCCCGGCGCGTCTCGAGGATCCGCTTTTCGCATCAGCGTCCTTTGAGCCGGCGTCCTTCGGGGCAGCGTCCTTCGGTGCGGCCGGCTTGGTGGCGGTCGCCGACTTGGCCGGCGTTGCGGCGCGGCTGCCGGTTGCTCGCGCTTGTCGGGGAGCTGACGGCTGTGGGGTGGCGCGCGCGGGAGTCGCCTTTGTGGACTTCGCGGGGGTCTTCTGCGCAGGGGGCGTTTTATCGGAAATCGCGGTATCCGCTGGTCCAGCCTGCGAATCCGGTCCCGGGGCGCTGTTGGTCCTCGGTGCTGCGGGGTGCTTTTCACCCGATTGAGCGTCGTTGATCTTCGCGATCGGGGGAGAGGCGGGCGGCGGGGCCACCGTCGAGCGGGTGTCGGACCGGCCCGGGGTGGACGAGCCGGCCGGCCGTGCGCTGCCATCGACCGAGGGAGCTCCGGACCTGGGAGAGCCGGCTGGCCGCGACCGTCCGCGGCTCGGGGCCGCTGCCGGCGGGGAGCCGGCCCGAGCCGGTGCCGCGGCCGAACGTGGTGCCGCGGGGAGCGCGGTGGTCGCAGACGCAGACGCGGGGGCCGAGGCGGTCGCGGAAGCAGGGGCTTTGGCGCGGCCGGTAGCGATCGCCGAGGGGTCGACGGCCGGCTCAGCGTCACGCTGTGTTGCCTTGCCGCGCCGGAACCGGTCCATGAAGGACCGCCGTTCGCGGGCCGCATCAGCCGGCGGAGGGGTGGATTCGGCCACTTGAGTGCCTGAAGTGTCTGATTTAGCCCGGTCCTTCGGCGCAGGCCTGGGCGACGGCACAACCGCAGCTCCCGACCCGGCGGATTCCGAGCGAGCGGCGCGGGCTCGCGGGGATCCGACCTCCGGGTCAGTCGCTGCTCCGGCGCCGGCGGACCTGGCGCTGCCAGCTCCGTCGGCGGGTCCAGCATGTGTGGGCCCGGAGTCGGCCGCCTTGGCGCTCACCGCGCCGGCTTTGCGAGATCTTGAGCCGTGGGCTTTCGAGCTGCGAGAACTCGACAATGCCGCGTCGTCGGAAGCTGCCGGCAAGGCCGTACTCCCCGACGCGGATCCGGCCGCCCGCCGTGCAGCACCACGCTGGCCCAAGGCGACTGTGAGCGCCGACCCCGCCAGCCCGGCCAGCACCGCGTAAGGCGCAATCAGGTAAGCCGACTGCAACGGACCAGGAGTGCCGGTCAGCTGCGGAGCCAGCACGAAGAAAGCCGCCGCTACCAGCAGCGGCCCGACCGCCCCGGACGACGCCGCGCCCACCCCCAGGTCACCGCGCCGAACCGCGGGGAGAGCGCCGATGACCCCGACCACCAGCGCCGCGAGCAACGTCAGCAACGCGCTCGGCCAGTAGATCGTCCCGTACTGGTCGTCGGGGGAGTCCGGGGAGAAGAACTGCCAGCTCGACAGGTACGTCGCGGAGGGGCGGTGCCAGAAGATCGTGGCCATGACCGCGGCCACGGCCAGGGACCAGAGCCAGGCCGCCGTCGCGATCAGGTTCGCTGCCACCGGTCTCGAGACGACCGCCCAGTACGCGATGGCCAGGCCCAGGAGCACGCCGATCACCGCGTACCCGCCGGCGATCGTCTGGGGTGAGAAGGTGTCCGTCCGTACCGCTGCCCGGGCCGGGAGCGCGATCAGCACGACCGTCAGCAGGGCGCCGACCGCCGCGGAGGCCGCCAGCGCGAAGCGCCAGGGCCCGTCGGTGCCGCGGCCGAGCCGGCCCGCGATGACCGCGCCGAACACGGTCGCGCTCGCCGCGATCCAGGTCGCCCAGCCGAGGCTGCCCAGCCAGACGCTGTCGTCGGCGGGCACCGCCGGCCACACGACCACGCCCAGGCCGTAGCCGAGGCCGAGCTGGGCGGCGCCCGTCCCCGCGGCCACTCCGGCCGCGGCTGCCACTCGCGCTGTCCAGCCCTTGTCGGCCATGCCGGGCACTGTAGCCGTCGGTGACGATGCCTGCGAATCAATGAGTTGATGCGCCAAGATTGGTTAGGTTGGCGGCAGAGGACGCCCGAACGGAGAGGATCCGGCGATGTCCGACGACGACGAGCGCCGCCGCCTTGATGAGACAGGTGAGTACTTTCCGTTCGCCGAGGATGAGAAAGTTCCCCCGATCGGTGGTCCCCTGAAGGATGACCGGACGGCGCAGTTGCCCCGCGCTGCCGGGGACGCGGACCGCACGCAGCTCTTCCCGCCGGCCGCGGACGACGCGACGTCGGTGATTCCGGCCGCGGCGACCGACGGTACGCGCACAGAGCGTCACCCCCGCAGCACGGACAACTGGGCCGACGACGGCGATGAGGTGTGGTCCGCCCGGGCCGGGGTCCGTCCGCCGCGACCCGGCTACGGCGACGACTACGCCAGCACAGACTGGGCAGCGGCGCCGGCCGGCGAGCCGCGCGGCCGCTGGTGGACGCCGATCGCAGTGGGCATCATCGCGTTGCTGCTACTGGCCCTGCTGGGCTGGGGCATCTACCTGATCGTGCAGTCCACCAGCGACGATGCCACTCCGGGTGTGACTGCCTCTCCCGCGCCGCCGGCCACCACGGCCGTGACGACCGTGCCCACCTCCACGCCGCCGTCCACGGAGCCGGCGACGACCCAGCCGACCACCTCGGCGCCCGCCACCCCGAGCGACATCACCGTGCCGGCGTTGAAGGGACTGTCCTCGGACGAGGCGCGGGGGGCACTCGACCGCAAGGGCCTGAACTATCGCCTGCGCTATGTGACCAGCGATTCTCCGGCCGGGACCGTGATCGACAGCGACCCGGCCGAGGGCCAGCAGGTGCCGGCGGACACGGTGATCACCCTGATCATCGCGGCGGGGCCGACGACGTCGCCGACCCCCACGCAGACACAGACCACCGGGCCGACCGGACAGCAGGAGGAGGACTGACTCCGGTCAGCGGTTGGCGCGCAGGGCGCGGGCCTGGATGGCGCCCGTGGTCATGCCCGGCTGGCGGCCGTTGCGGGTGCGCGGGTCCGGAGCCTTGCCGACCTGTCGCAGGCCGCCGACCTGCACAAAGATGGACCGGCGCTCAACCGCGTCACCGGACGCGTTGAGCTCGTAGCCGTCCAGCCAGATCCAGCCTTCGTACGTCGGCCAGTCGTGCACCCGGATGACCCGGAAAAGCATGGGCGCCGCGAATTGGACGCTGGCCGCCTTCGTCACGTGTATGACATCGCCGGACCGAGGAAGCACGTCATCTCCTGTCCTGAACCCAGTAGGGGCAAATTGCACTTTGCCGCACGGTGAACACAGATGGTCCAGTGTGCCCGGCTGATGCATCTTTGCACCATAACGATTGTGCCAATCATCGCGACGGTGCGGTTTAGCCGCTCCCGGCCCGGTCGCTGCTCGCGGACTTCTTCAAGTCCGGCGAGGACAGTCGCTACGGTCGGTCCCCCAGTGCGCGGCGTCGCTTTTGGTGCATTGCTGCGTACCCGGCGCTTGTATCCCAGGTTCCCACAAGAACACTAAGTGACGTGCGCCATACGGAAAGATTGCACCACGAGGCGAATCGATGCAAGTTGCAGGTCAGCCGAAAGTGACTAAACGATCACTGTGGACGCTTGAGGGATCAAGAGACCACCAGAGAGACTGAGGGCGACAACGCCGTACGGTGGAGCCCGCGCCGTCCGGTCGCATGATGCCACGCAGCCCGGAGGTGAGCGTGAATCCGCGCCGCAGCCCCACCATCCGCCGCCGCCGACTCGGAGCTGAGCTACGCAGATACCGCGATGCGGCCGGCGTGACCATCGACGTGGTGGCCGAGCGTCTCGGCTGTTCACCCTCCAAGGTGTCCAGAATCGAGACCGGCCACACGAGTGCCACTCCTCGCGACGTAAAGGACATGCTGGACATTTACGGCGTCAACGGTGTCGAATCGGAAGAATTAGTGCAGATATCCCGCGAAGCCCGGCAAAAGGGATGGTGGCACCCGTTCAGCCCGGTGCTCACCGGCGCTTATGTCGGGCTGGAAGCGGCGGCCCGGTCGATCAGGGCGTACGAACAGCAGGTGGTTCCCGGTCTGCTTCAGACCGATAAGTACGCAATAGCGATGATCAGGGCCGCACGATCGGATGACAGCGATCGAGAAATAGAGCAACGGGTACGCGTCCGGATGGCTCGCCAAGCGTTATTGATTCAGGACGATCCGATCGATCTTCAGGTGGTGCTCGATGAAGCGGTGGTGAGTCGCCCCGTCGGCGGCGACCAGGTCATGCGGGACCAATTGCTCCGATTGGTCGAGGCGAGCCGGCTGCCGAACGTCACTCTGCAGATCCTGCCGTTCGCGGCAGGGGCCCACGCCGGCATGGACGGCACATTCGCGATCCTCGACTTCCCCGATGCCGAGGACCCCAATGTGGTGTTCGCCGAGAACGCGACCGGCGGGCTGTTTCTGGAGAAGAGCGACGAGCTGCGCAAGTACAACTCCATCTTCGACACCGTCCGATCGTCGGCCCTCTCTCCCGAGGAGTCCAGAGACATGATCGTTAGGCTGGCAGAGGAGCCATTGTGGAAAGTGAGACCAAGGGTTTCCGGATCGACCTGAGCCGCGCGCAGTGGTTCAAGAGCACACGCAGTGGCCCGAACTGTGACAACTGCGTGGAGGTGGCCTTCGTCGAGCAGGCCATCGCGGTTCGCGACTCCAAGAATCCGACGGGACCCGCGTTGATCTTCACCGCCGCCGAGTGGGACGCCTTCGTGGGCGGGGCCAAGGGTGGCGAGTTCGACCTGTAGAGCACGTGACCCCGACCGCCCCCGCCGCGAGCGTGGGGGCGGTCGCTGCATTTTGCCCCATTTGCGCCGTCGCCCGTTCGGGTCGGCCTCGTTGAACGCTCTAAGCGCGGACCGGACCGCGCGTCCGGAGAACCGCCGTCGGCCCGTACGGCTGACCGTCCCCCTCGCGTGACGGTGCGGGCAGGCGATCCATACGAGCGAGGCAAGGCGAAACAGATGACGATGGGTTCCGACAACCTCAGCAACGGATCCGTGACCGCGCAGGACCGCTTCAGCGGAGGCGTGAGCGCGTACCGGCAGACCCGCCGCGACGCGGCCCTGGCCGCGGAGAACGGCGACGGCGAACTGGTCTCGCGCGGCAGCGGCGGAACCGGTCTGTCCGGCCTGCCGACCCGCACCCCGATCGAACCGACCAGCGCGCTGGACCGGGCGGCCAAGCTGCCCTCGCTGGACCTGCAGGGACTGACCGAACCGGTCTTCCCGACCAGCGGCGGCTGGGTCGACGCGGGCAGCTCCCAGTCGATGGCGGACCACCCGTTGCTGCGCGGGCTGCTGCTGGAGCTGCCGGTGCGCGGGACGATGCCGGACTCGGGCTGGCTGGACCGCTGGTTCGAGGCGGCGCGCTCGATCCTCGAGCTGCTCTACGTCCAGGAAGCCAAGCGCAAGTAACTCCCCGCGACGCCGTCCACGGGCAGGCCCGGTGAGCTCCACCCGGACCGCCTGCCCCGGCGGCGCTAGGCGGCCCGGTGGGCCGAGGATGCGTAGTTCTCGGCCGGGCCGGTTTCCAGCGGCAGCGCGGTGTAGGTCTCCGCCGACGTCTGACGCGCCGGCACAGCCCGCAGCCGGACCTTGCCGATCGGTGCGAAAACCTTGACGTTGAGCCGGCTGTGCCGGATCGCGTGCCGGATGCCGAGCGCGAGCACCGCGATCCCCACCACGGTCAGCACGATCCCGGCGACCTGGGCGCCGGGCACCTCGATCACGCCGGCGGCGATCGGCACGCCGGCCAGCGCGGCCAGCCCGGTGATCTGCAGCGGCGTCGCCACCAGCGGATGGGCGGCGGCAGCCAGCAGCGCCGGCGGCGCCGGCGTCAGCGGCGCGGTGGCGAACGCGCCCGCGCCGCGCCGGACCTGAGCGAGGCGCCGCGCGGTCACCAGCACCACGACCAGCGCGGGTACGGCGGGAAGCACAGCAGCCGCCGGAGCCGCGGACTCCCCGGACAGCACACCGGTGACCAGCGGTACGGCGATGAACACCGCGACCCCGCCACCGACCAGCATGGACAGTGTGCGAGCGCGCCGGCGCAGCTCGCGAGCCGTGCGAGCGCTCGGCAGGGCGTCCGCGAGCAGTCCGGCGGTGAGCCAGACCCCGGCGAGTACGCCGATCAGGATGAGGTCCGTCGTGGTGTTCACATCGACAGCCTTCACCCGTCGCGCAAGCGGCAAAACCGGGATATGCCCGGACGGTCAACCCGTAGGGGTTTGATCGTGACTTTGAGTGAGCAAAGTTTTACGAAGCGAACTCATCCCAATGGGCGAAGGGGACAATGCCCCCTGTTGCGGCCGTGACCGGTGTCCTAGTGTCGGGTGCCAGACGGCGCCGATGCATCGGTGCCGGCCACGGGTTCGACCTGGGGAGGTCGGCCGGGGTTTCCGGCGGCAACGCCGTGAGACCCCGGCACCGCCCGGCCGACCGTTTCGGAGCCTCTGGACAGCTCAGACCGCGAAGGTCTGGACGGGCTCGGTGGCCGGTGCGGGCGGCGTCGCCTTCCACAGGCCCAGCTTCTGCATGGCCAGCCGGGACAGGTAGGCCGGGTTCAGCAGGATGTACCGCTTCCACAGCCGCTTGGGCTCCAGCCCGAGGCGCCACAGCCACTCGAGGGCGTACTTCTGCATCCACGCGGGCGGGTTCTTCAACAGCCCGGCGTGGTAGTCGAAGGCCGCCCCGACCGCGAGCAGCGGCATGTCGAGCAGCGGGCGCATCGCGTACGTGAAGATCTCCTGGCGTGGGCAGCCGAGCCCGACCAGCACGATCCGCGCGCCCGACGCCTTGATCCGGTCCGCGATCTCCACGTCCTCGCCGGGCTGGGCGGCGCGGAACTTCGACGCCTCGACCCCGGCGATCTTCAGCGCCGGGAACATCCGCTCCAGCGCCGGTACGAGCTTGCTGAGGGTCGGTTCCGTGGAGCCGTACAGGTAGACCGGCAGGCCCTCGGCCGCGGCCTGGCGCAGCACGCGCAGGGTGAGCTCGGGGCCGTAGACCCGGTCGGTCAGGCCGGCGTGGTGCAGCAGGTTGAGCGCGCCGCGGACCGGCTGCCCGTCCGGTGTGACCAGGTCGAACGAGTTGAGCCGGGCGTTGTGCGCCTTGTCCTGCACGCCGGTCATCACCCCGTGCACGGCGAGCGCGGTGACGGCGTAGTGGCGGCGTTCGCGGGCGGCGTCGAGGATCTGGGCGACAGCGGCGTCGTAGTCCACCGCGTCGACCAGCACGCCGAGGACGTTCTTCTTGCCCTGGGCGATCACGGCTGGGGCACCCACTTGTCGACGTTGGCCTCGTAGATCTCCTGGAGGATCATCGGGACGTCGTAGACCTGCTTCCACTGCGGGTAGTCCGCCTGGAAGGCCGCCATCGAGCCGATCCACCACTGGTGGTCGCCGATCCGGTTGTCGTCGACGTACTCGGTGACCATCTCGGTGCCGCTGATCTTCTCCGCCATGGCGAAGGCCTCGAGGTTGGAGCAGTTCGAGTGCCGGCCGCCGCCGAGGTTGTAGACCGCCGCCGAGCGCGGATTGCGGAAGAACGCCTCGAAGGCGCTGAGCACGTCGTGGCTGTGGATGGCGTCGCGGACCTGCTTGCCCTTGTAGCCGAAGATCCGGTAGAGCCGGCGTTCCATGTTGGCGCGCATCACGTAGCCGAGGAAGCCGTGCAGCTCGGTCGCCGAGTGGGCCGGCCCGGTGAGGGTGCCGCCGCGGAAGATCGCCGTCTTCATGCCGAAGTAGCGGCCGTACTCCTGGGCCATCACGTCGGCGGCGACCTTCGACGCGCCGAAGACCGAGTGCAGGCACTGGTCGATCGACATGTCCTCGGTGATGCCGTCGGCGTACGGGTGCGCCGGGTCGATCTCCCAGCGGGTCTCCTGCTCGATCAGCGGGAGCCGGTTCGGGGTGTCGCCGTACACCTTGTTGGTGGAGCAGTGGATGAAGGCCGCGTCGATGCAGTGCTCGCGGGTGTTCTGCAGCAGGTTGAGGGTGCCGCCGGCGTTCACGTCGAAGTCGGTGAACGGGTCCCGCACGGCCCAGTCGTGCGACGGCTGCGCCGCGGTGTGGATGACGACCGCGATGTCCTTGCCGTACCGCTGGAAGATTCGCGACAGTGCGTCGCGGTCCCGGATGTCGACCCCGTGGTGCGAGTACGCCGTCCCGAGGTCCGCGGTGAGCTGCTGCACGTTCCAGGCCGTCGACGCCTCCGCGCCGAAGAACTCCTGCCGCATGTCGTTGTCGATCCCGACGACATCAAGGCCCAGCCCGGCAAAGTGCCGAACCGCCTCAGAGCCGATGAGACCACCTGATCCAGTTACCAGGGCGACGGCCACGAGCAAACTCTCCCAGAGGTCTCGGGGGCAAAACCAGTCGAGAGCATAACGCCACCCCCCTCACGCTCCGCTGTCACCCAAGAGAGCAGGCACGAACCCAGGAGACAAGAGGGGAGAGGTGAAGAGGAGCCCTTACGCGTCCCGATGCCGAGCGAAGCGAGGGCGAGCCACCGACAGGCGCGAGTGACACAGCCAGCGCGTCCACCGCACCGCGGGGCGTCCGGGGGCTCGGCCCCCGGAGCAGATATGCCGATCGCCCCCAGGTCCGCGCTTTCCGCGGACAGGGGGCGACCAGGTGATCGGGTGGGGATGGGGGGAGTTGAACCCCCACGTCCTTTCGGACACACGGACCTGAACCGTGCGCGTCTGCCATTCCGCCACATCCCCGTGGCATTCAGTTAGCCGGAACAGACTACGCTGTCCCTCGTTACACCGCGAGCAGATACTGCCCTTGGCGCCAGGGAAGACTAGCACGGCGTCAGGGGCCGCAATACGAGGGTCAGGAGCGACCGGTTGCTCTTCGCAGAGATGCGGAAGCGGCGGCCGGATACCATCATGTCCTCGGAACCCGAGGAGGAGCCGGTGAGCGTGCTGCAGCGCTTTGAGAAGCGGTTGGAAGGCCTGGTCGAGGGTGCCTTCGCGAAGGTGTTCAAGGGTGTCGTGCACCCGGTGGAGATTCTTAATGCCATGCAGCGGGAGGCCGAGGCGCACAAGGCTATCCTCGCTGGTGGTCGCACCTTGGTGCCCAACCGCTACGTGATCGATCTCTCGCCGTACGACCACAGCAGGCTGGCACCGTATGCCGCCGCACTGGCCCAGGAGCTGGCCCAGTCGCAGGCGGAGTTCATCGGTGAGCAGGCCTGGACGGTCTACGGCGACGTCATCGTCGAGATCGAGCGCGGTGACGGGCTCGATACCGGCATGTTCCGTGTCACAGCGGAGGTGTACACCGGCGGCGAGGTCGCGCCTGTGCAACAGCCCGCCTACGACGCTGCGCCGGCGTATTCGCCGTACGACCAGCAGCAGGGCGGGTATCCGCCGCACGGGGGGCACAACGGCCGCAACGTCGGCCTGGTCTCCGGTGACGGCCGCACGTATCCGTTGCAGATGGGCTCGACGGTCATCGGCCGTGGGGACCAGGCGAATCTGCGTCTGCCGGATGTCGGGATCTCCCGGCGCCACGCCCGGCTGGACTATGACGGCAGCCAGGTCGTGCTGACCGACCTGGGCTCGACGAACGGCACGATGGTCAACGGCCAGCGCGTGTCGGCCGTGGCGCTCAACCCGGGCGACATGATCCAGTTGGGGACGACCACCCTCACGTTCCGAGTGGACGGCTAGGCACCTTGCCAGAATTTGTCCTCACCGTCGCCCGCTTCGGCTTCCTGATACTGCTGTGGATCTTCGTGTTCACGGTGGTGGGAGTCATCCGTAAGGATCTCTTCGCCGGGGTCCGGTCCAAGAGTCTCGTCGCCTCGCCCCGAGGGGTGGGTGGCGTGGTGCCGCAGGGCCGGCCGGCGAAGGCGAAGCGGGGCAAGGCTGCCCGGCAGCTCGTGGTGACAGCCGGTCAGCTGGCCGGCACCAGGATCACTCTGGGTGAGGCTCAGATCACTATCGGACGTGCGGAGGACTCGACGCTGGTCATCACGGACGACTTCGCGTCGGCCCGGCACGCCCGGCTCGTGCCGCGGGACGGTCAGTGGTTCGTCGAGGACCTCGGCTCGACGAACGGCACCTATCTCGATCGCGGTAAGGTCTCCGGACCTACTCCCGTCCCCCTTGGCGTGCCGATCCGGATCGGCCGCACTTCACTCGAGTTACGGCCATGACCCTGACCCTGCGCTACGCCGCCCAGAGCGACCGCGGTCTGATCCGAGACGGAAACCAAGACTCCGTCTACGCCGGACCGCGGCTCCTTGCCGTCGCCGACGGCATGGGCGGCATGGCCGCCGGTGACGTCGCCAGCAACATCGTCATCGCGGCCATGGCTCCGCTCGACGAGGACGTCCCCGGCGATGCGCTGGTCGACGCCCTCCGGCATGCCGTGGGCACGGCCAACCAGACGCTGCGCGACACCGTCGACGCCAATCCGCATCTGGAGGGGATGGGCACCACGCTGACCGCGGTGCTTTTCTCCGGCAGCAAGATCGGCATGGTGCACATCGGCGACTCGCGCGCCTACATGCTGCGCCAGGGTGAGTTCGCCCAGATCACCAAGGACGACACCTACGTCCAGATGCTGGTGGACGAGGGCCGGATCAGCCCGGAGGAGGCGAGCAGCCACCCGCAGCGGTCGCTGCTCACCCGGGCGCTCGACGGCCGGGACATCGATCCGGAGTATTCGGTCCGCCAGGTCCTCAAGGGCGACCGCTATCTCATCTGCAGCGACGGGCTCTCCGGCGTGGTCAGTGCCGAGACCATCGGCGAGAGCATGCGTGACATCCAGGATCCGCAGGCGTGCGTCGAGCGGCTCGTGCAACTCGCGTTGCGCGGCGGCGGCCCGGACAACATCACCGTGGTGGTCGCCGACGCGACCGACGCGGACATCGTCGAGCAGGCCCCGATCGTCGGCGGCGCGGCCGCCCGTGACCGCGGCAACTCGACCGTCGCGGACGCTTCCAGTGCTGCTGCCCGCGCGGCGGCCCTGCAGGCGCCACCGCGGCCCGCCCAGCCTTCCGGCCCGCCGTACGACCGCGACGAGCCGGAGCCGCAGCCGAAGAGGCACCCGGTCCGCACGAGCCTGTTGCTGCTCGTGCTGCTCGGCATCCTCGGCGGCGGCCTCTACCTGGGCTGGCAGTACACCCAGAAGCAGTATTACGTCGGCGCCACCGAGCAGGGCCAGCTCGCGATCTTCCGCGGCGTGCCCGGCCAGATCGCCGGCCTCGACCTCTCCAGTGTCAACGAGACCAGTCCGGCTCGCCTGGACGACCTCACCTCGGTCGCCCAGGACCGGGTCAAGCAGGGCATCCACGCGGACAGTCAGCCTGACGCCCGGCGGAGGCTCCAGGAGCTGACCAGCGACGAGCCGTCCAACCCCAACCTGAAGCCGATCTGCGTGGCCGGCAGCGCCGCGCCGACGGTGTCGGAGCCGGTGACCCCGTCCGGCACGCCGTCCGCGGCCGGGAAGACGTCGCCTCCCGGCCGGCCCACCTCCTCGTCGGCGCCGGCTCTCGCGCCCACCATCACGCCGGACGCCCTGCCTTCGGAGTCTGCCCCGCCGGTCGTCGACCCGGTCGGGTGCCGGCCCGTCGACTGAGCGTCCGCTCACCGAAGTCTGGGGACTCTTTCTTGACCGCGCCCGCCCTTCCGGCTCCCACACCCGCGACCACGGGTGAGATGCCCCGTGTCCCGGGCACGAAGACCGGGCGCAACGCGGAGCTGGGTCTGCTCGCGCTGGCGATGGTCATCGTGGCCGCGTACGGCGCCATCGTCGAGGCCAACCAGTTCGACAAGATCACGCCGACGTTCTGGGTGCCGGCCGCGTTGCTGAGTGTCCTGTTCGTCGCCCTGCACCTGGTGGTCCGCTTCACCGCGCTGTACGCCGACCCGGTGCTGATCCCCACCGTGGCGCTGATCAACGGCCTCGGTGTCGGCTTCCTGCGCCGGCTCGACCTGGCCCGGTCGATCGCGCAGAAGCAGCCCGAACCGGGCATCTTCGCCGGGGTCGGTGGCCGTCAGCTCGCCTGGACGCTGGCCGCCCTGGTGCTGGCCGCGGTGCTGCTGATCGTGATCCGCGACCACAAGACGGTCTCCCGGTACGCGTACACCCTGGGCCTGGTCGGCATCGTGCTGGTGATGATCCCGGCGGTGCTGCCGGCCAGCATCTCGGAGATCAACGGGGCCCGGCTGTGGATCCGGATCGGGTCGTTCTCGATCCAGCCCGGTGAGTTCGCCAAGCTGGCCCTGGTCTCCTTCTTCGCGTACTACCTGGTTCGCAAGCGTGAGGTGCTCTCGCTGGCCAGCCGGCGGGTGCTCGGCATCGACTTCCCACGCGGCCGCGACCTCGGTCCGGTCATCACGGTGTGGATGCTCTCCCTGCTCGTGCTCGTCTTCGAGAAGGACCTCGGCACGGCCCTGCTCTACTTCGGCCTGTTCGTGGTGACGCTCTACGTCGCCACCGAACGGGTCAGCTGGCTGATCATCGGCCTGGTGATGTTCTTCGGCGGCGTCTACGTGGCGTATCTGCTCGGGGCGTCGGTCGGTGGCCCGTTCGCCAACTTCTACGACCGCGCCACGGTCTGGCTCGACCCCTTCGCCGCCGAGAACTACAACCGCCTCGGCGGCAGCTATCAGCTCGTGCAGAGCCTGCTCGGCCTGGGCACCGGTGGCCTGTTCGGCACCGGCCCGGGGGCCGGCTCGCCGAGCAAGGTGCCCGAGGTCCGCACCGACTTCATCTTCGCCGGCATGGGCGAGGAGATCGGCCTGTTCGGCCTCTCCGCCCTGCTGATCTGCTACCTGCTGATCGTCGAGCGCGGCCTGCGCGCGGCCCTGGGCGTACGCGACTCGTTCGGCAAGCTGGTCGCCGGTGGCCTGGCGTTCACCCTGGGTTTGCAGGTCTTCGTCATCCTTGGTGGCATCACCGGGCTGATCCCGCTGACCGGTCAGACAACGCCCTTCCTGTCCGCCGGTGGTTCGTCGCTCATGGCGAACTGGCTGCTCATCGCGATGTTGCTGCGGATCTCCGACGCCGGCCGCAGACCCGCGAGCGGTGGCCCGGCGCCCGCGTCCGGTGGACCGAAGCAACCGCCCGCCCAGCTGCACGGCGCCATGACGGAGGTGATCAAGCCGTGAACGCACCCCTGCGCAAGGCCGGCGTGGTCATCCTCGTCCTGTTCGGCCTGCTCTTCGCCAACCTGAACTGGGTTCAGGGTTACAAGGCCGACGCGTACCGCACCAGCGACTACAACGGCCGGGTCCAGGTCGCGGAGTACGAGGTGCCGCGCGGGGTCATCGAGGCGGACGGCCAGGCGCTCGCCCAGAACAAGCTGACCGACGACGAGCTGAAGTACCTCCGGCAGTATCCGGAGAAGCAGGTCTACGCCCCGATCGTTGGCTACAAGCCGGTGAACATCGCCGAGGTCGGCATCGAGCGCACCGAGAACGAGTTCCTCTCCGGCGCCAGCGACAAGCTCTTCGCCGACCGGGTCAGCGCCATGTTCACCGGGGACAAGAGCGGCGGCGGCAACGTGGTGCTGTCGATCAAGACCAAGGCCCAGGAAACGGCCTGGAAGCAGCTCACCAACAACCAGGGTGGCGCCAAGAAGGGGTCGGCGGTCGCGATCGACCCGCGCACCGGCGCCATCCAGGCGCTCGCCTCGTTCCCCAGTTACGACCCGAACCCGCTGGCCAGCCACGATGTCGATGCGGCCGCCGCGGCGTACAAGAAGCTGAACGGGGACAAGGACAAGCCGCTGCTCAACCGCGCGCTGTCCGAGACCTACCCGCCCGGCTCCACCTTCAAGGTGATCATTTCGGCCGCGGCCCTGCAGAACGGCTACGACCAGAGCACCGAGATCCCGGCCGGGCAGAGCTACACCGCGCCCGGCTCCGGCGCTCCGATCCGCAACTCCGAGGACCAGACCTGTCCCGGCGCGCAGGTCACCCTCAAGGAGGCGCTGACCGACAGCTGCAACACCGGCTACGCGCAGCTGGGCGTCAAGCTCGGCGGCGACAAGGTCAAGAAGGCGGCCCGGGACTGGGGCTTCGAGCAGAACGACCTGACGGTCGGCAACCTCAAGGGTTCGGGGCTGCCGGTCGCGGCCAGCAGCACCGGTGAGATCAAGAACCCGGACGGCAGCGTCGACCAGGCCGGGCTGGCTCAGTCCTCGATCGGGCAGAAGGATGTCCGGATGACCACCCTCGAGGGCGCGATGATCGCCTCCGCGGTGGCCAACGACGGCCGGCAGATGCGGCCGTACCTGGTCCAGCAGCTGCTCAGCCCCGACCGGCGGCCGATCTACAACGCCGCCCCGGAGACGCTGCGCACCCCGGTCAGCGGCGACGTCGCCAAGGACCTGCGCGAGATGATGGTCAGTGTCGTCGAGAACGGCACCGGCAAGCGTGCCAAGATCAGCGGCTTCGAGGTCGGCGGCAAGACCGGTACGGCGCAGAACGCGACCGGCGCCGACAACCACGGCTGGTTCATCGGATTCGCCTTCAACGACAAGGGTGAGGCAGTCTCAGCTGTCTGCGTCATGCTGGAGAACGTGCCTGGCGATCACCCGAGCGCCGAGGCGGCCCGGATCGCCGGGCTCATCATGAAGGCCGCGGCGGGCCGGGGAGGGGACTGACATGATCAGCCCTGGGGTCACCCTCGGCGGCCGGTACCGCTTGGACGAGCGGATCGCCGGCGGTGGCATGGGTGACGTGTGGCGTGGCACCGACGAGGTGCTGGGCCGGACCGTCGCCGTCAAGATCCTGCTCCCGGCCCTGCTGGACGAGCCCGGCTTCGCCGAGCGGTTCCGCGGCGAGGCCCGGACCATGGCCACGATCAACCACCCCGGCGTGGTCGACGTCTACGACTACGGCAGCGACCAGCAGCTCGCGTTCCTGGTGATGGAGTACGTCGAGGGCGACGCCCTGTCGCGCACCCTGAGCCGGGTCGGCCGGCTGACGCCGGCGCGGACCATGGCGCTGGTCGCGCAGGCCGCCGACGCCCTGCAGGCCGCGCACGCGAACGGCATCGTGCACCGCGACGTCAAGCCCGGCAACCTTCTGGTACGCCCGAACGGCACGCTGGTGCTCACCGACTTCGGCATCGCCCGGTCCGCCCTGGTCGGGCAGCTCACCGTGGCCGGCTCGGTGCTCGGCACGGCGTCCTACATCTCCCCGGAGCAGGCCTCGGGCGCGGTCGCCACGGCCGCCTCCGACGTGTACGCCCTCGGCGTGGTCGCCTACCAGTGCCTCTCCGGCCACCGGCCGTTCGACGGCGCCACCCCGATCGAGATCGCCATGAAGCACGTCCGGGACACCCCGCGACCGCTGCCGGCCGACATCCCGCCGGCCGTGCGCGCCATCGTGGACCGTGCCCTGGCCAAGGATCCGGGCGCGCGCTGGCCCACCGCCTCGGCGATGGCCGCGGTGGCCCGCCAGGCCGCCTCGTCGCTCACCACCCAGGTGCAGCAGCCCGCTGTGAACGGTTCCGCGCCCGCCGGCCGTCCGCAGTCGGGTGGCCCGGCGATGAACAGGCCGCAGTCCGGTGGCCCGGTGGTGGCCAACCGGCCGCACTCCGGTGCTCCCGCTTCCGGCCCGCCCGGACATCCGGTCTCCGGGCAGGCCCGCCCGCCGTATCCGCCGGTCCCGCGGCCCGTCTCCGGGGCTCAGGCGCGTGGTGCGGCTTCCGTGCCGTCCGGTCAGCCGCCGTACCGGCATCCTTCGGCACCGCCGATGCAGCAGCCGATGCAGGGCGGCAAGCAGCCGGAGGGTTCCGGCGGACGGCAGGTGCTGATCGTCCTCGCTGTCGTTCTGGCTCTGCTTGTCCTGCTCTGTGCCGGTGTGATCTCGTTCCTGCTCAAGCAGAGCAACGCCGCGATGGGCGGGAGCGGTCCGCGTGCCACGGTCGTTCAGGCGGGCTCGGCTGACCCACGGGCGCCGGTGGCGTCGTACCGTCTTACGAAGCAGGCTGCGGCTCCCCTCAGCCTGAACCATGCGACCGAAGGACGACAGACGCTATGACGGCGCAGGCCCGCCTGCTCGGCGGCAGGTACCAGGTCGGCGAGCTGCTCGGCTACGGCGGCATGGCCGAGGTGCACAAGGGCCGTGACCTCCGGCTGGGCCGGGACGTCGCGATCAAGATGCTGCGCACCGACCTGGCGCGCGACGCCACGTTCCAGGAGCGGTTCCGCCGCGAGGCGCAGAACTCCGCCGCCCTGAACCACCCGGCGATCGTCGCCGTCTACGACACCGGCGAAGAGGTGTCGTCAACCGGCGAGAAGCTGCCGTTCATCGTCATGGAGTTCGTCAACGGCCGGACCCTCAAGGAGGTCCTGGCGGCCGAGCAGCGGCTCCAGCCGCGCCGGGCCCTGGAGACCATCGCCGACATCTGCGCCGCGCTGGAGTTCAGCCACCGACACGGGATCATCCACCGGGACATCAAGCCCGGCAACGTGATGATCACCCAGGGCGGCCAGGTCAAGGTCATGGACTTCGGCATCGCCCGCGCCCTGGCCAGCGGCGCCACCACGATGACCCAGACCAGCGCGGTCATCGGTACGGCGCAGTACCTCTCCCCCGAGCAGGCGCGCGGCGAGTCCGTCGACGCCCGCTCCGATGTGTACGCCGCCGGCTGTGTGCTGTTCGAGCTCCTGGTCGGGCACCCGCCGTTCGTCGGGGACAGCCCGGTCAGCGTGGCGTACCAGCACGTCCGCGAGGACCCGAAGGCGCCCAGCGACATCAACCGCGAGGTCCCGCCGGACGTCGACGCGATCGTGCTCAAGGCGCTGGCCAAGAACCCGCTGAACCGCTACCAGAGCGCGCAGGAGATGCGTGCCGACGCCCTGCGCGCGGTCGCCGGGCGCCCGGTCATGGCGACCCCGGTGATGTCCGAGGCCGAGACGATGGCGATGTCCGGGCCGCCGATGCGCCAGCAGACGGCGATGACCCGGGCGATCCCGGCCGGCGTGGGGCCGCGCGGCCCGCAGCCGCCGGAACGCAAGACGTCGTCCTGGGTGATGGCGGTCCTCGCCGCCCTGGGTGTGCTCGCGGTCGTGGCGCTGGGCATCGGCCTGGTCCTGTCGCAGAACAAGGACAACGAGCCCGACCCGATCGCGAACGCGGCGGTGCCGAAGGTCGAGGGCCTGTCGGAGAGTGACGCCAGGGCGAAGCTCACCGCGGCGGGCTTCCAGGACATCACGGTCGGCGACCCGGTCACGACGGACGACTGCAAGAAGAGGGTCGAGAAGCAGTCGCCGAGTCCGGCCCAGACGGTCCCGGTCAACACGCAGGTCACCCTCACCATGTGCGTCAGCCCGGAGGACACCCGGGTGCCCAGCAACCTGCGCGGCAGCAGCAAGGAAGTGGCCGCGGAGGCGCTGCGGGAGGCCAACCTCAAGGCCGACTTCCAGGAGGTCGACAGCGACGCGGAAACCGGCCGGGTGATCTCGGTCGAGAAAGAGGGCGAGAAGGTCAAGCCCGGCACGACCATCACCGTCAAGATCTCCCGGGGCAACCTGACCGAGGTGCCGTCGGTGGTCGGCAAGACCGAGGAAGTGGCCAAGGCGCTGCTCCAGCAGGCGGGCTTCACCAACATCGAGGTCGAGCCCTCGAACCAGCAGGGCACGCCGGGTCAGGTCGTCGACCAGACGCCGAACGCCAAGCAGAAGAAGCCCAAGGACACCCAGATCACCCTGACCGTGATCGCCGAGCAGGAACCGAACCCGGACGACTCGGGTTCCGCGGACCCGGACATCCCGGACCCGCCGGGCGGCGACGGCGGCGGCACGGGCACCGGTACGGTCGGCGGCCTGCTCAACTGAGCCACACACGAGAAAGCCCGGACGCGGGTTCGCGTCCGGGCTTTTCTGGCTGTGCGGGGCGGCTCAGGCGGTGGCGAAGGCCGAGCGCCGGCGGCTCTCCACCTCGGCGGCGAGCTCGGGGGCCCGGTCCAGCGCCTCCGGCAGGCCGCAGGAGGCCAGCCAGTTGGCCAGCATGGTGTGGCCGCCCTCGGTCAGCACCGACTCGGGGTGGAACTGCACGCCCTCGATCGGCAGGGTGCGGTGCCGCATCGCCATGACCACGCCGGACTCGGTCCAGCCGGTCACCTCGATCTCCTCCGGCAGGGTCTCCGGGAGGACGGCCAGCGAGTGGTAGCGGGTCGCGGTGAACGGATCGGGCAGACCGGCCAGGACGCCGGTGCCCTTGTGCTGCACCGTCGAGGTCTTGCCGTGCAGCAGCTCCGGGGCGCGGGTGACGGTGCCACCGAACGCGGCGCCGATCGCCTGATGGCCGAGGCAGACGCCGAACATGGGCAGCTTGCCCGCGTACTCCTGAATGACGTCCATCATGATGCCGGCGCGTTCCGGCGTGCCCGGCCCGGGCGAGAGCAGCACCCCGGCGGCGCCGAAGCCGGCCACGTCGGCCACGGTGATCTCGTCGTTGCGGCGGACCTCGCACTCGGCACCCAGCTGACCCAGGTACTGCACCAGGTTGAAGACGAACGAGTCGTAGTTGTCGATCACGAGGATGCGCACGGGATCACCTAGCTGGCAGACGGGTGGGGATCGTTGGTGTGCTCGTTGTACGGGATCTCGTCGGGTCCCAGCTGCGAGTCGTCGCCCGGCACCGCGTTCGGGTCCTGCTCGGCCGAGCCGTTCTGCTCAGTGCCCGTGCTCACCTGCACGTCGTCGAACGGCAGCAACGGCGTGGCCCACGGGAAGACGACGTACCAGAGCAGCGCGCCGACCATCGTGACCAGCGCGAGTGAACCGGTCAGCTTGCCCCACAGGCCGAAGGGCAGCTTGCGCCAGATCCAGGCATACATCGCTACCTCCTATGCCTTCGTCTTGCCGATGTCGGCGGGCCGGCCGGCGCCGGGTTGCGACGCGTCCCGCTTGACCGTGTCGACCAGCTCGGCGTGCACGATGAGCCGCTCGTAGTTGTTGAACTTCGGGTTGCAGGTGGTCAGCGTGAGCATCGCCTTGCTCGCCTTGGCCTTCGGCTTGCCGGGGACCGGGGCCACCACCTCGACGGCGCTGGGCTTGACGACCAGGCTCTCGCTGACCTTGTAGACGTACCAGTTGGTGCGGGTCTCGACGCCGATCACATCACCCGGCTTGAGCTCGTCGAGCCGCCAGAAGATCTTGCGGATCCGGTGGCCGGCCACCGAGAAGTTGCCGACCTCGCCGGGCTCCGCGGTGTCCGGGTAGTGCCCAGGGGCGTACCGGATGTCCTGCGGCCGCACCCCGTTCACAACGACCCACTGCATGCCCAGCTTGGGGATGTAGAGCCGCCCGACCAGGTTCTTCCCGGGCGCGGCCGGCGCAGCCTTGACCGGCGTGCTCGGCGCGACGGTCGGGTCGTTCCACTGATCGTCGAGCTCGGTGGCGAGAGTGTCCTGCTCGTTGTCGACCTTGGCCGAGTTGCCGAACACCTCGTACCCGGCGAACAGCAGCACGATCAACCCGAAGGTGATCATCAGCTCGCCGGAGACCCGCACCGCGGACCGGATCCGCGAACCCAGCGTCGGACGGGTCAGCTCGGAATACACGCTCTTGTAACCCTCGTCGGTCTGCTCGGGCCGCAACTTGACGACCTTCTCACCTCGCCGCGGCTTGGCGTCCTCCGCCGCGCCGTCATCGAGATCAGGATCGGCAGCGGCGGCGGCCGCGGCAGCGGCGACGGAAGCGGCAGCGGCGACGGAAGCGGCACCGACGGTGCCGGACCCGCCGGGCAGAGGGGTACGCACAGAGCTGCTCACATCCGTGGCCGACTTGGAACTGACCTTGGGCCGGACCGAGGGCAGCAGCCCGGTCGGCGCATCCGCGGTACGAATGATGGCAGTGGCCGACGGGTCCTGACCCTGGCGGGGTGGAAGCGCACCACTGCCGAGCAGCTCATGACCGTCCTGCTCGCGGGCGCTGCGCCTGCTGTCGGGGACGGCTCGGCGCTCGCTGCGAGAACGGAAGGCGTCCGCCACCGAGGGGCTGCCGAGCCGATCCCGGCCGGCGGCGTTCGGCGACTGCTGGTCCGTGCCGGGGGGCGTCTGGCCGGGTCGGCGGCCGAAGCCGTTCGCCGCCTCGGCGTGGCCCGCGTCCTGGGGGTAGGCGTCGGCCGTCCTCGGGTCCAGGCCGTTCGCCCGGCTGAAGCTGTCGGGGTACGTCCGGCGCGGCATGGCCTCGTCGGCGGCTGTCCGGCGCGGGGCGGCTTCCTCGGTGGCTGCGCGGCGGGGCATGGCTTCGTCGGCTGCTGCGCGGCGTGGCGAGGCGTATCCGTTTACCGGCTGGCCTTCGTCTCGGAGGGGTCGTCCGTCCTCGGCGAGTGGGCCGCGGTAGGTGCTGGTCGGCGCCGGGTAGACGTCGTTCTCCGTGCCGTGGGCCGAACGCCGGCCCGGACTGCGAGGCTGGTCGAAGCCGCCGGGCGGGGAGTAGGGGGCGTCGCTGGCGGGCCGGACGGCGGCCGCGGCGGACGCCGAGCCGCTGACAGGGCGGAAGTCCTCGGCCGGCGGAGCGTCACCCGGAGCCGGCCCGAAGCCGTTAGCGCGGCTCGGCCGCGCGAAGTCACTTGCAGTGGGCGCGCTGCCGTTCGGCCGCGCGAAGTCACTCGCGGGGGACGCGCTGCTCGGCCGCGCAAACTCACCCACCGCCGGGCCAGCCGCCGGCGCAAAGCCGTTCGCAGGGCTCGGCGTAGCCGCGATCTCCGGCCCCGCGAAGCCACCACCCGCAGCCTGCGCCGATTCCCGAGCAACCCGGGCCTCCTCAGCCGCAGCCGCGAAGAAATCAAAGCCAGCAGGAGCAGCCGCGGGCGCCGGCACCACAGGCGGCGGAGGAACAACCGCCGCCGCACCGGCAATCACCGGCGAACTATTGGTCCGGCCGGGAGTATCAGCAGCACGAGCCACCACAGGCGAGCTATCTGTCCGGCCACCAGCGTGCCCCACCACCGGGGCGCCGTCGGTCCGGGCCGCCGCCCGAGCAGCCGCAGCAGCCCGAGCCACCACCGGATCAACCGCCCCCGAAGCCTCACCCCGCAGCACAGCAGTGTCGGCGGCTGAAACAGCCCCAGCAGCCCCACCAGCGACTTCAGAACCCGCAGGTACCGGGAAGGGCGAACCGGGCGACACCGGAGCCTGAGCGGGCACTGAGCGCCCCTGCGCGGGCGAAACCGGACCGGCCGGCGCGGCCCAAGGCGCTGCCGGCGCCAAGCTGGGCGGCGGGTCCAGCGGCCCACCGGGTACGCCGTCCGGCGAAGCGTCCGTGATCCGGGGAATGAAAGCCGTCTGCGCGTCGCCGTCGGGAGCGCGGTGCCGACCGGAGTTCGCCGCAGCCTGCTGGGCGTCCGACGCTTCCATCACTCCGTGGCCTCGGCGGATCGGAGGTCACTCGACCCGTCGTACGCCCGCACAGTCACGTTCCTCTCGACGGTTTCCTGATAGCCGAGTCCGAAGTCCGCCACTGCCGTACGGAATTGCTGGACTCCCTCTGCGGACTCCAACGCGCGATGCATCGCCGTGGGTTCGCCGATCGCCGTGATCTTGAACGGCGGCGAGAAGACCTGCCCGTGGAGCAGCAGTGTGTTGCCGACACAGCGTACCGCGCTCGTGGAGATGACGCGGACATCCATGATCGCCATTGCCTCGGCCCCACCTGCCCACAATGCGTTCACCACCGCCTGGACGTCACCCTGGTGGACGACGAGGTCGTCGTTCTCGGGGTCGTCCGTGCCGGTGCCGGTGGTCCGCTGCGGAGAGTCGTTGAGGACGACCGTGATGCCGGGGCCGTGCAGGGCGGTGAAGCCCGCGCCTCCGCGCATCGCGTCCGCGCGCTGGCGGGCCTGCTTGACCGGTTCGTCGACGTTTGCCAGCCGGGCCGCGTCCTGGTCGACGGCCGCGCGCAGGTCAGCGGCTCTTTTCTCGCGGTCCTCGAGCCGGGTGCGCTTGTCGGCGATGAGCTGGGCGAGCTGCGGCCGGCGGTCGTCGCGCAGGGAGGTGCCGTCCGCTGTCGTCGCCGATGTGGTGAACAACAGACCGGCTGCGAGTCCGATCAGTGGGACCGCGACCGACCATCCGCGCTGCCGTTGAGCCTTGCGACGGGGACGTAGTCCACCAAGGGCTCGTCGCAGGACAAGTCGCCACGAGGGCGCCCCCGTGGTGTACTCCACGTCGGTTGTCCTCCCTGGCTCGGCCGAAAAACGCACCGGCGGGTGCCTGTGCGCGCGCCGCCTTGACTACGCTAGCTATCGAACAGTATTCGCCACGGGCAGCTTTCGGGGTCCCCGGAGCCGCTCAGGGGTGGGTTGTTCACCACTTGTTGCCCTCAGGAGAGCACCGTGCCGAAGTCACAGGTTCGAAAGAAGAAGGTCTACACCCCGCCGACGGACATTCGTCCGTCCGGGACGGCGGCGTCGAAGAAGCCGAGTCCGGTGTGGCTGCCCATCACGGCAGTCGCGCTGATCGTCTTCGGCATCTCCTGGCTGGTGGTGTACTACCTCTCGGAGCAGCAGTACCCGGTCGAGGCGTGGCGGTATTGGAACCTCCTCGTCGGCTTCGGCTGCATGGTCGCCTCCCTGGGCATCCTCTCCCGCTGGCGCTAGTGCCGCTCCTGCCGCGCGGCCCCCGGCCGAGCGGTAGCGTGATCTGCGTCTGATTTGTCCGACAGCGCACCCCGGCGTCCGAGCCGTGGGGTGCGCTGTCGACTGCGTTCCACCAGACGACTGCAACACCTGCCCGGACTGCCGCTCGCATTCTGATTACTCACGGGTAACATAGGTCGGCGGGCCAGCTGACTCCAGGAGGCACAACCACATGGGCACAGTGCAGATCGTCGCCACCGTCCTGGCGGGCGTCGTCACCCTCGTCGCCGTGGTCCTGGCGGTCCGGGCGGTCATGCAGATGACCGCGGTGATCCGACTGGGCCGGCCCGACCCCACGCGCTCCGGCGACAAGGGCACCCGCACCCGCACGATGCTGGTCGAGACTCTCGGTCACACCCGGATGCTGAAGTGGACCGCGGTCGGTGCGGCGCACTGGTTCGTGATGGTCTCGTTCATGATCCTTTTCCTGCTGGTGGTCGAGGCCTACTTCGAGGTGGTCGACCCCGAGGGCGGGCTGCCGATCATCGGGCACTGGACGGTCTACGGCCTGATCACCGAGTGGATCGGCGTCCTCGGCCTGCTCGGCATCCTCTACCTGATCTACCGGCGTCAGCGCGACAAGCGCAAGAAGGTCTCCCGGTTCACCGGCTCCACGATGTGGCAGGGCTACTTCGTCGAGGCCATCATCGTGGGCGTCCTGATCTGCGGCTTCCTGATCCGCGGTTTCAAGGTCGCCAACGACACCTTCGAGTACGCCGCCTGGGCCACCCCGGTCAGCCACGGCGTCGGCGCCCTGCTGCCCGCCGCGGCCGACGGGCCCACCTGGGTCGCCCTGGTCAAGATCTTCATCTCCATGGGCTGGCTGATCACCATCGCGCTGAACGTGACGATGGGCGTGGCCTGGCACCGCTTCCTGGCTTTCTTCAACATCTTCTTCAAGAGCAGCCCGGAGAAGCCCGCCGGCTCCGGCCTGGGCGCGCTCAAGCCGATGATGAGCGACGGCAAGCCGCTCGACTTCGAGGAGGCCGACCCGGAGAAGGACCAGTTCGGCGTCGCCCAGGTCGAGCAGTTCACCTGGAAGGGCCTGCTCGACTTCTCCACCTGCACCGAGTGCGGCCGCTGCCAGTCGCAGTGCCCGGCGTGGAACACGGCCAAGCCGCTCTCGCCCAAGCTGCTCGTCCTGTCGCTGCGGGATCACGCCTACGCCAAGGCGCCCTACCTGCTCGCGGGCGGCGGCAAGGACCTGACCGGCGAGGAGAAGGCCACCGAGGCCCAGCTCGCGCACATGGACGTGCTGGCGCTCGCCGAGGGCAACCGGCCGCTGATCGGCACCGAGGCCGAGGGCGGCGTGATCGACCCGGACGTGCTCTGGTCCTGCACCACCTGCGGCGCCTGCGTCGAGCAGTGCCCGGTGGACATCGAGCACGTCGACCACATCGTCGACATGCGCCGCTACCAGGTGCTGATCGAGTCCAGCTTCCCGGCCGAGGCCGGCGTCATGCTGCGCAACCTGGAGAACAAGGGCAACCCCTGGGGCGCGCCGCAGAACACCCGCGAGGACTGGACCAAGGGCCTCGACTTCGAGGTGCCGCGGGTCGGCGAGACCGAGGACTTCGACTACCTGTTCTGGGTCGGCTGCGCCGGCGCGTTCGAGGACCGGGCCAAGAAGACCACCCGGGCGGTCGCCACGCTGCTGCACGAGGCCGGCGTCAATTACGCCATCCTCGGCGAGGGCGAAACCTGTACGGGCGACCCGGCCCGCCGGATCGGCAACGAGTTCGTCTTCCAGATGCTGGCCCAGCAGAACGTCGAGACCCTGCAGGAGGCGAAGGTCAAGCGGATCGTCGCGACCTGCCCGCACTGCTTCAACACGCTGGGCAACGAGTATTCGCAGCTGGGCCTCGAGGTCGAGGTCGTGCACCACACCCAGCTGCTCGCGCACCTGGTCAAGGAGGGCAAGCTCACGCCCGTCCAGCCGATCGAGGGCGACGTGACCTACCACGACCCCTGCTACCTGGGCCGGCACAACCGGGTCTTCGACGCGCCCCGCGAGGTGCTCGGCGAGGCGGCCAACCTCGTGGAGATGCCGCGCAACTCCGAGCGGTCCTTCTGCTGCGGCGCCGGCGGCGCCCGCATGTGGATGGAGGAGAAGATCGGCAAGCGGATCAACGTGGAGCGCACCGAGGAGGCCCTCGCGACCGGCGCGAAGACGATCGCCGTGGGTTGCCCGTTCTGCTACACGATGATCGGCGACGGGGTCACCGGCAAGGGCGAGCAGGAGAACGTCGAGGTTGTCGACGTGGCGAGCGTGCTGCTCCGATCGATCAAGGGCGACAAGGCCCCCGCCTAACCCGGCTAGGAGGTCGCCGCGCTCACGGCGGAGGCGGCGACCACCGCGACGATGACCGCGGTCTGGATCTCCTCGACGGTCTGCCGGACCGCCGCGGCGGTCGCGTCGCCCGCGGAGATCTCGCGGAGCCGCTCGTCGACCCGCTTGCGGTCCAGCGTGCGGAAGACCTTGCGGTCGAGGTTGGTCGCGCCCACCAGGGCACAGAGCGCAGCGGTACGCGGCTCGACCGGCCCGGCTCCGGAAACGGCGGCGGTCAACCGTCGCCGCGCCTCCGTCTCGGGCGCCGGCTCCACGCCGTTCGGGGCCGGATAGCGGGTCCGGGGGAAGACGAACAGCACCTTGTCCTGCTCCCGGGTCAGCACGCCCTGCTCGACGAGCCGGTCCAACGCCGGCTTGCGGGTGTCGGTGAACTTCTTGACCCAGTGGGCGGGCTTGCGCGGCTTGTCGTCGGCCACGATCCGGTCGAGGGCCTGGTCCACCAGCGGATCACCGGTCGCCGTCGGGTCCAGGACCACGACCTTCTTGTCCTCGACGCCGATCCGGCCGCTGATCGCCAGCTCCAGCAGCAGGGCGCCCCCCAGGCCGTGGTCGAGGCGGACGCTGTCGGTGTCGGGCACGCCGTCGTCGCCGTAGGCGAGCAGCACGAACTCTTCGGCGAGGTTCATGATGCGACCGTAGCCGGGCGGCTAGCGGCAGAGGTGATTCGCGGCACCGGACACGAGCGCCCGCGGGATGCCGCGTTCCGGCACAATGAGGGCCGAGGTGAACCGATCATGGACGGCCCGCTCCTGACGACGGTGCTCCCGTTGGCGGCGTTCGCGTTGCTCACGG
Source organism: Actinoplanes sp. NPDC051405 (assembly GCF_055586185.1). Taxonomy (NCBI): domain Bacteria; kingdom Bacillati; phylum Actinomycetota; class Actinomycetes; order Micromonosporales; family Micromonosporaceae; genus Actinoplanes; species Actinoplanes sp. NPDC051405. Next base: position 312,414 of record NZ_JBVJIR010000009.1, read on the forward strand.
CGGGCAACGCGTTCTTCGTGGCAGCCGAGTTCGGCCTGGTCACCGTCGACCGGGCGGAGATCGACAAGCGGGCCGACGACGGCGACCGGCGCGCCCGTACGGTCCGGCACGCTCTGCATGAGCTCTCCTTCCAGCTCTCCGGCACCCAGCTCGGCATCACCCTCACCGCCCTGCTGACCGGCTATCTGGCCGAGCCCGCGCTGTCGCGGATCTTCCGCCCGGCCATCGAGCCGATCGCCGGGGGTGCCACCGAGACCGTCACCCACGTGCTCTCGCTGGTGCTGGCCACGATCGTCTCCATGCTCTTCGGCGAGCTGGTGCCGAAGAACGCGGCCCTGGCCCGGCCGATGCGGGTAGCGCTGGCCACCGCGGCCCCCCTGCGCACGTTCTCCAAGCTCTTCAAGTGGCTGATCGGCGCGCTCAACGGCTCGGCGAACTGGCTGGTCCGCCGGATGGGCATCGAGCCCCAGGAGGAGCTGGCCAGTGCCCGTTCCCCCGAGGAGCTGGGTCTGCTGGCCGCGATCAGCGCCCGGGCCGGCGCGCTGCCCACGGAGACGGCGACGCTGCTGCGCCGCACGATCCGCTTCGGCGAGAAACGCGCGGCCAAGGCGATGACCCCGCGCGTCGACGTGGTCGGGCTCAAGACCACCGCGAGCGTCGCGGATCTCATCGTTGCGGCCCGCGAGACGGGCCATACCCGCTTCCCCGTGTACGAGTCGACGCTCGACCTGGTCGTCGGCGTGGTCGGGGTGTCCGACGCCCTCGGTGTCCCGCCCGAACGCCGCGCCTCGACCGCGGTGTCCACGGTTGCCCGCGAGCCCGTGTTCGTGCCGGAGAGCCTCGACCTGGACAAGGTCCTGGCCGCCCTGCGCGCCGCCGACGCGGACATGGCGATCGTCGTGGACGAGTACGGCGGCACCGACGGCGTGGTCACGGTGGAGGACCTGGTCGAGGAGCTGGTCGGCGAGATCGCTGACGAGTACGACGTGGACTTCCCCGACGCCGGCAGCGAGGAGCTGACCGCGCCCGGCGACGACCGGAAGTTCCTGGTCGACGGGCTGCTGCGGGAGGACGAGGTGGCCGAGCAGACCGGTTTCCGGCTGCCCGAGGGCCCGTACGAGACGCTCGCCGGCTTCCTGCTCTCCCGGCTGGGGCACATCCCGGTCGTCGGCGAGTCGCTCGAGGACGACGGCTGGGAGTTCACCGTCATCGAGGTGGACCGGCACCGCATCGAGCAGGTCCGGGTCGTCGCGCCGCCGGAGAGTTCCGATGACTGAGCTGCTGGTCACGGTCGTGCTCCTGCTCGGCAACGCGTTGTTCGTCGGAGGGGAGTTCGCGCTCATCGCCTCCCGGCGTACAGCTCTCGAACCGCTCGCCGCCACCTCCCGGCCGGCCCGCTGGGCGCTGTCGGCGATGAATCAGATCCCTCTGATGATCGCCGGCGCCCAGCTGGGGATCACCATCTGCTCGCTCGGCCTGGGCGCGATCGCCGAGCCGGCCCTGGCGCACCTGCTGGAGGGCCCGTTCGGCGCGATCGGGATGCCCGAGAACGCGATCCACCCGGTCGCCTTCGTGCTGGCGCTGGGCGTCGTCGTCTTCCTGCACACCGTGGTCGGCGAGATGGTCCCGAAGAACATCACCCTGGCCGGGCCGGAACGCTCGGCGCTCGTGCTGGGCCCGTTCATGTTGGCCTTCTGCACCGGGACCAAGCCGTTGCTGGTCGCGATGCGCTGGGCCTCGCGGATGGTGTTGTCGCTGTGGAAGATCGAGGCCACCGACGCGGTCAAGACGGTGTTCACCGCCGAGGAGCTGGCCGGCATGGTCACCCAGGCGCGGGCCGAGGGCCTGCTCGGCACCGAGCAGTACGCCCGGATCCACGCCGCGCTGGGCCTCCACGACCGGACCGCGGCGGACACCCTGCAGCCCTGGTCGGGCGTGACCACGGTCGCCGACGACGCGTCGCCGGCGACCATCGAGGCGGTGGCGACCCGCAGCGGCCGGTCGCGGCTACCGGTCGTGCAGCGCGAGACCCGGCGGGTGCTGGGCTTCGTGCACGTCAAGGACCTCCTCGGGTACGAGGGAGCGCAGCGCAGCCTCCCGATGCCGGCCGAGATGATCCGTCCCCTGGCCGTGGTGGCCCCGGACCGCACGCTGGCCGACCTGTTGCTGACCATGCGACGCGACCGCCGGCACATCGTCCTGGTGAGTGACGGGCGCCGACCGCTCGGCGTGATCGCGCTTGATGACGTCCTGCATGCCGTGATCGGGGAGCCGTCCGTTCGGACGACCACATAAGGGTGCTTTAGCCCACATTTACGCCCGAACGGAGTTTGAACACGCTAGTTAAAGCGGCGATCCGGACAATAAACGCATGTTCGACTCTCGACGGTCCCCGCGAGGCGCACGCCGGCGCGTCACCCCCCTCGGCGCGCTGGTAGCGACCGCCGCCCTCGGCTCCGGCCTGTTCGCATCCCAACTGGTCCAGCCCGGCACCACCGAGCCGCCCCGGATCAGTCCGCAGTACGTCGCCCTCCAGCCGCGCCCCTCCGGCGGCGTACTCACCCCCACGAACCCCGGCTTCGCCGCCGTACCCCAGACGGGTGGACGGATCGGAGTGGCCAAGTCCCCGGTCACCGTCCGCTACACCTTCGACGGAGGAGTGAACCAGCCCCTGACCGACACGCACGGCGCGTACGCATTGCGAGCGCTCGCCCAGAACGGCGGCACCCTGAGCCTGGTCCCCCAGGGCAACGGCCTGGCCGTGCAGTACCCGACCCGCTGCACCCTGGCCCGCGAACGGCAGTGCCCGAGGGCGATCCTCGAAGGCTTCCGCGAGGACGCCCTGAACCCCGGCACCCGCCCGATGCGCTACGGAGCATCGATCATGATGACCCACCGGGACCTGGCCGACGGCGCGAACGTCTTCCAGAAGGGCTACTCGGTGGGTGGGGTGAGCCAGTTCAAGCTGCAGGTGGATCACCGGCAGGGCCACCCGAGCTGCGTGATCGCCGGCCGCACCCAGATCTATCGAGCGGAACCCCTCATCGACGTGGCGGACGGCCGCTGGCACAACCTGATGTGCGCCCGGACCCGGGACCGCCTGACCCTGACGGTCGACGGCCTGGAACGCGCCTGGGTCCGCCTCCCGGCGAACCTGTCGATCGCGAACGCGGAACCGCTGCGGGTGGGCGGCAAGGGCGCGGGCAAGGGCAACGACCAGTTCTCCGGCCAGATCGACAACGTCTTCCTGACCATCGCCTGACGGATCAGGTCCTACTCCAGCAAGGAGTCGTCGATCTCCCGCTGATCCGCGGCCCGGTCTCGTTCCTCCTGCTCGAGCCGGCGCTCGTCGATGCCCGACACGGCCCGGTTGACCTGAGCCTCTCGGTCGTGCAGCTTCTCCTCGCGCGCATCGAGCTGCCGTTCTCGTGCACCGAGCCAGGAATCCTGTCGCTGGGACAGCCGCTCCTGGTCATCGAGCTTGCGGGTACGGCGATCGAGCTCCGCGTCGCGCGCGTCGGCGTCGTACTGCCGATCGGCGAGCTGCGTCTCGCGCTCATTCAGGGAGCTCTGCCGGTCCTGGAGCCCGTCCAGCATCTGCCGGGCCTCGGTGTCCCGCACCTCCGCGTCGACCTCGTGCTGATCTTCGCGCGACTCCCGAGAAGAGGAGCCGACGTCGTCACCTGCCACCCCGAAATCGTACGGCCACCGCATTCGCTCAGCGCCACGAATCGGTCAGGAAGACCACCTGGTCAGGTCCGAAGCCGGCCGATCGCCGCGACCTCGAAGCGGTCGGCAGGGCATTGCCACACCGCCCGCCCGTGGCTCTCCATGGCCGCGAGAGGATGGCTGTACGGATGGCGCGGGCACGACGGCCAGTTGGTGGGCCGGCCCAGCGTCCACAGTGCCTCGACCGCCCTCCTGCACCTGGTCAGCCAGCTCGGCGATCTGGTGAGCCGGCGGCCGTCCAAGTGCGATCGAGATCCCCTGCCCGGATCCGTCCTGGGCGTAGAGGAAGGCGCTGGCGGGCGGCCAGCTCAGGATCCATGGACCCAGTCTCCTCGACGGCACGCCCGCCGAGAACAGGCGGAGGCTCGGGCCATCACCGCTGGCCCGAGCCTCCGTCTCGACCACGAGCCGGCACTGTCGCGGCCACGCTGTCATCCCGATCTTAAGGTGCGGGCCTCCACGTCTATCGACGCTGGCCGCTCAGATGTAGAAAAGCCGGCCAGCCACTCCGCGTGCTGGCGCATGCGGTCCAGGTCGTCGGGGAACCAGCTCTCCCACGAGTGATCCAGGCTCATCCACGCGGCCGGCTGACCGGGCTCGGCCCTCAATGGAATCTCAGGATCGGCGATCGCGACATAGGACAGTCCCAGGGTCGCCGGCTTGTCGGGATGATACGAGCGGACGCTGGCAGCAGCCGGTCGATCAAAAAGATCGACATCCACTCCGGTCTCCTCGCACAACTCACGACGCGCTGCCTCACGGGGCGTCTCTCCAGCTTCGACCTGCCCGCCGGGCGGAACCCAACCCCGCCACGGATGCTGCACCAGCAGCACCCGGGACAGGTCCGGGTCGAACACCCAGACCTCGGCCCCCAACGGATCCTCCGGACTGGCACCAGCAGCAGCCACCCAGCCCGCGACGTCGTCATATTCGACCCGTGCAGCACCAACATCGCCCAACGCGGCCGCCAGCGACCGCCGCTGCAACTCGTCACGACTCATGCCCGCAACCTAGCCAGGGGGTATGACATCGCCGGCCAACGATCTCGGGGTCCGACGTCAGCTCCAGGAGCCGGCCAGGAAAGCCACCCGGTCTTTGGTCGACTCGTACGCCATCATCGGTGGGTAGCTGTCGAAAGCCCCCTCGGCGTATACGAGTACGGACTTGCCGAGGGCGGCACCAAGCGTGCGCAGGAATCGGCAGAAGGCGTCCAGCCTCTCTTGGCCCTGGATCTCGTGCAGGCTGACATCGCTCACGATCTCCTCGAGAGTCCACGGTCGGATGATCCACTCCAAGCCGGGGTCGGGCCAGACCCGCAGACTCCGCAGCAGCCCCTCCGGGCCCGTATCGAACAGCTCAGCGGCTGCTACCGGCAGCGGTCGCCGCTCGTCGCCGAACTCGTACTCACACCGCCAGCCCTCGGACCCGATGAGCTCCAACAGCGCTTGCCAGTCCACGCTCGCGGTATCAGGCACCACCACGTCAGGGGCGCTCCCGTTCTGCGACGGGTCGAACCACTCTGCGACGTCGGCCCACCGGATGGTCTCCACCCGAGCGATTCTCCTGCCACGCCTCCCACTGAGAAGAGGCAATGGCACGACAGCGACTGGTGGCGCGCCAAGATGACGAACGCCCGGCCTCGGCATCAGCCGTGACCAGGCGCTTCGTTCGTGGAGCGGGTGACGGGAATCGAACCCGCACTGTCAGCTTGGGAAGCTGATGTTCTGCCATTGAACTACACCCGCGAGCGGCCCCACTGTACCCGATTGCCGGGCTTCATGGCGGAGCCGCCCCGAGTAGGCACCGGCCGGACCTGGTGCGGCCCAGCTCCCTCCCGAACCTGGCAGCGCCCCGCGACGCAGAGCGGTGGCCGGCCGGTGCCTACGACCTTGCGGCGGCGACCAGGGGGCGGCCTAAGTCGGCGGCCGGGTCGCGCCACGATCGGGTGATCGGGGGGTATCGCAGGGTCATGGCCAGGGGCAGGGCGCCGGCGGGGCCGTGGCGGCGGAGCATGGCTGTGGTGATGTCGAACTCGAACAGGCGCCAGTCGACCAGGGCGGAGGCGCGGAGGGCTTCCGCCAGGCGGTTGATCACTGCTGGGTCGGTCACCGGGTGGGCGTGGCCGGTCACGTACGCCTCGTCGTCGCTTTCCTCCGGTGGGTACGAGTGCAGGGCGTAGCGGCCGTCGCGTTCCAGGTCACGGCGTTTCGCCGAACTCACCACGAAGCAGTAGAGGCCTTCGTCGGTGATGACTGGGGACACGGGGTGCACGCGGGGTCCGCCGTCGGCGCGGACTGTCGCGAGGTAGCCCATGCCGGGGCCGTACTGCTGGAGCAGTGCGCGGACGGCCGCGGCGAGCTCGGGCTCAGCCGCAGCGAATTCGGACCAGGAAGCCATGCGAACATCATATCGAACATATGTTCTAGTCGACCACTGAACACGCACTCCAATGCCGGTCGGTATGGTGTGGCGATGCTGCTCTCCGACCGTGACCTGGTCTCCGAGATCAAGTCGGAAAACCTCGCTCTCGAGCCGTTCGCGCCGGAGCTGATGCAGCCGTCCAGCATCGACGTCCGGCTGGACCGCTTCTTCCGCGTGTTCAACAACCATCTGTACACGCACATCGATCCGGCCGAGCAGCAGGACGACCTGACCGCCGAGGTCGAGACCGGCGACGGCGAGCCGTTCGTGTTGCACCCGGGCGAGTTCGTGCTGGCCTCGACGCTCGAGGTGATCACGCTGGGCGACCAGCTCGCCGGGCGGCTGGAGGGCAAGAGCAGCCTGGGCCGCCTCGGCCTGCTGACCCACTCGACCGCCGGCTTCATCGACCCCGGCTTCTCCGGGCACGTGACGCTGGAGCTGTCCAATGTGGCCAACCTGCCGATCAAGCTGTGGCCGGGCATGAAGATCGGCCAGTTGTGCATCTTCCGCCTGTCGTCCCCGGCGGAGCACCCCTACGGCTCGGCGGTCTACGGCTCGCGCTACCAGGGCCAGCGCGGCCCGACCCCGAGCCGCAGCTACCACAACTTCCGCACCTGGCCGACGACCTGACAGATCCAAAAACAAGAACGAGATCAGAGTCAAAAGCAAGATCAACGCCGTGTCGTGCCTGGTTGCATGGCACTGGCCGTCGCTCCCGCCGAGACCGGGCGAGGGCGGCCAATCGCCTGGCGGCTCATGAACGGCCACCCTCACCCTGCCGGCTGCGTGCTCGCAAGACCGATCAGGCGCCGGGCAGCTGGGTCAGCACCGACGAGCCGGCGATGACCCAAGCGCCCCACACCTCGACGATCTTCCCGTTGGCGATCCGGTAGACCGCGAACTCCTGCGTGTCGATCGTCCGGCCCGTCGGCGCGTGCACGCCGGTGTCAGTGAAGTGAGCGGACAGCCGGTCGCCGTCGACCAGCAGATGCCGCACTGCCCACCGGTAGTCGGGGAACGGCTCGACATGGCCCGCAGTCCCGCACAGCGTCGCTGTCCACGACCCCATCCTGGCCCAGCGTGGGTAGACGCGCCCGGTGGGCAACCAAGCGCAGCGATCACGGGAGAGGGCAAAAGTGCAGGCCAAGACAAATCCATCGCATCGTCGGGCGCGATCGGCCGGGACCGGCGCCGGATGATAACGCCCCAAACTCAATACAATGCTCGAATGAACCAAAACGGTACGATCTTCCGCCTCACCTCGCGTCGCGTTCTCGCCGCCGCTCTGGTGATGGCCGCCTCGGGCGCGCTCGCCGTGAACGCGCAGCCGGCCAGCGCTTCGTCGCACCAGCCTTGCAAGATCGAGAAGCACAGCACCACCGCCGGCATCACCAAGGTCGGTACGGCCACCGCCACCGTCGTCACCGACGGCGTCAAGCTGACCACTGCCCGGTCGAGCAACGCCGACAAGGCGTCGTGGCGCGAATCCTTCAAGCCGGTGGCGGCCAGCACGGTCACCGAGATGAGCTACGAGACCGTCAAGCTCGACACGACTGCCGGGGACAACAACGCCGTCAACGACGCCGCGCTGCCCTCGTACCACGTCTTCGTCAAGACGGCCGCCGGTGACGGCGTGCTCATCTTCGAGCCGTACTACTACCTGAGCTCGATCGGCGCCGGGAACCCGCAGCGCAAGGTCCGCACCGAGTGGAACGTGCTCGACGGTCCGCTGTGGACGTCCTCGACCACGATCACCGGTCTGCCCAAGACCGCGGGCGGCCCGGCCACCAAGACCTTCGCCCAGGTCGTCGCCGAGAACCCCCGGATGACCGTCACGGGCATCGGCTTCGGGCTCGGCACCTACAACGCCGGAGTGACCGCCATCCTCGACGAGCAGCGATTCGCCACCGCCCGGCAGTGCACCGAGCACCAGTGGTCGACCGGCTTCAAGTCCGGCGGTTGGTGGCACTGAGCACCGACATCTGACGCACCGGCCGGGTCCACCAGGACCCGGCCGCGCGCCCCTCCCCGTCCTCGTACGATTGCCGCGAGCTTTCCGCGGCTGAGAGGACACCACCGTGTACCTGATGATCTCGACCTATCGCGCCCCGCTCGAGCAGGTCGACGAGGCCCGGACCGCGCACCTGGCCTTCGTCGACGAGTTGCAGCGGGCCGGCGTGCTGGTCTCCGCCGGCCGCCAGGACCCACCGGTCGGCGGCATCCTGCTGCTCGACGTCGAGTCGGAGGCCCGGGCGCACGAGCTGCTCGCCGACGACCCCTACGTGCGCCAGGGCCTGGCCGACTACGCCGCGACCGGCTGGCAGCCCACCCGCGGCGTCCTCGCCGACTGGAAAAGCCCAACCGCCTGACGCCAGCCGGTTGAAAAGGCCTAGCTGACGCCGATCTCGGCGAGGGCGCGCCGCGCGTTGCCCTCGGCGATCTCCCGCATGAACTCCGCATGCGGAAAGTCGCCCTCAATGAGCTGCAGCGGCCCGGCAACCAGCGACAAGTAGTGCACAAGCCGATAGAGCGCCAGCCGAGCCGCATCCAGCTCCACCGTGCGCAGCGCCGGATAAAGCGAACCGAAGCGCAGCTCCAGGAACGCGTGCTCCCACTCCACGTCGAAGAACATCGTCGCCTCGATGTCGATCAGGACCGGCTCGCCGTCGGGGCCGATCAGCACGTGGTCGGGGCCGAGTTCGCCGTGGATCAGGCCGTACCCGGATCGGGGTCGCACGGCCCCGAAGCGCGCGTGCAGCTCTTCCTCCAGCCGGCCGCGCACCGCCGCGATGCGCGGGTCCCGCGCCGCCGCCTCGACCAGCGAGTTGAGGCCGCGTTGCCGGGCGAAGCCCGCCGGGGTCTCGCCTGGGAAGCCGAAGCTGGGCGCCTGATGGCTGTGCATCGTCCGGAGCATCTCGGCCAACCGGCCCAGGGCTTCGCGTCCGGCCGCCGGGTCGCGCTCCAGCAGCGCCTCCAGCGTGCCGCCGCGGACATCCTCGACCAGCGCGCGGTCCGGACCCATCATCACGATTTCCGGTACGCGCACCCCGAGGTCCCGCAGCAGCCCGTGGCACCGGACGAATCCGTCACGCCCGGCGTCGGCCTGGAACGGTCCGACGTCGAGCCCGGTCCGCGCGGGCCAGAAGTTCTCCTCCGCCGCCCAGCGGTACAGCAGCACGGTCGACCCGTCGTCGAGGGTGAGCCGGTAAACACCCTTGGTGGTGCCGCCGGCGAGGCGGGACAACTCGCGGAGCCGGCGATCGGTGCCGTACGTGTCGCGTACGAGATTCTGCAGGTCTGCCGGGGTCACGAAAGCGCGCACCCGGTCATTGTGGAGGACCGGGTTACGCGCGGTGCGAGCGGAGCCGGCCGACCTCGCCCACGATCGTGTTGATCAGCAGGGTGTTGAGCAGGACGCCGGCTGCGACGCTCAGCCACAGCATCGCGACGGCCAGCCAGCCGTCGCCGAGCAGGAACACCGGCGCGAAGATGATCGAGACCGGCGCGGTGAGGCCGATCAGGTAGACCGCGGCCGACGACGGCTCGTGGTTGCCGGTGGCGAGGTTTCCGCCGAGCAGGATGACCGAGGTGACCGCGACGGCGAACAGGTAGACGCGGGTGGTCCAGGTGCCGAGGAAGAAATTGGTCATGCGGTCCATCGTGGTGAGGCCGCCGGGCGCGCTCCTGAGTAGCGCTACTCAGGAAAGCCCGGTACTCAGCTCAGATCCGCGCCGGTGAGCAGCCCACGGATGGTCAGCTCGGCGGTGACCGCCGGGTCGCACTCGTCCACGATGACCGCCGTACCGATGAGCGTCGCGCCCAGCGCCGCGACCAGGTCCCGCAGACCCCGGGCCTGGGCGCCGGTGACCGCCCAGTCGTCGACCACCAGCACCCGGTCGGCCGGGCCGATCAATCGGGTACGCACGCCGAGCTGCTGGCCGGCACCGCGGTGATCGGCCGGCACCCGCGCCCACGTCATCGGCTCGGCGATCGGCAGCCGCGCCCCCGCCCGGTACGCCTCCACGAACCCCACCCCCAGCGCGCGGGCCACCAGCGGGCCGACGAGGAAGCCGGTCACCTCCGGCGAGACCACCACCGTGGGCGTGGCGTCCGGAAAAAGTCCGGCCAGTCCCGGGCCGAGGCCGTCCAGCACGAACGGGTCCCGCCACCAGCCGGAGCGGTCGCTGACGAGCAGATCGGTGCCCGGACCGGGGTCGGTCCAACGGAATCCGGCGCGAAGCCGGTCACGCAGGTCGGATGCCACAGCGCCATGGTGTCACCGCGGGCGCGGTGTCCCGGCGCCGAGTGGGCAGAACCCGCTCAGACTAGGGGTCAAGTTGATGCAGCCGCCCACGTGGATCAGGCATGCTGTTCGGCGTACCCATGCCGATTCTCCCGGCGGGCCGCCGCCCGCTCAGCCCAGCATCCCGCGCCGGCCTCGGCGCGGCCCTCGTGCTGCTCGCTGTCGTGTCGGGCGTGGAGATCGCGGACGGCCCACAGGCCAACTTCGTCGGGCTCTACGCGGCCGTGCCGTTCCTGGCCGCCGTGTTCGCCTACTGGCAGACCGTGCTGGCCGTCGGCGCGATCGCGACGGTCGTCGGGATGGTCTTCGCCGGCACCGACGGGCGCTTCGACACCGTCGGAATGGTCAACGTGGTCGGCATCACACTGGCCACCGGGATCGCCGCTGCGGTCGCGACCATCCGGCAGCGCAAGGACAACCGCATCGCCGAGCTGCTGCGCCTGGCGGCGGTCGCCCAGCAGGCGGTGCTGCGCCCGCTGGGCCCGCAGGTCGGCAACCTCGCGGTGGCGGGCCGCTACATCTCGGCGTCGGCCGCGGCGGACATCGGGGGAGACCTCTACGAAGCCCTGGACACCCCGTACGGCGTACGGATCATCATCGGCGATGTGCGGGGCAAGGGCCTGGACGCGGTACGGCTGGCCAGCATCGTGCTGGGCTCGTACCGGCACGTGGCGTTCGAGCGGGCCGACCTGCGCTCCATCGTCACGGATCTGGACCGGGCGGTGGCCCGTAGCGTCGGCGACGAGGACTTCGTGACCGCCGCGCTGGTCGAGGAGCGGGGCGGCACGCTGACCATCGTCAACTGTGGACACCCGGCCCCGCTGCTGCTGCGGCGCGGGCAGGTCATCGCGCTCGATCCGCCGGCGCCGGCGCCGCCCCTGGGGTTCATGCCGGTGGCCCGGCCCCGGGTGGAGCGGCTGGAGCCGGGGGACCGGCTGTTGCTCTTCACCGACGGCCTGGGCGAGGCGCGCCGGGACGGCGAGTTCTTCCCGACCGCGGACCGGGCCTGGCGGCTGCTGGGGCACGGCACGGTCGGGGACGGCCTGGCGTCGCTCGAGACCGCCCTGGTCGACTGGGTGCACGGGCAGCTCGAGGACGACATCGCTCTGGTGCTGCTGGAGTACACCGGCCCGGACGGCAGTGCGTCCATGGCCATGCCGAGCTGGGAAGTCGGCGCCGCGGGGAGCTAGTCCTCGGTCTTGTCCGGCTCGGCCGGCGCGGTGTCAGGCGTCTGCGCCTCGGCTGCCGGCACAGGCACCACGGCAACCGCGGCGCGTGCGGCGATCGTCTCCGGCTGACGGTGCCGTCCCACGTAGTGGCGCGGCTGGTCCGCCTGCCGGGGCTCCGGAATCAGACTCTTGATCGTGGCGAACATACTGACCTCCCCGGGTCGGGCGTACGTTTCGTCGCGTACATCCGGAGCAACGATGGGCTCGGCCCGTCGATACGTCCCAGCGGCGCGGCGACTTGCAAATGACCGAACGGTTGCCCCGATTCCCACCTGATCGGAGGCGTTTGACCCCCAACCCGACGGACAGGAAATGATCGAAGCGGACTTGTCGGTCCCTACCAGCGGGTAATACAGTGTTGGTTACTGACGGGTAACTCGCGTCCGGAGAGCGGGGCCAGAAACACATGAGTCACTACAAGAGCAACCTGCGCGACCTCGAGTTCAACCTCTTCGAGGTCTTCGGGGCGGATCGTGCTTTCGGCCAGGCGCCGTTCGACGGCATCGACGCCGAGACCGCACGCGACGTGCTCGCGGAGGTCAACCGCCTCGCTCGCGAGGACCTCGCGGCCAGCTACATCGAGGCCGACCGCAACCCGCCGCGTTTCGACCCGGTGACCAGCACCGCGGACCTGCCCGAGGCCTTCAAGAAGTCGTACGCCGCGTTCATGGAGTCCGAGTTCTGGCGCATGGACCTGCCCGAGGCGCTCGGTGGCACCCTCGCCCCGCGGGCGCTGTGGTGGGCGATCGCCGAGCAGATCCTGGGCGCCAACGCCCCGGTCTGGATGTACTCGTCCGGTCCCTCCTTCGCGCACGTCGTGCACGTCGAGGGCACCGAGGAGCAGAAGAAGTGGGCGAAGCTCTTCGTCGACAAGCAGTGGGGCTCGACGATGGTGCTCACCGAGCCCGACGCCGGCTCCGACGTCGGTGCCGGCCGCACCCGGGCGATCCCGCAGCCCGACGGCTCGTGGCACATCGAGGGCGTCAAGCGTTTCATCACCTCGGGCGAGCACGACCTGAGCGACAACATCATCCACTACGTGCTGGCCCGCCCGGTCGGCGTCGAGGGCGTGGGCGGCCCGGGCACCAAGGGCCTGTCGCTGTTCATCGTGCCGAAGTTCCACTTCGACCCCGAGACCGGCGAGCTGGGCGAGCGCAACGGCGTCTACGCCACCAACGTCGAGCACAAGATGGGCCTGAAGGTCTCCAACACCTGCGAGATGACCTTCGGTGAGGGCACGCCCGCCAAGGGCTGGCTGCTCGGCGACGTGCACCAGGGCATCCGGCAGATGTTCATGATCATCGAGTACGCCCGGATGATGGTCGGCACGAAGGCGATCGCCACCCTCTCCACCGGTTACCTGAACGCGCTGGAGTACGCCAAGAACCGCGTCCAGGGCGCCGACCTGGTGCAGAACACCAACAAGGCCGCCCCGCGCGTCACGATCACCCACCACCCGGACGTACGCCGCTCGCTGATGCTGCAGAAGGCGTACTCGGAAGGTCTGCGCTCGCTGGTCATCTACACGGCCACCTGGCAGGACAAGGTCGCCATCGCCCAGGCCGCCGGGGACAAAGAGGGCGCCGAGCTGGCCGAGCGGATCAACGACCTGTTGCTCCCGCTGGTCAAGGGCGTCGGCTCGGAGCGGGCGTACGAGCTGCTCGGTCACGAGTCGCTGCAGACCTTCGGTGGCTCCGGCTTCCTGCAGGACTACCCGCTGGAGCAGTACGTCCGCGACGCCAAGATCGACACCCTGTACGAGGGCACCACGGCGATCCAGAGCCTGGACCTGATCTTCCGCAAGATCGTCAAGGACCAGGGTCAGGCCCTCGCCGCGCTCGCCACCGAGATGCAGGAGTTCATCGAGAGCGAGGCCGGCAACGGTCAGCTCAAGGTCGAGCGCGGATCGCTCGGCAAGGCGCTCGGCGAGCTGCAGGCCATCCTCGGCATCCAGATGGGCTGGCTGCAGGCGGTGCAGGGCGGCGACACCCGCGAGCTGTACAAGGTCGGCCTCACGTCCCGCCGGGTGCTGCTCGCCCTGGGCGACGTGGTCGTCTCGTGGCTGCTGCTGCGCGGCGCCGAGGCTTCCCTCAAGGCGCTGGGCGCCGAGGTGAGCCCGGGCGACAAGGCCTTCTACGAGGGCAAGATCGCCGCGGCCCGGTTCTTCGCCCGCGAGGTGCTGCCCCGCATCGGCTCGGACCGCCGGATCATCGAGAACACCACCCTCGACGTGATGGACCTGCCCGAAGAGGCGTTCTGATCTTCACACTCTCCTGAGATGGCGGAAGCCGGCGGACAACGACGTCCGCCGGCTTCTGTCTATCCGCGGGCAGTGTGCTCGGCGATCAGGGGCATCGTGAACGGCTCGGTCTGCGACCAGAGCCCCTCGGCCCGGTGCACGGCCAGCCCGGCGGTCCGCAGCGCCGTCAGCTGCGCTTCCTCGTCGTACGGGCGCAGCAGGATCGACACGTCGGACATCGTGGGGTTGTGCCCGATGACCAGCACCGTGCGTACGGCGTCCGGCACGGCCCGGAGCAGATCGATGACCTCCGTGCGGCCGCCGTCGTAGAGCCGCTGCTCGTAGTGCACCTCGGGACTGGGCGACTCGGGATCGGCCTGCGCGAGCGCCACCGACACGCCCTGCCAGGTCTGCCTCGTCCGGCGCGCCGACGAGCACAGCACCAGGTCCGGGCGCAGCCGTTTGTCGGCCAGCCAGGAGCCGGCCGCGTCGGCATCGGCGTCACCCTTCTCGGTGAGCCGGCGCTCGAAATCCAGCAGCTCACCGGGGGTCTCGGCCTTGGCGTGCCGCAGCAGGACCAACGTCCGCACAGTCATGCGCCCAGCTTGCCTGATTGAGGAATCCGCCGCCTGGGTAGACACCCGGGTCGACGTATTGCCGCGGCTCGGTGCGGCAGCCACGAGCCATGGGAGGCCATTTATGGGCATCGGCGGAAGTATTTTCCTACTCGCGCTGGGAGCGATCCTGGCGTTCGCTGTCAACGCGGACATCAGCGGTCTGGACATCAACGTCGTCGGCTACGTACTCATGCTGGCGGGCCTCATCGGCCTGGCCATCACCCTCTGGTACTGGAACAGCCGCCGCCGTCCCGCCGCCGCCGTGCAGCAGCGGCCGGTCGTCACCAACGACCCGGCCTACCGTGACGGTGAGGTCGTGCAGGAGTACCGCGAGACCACCCGTCGCGAGCCCCCGCCCCCGCCGCCGTACGGCGCCTGACAGCAGGCGACAGGGAGTGCCACCGCGCCGGTGGCACTCCCTTCGTCGTACCCGGGGGGCCGGATCAGGCCAGCTGCGCGCGGACCGCGTCGGCCAGCGGGGTGGCCGGGCGGCCGAGCAGGCCGGCCAGGTCCTCAGTGCCGGTGTAGAGGGCACCCGAGGCGGCGTGGTGGTCCGAGTCGGCCAGAACGGCGGCGAAGCCCTCCGGGACGCCGACGCCGACCAGGAACTCGACGTACTTGTCCTGCGGCAGGTTGGTGTAGGTCACCTCGCGGCCGGACTGGCGGGAGACCTCGGCGGCGAGCTCGGCCAGCGTGACGCCTTCGCCGCCCAGCTCGTACACCTGCTTGTCGTGCTGGTCCGCGAGCACCGCCGCGGCCGCCGCCTCGGCCAGGTCCGCCCGGGTGGCCAGGCTGAGCTTGCCGTCGCCGGCGGCTCCGACCAGGCCGTGCTCCAGGGCGCCGCGCAGGTCGTAGTTCTCCAGGTACCAGCCGTTGCGCAGGATCACCGACGGGATGCCGGACGCGGCGAGGGCCCGCTCGGTGGCGAGGTGCTCGGTGGCCAGGATCATGCCGGACGAGTCGGCGTGCGGCGCGCTGGTGTAGACGATCTGGCCGATGCCGGCGTCCTTGGCCGCGTCGACCACGTTCTGGTGCTGCGGGATGCGCTTGCCGGGCTCGCTGGCCGAGACGAAGAGCAGCTTGTCGGCGCCCGCGAAGACCTTGCGCAGGGACTCCGGCTCGTCGTACGAGGCGTACTGGACGCGTACGCCACGGTCGGCGAGGTCCTGGATCTTCTCGATGCTGCGGCCGATCGCCACGATCTGGTCGGCGGGCACACCGCGCGAGAGCAGGGACTCGACGGCGTGGCGGCCGAAATGCCCGGTGGCGCCGGTGACGACGATGGTCATGCGAACTCCTCAACAAGCGTTTCCGACGGCCGGTCGACCGTCCCCTGGCACAACTGTGCAGCTCGCGCCTTACTTCCCATGAGATAGAGAGCACCTTGAAGTGCAGTACACACCTGAGGGATAGTTCCCTGGTGGAAGCCGACGTGTACGCCAAGAACTGCCCCAGCCGTCAGCTGCTGGACCGCATCGGTGACGCCTGGAGCGTGCTGATCGTCGCATCGCTGGCCGACGGCGCGATGCGCTACACCGAACTCAGTCACCGCATCCCCGGCATCAGCCCCAAGATGCTGACCCAGACCCTGCGCGCCCTGGAGCGCGACGGCCTGGTCACCCGGACGGTCTACCCCGTCGTCCCGCCCCGCGTCGACTACGCCCTGACCTCACTCGGCCGCAGCCTGCTGACCCTGGTCGACGCGTTGCAGGAGTGGGCGGAGAAGCACATCGCGGACGTGATCGAAGCCCGTCACGCCTACGACGCGCGGGACTGAAGCCACTCCAGCGCCGCTTTCGCGGAGGTCAGGATCGAGATGTGCCCGTCCTCGGGGCGCAGCCACAGCTCGGCGGTGGGACAGTGCCCGGCGAGCCAGACGCCGTGCGAGCCCGGCACCATCAGGTCTGCGCCGCCGTGCACGACGAGCAGTGGAGCGGTGATGGTGGCCGGGTCGAAGCCCCACGGCGCGACGTAGGCCAGATCGTCGTCGATCAGCGCGGCCGGGCCGGCGGCCAGCGCCGGGTGCACCACGTCCAGGATCCAGGACCACTCGCCGGCGAACATGGCCTGGTCGCGATCGGTGAAGCCGGGCTCGGCGTCGGTGACCGTGGCCTCGTGGTGCTCCTTGGCGGCCCGGCCCTGGGCCGCCGCGCGCAGGGAGGCGAGGCTCGAGGGGGCCATCCCGG
The DNA here is from genome assembly GCF_055586185.1 of Actinoplanes sp. NPDC051405. Taxonomy (NCBI): domain Bacteria; kingdom Bacillati; phylum Actinomycetota; class Actinomycetes; order Micromonosporales; family Micromonosporaceae; genus Actinoplanes; species Actinoplanes sp. NPDC051405. Next base: position 329,138 of record NZ_JBVJIR010000009.1, read on the forward strand.
CGAACCAGTCCAGCCCCTCGGCGCTGTAGGGAGCCGGCCCGGAGAGTGTCGCCACTGCGGTGACGCGGCCCGGCAGGAGGGCGGCGCAGGCCAGGGCGTGTGGGCCACCACCGGAGTGGCCCATGGCGGCGAAGCGGTCGAGGCCGAGTTGGTCCGCGACGGCTGCGACATCGCCGGCTGCGGAGGCGATGTCCCGGTCCGGGCGCGGGGTGGAGCCGCCGTAACCGGGCCGGTCGTACGAGAGCCAGCGGATCCCGTCGCGCATCAGCGGTACGGGCGGCGCACCGAGATTGGGGGTGCCGTGGAACCAGAAGACCGGCGTGCCGTCCCCGCCCGTGTCGTACGCGTGCAGGGTGCGGCCGTCGCCGAGCTTCAGGTCGAACTCCATAGGGCCCTTACGCGTAGAGCGCGAAGTAGATCGCGATGTGGTGGCAGAGAGCGGCCAGCAGAGTGCAGGCGTGGAAGAACTCGTGGTGGCCGAAGACGTCCGGCCACGGGTTCGGGCGGCGCATGGCGTAGAAGACCGCGCCGGCGCTGTAGATGACTCCGCCGGCCGCCAGCAGCACCAGGTCGGCCACGCCGCCGTTGTGCAGGATGTCCGGCAGGATGGCCACCGCACCCCAGCCCAGCGCCAGGTAGAGCGGTGCGCCCACCCAGCGGGGCAGGTGCGGCCAGATGCTCTTGAGGGCCACGCCGCCCACGGCACCGGTCCAGATCAGGGTGAGCAGCAAGGTCGCCTTGTCGCGCTCCAGCAGCAGGACGCAGAACGGCGTGTAGGTGCCCGCGATGAAGATGAAGATCATCGAGTGGTCCAGGCGCCGCATGATCTGATAGCCGCGCTCACCCCACTGGCGACGGTGGTAGAGCGCGCTGATGCCGAAGAGGCCGCACACCGTGATGCTGTAGATCAGGGTGCTCACGAAGGGTGCGATGCCGGGCCGGGTCGCGGCGATCGAACAGAGCACAACGCCGCAGATCAACGCGACGAAGAACGCGTACTGGTGCAGCCGGCCGCGCAAACGCGGCTTGCCGATGTCGGCAGGCTTCATCTGGAACGGGGCTTCGGTCGTCACGGTTCCAGGCTACGGCACCGTAGGTTACCGGCCGGTAGTGAAGCGGGTCACCTCAGCTGTCGAGGCCGCGAAGGATCAGCGGCAGCCGAGCCGGCGCACCCGGCTCCACCAGCACCGGAACACCCCAGTCCTGCCTGGTGAGGTGACACGCGGCGTGTTCCACGTCCGCGTCACAGGTGGCGGCCTGCGCCACCACCTGCAAGATCCCCTTGGCGACGGCCGGGTTGAGCACCAGGCGGCGGGACAGGTCGGTGGACGTGCCCTCGCCCTCCAGCAGCAACTCCGGCGGCGAGGCGGAAACCACCAGCCGGGTCGAGGGGCCGAACGACGTGTCCAGCTTCTGCCCCGGGGCCGGGGTGAAGACCACATCCAAGGTCACCTCGCCCGGCGCCAGCGAAGACGGCGGGCGCTCGGTGCGGTGTCGCTCGCCGGCGACCGTACGGACCGCGCCCGGCGCGAGCCGCACCAGGCGGTGGGCGCCGGACTCGACCACGAACACCTCACCGGCCCGGGTCAGCAGGACGTCGCTCGGCTCGCTCAGACCGGAATCCACCGTGGACACCTCGCCGGTGGCCGGGTCGAAACGCCGGACAGCGCCGTTGTAGGTGTCGGCGATCAGCACCGAGCCGTCCGGCAACCCGCACACGCCCAGCGGATGCTGCAGCAACGCCTCGGCAGCCGGCCCGTCCACGTGGCCGAAGTCGAACAGGCCCTGCCCGACGGCGGTGTGCAGCTCACCGGCCTCGACCCAGCGCAGCGCCGACGTCTCACTGTCGGCGATCCAGAGCCGGTCACCGGCCGCGGACAGGCCCGAGGGCTGCGCCATCCACACGTCGGGGAGCTTGCCGTCGCGCAGGGCTTCGACGGTGGTGCCCGCGTACACGCCGGAGCCGCCGGTGGCCGGGTCGAACCACCAGAGCTGGTGGATGCCGGCCATCGCGACGATCACCTGACCCTCGAACCAGGCCACATCCCAGGGCGAGGAGAGTGCCACCCCGTCGTCGTCCGCGGAACGCCACGGCCGGCCGGTGCCGGCGACGGTGATGACCTCGCCGGTCACCAGCCGCAGGCCGCGCAGCAGATGGTTGACCGTGTCGGCGACCACCACGTCGTAGTCGGCGGTGCCCGCGGGGAGCAGGCAGAGGCCCTGAGGCTCGGAGAAGCTCGCCACCTCGGCCGGGCCGTCGGTGCGGCCACGCTCACCCGTGCCGAACCGGCGCACCAGCGACTCGCCGTCAGCGGTCAGCTCGACCAGCGAGTGGCGGGCCGAGTCGGAGACGAGCAGATTGCCGTTCGGCAGCTCGACGGCCTTGCCCGGGAAACGCAACAGGGTGTCGGGGGCGGCCGGCGGCACGTACGGGCCGTCACCGCGGTGCAGCGTGCCCTTCGCCTCGTGGGTGGCGATCAGCTCGTCCAGCAGGCGCGTCAGGCCCTCGGCGTGACCCTCACCGGCCATCGAGGCGACGACGTAACCCTCGGGGTCGATCACCGAGAGGGTGGGCCAGGCCTTGGCGGCGTACTGCTGCCACATGTGCATGTCGGCGTCGTCCAGGACGGGGTGGTGCACGCCGTACCGTTCGACGGCCGCGGCCAGGGCGGCCGGGTCCCGCTCGTGCTCGAACTTCGGCGAGTGCACGCCGATGATGACCAGGACGTCGCCGTACTTCTCCTCGAGGGGGCGCAGCTCGTCCAGGACGTGCAGGCAGTTGATGCAGCAGAACGTCCAGAAATCGAGGATCGCCACCTTGCCGCGCAGGTCGGCCAGGGTCAGAGAACGGCCACCGGTGTTCAGCCAGCCCCGGCCCCGCAGCTCGGGGGCCCGTACGCGCGCGGTCATGAACCCATCGTGCCCGACGCGCGGGCCACCCCAGGTCCGGGGTGGCCGCGCTTCGCGCACGTCACATCATCAGGGCCGTGGTTTCAGGCAGAGCACCTGACTGCGGCCGTTGTCGGTCGGGTTGACCACGTACGGCTGGTTCGGGTCCGGGCACTGCTCCTTGGTGTCGACGATCGCCGTCACCTCGAACGACCCGGCGTCGCTGCAGTTGGCCGTGACCGCCTCGTTGCCGTCGCGCTTGACGCAGTCACCGGCGCTCACCGAGAAGCCGGCGTTGCCCCCGTCGTGCGAACCCCGGGCGATGAGCCAGGTCACGCCCAGCGTCAGACCGACGATCAGGCCGGCGCCGAGGATGACACCGAGAATCACCGGCAGCATCCGGACATGCGGCGTCTCCGGCTTGGCCACCTCGGTCGGCACGATCTCCGGCGCATCCGCCTTGAACGAGTCGAACCGGCCCTGGTCAGGGTCCTCCTCGGGCCGTTGGGGCCAGGACGCGGTCTGCTCCGGGCCGGGCGGCGTCACCGTGGCCCGGCTGGCCGGCCCCGGGAAGACACCACCCATCCGCGGCCGGTCCCCGAACGGCTGGGTGGCATCCGGCGCCGGCGCGGGCGGGAAGCCGTTCTCCAGCGGCGGGGCGGCGTGCATCGACGGCAACGCGGGCGCCGGGACGTACGGCTGGTCCGAACTCTGCCCGCGGCCCGACACGTCCGTGGTGTTCTCGCTGTACTGGTCCGGCGGCGTGGTGCGGGCGGCCGGGTTGCCGGGCACCGCGCCCGGCTGATCCGGCTGACCGGCCCGGCCGCGACCGGCGATGTCCGTAGTGAACTCGGTGAACTGGGCCGCCGCGGCCCGCGGATCCGGCGCCTGGCCGGGAGCGGGCGAGGCGGGCGCGAACGGCTGGCCGGGCGGGCTGACCCGGGCGCTGGCCGAAGCCCGGCCCGAGGCGCGACCGGGCGACTGGGCGCCGCCGGAGGTGGGTGCCGCGCCGAACGCACCGGAGGTCGGGGCTGCCTCAGGGGCACCGGACTCCGCTGAATGGCCGCCGTGCTCCGGGGGCGCGCCGAACGCACCCGAGGACGGACGGACAGCGAACGGGTCGTCCTGGGCGTTGCCGGGCCAGTTGCCCTGGTTGCCGGGCTGGTCGCTCTGACCGCCGGTCCAGTCACCCTGGCTGCCGGGCCGGTCGTCCTGGCCGCCGCCGGGCCGGCTTCCCTGGCTGCCGGGCCGGTCGCTCAGGCTGCCGGGCCAGTCTCCCTGGTTGCCGGGCCGATCGTCCTGGGTGCCGGGCCGATCGCTGAGGCCGCCCGGCCGGTCGCTCTGGCCGTCCCCGAACGGGGATGCGCCGGACGATGGCCGGGTGCCGAACGGGGCCTCGGACGGTCGACCGTATGTCCCGTCGGTGGATGCCGGCGTGCCGTACGTGCCGTCTGCGGTCGCCGGCTTCCCATAGGTGCCGTCGGCAGATGCCGGCGTGCCGTAGGTGCCTTCCGCGGGTGCCGGCTTGGCGTAGGGGTTGTCCGCGGGGGCCGGTTTGGCGTAGGGGTTGTCGGCCGGCGGGGCGAACGGGCTTGCGGGCGGCGCGCCGTACGTGCCGTCGGCCTGCGGCGCGAAGGGGCTCGCGGGCGGCTTGCCGTAGGTGCCGTCGGCCGGGCGGGCGTAAGGATTCTCCGGCGGCTGGCCGTAGGCGCCGGAGGTCGGCGCGGACTCGCGGGCACCCGAGGTGGGTGCCGCGCCGAACGCGCCGCTGACCGGCTGATCCTCGTCCTGGTACGGCGACTGCGGCGCGGGCTCGTCAACCGGGGCCGGACGACCGTAGACACGCGGCTGCGGGCTCGCTGCGGCCGGCGGGGGCACCTCCTCGGCGTCCGCGGGCGGCGCCACCCGGCTCGCCACGGGCACGGAGGCACTGGCCGACACCGGACGTGCGGTGCCCTTGGCCGGACCGGCCGCGGGCGGCTCGCCGGACTCGGGGCGCTCGGCGGGGTCCCGCGGCTGCGGTACGGCCGCGGCGCTGCGGGGCTCGGCTGCTACCGGCGAACCGATGCTGCCGAGCGAGGCGCCGGGGACACGCTGGGGATATCCGCCGCTGCCGCTCTCGGGGCGAACGGCGTCGGGCGGGCCGGCCGCCGCGAACGACGCGCCGGGGATGCGCTGGGCGTAGCCGTTGCCGCCGGGCCCGTCCGACGGCTGGTCGGCGTCGAAGCGGCCGGCCTCGGGACGGGCGAACGGCGACGACTGCTCGTCACCGTCACCCGGGCGGTCGGAAGCGCTACGGGTCGGTGCGGGGAAATCGCCGTCGGCACCTTCGCGGCGGAACGAGCCGTCACGGAAGGGATTGCTGTCGGGGCGACTTCCGCCGGGGAAGCCTTCGCTGTCCACGTCGTCGTCTCCACCTGCGGGGAAGGCGCCACCACGGTTCGGCGGCGTGCCGTTGTCGGCGGCGTTACGTGCGGAGAAAGCGCCACTGCCGGCGGCGAAGCCGCCGTTGTCGGAGGCGCCGCGAGCGGGGAAAGAACCGTCGGACTCGCCACGGGCCGGGAAGCCATTGCCGTCGCCACGGGCCGGGAAGCCATTGCCGTCGCCACGGGCCGGGAAGCCATTGCCGTCGCCGCGGGAGGGGAAGGCGCCGCTGTCCGCGTCGCTCCGCGAACCGAAGGAGCTGTCGGCGTTGCGAGCGGAGAATGCGCCGCCGCTGTCGGCGGGCAAGGCGATGTCCTCGGCGTCGTTGCGGGCTGCGAACGAATCGCCGCGGGCGGAGAAGGCGCCGTCACCGCGGGCGGGGCTGTCGCCGCCGCGGGCGCCGGCGCCCCGGATCGGGAAGCTGCCGTTGCCGGAGCCACCCCGAGTGGGGAAGCCGCCGCTTTCGCTGCCGCCGCGAGTGGGGAAGCCGCCGCTGTCGGGGCCTCCGCGAGTTGGCAGGCCGCCGCTTTCGCTGCCGCCGCGGGTCGGGAAGCCGCCGCTGTCGTGGCCTCCGCGAGACGGCAAGCCGTTGCTCTCGCTGCCGCTGCGGGCGGGGAAAGCGTCGCTGTCCCCTCCGGCGGGCGGCGCGTCCGGCAGGCCGGTCAGAGTCGCGCCGGGAACGCGGACCCGCTGGTCACCGAAAGCCGAGATGCCCGCGGGGCGCTCGCGGGACTGCTGGTCGTCGTCGGAGCGGGCAGCACCGAACGCCTCGCCTGCCGGGGGGCCACCGAAAGGCTCCCGGGGCGCCGGCGCGAACGATGACCGTTCAGCCGGAGCGGACGGTGACTGGTCGGCCGGGGCCGGCTCCTGTCGGTCGAAGGGCGAGCCGCCGGGGCGACGGGCGACGTCCGGTGCCGACTCGGCCGGCTGGCGGGTCGGGGTGAAGCCGTTGAACTCGCCGACCGGGCCGTCCAGCGGGCCACCGGCGATGCCGGGCGAACGCTGAGGCAGTTCGCCACCGCCGCGGTACGGGTGCGGCTCGGCGGCGCGGGCGAACGGGTTGTCCTGGGCTGCGCCGGCCGGCTGGGCCGACGGCGGGGGCGCCCACGCGGACTCCGGCGCGGCGGACGAGTCGGGGTTGCCCTGGGCCGCGGCCGGCGGGCGCTGGGGCAGGGCGCCGGGTTCGGGCACGCGGGCGGAGCCGCTGGAGTTCGACGCGAACTGGGCCGCACCCGGGCCGAACGCCGGGCCCGGCGTTCGCGCCGGATCCGGCCCCTGCTGGCCGGCGGACGGCGGGGGGAAGTCAGGTGCCGCAGGGGAGCCAGGCTCCCGCTGCGACAGCGGGAAGCCGGCCGGGGAACCCGGCTGCTGCGGTCCACGCTGCGAAAGCGGCGGGAAGGACGGCGACCCGGGCTGGGGCTCGCGCTGCGACAGCGGGGTTGGGAAGGACGGCGACCCGGGCTGGGGCTCACGCTGAGACAGCGAGGCCGGGAAAGACGGCGACCCGGACTGGGGCTCACGCTGAGACAGCGGGGTTGGGAAGGACGGCGACCCGGGCTGAGGTCCGCGCTGCGAGAGCGGCGGCGGGAAGCCGGGCGATGACGGTCCGGACGCCGGGGATCCGGGCTGCTGCGGTGCGCGCTGGGAGAGCGGGGGCGGGAAACCGGGCGAGGAAGATCCGGACGACTGCGACACGGGCTGCTGGGAGCCGCGCTGCGCGAGTGGAGTGGCGGCGCCGGGCGACGAGGGTCCGGAAGGGGACCCAGGCTGCTGGGATCCGCGCTGCGAGAGCGGCGGCGGGAAGCCGGGCGGCTGTTGCGGCGCCGGCTGCTGGCCGGCCGGCGGCACCGCGGGCACCACGAACGGCGAGCCGCCATTCGGGGTGGCGTGCGGCGGCGGGGCGTACGCGCTCGGGAAGGATTCCTGGGCGTGCGGGTACGACGGGGGCCGGTCGGCGGTCTTGTGACCGTCGGAGTCCGGCGGGAAGGCGTCCGGCGGGAAGCCGTCGGTGCCGAACGGGTCGGCTCCGCTGCCCGACGTGGCCCCCGGCTGGTGGCCGGCGTGCTGGCCCTCGGACGTCATACGCGCCTCCTCCATGACTGTCGGCCGTGCCAGCTTGCCACGGACGCGGCCGACCCTGCAGAGCTGGGCGTCGCCCGGTCACTGCCCCGCCCGGCCGGCCGAGCCGGGCAGGTGACCGTCGCCAACCGTACCGGGCGTCGCGGGCGGAAGAAATCCCGGTGTACGCCGTGGAGAGCGTGGCGGTGCGTCGTAAATCACGGAAGAGGGCACCCTTTAGTAGTCAATTGCCCTTTTTGGAACGACGGCGGCCCGCTCGGAGAACCGGGCGGGCCGTCGAGTGCCGTGTTGCTCAGCAGGTGCTCAGTACATGCGCTGCTGGCTGAGGATCGCGATCTCGTCCCGCATCGACTGCGTCGGCGCCGACTTCCACGCGCGGTCGATCGCGCGGGCGTTGCGCTTGGCGATGCGGCGGTTGCGGATGCGCTCGATGGTGCTCATGCGGTGCTCACTCCCTTGGGCCATCGCTGGCCTCGTTGCTGTGGTGCCGTGTTCCGGCGCTGACTCCATTGAACCGCGCCGGAACACGTACCGCCAACGATTTAAGGGGTGATCCCGCTTACCTGCCTAAGGATCGAAGGCTGGGAAAACCGGTTGCCGACGAAAATCAGGTCCAGGAGAGCATTGCCGCCTCTGGATCTTCCAGGAAGCCACCGATGTCGCGGAGGAACTTCGAGCCCAGCTCGCCGTCGATGATCCGGTGGTCGAACGAGAGCCCGAGGGTGGTGACCTGGCGAATCTTGATCTTTCCCTTGTGGACCCACGGCGTCGGCCGGATGGCACCGAAGGCCAGGATGGCCGCCTCGCCCGGCGGCAGGATCGGCGTTCCCGTGTCGATGCCGAAGACACCCACGTTGGTGATCGAGAACGTTCCGCCGGACATGTCGGACGGCGGGGTCTTGCCCGACTTGGCCGTTTGCACGAGGGCAGTCAGGGTGTCCGCCAGCTCACGCAAGGTCAGCCGGCCCGCGTCCTTGATGTTCGGCACGATCAGGCCGCGCGGGGTCGCGGCCGCGATGCCCAGGTTGACGTAGTCCTTGACGACGATCTCGTTCGTCGCCGCGGACCAGGTGGAGTTGACCATCGGGTGCCGCTTGACCGCCAGCAGCACGGCCTTGGCCACGAACAGCAGCGGGGAGATCCGCACGTCACGGAACTCCGGCCGGGCCTTGAGCCGCTCCAGCGACTTCATCGTCCGGGTCACGTCCACGGTCAGGAACTCCGTCACGTGCGGCGCGGTGAACGCCGACGCGACCATGTTCTCGGCCGTCAGCTTGCGGACGCCCTTGATCGGGATGCGCTGCTCCCGCGAGGCGTCGAACACCGCGGCCGACGCGGGCGCCGGTTGGGTGACGAGCGACTCAGTGACGTCCGTCTCTGCGAGCGCCGAATCGAGCGTCGAGGACGGCGCCGACGGGGAAGCAGCCGCCTGCTGGACGTCGTCGCGGGTGATCGAGCCGAGCGGGCCCGTGCCGGCGATCGTGGTCAGGTCGACCCCGAGATCGCGGGCCAGCTTGCGCACCGGCGGCTTGGCGAGCACCGGTCCGGTGGGCCGGGCTGTCGCGCCCGCGGCCGGCTGAGCCGGTGTCACGGGAGCGGGCTGGGGCGGTGCGGGCGCTGCGGCCGCCGGGGGGCGGGAGGTAGCCGGGGTCGGCTGGGCCACGGGCGTCGGTGCAGCTGCCGGAGGTGCGGTGGGCGGTGCTGCGGTTGTCGACGCTGTGGGCGTACCGATGCGGGGTCGGCGTTTGGCAGTTGCGGTTTTCGGGCCGTAACCGACCAGCACGGCCGTGCGGCCGCCCGGAGCCGGGCCACCGATCATGCCGGGCTCGACCGAGCCCTCCTCGGGCGCGATCTCGACCGCCGCGAGTGACTCCGCGGACGGCACCGGGCCGGCGCCCGGATCGGTGTCGATCGAGATGATCGGCGCACCGACCTCGACCGTCGTGCCGGCCTCGTGGAAGATCTGCGTGACGACCCCGCCCCACTTGGCCGGGATCTCCACGGCCGCCTTGGCCGTCTCCACCTCGACGATCGGCTGGTTCAGCTCGATCGTGTCGCCGACCTTGACCAGCCAGGCCAGGATCTCGCCCTCGGTCAGGCCCTCGCCCAGGTCGGGCAGCGTGAACTCCTTGATCCGGGACATCGGCGTCACCAGCCGAACGAACGGTCGACGGCGTCCAGCACCCGGTCCAGGTCGGGCAGGTACTCCTCCTCGACGCGGGCGGCCGGGTAGGGCACGTCGAAGCCCGTCACGCGCAGCACCGGCGCCTCCAGGGAGTAGAAGCACTCCTCGGTGATCCGGGCGGCGATCTCGGCGCCGAGGCCGAGGTTGCCGGGGGCCTCGTGCACGACCACGGCCCGGCCGGTCCGCCGGACGGACTCGAAGACCGGGCCCAGGTCCAGCGGGGAGAGCGTGCGCAGGTCGACGACCTCCAGGTTGCGGCCGTCCTCGGCCGCGGCCTGCGCCGCGTCCAGGGCGGTACGGACCATCGGCCCGTACGCGATCACAGTGGCGTCCGACCCGTCACGCACGATCCGCGAAGCATGCAGCGGGAAGTCGCCGGGCGCGTCGAGGTCGACCACACCCTTCTCCCAGTAGCGGCGCTTCGGCTCGAAGAACACGATCGGGTCGTCGGAGATGATCGACTGCTGGATCATCGCGTACGCGTCGGCCGGGTTCGAGCAGGTCACGACCTTGAGGCCGGGAGTGTGCGCGAAGTAGGCCTCGGGCGACTCGGAGTGGTGCTCGACCGCGCCGATGCCACCGCCGTACGGGATCCGGATGACGATCGGCACCCGGACCTTGCCCAGCGACCGGTAGTACATCTTCGCCACCTGGGCGACGATCTGGTTGTACGCCGGGAAGACGAACCCGTCGAACTGGATCTCGCAGACCGGCCGGTAGCCGCGGATGGCCAGGCCGACCGCGGTGCCCACGATGCCGGCCTCGGCCAGCGGGGTGTCGATGACCCGGTTCTCGCCGAAGTCCTTCTGCAGGCCGTCGGTGATCCGGAAGACGCCGCCGAGCTTGCCGACGTCCTCGCCCATGATGACGACCTTGGGGTCGTTCTCGAGCGCGCGGCGCAGGCCGTGGTTCAGGGCCTTGCCAAGGGTGATCGTCTCGCTCATCAGTGGGCGCTCCCCTCGAACGAGGCCTCGTAGGCGGCGAACTGTGCGCGCTGCTGGTCGAGCTCGGGCGAGCCGTTCGGGTAGACGTGGTCGAACATGGTGACCGGCTGCGGGTCGGGCATGGCCAGCACGCGTTCGCGCAGGTCCAAGGCCAGCTTGCGGGCCGACTCGTCGACCTCGGCGAAGTACGTGTCGTCGGCGAGCTGCTGCTTGGTCAGGAACGCCTTGAGCCGGCTGATCGGGTCCTTGGCCTTCCAGGACTCCACCTCGCTGGCGATGCGGTAGCGGGTCGGGTCGTCCGAGCTGGTGTGCGCTCCCATCCGGTACGTGTACGCCTCGATGAGCGTCGGGCCCTGGCCGTTGCGGGCCTGGTCGAGTGCCGCCCGGGTCACCGCGAACGTGGCCAGCACGTCGTTGCCGTCGATCCGGACACCGGGGAAGCCGAAGCCGGCCGCGCGCCGGTACAGCGGGATGCGGGTCTGCCGCTCGAGCGGCTCGGAGATGGCGTACTGGTTGTTCTGGCAGAAGAACACCATCGGGGCGTGGAACACGCCGGCCCAGACGAACGCCTCGTTGACCTCGCCCTGGCTGGTGGCGCCGTCGCCGAAGTACGCGATGACGGCCTCCCCGTCCGGGGTGCCGGTCTTGCCGTCCATGGTGACGCCCATGGCGTAGCCGGTGGCGTGCAGCGTCTGCGAGCCGATCACGATCGTGTAGCCGTTGAACTTGTACTTGTTCGCGTCCCAGCCGCCCTGGTCGACGCCCCGGAACAGGCCGAACGGCATGATCGGGTCGATGCCGCGGGTGTAGAGCACGCCGTGCTCGCGGTAGGTCGGGAACGCCATGTCCTGCGGGCGCAGGGCCCGGCCGGAGCCGACCTGAGCGGCCTCCTGGCCCAGCAGGCTGGCCCAGATCCCCAGCTCACCCTGCCGCTGCAGGGCGGTCGCCTCGGCGTCCAGGCGGCGGACCGTGACAAGGTCCTGGTACAGCTCTCGGTACTCGCTGTCGGTGAAGTCGACCGAGTAGGTAACGCCGTCCGCCGTGGTGACGCTGTCGATGCGCTCACCGTCGGGCGTCAGTAGCTGAACGAAGCCGCCGGCCGGAGCGTCTGCCCCGACTTCGCTTTCGCCGTTCGCCATCCGTGTCTCCCTGTTTCATCTCTGCGCCCACGGCGGGTGTTGCCCGTCCGCGCGGCTGACCGCTGGGGTTCGCCGCGCCTGGCCCGGGTGAGGTTGCCGCGCGGCTGTTCGGCGTGATCACAGACCCCGCCGGGGAGTGACGGCTCCCACCGCGTCCCGCTGCTTGGTCCAGCCGCGACGGCGGCGGTGCCGTCGCCCCCATCCTCGCAGAGAACGTGAGTGGCGCCACAGGTCAGGTCGATCACAGATCCGAAATCTTGCGGAGTCATTCGTGCCCATGTTTGTCCGGTTAAGTGGTTTTCGTGCCATCACTTCTGTCGGAACGGACAACTTTCACCGCTGCCCGAACGGCCATGCGTCGTTCACCCCGATAGCCGAGACAGATCCAAGTTGATCTTTACGCAGGGGGTGCTGGCCGTGCCGGAGCAACCGGACGACGACGGGCTCGTGCCGCCGATCAAGGTGATGCGCAAGCGGCTCAACGGCGTCTACAGCGCCGAGGGCTTCTCCGGGCCGACCCGGCGCTACGTGCTCATCGTGGCGATGCTGGTCGGGCTCGCGTCGCTGCCCACCCTGGCGGCGATCACCGCCGGCTCCCGCGAACTCGACGACGACCGGACCGGCGCGATGGACGTCCCGTTCATCCCGCCGGCCTCGACCGGACCGGTCCGGCCGGCGCCGACGGCATCGGCGGGCACCGGCTCGCCGAGCGGCTCCGGCACGGTGCAGGGCCAGGCTCAGAGGCGCAAGGCCAAGCCGCGGCCGGCCGCGCCGATCAAAACCAGCAAGGGGTACGGCCAGAGCACGCGCAACGGGTCCTCGGGGGTGGTGGCGCCGGCGCGGGGTTCGGATTCTTCTGGATCTTCCAGTCCTTCGGGTGATCGTGGGGAGTCCTGGCGGCCCGGGTCGTCGGGGTCCGGCTCGGGTTCTGGGTCCGGGTCCGCGTCCGGCTCGTCCGGCTCCGGCTCGTCCGGCTCGTCCGGCTCCGGCTCGTCCGGCTCGTCCGGCTCCGGCTCGTCCGGCTCGTCCGGCTCGTCCTCCGGTTCGTCCGGCTCGTCCGGCTCGTCCTCCGGTTCGTCCGGCTCGTCCGGCTCGTCCTCCGGTTCGTCCGGCTCGTCCGGTGGCGGGAAGCCGGCTCCGGTTCGTCCGCCGGTGCGGCCGTCTTGGCCGTCGGTGCCGGTCAGGCCGCAGCAGCCGGGGGACTCGGACGACTCGCCGGGTGGGGAGACGCCGGATCCGCCGCGGAAGCCCGCTCGGCCGCCTTGGTGCTGGGATCGGACGGACTGCTCTTGGCGGCCTTCGCACCACCAGCGCCCGGACCGGCCGCACCACCACGACCACCCGGGTCAGCAGGATGACCCGGACCGGCCGCACGACCGGGACGACTCAGACCAGGTCGGTGGCCGGGACGACTCGGACCAGGTCGGTGACCGGGACGACTCAGATCGGGACGACTCCGGCCACGGGCGTGATCGGGACGACGCCGATCGGGCGGGTGACCGGGATGATTCCGGCCGGGCGCGTGATCGGGCTTGTGACGACCGCGACCGCCGCGGGTCCGCTGACCGCGCCAGGTCTGGTGACCGCCGCCGGTCATCCGACCGCCGTCGGTCCGCCGATCGCCGGATCACCGTCCACATCGAAGCGGCGCGTGATCGCGATGACGACCGGGCGGCCCGCGACCACGGCGACGACCAATCGGCCGGCAATGGTGACAACGACCAGGCGCCCCGCGGGGGTGACCCCGGCCAGGTAGCCCGCGGCGGTGATTCCGGCCAGGTAGCCCGCGGCGGTGATTCCGACCAGGTAGCCCGGGACGGGGACAACGGCCCGGCAGCCGGCGACGAGGGCCGGACCGGCCGGGTGGCCGCCCACCGTGACAAGGGCAGCCGGGCAACCGAACGCCACGAGCGCACCCGCCAGGCGAAGAGCCAAGACAAGCGCTCGCCGAAAGAGCACGAACAGCTCATCCGTTCCATCAGCCGCCGGACGGCCGAGGCCGCCGGATCCGACTCCCGCCGGAGGTCAGAAGTGACCGAACGCCCGCAGAACGTCCGGCCCGCCCGCAACGCGGACCGCACCCACAACAGTCACCGCTACCAGCCGTCCGCCGCCGACCGTGGCGAAGGCGGCACCCAGACCACAACCGCGACCCGCGCCTACCGCGGCTCCCACCGCTCCGAACGCATGCACCGCGTCGACGACCGCACGGGCGCGCACCACCGCAGCTCCCGGATGGGCCGTCACCACCTGGAGCAGCAGCAGGAGAACCAGGACCACCAGCAGAACGGCTGGTGAAAGGCCCGCCCTCACCCGGCGACGTGGAGGTTCGCCGGGCGAGGCGGGCCGAACAGCGGCGCCTTGATCAGGAGTCGTCGGTGAGGCGGTGGCGGTTGGTTTCGATCCAGGCGTCGATGGCTTCCGCGTCGTTCGGGTCGACGCCTTCCGAGATCAGCTGAGCCACAGCCGCCGTCGCCGGGCTGCGCTTCTCGCCCGTTGCGTACAGGCGGGCGAACTCCGGGATCATTTCCTCGACCACTGTGTCCGTCTGTTCCGCTGCTGCCGCCGGGAGGCCGCGCTTGCGGGTTGCGTACGCCGACCAGGCTCGGGTCACCCGGGGGAGCATCGCCGCGTCGTCCATGTCGAGGACCGCGCGCCGGTGCACCCAGTCGAGCAGGAACAGGCCGGCCACCGCCGGGCTCCAGCGCAGCGGGTTCGGCTCCGGGAGGCTGGCCGCGTGGTCCAGCAGCAGGCTCAGGCAGAAGTGCAGTGAGGCCAGCTCGTCGTCGGCCGACACGTCGCCGAGGGCGAAGCGGGCCGCCTCCGGTGAGGACAGGAAGTCGCGGAGCAGGCGTTCGCGCTCCGGTGCGCTCAGCTCCGGGGGCTCGGCCAGGGGCGGGACCGTGGTGGCCGGCAGCAGGGCCAGCCGGGCCGTGGCCAGGGCGCGGTCGGTGGCCAGGTTGCCGTCCGCCGGCAGGTCGCTGAGACCGTCGGTGATCTCCAGGTGCTTGCCCACCTCGCCGCGGAGCCGGCCCGGGTCCTCCTCGCGGAACCAGGTCAGCTCGTCGCCCGCGCACATCTCGCGGACCTGGCCCAGGATGCGTTCGGCCGGGCCGCCGACGAAGACGTCCTTGGTGATGCCGATGTTGTGGTCGACCAGGGCGACGACCGCGTGCTCCGGGCCACCGAGCTCGGCGTCGTCGTAGGCGAAGGTGACCAGATAGGACGTCTGGTCGCCGTACACGTCGCCGTACGCGTAGCAGCCGGTCGCGCGCACCTTGCCGAGCTGTTCCGTCCAGGCCGGGGCCTGGGCGCCGGGGCGCACGCCGGCCGCTCCCTCCGCGTCCGGCACGAGGGCCGCGAAGACCTCGCGGATCGTCGTCGCCGACGCGGTGCGCCGCCGGGTGGTGGCGCCGAGGAACTGGCCGACGAACTCCCGGACCGCCGCGGCGCGGTCGGTGACCGCCACGGCGTACACGCTGCCCAGGAGTGCGGTGCCCAGCATCTCGGCGTCCAGGGCGCAGTCGAGCTTCGCCACGTCGCGGGCCGCGTGCAGGACCGCGTCGTATGGAGTCTGGGGTGCCGCCATGCCGCCGAGCCTACCCGTCCAGGAGCTCGCCGGACCTATTCCGAACGGACGACCGTCAGGGCTTCACGTGCCTGTGCGTACCCGTTCAGCACCTCGCGGACCGGCGCGACGACGTATTCGCGGGCCACCTCGGTGACCGACCCCCGCAGGCGTTGCTCGGCGCGCCGGCCGGCGCGTCTCGCACCCAGGTTGACGATCGGCCGGATCAAGACGGCCAGCAGGGCACCGAGCAGGAGGCCGCCGAGCAGCAGCAACGTCGGCAACGGCACTTCGCCGACCTTCGGGTTGTCGAACGCGGGCAGGCCCAGGACGCGGACGGCGTACCCGGCGATCAGCCAGCCGAGGCCGACCACCGCCGCGATGGTGAACAGCCATTGCAGCAGGCCGACCACCGTCCACCAGATCGGCTTGCGGCTCATCCCGAGGTCGGTTTTGGCCACTGCCCGGTCCAGTGCGTCGGGCAGATCGCCCAGCCGGGACCGGGAAGCCGTGCTCAGCGCCGGGGCCCACACCTGCGGGATCGGCGCGGCGGCCCGGGCGGCGACGGCGCGGACGGACAGGCCGACCGCTGACTTCTGGGCCGCGTCCGCTTCCGGCAGCGAAGTCCGGGACACCGGAGCCGCCTCGATCGCGGTCTCCGCGGCCTCCGGCTTGTCGGTGGACAGGTGCAGGCGCTTGAGCGGGTCGGGGCGCAGCTTCCGAGCGCCGCGCACCAGCGGCCAGCCGGTGCTGGCGATCGCCCGGTGGCGGTAGGCGCTCGCGGTCGCGGCGGCCACGGCCGGGACGCCGGCGGACGCGGCGAGGGCGTCGCTGAGCTGGCGTACGGTCGCCCGGTCCACCTCGTCCTCGGCGGCCGGTGGGCCGATCGTGGTGGCCAGCTGCTCGGCCACCACATCGAGGTCACCGGCGAGCCGGCGCAGCGCGGCCTGCCGTTCGGCGACCGTCTTCTCCAGGGCCTCGCGCAGCTCGGTCAGCATGCCCGGCTGCTTGGCCGAGGTCGCCAGCACCGGTACGCCGTTCAGCCCGTCCTCGTCGAGCAGCCGCTTGAGGTCGGTGACGACGATCTCGGTGTCCGACGGGGAGAGCCGGTCCGCCTGGTTCAGCACCACGATGGTGATGTCGCTGTGCTGCTTGAACTGGCGCAGGTAGGCGTTGTGCAGGACGCGGTCGCCGTACTTCTGCGGGTCGACCACCCAGACCACCTGGTCGACCAGGCCGAGCAGCCGGTCCACCTCGAGCCGGTGGCCGCGCTCGACGGAGTCGAAGTCGGGCAGGTCGAGCAGCACGAGCCCGCGCAGGGCGGCCTCGTCGTCGCCGTCGAGGGCGCTCTCCCGGATGAAGCGCTGCCGGGGCAGCACGCCGACCCAGTCGAGCAACCTGTTCGCCGGCTCGAGCGGGCCCCAGACGCAGGCGTGCGCGACACCGGTCGTCGGCCGGCGTACCCCCACCGGCGAGAGCTTGAGCCGGGCCAGGGCGTTGAACAGGCTGGACTTGCCGCTGCCGGTGCTGCCGGCCAGCGCCACCACGGTGTGGTCCTGCGACAGGGCCAGCCGGCTGCCGGCCCGCTCGACCAGGGTGTGCGCGGCGACCAGGTCGTTGTCGGGCAGGTACGGGTCGGTGACCCGCAGGAAGCGCTGCAGGGCGTCCAGCCGGGCGACGAGCTGCTCGGCGTCCACCCGGTCGTCGCCGGTCAGCGCGTGCTTGACCCGCTCCACGAGGCTCATGACGGCGACCCGGTCAACGCGACTTCCTCCCTGGACCGCTCCACATCGGCCGCGGCCTGCCGCAGCGTGGCCCCCGGTTGCAGCTCGAGGCCCACGGCTGCGGTGCGGTCCGTGAACCGGGCCGCTTCCGCGTCGAGCAGCACGTTAACGCGTTTGAGCAGTTCCTCGCGGGCCCGGGTGGCCAGAGTACGGATCGCCTGGTCCCCGAAGATCGCTTCCAGCACCTTCTGCGCCGCGACGGTGGTGCCCGCGCCGACGGCCAGCTCGGCGCCGGTCGGGATGAAGGCGGTCGAGGTGAACACCGCGATCATCACGGTCAGGCCGACGCCGTTGACCGCGTACGCCGCGCCGCGCGCCACGACCCGCTTGTCGCCGGCCTCGCTGCGGACCAGCTCGAGCACGAACTGCTGCCAGTCGCGGATCACCCGCTCGGCGCGTTGCGGCAGGTCGGGCGAGGGCTTCTGCAGGCCCGGCTCCAGCAGCGCGACTCCGGCCGGGTGCGCCTGCCAGGCCGCGTACGCCTGCTCGGCCGCATCCGAAGCGACCCCGCGCAGCAGTAGGGCGAGCTGCGACTCCAGCGCCGCCTGCAGGTTGCGTCCGGGCGCCGGGCGGCCGGTGACCGCCGCGACGATCTTGTCGCGGAGCTGGCCGACCCGCGACTCCAGAGTGCGCAGCAGCTCACCGGTGCCGACGAACTCCTGCCAGCGGGCCAGCACCTCGCCGCGCAGCAGCCGGCCGTCCTGCAGGCCGTCCTCCATGGTCCGGCGGGCCGTGCGGTACGCCGCGGTGACCCGCTCGTCCAGGGCCTTCGCGGCGGTCGCCTGCTCGTCGGCGGCCTCGGCCAGCCCGGCCACCGCCGGGCCCAGCGCGGCCAGCGCGCCGTCGAGCGTCTGCTTGACCACGGCCGCCCGCGCGTTGGCGTCGGCCGCGAGCTGCGCGAACCAGTCGTGCAGCGGCCGGGTGACGTCCTCCGGCAGCAGACCGCTGCCCTCCAACGTGGACTCCGGCAGCACGAAGATCGGCGCGGCGCCCATGTCGCGGGCGGTGAGCATCTCGGCGAGGTGGGCGGAGATCTCGCCGGCCGCCTCGGCCGGCACCCGGTCCAGGACCAGGGCGATCACGGTGCCACGCAGCCGGGCGGTGGTGAGCAGCTCCCACGGTACGGCGTCGGCGTAACGAGCCGCCGTCGTGACGAACAGCCACAGGTCAGCGGCGGCCAGCAGCTGGGCGGCGAGCTGCCGGTTGCGGTCGACCACCGAGTCGATGTCCGGCGCGTCGAGAAAAGCCAGCCCAGGACCGAGCGCCGTCGCGGAGACCAGCTGCAGCGTCTGCGGATCCGTCGAGCTCTCAGCGGTACGCGTCAGCCCCGGCAGCAGATCGCCGTTGCGGAACCACGGGGAATCGGACGGATGGCTGACCAGCACCGGCGAACGCGTCGTCGGGCGCAGCACGCCGGCCTTGGTGACGGGCGCCCGGACCAGGCTGTTGACCAGGGTGGACTTGCCGGCGCCGGTGGAACCGCCGACCACGACCAGCAGCGGCGCGTCGAGCCGCGCGAGGCGCGGCAGCAGATAGTCGTCGAGCTGGGCGACCAGCGCGGCGCCGATCCGCTTGGCCTCCTCGGCGGAGGGCATGACCAGGGGGTACGGCGTCCCGCCGATCGCCGCGCGCAGCTTGGACAGGGCGACGGCAAGATCCCCGACGGCGGGCGGCGGCTCGACGGGCGGCACCGGCGCGAGCACAGCGGCGAGGTCCTTGGGCCGGGAGGGAGAGATCGGCGCATCGTCCTTGGCCGCGGCGGGTTTGTCCTTGCCGGCCTTCTTGTCGACCGCCGGGGATTTGGCAGTGCCGGTCGTCTTGGCGACCACGGTCGGTTCGTCCTCGGCGGGCGCGTCGATCAGGGTGGGCTCTTCGGCGCCGGCCGGCCGGCCGGCGACGGTCGGCTCCTCGTCGGCCGGGCGCGACGTCGGCAGCGCCTCGGTGTCGGCCGCGGGCCCCTCGACCAGGGTCGGCTCGTCGCCGGCGTCGGATTTCGCGACCAGCGTGGGCTCGTCGCCGGTGGTCGGCTTCTTGACGAGCGTCGGCTCGTCGCCCGCGTCGGATTTCGCGACCAGGGTCGGCTCGTCGCCGGCGCCGAGCTTCGCGGCCGGGGTTGACTCGTGGCCGGCGCCGAGCTTCGCGGCCGGGTTTGACTCGTGGCCGGCGCCGAGCTTCGCGGTTGGGGTCGGCTCGGGCTCGGTGGCCGCCGCGGGCTCCGTGTCGGATGCGGATTTCGGCTCCGCGGACGAGTTGGGTCCGGGGGCGCCGGAATCTGCTTCCACTGCGTCAGCGGACTTCGGCTCGTCGGCCGACGGGGGCTCGACGGCCTTCCCGGTCTTGGCCGCGGCGCTGGGCACGGTCGCCGCGGGAGCGCTCTCCGGCGTACCGGGAGGTGCGGTGCCGGCTGGTGTGGTCGGCTCGTCGGGGATCTGCTCCCCGGCCGGCTGCTTTGACTTCGTCGTCACGACGTTTCCCGTGGTCGCGGCCGTGGTGGGCGGCCATTCCGGCTTCGGTGGCGTGGTGGCGGCAGGCTCCGGCTGCGCGCCGCTGTCGGCCTCGTCGGCCTGGGCGGACGGACCTGCGGTTGTCGCGTCTGCGACCGTACCGGATGATTTGTCGGGTTGGCTGGCGCCCGCCGCTGCGGGCGCGCCGTTGGTCTGGGCTTTTGTGGGGGGTGGGTCGGCTACGGCGGGAGTGGCCGACGGACCGACCGCGTCACCGTGCGTCGTCACGGGTAAAGCGTGCCTGATCTATGCATTCCCCACAACAGGTACCCCGTCGCCGTGACCGGACAGGTACCTGCTGACAGTGAGTTGCGCCGCCTTGACTCAACTTTCGCTTGCAGAGTTGGATCGCCGTGGCATCATTGAGTCCGGTCCACTCAACTTGAGTCCCGAGACTTGCAACCGGCAATGAAGCGAGGAAGCGAACATGGCACGAGCGGTCGGCATCGACCTCGGCACCACGAACTCCTGCGTCAGCGTTCTCGAGGGCGGTGAGCCCACCGTCGTCGCGAACGCCGAAGGCTCCCGGACGACGCCGTCCATCGTCGCCTTCGCGCGCAACGGCGAGGTGCTCGTCGGCGAGGTCGCCAAGCGTCAGGCGGTGACCAACCCCGACCGGACGATCCGTTCGGTCAAGCGGGAGGTCGGCACCAACTGGTCCGTCGACATCGACGGCAAGAAGTACACCCCGCAGGAGATCTCGGCGCGGGTGCTCATGAAGCTCAAGCGCGACTCCGAGGCGTACCTCGGCGAGTCGGTCACGGACGCGGTCATCACCGTCCCGGCCTACTTCAACGACGCGCAGCGCCAGGCCACCAAGGAGGCCGGTGAGATCGCGGGCTTCAACGTCCTGCGCATCGTCAACGAGCCCACCGCGGCCGCGCTCGCGTACGGCCTGGACAAGGGCTCCAAGGAGCAGACCGTCCTGGTCTTCGACCTCGGCGGCGGCACCTTCGACGTCTCCCTGCTCGAGCTGGGCGAGGGCGTCATCGAGGTCAAGTCGACCTCCGGTGACAACCACCTCGGCGGCGACGACTGGGACCAGCGCGTCATCGACCACCTGGTCAAGACCTTCCGCGGCGAGCACGGCATCGACCTCTCCACCGACAAGATGGCCCTGCAGCGTCTGCGTGAGGCCGCCGAGAAGGCGAAGATCGAGCTCTCGGCCGCGTCGACCACGAGCATCAACCTGCCGTACATCACCGCCGGCCCGGCCGGTCCGCTGCACCTGGACACGACCCTGAGCCGGTCGGAGTTCCAGCGCATGACCCAGGACCTGCTGGACCGCTGCAAGGGCCCGTTCGAGCAGGCCATCAAGGACGCCGGCATCAAGATCCAGGACGTCGACCACGTCATCCTGGTCGGCGGCTCCACCCGTATGCCCGCGGTGTCCGACCTGGTCAAGTCGATGACCGGCCGCGACCCCAACAAGGGCGTCAACCCGGACGAGGTCGTCGCCGTCGGTGCCGCCCTGCAGGCCGGTGTGCTCAAGGGTGAGGTCAAGGACGTCCTGCTGCTCGACGTGACCCCGCTGTCGCTGGGCATCGAGACCAAGGGCGGCATCTTCACCAAGCTCATCGAGCGCAACACCACCATCCCGACCAAGCGCTCCGAGGTCTTCACCACGGCCGACGACAACCAGCCGTCCGTGCTGATCCAGGTCTTCCAGGGCGAGCGCGAGATCGCGGCGTACAACAAGAAGCTCGGCACCTTCGAGCTGACCGGCCTGCCGCCGGCGCCCCGCAACGTGCCGCAGATCGAGGTCACCTTCGACATCGACGCGAACGGCATCGTGCACGTGGCCGCCAAGGACATGGGCACCGGCAAGGAGCAGAAGATGACGATCACCGGCGGCTCCGCGCTGCCGAAGGACGACATCGAGCGCATGATGCGCGACGCCCAGGACCACGCCGACGAGGACAAGCAGCGCAAGGAGGACGCGGAGACGCGCAACCTGGCCGAGCAGCTGCAGTGGCAGACCGAGAAGTTCCTGGCCGAGAGCGGCGACAAGCTGCCCGAGGACTCGCGCAACCAGATCAGCGAGGCGCTGGGCGACCTGCGCGGCGCGCTGGGCGGCAGCGACATCGAGAAGATCAAGACCGCGCACGAGAAGCTGGCCTCGGTCTCCCAGCAGGCGGGTTCGCTGCTGTACGCGCAGCAGAACCAGGACGGCACGCAGGGCGCTCCCGGCCCCGACGGCACCCAGGGTGCCCCGGGCGGCGCGGGTGCCGGTGCGGCCGGCGCGAGCGCGGGCCCGAACGCCGGCGGCGCTGACGACGTCGTGGACGCTGAGATCGTCGAGGACGACAAGAAGTGAGCCGGTCCGACGACGGGAACGACGGTGAGGCAACCGAGCGCGTCGTCATCCGGGACCGGCGCAAGATCGACGTGAAAGGTAAGGACACCAAGGTGGCCAAGCAGGCCGAGGAGGAGTCCACGGGAGGCGCGCACCGCGCTGCCGAGGAGCCGGAGGAGGGCGTGGTAGTCGACACGCCCGCCCTCGGCGCCGAACTGGAGGCGTTGCGCACCGAGCTCGAGGAGCGCACCCGGGACCTGCAGCGAGTGACTGCTGAGTACGCCAACTACCGCAAGCGTGTCGACCGTGACCGCAGCGTGGCGGCCGAGCAGACCACCGGCTCGGTGCTCACCGCGCTGCTGCCGGTGCTGGACGACATCGACCGGGCCCGTGAGCACGGTGACCTGAACGGTCCGTTCGCCACCGTGGCCGAGGCGCTCGGCGCGTCGGTCGGCAAGCTGGGGCTCGTGGCCTTCGGCGAGAAGGGCGACCCCTTCGACCCGACCCGGCACGAGGCTGTCGCGCACCTGACGTCGGCCGACGTCACGGAGCCGACCTGCGTCGAGGTGATGCGCCGCGGTTACACCCTGGGCGAGCGGCTGCTGCGGCCCGCCCTGGTCGCGGTCGCCGACCCCGAGTGACGAGCACCTGTCCCGCCCACCGCACGGTGGGCGGGACCTCGGCCCGTATGACGACGATCCGGTGGAGGAGGTGGGCTCGATGAGTTCGAAGGACTGGCTGGAGAAGGACTTCTACGCCGTTCTCGGGGTGGGCAAGTCCGCCTCCGCCGACGAGATCAAGAAGGCGTACCGCAAGCTCGCCCGGGAGAACCACCCGGACCACAACCCCGGCAACAAGGACGCCGAGGACCGGTTCAAGGCCGCGTCCGAGGCGTACGACGTGCTCTCCGACGACAAGAAGCGCCGCGAGTACGACGAGATGCGCTCCCTGTTCGGCTCGGGTGCGTTCCGTCGCGGCGCCCGTCCGGGCGGTTCCCAGTTCGACCCGTCCGACCTGTTCGGCGGCGGATTCAGCGGGGCCGGTCAGGGCGGCGGGTCCGGTGACCGCCGGTTCGGCGGCGCCGGCTTCTCCGACATCTTCAGCTCCATCTTCTCCGGCGGTGGCGCCGGCGGGGCGGGAGCGGGCGCCCGCCGGGGACCCCAGCGTGGCCGGGACGTCGAGGCCGAGGTCACGCTCGACTTCGCGCACGCGGTCAAGGGCACGACGCTGCCGCTGACGTTGCGGTCGCCCGGGGTCTGCGACACCTGCCACGGCAACGGGGCCAAGCCCGGCACGGTGCCGCGCACCTGTCCGCAGTGTCACGGCTCCGGGCTGATCTCCCGCAACCAGGGGTCGTTCAGCTTCTCCGAGCCGTGCCGCGAGTGCCAGGGCGCGGGCAGCATCGTCGACGAGAAGTGCCCCGAGTGCCGGGGCACCGGCGGCGTGACCAAGAACCGCACGATCAACGTCCGCTTCCCCGCCGGGGTCGCCGACGGCCAGCGCATCCGGCTCTCCGGCCGGGGCGAGCCGGGCGACAAGGGCGGCCCCGCCGGAGACCTGTACGTGCAGGTCAAGGTCAGGCCGGACGAGATCTTCGGGCGGACCGGCGACGACATCACGCTGACCGTGCCGATCACGTTCGCGGAGGCGGTGCTCGGCACCGATCTGCGCGTCCCCACGCTGGACACGCCCGTGACGCTGCGGGTGCCGGCCGGCACGCCGAGCGGCCGCACGCTGCGGGCACGCGGCAAGGGTGTGCAGCGCCGGGACGGCCAGGCCGGCGATCTGCTGGTCACCGTCGAGGTGCAGGTCCCGTCCCCGGGCGCGGTGCCCACCGAGGCCCGGGACGCGCTCGAGCAGTTCGCCAAGCTCACGCCCAACGCCGAGCGGGAGCGCATCGAGGCCCGGCTGCGCCGCGGCTAGGTCAGGACCCCTGTCAGGAGGTGGCACATGTATGAAGAGATCAGCGTCTCGTGGGAGCAGGCCTCCGACGCAAAGGTCCTGATCATCTCCGTCGCGGCGCGGCTGGCCGGGATGCACCCGCAGACGCTGCGTCAGTACGACCGGCTCGGCCTGGTGCAGCCCGGCCGAGCCGGTGGCGGCGGTCGCCGCTACAGCGAGCGTGACGTCGCGCTGCTGCGTGAGGTGCAGAAGCTGAGCCAGGAAGAGGGCGTCAACCTGGCCGGCATCAAGCGGATCATCGGGCTCGAACAGCTCGTGGGCGAGTTGCAGGAACGGGTGGTCGAGCTGGAACAGCAGCTCGGCGAGGCGTACCAGCGGATTGCTCAGCTGGAGTCGGTTGGGCCGTACCCTGGGCGCGATCTGGTGCGGCGGGAACGGCCATCGACCGCGCTGGTGGTGTGGCGCCCGCGCCGCTCCGGCGAGCGGTAGGAGCCCTAGCGGCGACCGAAAGCGGCGAGGCGTCGGGGGTGGCGCACCAGGCCACCCTCGATCCAGTCCTCGTACTCGAACAGCTCGGGGCGGGTCATCAGCACCCGGCAGTTGTGCGCCCACATCGCCATCGGCTCGTCGCCGACCTCTTCCGCGCGCTCCACGTACTTCTTCAGGCGGCGCTTGCGCTGGGAGGTCGCGTTGGGCCGGACACCGTCGGCCGCGTAGATGTACATGCAGTGCAGCGCGAAGCGCCGGGCCGGGCACTGCCGGTCCATCGCCAGCTCGAACAGGGTGGGCGCGAGCACGTCACCGGCGATGAGCAGGTCCCAGTCGGACGGCATGGCGTCCAGCGGCACGGCCTCGGGGTGGTAGGCCCAGGCCTGCAACTCTTCCGGCCGTGGATCGACCGGGTTCACGAACCCGAAGAAGGCCGACTCACGCACGGTCACGACGCCGCCTCGTTTAGCTCACTCATGCCGCCGTCCTCCCCGGCAGAGGGCCGTGCTGACCCGCTGGGAAGGCATCCCCCTGCATCCGGCGAGTCGCTGGTCACCCGATAACACGTTGTTGTCGCGGCGACACGTTAGCGCGAGGTGAGTGTTCTACGGAAGTCGTCAGAGATCACTTTCGGATACTGGTCAGTAGCTTAGTGCTCGCTGAGCGCGGAAAAGGTCATTCAGCAGCGGGAACGGCTTCCACCGGCCGGCGCACAGCCGACCTTTTCCGGATCATTGCCTTGAACCAGGCGTAGTCCGACAGGCGGGCCAGCATCGGCCCGGTCACCACGGTGATGAGCACGTAGGCGGTCGCCAGCGGCGCCAGCTCGGGCTCGACGCCGGACGCCACGGCCAGTCCGGCGATGACGATCGAGAACTCACCGCGCGGCATCAGGGCCAGCCCGGCGCGCACCTGACCGGGCAGCGCGATGCCGGCCCGGCGGGCGGCGATCACGCCGGTCAGCACCTTGGTCAGCATGGTCAGCACGGCCAGGCCCAGCGCGGGCAGCAGCACCGGCGGCACCGCGGCGGGATCGGTGGAGAGCCCGAAGAACACGAAGAAGACCGCCGCGAACAGGTCGCGCAACGGCGACAGGATCTGCGTCGCGTGGTGGGCGACCGGCCCCGACAGCGCGATTCCCACCAGGAAGGCTCCCACAGCAGCGGACACCTTCAGCTCGGCGGCCACCCCGGCGACGAACAGCGTCAGCCCCAGCACGCTGAGCAGCAGCGCCTCGGCGTCCTTGACCGAGATGAAGCTGGAGATCGCGTGGCCGTACCGGATCGCCACGACCAGCACCGCGACCACCGTGAGCACCGCGACGGCCAGCGCCTTGAGCCCGCCGACCAGCCCCACCCCGGCCAGCACGGCGGTCACCAGCGGCAGGTAGAACGCCATCGCGAGGTCCTCGATGACCAGCACCGACAGGATCACCGGGGTCTCGCGGTTACCGATGCGGCCCAGGTCGCCGAGCACCTTGGCGATCACCCCGGACGACGACACCCAGGTGATCCCGGCCAGCACCAGCGCGGCCTCCCAGCCCCAGCCGAGCAGGAACGCGAAACCGGCCCCGGGCAGGGCGTTGAGGACAGCGTCGACCACGCCGGCGGGCGCGGCCGAGCGCAGGTTGCCGACGAGCTCGCTCGCCGAATACTCCAGGCCCAGCATGACCAGCAGCAGGATGACGCCGATCTCGGCGCCGACCTCGATGAACTCCTGGCTGGCCGACAGCGGCAGGAACCCGCCGTGGCCGAACGCGAGCCCGGCCAGCAGGTAGAGCGGGATGGGGGACAGGCCGAAGCGGCGGCCGATGCGCCCGAGCATGCCGAGCGCGAAGAGCAGCGCGCCCACCTCGATGAGCAGGATTGTCGTGCTGTGCACTGGCGGCGCGGCTCAGTCGCCGGTGTCGCCGGCCAGGATGGCGGTGACGCCGTCCAGACCTTCGCGGGTGCCGACGGCGACGACGACGTCGTTCGCCTCGAAACCGAAGGACGGGCCGGGGGAGGCGATCACCTCGCGGTCGCGCAGGACGGCCACGATGGACGCGCCGGTGCGGGTGCGGGTGCGGGTGTCACCCAGGCGGCGGCCGACGAACGGCGAGCCGGCGGGCAGGGCGATCTGCTCGGTGAGCAGACCCGCGGCCTGCTGCCGCAGGCCGGCGAGCTGGCCGAGCATGAGGGACGCGCCGAGGACGTCGGCGAGCGCCTCGGCCTCGTCGTCGGTCAGCGGTATCGACGCCAGGCAGGCGTCGGGGTCGTCCACGTCGTAGAGGACCAGGTCGCGGCGGCCGTTGCGGTGCGAGACCACCCCGACCGTACGGCCCGACGAGGTCACCAGGTCGTGCCGGACACCGATGCCCGGCAGTGGAGTCTGCTCTACCCGTACGCGCACGCCTCCAACGGTAACGGATCAGTCAGGCCGGCTGCGGTATGCGCTCGTTACGTACCACGATCAGGAGCAGCAGCCCGGCTGCGCACAGTCCGGTGCACAGCCAGTACGCAAGCCGGTAGTCGAAGTGCTGGGCGACGCCGAACAGCGGCCCGGCCAGCATCGCGCCGAGCGGGAACGAGTTGGTGAACAGGGTCGTGGCCCGTCCGGGCTGCCGGGGCAGCATGTTCTGCATGTAGGAGATGCCCAGCCCGGAGACCGCGGCGATGAACAGCGCGTTGAGCAGCTGCCCGCCGATGAGCAGCCAGAGGTCGGTGGCCACGGCGACCAGCGCGTAGTACGCGACACCGCAGGCGGCCCCGCCGAACAGCAGCCCGCGCAGCGGCAGCCGGGTGGCCAGCACGCCCAGGCCCAGCATCAGCGGGATCTCCAGGGCGGCACAGAGCCCGAGCAGCAGACCGGCATCGCCGACATCGCCGCCCACGTCGGTGCTGATGAACAGCGGCAGCGCCTGCACCGCGAGGGTCAGCGGCGTCTGAAGCAGGGTGAAGGCGGCGGCGGTGAGCCACAGCGTCCACCTCGGCGCGTCCAGGCGGTCGTCGACGGGCGCGTCCGGGGTGTCGGGGGCAGCGGCCGCGGGCGCCGGGACCTCGTCCAGCCAGAAGATCGCGACCAGGGCGGCGAGGGCGTACATCAGGGCGGCGGTGCCGTAGACCCAGACGAAGCTGCCCGCGTCGAGCAGGAACGCGGCCAGCGGCGGACCGGCGACCCAGGCGAGCGAGAAGACCGTGCGCAGGGCGCTGATGCCGAGCGCGGCGCGGGACGGGTCGTCGCGTTCGAGGACCTGCCGGGCGTACGCGAAGGATTGCGGGAACAGCGACCCGGCCAGCGCGAAGGCGGTGACCGCCAGGGCGAGCAGCACCCAGTAGTCACGGACGACCGCGGTCAGGCCGGTGCCGATCAGGCCGGCCACCGCGCCGGCGATCAGCAGCCGGCGCCGGATCGGCCGCCGGTCGGAGAGCCGGCCGACGAGCACCGAGCCGAGCACGCCGCCGAGCGGCGCGACGATCAGGAAGAAGGTGATCTTGAGGGGCCCGGCGTCCACGTCCGTGCTGAGGAACAGCGACAGGAACGGGTTGAACAGGGCGGTCGAGATGCCGACGGCCAGGAAGAGGAATCCGAGCGGGAGCAGAGCCCGACCGATGCGTGACCCGAGCTGAGACGATGTTTCCTGGGCCATTACGGCCACGCTACGGCCATCGTGGGGCATTGCCCATGGTGATGCGGGTTACCCCCGGGTTCGGGTGAGTGGCCGACGTAGAGTTGAGTGGAATACGCTCAAGTCTCGGATTGCTGCACTACTGGGGAAGATCCGATCCAGGGGAGCTCATGAACGCCGAACGCCTGACCACCAAGAGCCGCGACGTCATCACCGGTGCGGTAGCCGACGCGAACCAGCGGGGCCACGCCACCGTCGAGCCGTGGCACCTGCTCCTTTCGCTGCTCGACACCGGTGGCTCCACCGCGTCGGCGCTGCTGCGCGCGGTCGGCGCCAATCCGGCCGACGTCCGGCGCGCGGCCGTACGCGCCGTCGAGCAGCAGCCCTCCGCCCGCGGCTCCTCCACCGCCGAGCCCAGCCTGTCGCGCGAGTTCGTCAACGCCATCGGTGAGGCCGAGCTGATCGCCAAGCCGCTCGGCGACGAGTACGTCTCCACCGAGCACCTGCTGGCCGGCCTGGCCCGCGTCGGCGGTGCGGTGGGCAAGACCCTGCGCGACGCCGGTGCCACCGAGGAGACCCTGGTCGGCGCCTTCCCGGCGGTCCGGGGCGGCGATCGGCGGGTCACCACCGCCGAGCCCGAGCAGACGTACCAGGCGCTGGAGAAGTACAGCGTGGACCTGACCGCGCTGGCCCGCGAGGGCAAGATCGACCCGGTGATCGGCCGCGACGCCGAGATCCGCCGGGTGGTCCAGGTGCTGTCCCGGCGCACCAAGAACAACCCCGTGCTGATCGGTGAGCCCGGCGTCGGCAAGACGGCGATCGTCGAGGGCCTGGCCCAGCGCATCGTGGCCGGCGACGTCCCGGAGACCCTGCGCGACAAGAAGCTGGTCTCGCTCGACCTCGGCGCGATGGTCGCCGGCGCGCAGTACCGCGGCCAGTTCGAGGAGCGCCTCAAGAGCGTGCTCGAGGAGATCCGCAACTCCAACGGCCAGGTCGTCACCTTCCTCGACGAGCTGCACACCGTCGTGGGCGCCGGCAAGGGCGAGGGCTCGATGGACGCCGGCAACATGCTCAAGCCGATGCTGGCCCGCGGTGAGCTCCGGATGGTCGGCGCGACCACGCTGGACGAGTACCGCGAGCACATCGAGAAGGACCCCGCCCTGGAGCGGCGCTTCCAGCCGGTCGTGGTCGGTGAGCCCACCGTCGAGGACACGATCGGCATCCTGCGCGGGCTCAAGGGTCGCTACGAGGCGCACCACCGGGTGCAGATCACCGATGCCGCGCTGGTCGCCGCCGCGGCGCTCTCGGACCGCTACATCAGCGACCGGTTCCTGCCGGACAAGGCCATCGACCTGATCGACGAGGCCGCCTCCCGGCTGCGCATGGAGATCGACTCCCGCCCGGTGGAGCTGGACCAGCTGCAGCGGCAGGTCGACCGGATGCGGGTCGAGAAGCTCGCGCTGGCCAAGGAGACCGACCCCGCCTCGGTCGCCCGGCTGGAGCGGCTGGAGCGTGACCTCGCCGACCGCGAGGAGGAGCTGACCGCCCTGAACGCTCGCTGGGAGCGTGAGCGCGGCGGCCTCAACCGGGTCGGTGAGCTGAAGAAGAAGCTCGACGAGGCTCAGGCGGAGCTCGAGCGCGCGCAGCGCGACGCGGAGTGGGAGAAGGCGTCCCGCCTGCAGTACCAGGAGATCCCCGCGCTGATGACCGAGATCGAGAGCGCGTCCGCGGCGGAGGAGGAGAAGACCGAGCCGCCGATGGTCAAGGAGGAGGTCGGCGCCGACGACATCGCCGAGGTCATCGCCTCGTGGACCGGCATCCCGGCCGGCCGGATGATGGAGGGCGAGACCGCCAAGCTGCTCCGCATGGAGGAGTCGTTGCAGGCCAGGGTGGTCGGCCAGACCGAGGCCGTGGCCGCCGTCTCCGGAGCCGTACGCCGGGCCCGGGCCGGAGTGGCCGACCCGGACCGCCCGACCGGCAGCTTCCTGTTCCTCGGCCCCACCGGCGTCGGCAAGACCGAGCTGGCCAAGGCGCTGGCCGGCTTCCTCTTCGACGACGAGCGGGCCATGGTCCGCATCGACATGAGCGAGTACGGCGAGAAGCACTCCGTCGCCCGGCTGCTGGGCGCCCCGCCCGGATACGTCGGTTACGAGGAGGGCGGCCAGCTCACCGAGGCCGTACGGCGGCGGCCGTACTCGGTGGTGCTGCTGGACGAGGTCGAGAAGGCCCACCCGGACGTCTTCGACGTGCTGTTGCAGGTGCTCGACGACGGCCGGCTCACCGACGGCCAGGGCCGTACGGTCGACTTCCGCAACGCCATCCTGGTGCTGACCTCCAACCTGGGCTCGTCGGTCATCTCCGACTTCACCCTGGGCGAGGAGGAGCGGCGCGAGGAGGTCATGGCCACCGTCCGGGCCCACTTCAAGCCCGAGTTCCTCAACCGGCTCGACGACATCGTGGTGTTCCAGGCGCTGACCTCGCAGGACCTGGCGGCCATCGTGGACATTCAGCTGGGCCGGCTGCGGCACCGGCTCGCCGACCGCCGGCTCGCCCTCGAGGTGGGTGAGGCCGCGGTGCAGTGGCTGGGTGAGCGCGGCTTCGACCCCATCTACGGTGCGCGTCCGCTGCGCCGGCTGGTCCAGTCGTCGATCGGCGACTCGCTGGCCCGGGCGCTGCTCGCGGGCGAGATCGTCGACGGGGACACGGTCCGGGTCGACCTCAGCGAGGGCAAGGACGGTCTGTCCGTACGCCGGGCATGAAAAAACCGGGGCACCCGAGCGGGTGCCCCGGTTTCTCGTCGATCAGCTGGCCCGCGCCTGCCGCTGCCGGTAGGCGTGGGTCATCAAGATGTCCGTGATGGCGTGCTCGCCGTCGGACGACCAGATCCTGATGCCGTCGCGGTGCAACTGGTACCGGACGTCGGTGTAGCTGGTTCTCGTGTCGTCATGGTGCACGACGGTCAGGGTGTCTGCGTGGGGCATGGGACTCACCGGTCCTTGTCGAGTCTGGGGCGGCCGCGGCAACCTCACGCGGCCGGCGCAATCGGGAAGGTGCCCGTATCCGGTCTGCCTGGCCCCCGGCGTGCGTTGGGCGGGGGCGGCGACTCGGCCGGGCAGGCGGCGTCACCGGAGGACTCTGGTGCCTGCGGCGCGCCACGGATGGAAGTGTAGGGGTCACGTTCGACCTGTGTCGTCCCCCTGAACGAGCGACCTGTTTCAGGCGATTTCGTCGTACATCGGGCGATGTTGCCACACCCGGGGGCTCGATGTCGGCCGGTCGACGGATCTGGCAGCCGCCCGATACCGTGGTGGATCTAGGAGGTATCGCCGTGTCTGATCCGATGTACCCCGGGCACACCACTCGGACCCGCCCGATGGTCGTCTCCGTCTCGTCATACCTGCTCTACTTCAGCGCGGCCGCCTCGATCATCTCCGCGGTGCTGTCGCTGACCACGATCGGCACGATCCGGCGCGTCTACTCCGACCTCTACGCCGACACCGCGGGAGCCGGCACCGAGAGCGTCATCGTGGCGGCCAGCGTGGTCGGCGTGGTGATCAACATCCTCTTCGCCGCCGGCCTGGCCATCCTGGCGATCTACAACAACCGCGGCAAGCAGGGTGCCCGCATCACGACCTGGGTGGTCGGTGGCATCTTCCTCTGCTGCAACGGCTTCGGCCTGCTCGGCAACGCCGCGACCAGCGGGATGAACCTGGACGCCGGCAACACCTCGGGGCCCAGCGCCAGCGAGGTCGAGGCCCGGCTCGCCGACGAGCTGCCCGGCTGGTTCACCCCGATCTCCACCCTGCTGACCGTGCTGGTCGTGCTCGCGCTGCTGGGCGCGGTGATCCTGCTGGCGCTGCCGGCCGCGAACGCCTACTTCCGCAAGCCGCAGGCCGCGTGGGACCCGCTGAACCCGTACCCGGGCTATCCGGGCCAGCCGGCGGCTTACCCCGGATACCCGAGCCAGTCGCCGTACCCGACATACCCGGGTCAGCCCGGTCAGCCCGGTCAGCCCGGTCAGCCCGGTCAGCCCGGCCAGCCTGGCCAGCCTGGCCAGCCCGGCCAGCCCGGCCAGGCGTACTACCCGGGTCAGCCCGGCCAGGGCTACCCGGGTCAGCCCGGTCAGCCGCCCTATCCCGGCACTGGTGGCCAGCCGCCGTATCCGCAGAGCTCGCCGCCCGGCGGTGCCGGCGACACGACCCCGCCGCCCGCTTCCGGTGCCGGCGCGGTTTCCGCGCAGGACCCGACCGGCGGCGACCCGCACACGGGCAGCGTGCCGCCCACCGATCCGTGGAGTCCGCCGTCGCCGCCCGCGTCGTCGCCGCCCTCCGACGACAAGCCGGGCCGGCAGCCGACCGATCCCGCCTGACCCCCGCTCGTCTCGGGGGGGGGGGGGGGGCGGGGGGGGGGGGGGGGGGGAGGGGGGGGGGGGTGGGGGGGGGGAACCAAGGGAGAGGGAGGGGGGGAGTGACCCGGTCATCCTC
>NZ_JBVJIR010000010.1:0-247760 GCF_055586185.1 Actinoplanes sp. NPDC051405
CCCCCCCCCCCCCCCCCCCCCCCCCCCCCCCCCCCCCCCCCCCCCCCCCCCCCCCCCCCCCCCCCCCCCCCCCCCCCCCCCCCCCCCCCCCCCCTGCCCCCCGTACCTCAGGCGTTGATCAGCTCGTAGGCGGCCTTGGTCGCCGGCTGCTGATCGTCCGCGGCCGGCGGGACCGGCGTGGGGGTCTTGCCGTAGTCGGCGTAGGTGATCTCGTAGCTGCTGGCCTTGGCCTTGCCCGCGGCCGGGATCCGCACGACCGTCGAGGTCAGCCGTCCCTCGCCGTCCACCGTCGCCTCGAACGGCACCGCCTTGGCCTGGTCCCCCAGCGCCTTCAGCCGGGCGGGCTCGACGACCGACGAGTCCCCGAACTGGGTCAGGTCGGTCGTGCCGGCGAAGTGCCCGGCGCTGGTCTGCTGGACGTCGACGGCGGCCCGCAGCACCACACCGGCCTCGCCCGGGTCCGTCTCGTTGTCGTAGGCCACCGGGACGTCCTTGGACTTGACCTTGGCCGGGTCGAGCAGCATCCACTTCTTCGGCAGTTTGGGCAGACCGCTCAGTCCCTCCGTACCGGTGAAGCGGATCTTGATCCAGGACTGCTTCTTCACCACCAGGTAGTCCGAGTGCAGGGTGAAGCCCGCATCCGGTTCCTTGTACCGGAAGCCCACCCGGTAGCTCTGCTTGCTCGCGTCGAACTCCCCTTCGGCCGGGGCCTCCCCGTCCTCGATCTCGAACCGGAAGCTGCCGGTCGAGGCGTCCGGCAGGGACTTCAGCAGCGCGTCCCGCGGGGCGAGCGGCTTGGCCGACGCGGGCGCCGCCGCGTCCTCGACGGCGTCCGCGACACCACAGCCACCGGCCGCGACACTCACCGCGAGCAGGACACCCAGACCAGCCAGCCGAGCCTCAGAAACATTCATCACGTCATCGCTTTCTCTCCCGCGGCGGCCGGCCCGGCCGGTCCGCCATGTCGAGTTGACGCAGTGAAGCCTGGGTGACAGTGCTGCCGCCGGGCTGCCGCTATGCTGCTGCCGGCTGCCGTTCCGCTGCCGTTTCCCGTACGGGCTGCTCAAGGGGGGTATCGCGGTGACCGGAACACCGTCGGACCCCGCGCTGCGGTTCGAGATCCTCGGTGACGTACGCGCTCTGCGCGGCACCGAGGAGGTCGATCTCGGGCCGGCGAAGCAGCGTGCGGTGCTCGCCGTGCTGCTGCTGAACGCCGGACGGCCGGTGCCGACCCACCAGATCGTCGACGCCGTCTGGGGTGACGAGCCACCGGAGAACGGCTCCAATGTGGTCCAGAAATACGTGGCCGGGCTGCGCCGGGTGCTGGAGCCGGACCGCTCGCCGCGGACCCCGGGCGAGCTGATCGCTCTGGCCAACGGCGGGTACGTGCTGCGCGTCGACGCGGGAGCCCTGGACGCCGACCGGTTCCAGGCCGGCCTGGCCCAGTCCACCGCCGAACGCAAGGCCGGGCAGCTCGCCGAGGCGGCCGACACCCTGCGCCGGGCGTTGCAGCTGTGGCGGGGCGAAGCGCTCGCCGGGCTGACCGGGCCCGCCTTCGACTCCGCCCGCACCCGGCTCACCGAGGCGCGGGCCACCGCGTGGGAGAAATGGGCCGACATCGAGCTGGCCCGGGGCAACCACACCGGGCTGATGCCGGACCTCGTACGGCTGGTCGAGCAGTTCCCGTTGCGCGAGGGGCTGCGCGCGCAGCTGATGATCGCGCTGCACCAGGGCGGCCGGCAGGCCGAGGCGCTGGCCGCGTTCCGCGACGCCCGGGCCTACTTCCTCGAGGAGTTCGGCGTCGAGCCGGGCGAACGGATGCAGGAGACGCACCGAAAGATCCTGCGCGGCGAGCCGTTCTACTCCGAGCCGGTCGATCCGTGGGCCGACAGCGACGACATCCCGGCGCCGCGCGCCTCGCCGGAGAACGCCCGGCCCGCGGCCTCGGCCGTGGTCGCCCCACCCGGCGGCTACGTGCAGCAGTACGTGCCGCCGGACGTCACCGAGGTGGTGCCGGACCGGCGGCCCGCGCCCGGCCCGGCGCGATACCCCATCGGCGCGGCAGCCTGGGGACTGGCGCCGCCGGCGCCGCCCGCGTACGCGCCGCCCCGCAAACGGTTCCCGGTGGGCGAGGTGATCATGGCCGCCGTGCTGCCGATCATCATCTGTTCGTTCGGCAGCTGGATCTACTTCGTGTACGCGGGCATCCGCCGCCAGGAGCGACGCCAGTTCCTCTTCGCCCTGGGCTATGCGGTGCTGTTCGTGGTGGCCTTCGTGATCGCCGCATCGAATCCGAGCCCGGTGGAGAGTCCCGACCTGAACCCGACCGAGTGGATCGCCTTCACGATGTTCGCCGGGATCGCCATCGCCTCGGCGGTGCACGGCGCGGTGCTGGCGTCACACCCGGGCGACAGCCCCCGCAGCCGCACCCTGCGCGACCAGGCCCGCCAGTTCGCCACCTTCGACCCGGAACGGGCCCGCAGCCTCGGCATCGGCCGCCCGGACCTGATGCGCGCGTTCGACGACGGCGGCCTGGTCGACGTGAACCACGTGCCCGGCAACGAGCTGGCCCGGCTGCCCGGGATCAGCTCGGAGCAGGCCCACGGGATCGTGATCGACCGGCTCAACCGCGGCCCCTATGCCCAGCCCGAGGACCTCGTCATCCGCGGCGTGCTGCCGATGCGCGCGGTGAACCGGCTCTCCTCGAAGCTGATCTGCCTGCCGGTCGCGCAGCACGGCACCCCGCCCGGCGGCTGGCCGTCCCCGTACCCCTCAGCGCAGCACTACGGATGACGCCGCGCCGGCGACCTCAGCGGGCGCCGGCCGCCAGCAGCTGCCGGCGCGCGACGTATTCCACCAGCTCGATCAGCACGTTGCGGGCGGCCAGCGGCTCCCGGGCGTCGAACTCCACCACCGGCACATCGGGGTCCAGGTCGAGCGCCTTGGCAACCGCCTTCGCGCCGAAGCGACGGTCGGAGTCGAAACAGTTCACCGCCACGACGAACGGCGTGCCACGCTGCTCGAAATAGTCGATCGACGGGAAGCAGTCCGCCAGCCGCCGGGTGTCGGCCAGCACGACGGCACCGAGCGCACCCTGCGACAACTCGTCCCAGAGGAACCAGAAACGGTCCTGCCCCGGCGTGCCGAACAGGTAGAGCTGGAGGTCCTCGGTGATCGTGATGCGACCGAAGTCCATCGTGACCGTGGTGGTCCGCTTCTCCTCGATGCCCGAGGTGTCGTCGGCGCCCTCGACACCGGTCAGCACCTCCTCGGTCTGCAACGGCCGGATCTCGCTGACCGAGCCGACCATGGTGGTCTTGCCCGCACCGAACCCGCCGGCGATGAGGATCTTGAGCGCGACCGGGATACGCGAGCGCGTGCCGTCTCGGTCAGAGCGCACGGAGTCCATTGACAACCGCCTTGAGTACGTCGACGTCGTGCGGCTGAGAGGCCGCGGGGGGTTCGTAGAGCGAAATCAATCCCGCCGAGCGTAGATCACCCAGCAGGACCCGGACGACCCCGATGGAGAGGTCCAGTTTGGAGGCTAGTTCCACGACGGACGTGGGCTCCCACGCCGCGCCGACCAGAGCATGATGCTCCGGCTGCAGCGACGGTGCCGGCGGGGCGTCGGGCACGGTCGCCACCACGAAGGCGACCAGGTCGAACTCGCCGCCGGAGGGGGCGACCCGGCCCTGGGTGACCGCATACGGCCGGACCACCGGGCCCGCATCCTGATCCATCCAGTCGTGCGGGGCCCGCAGCGGGTCGGCCCGGTGCCCGCCTTCCCAGGTGTGCGACGCCCGCGGTCCCGCCGGCGCCGGGCCCCACTCGTTCGAGGCCGGTCGGTCAGCGGGCATCGGACCCCCGCCCCGGCCCACCCAGTCGTTCGAGGCCGGTCGGTCAGCGGGCATCGGACCCCCGTCCCGGCCCACCCAGTCGTTCGAGGCCGGTCGGTCAGCGGGCATCGGACCCGGCGGGCCGTTCCGGCGCATCCATCGTCTGCCCGACCCGGGTGACGAGCATGGCCATCTCGTACGCGATCAGGCCCAGGTCCGCGTCGCTGGCGGCGAGCACCGCCAGGCAAGCGCCCAGCCCGGCGGCCGTGACGAAGAGGAACGCGTCCTCCATCTCGACCACGGTCTGGCGTACCGGGCCGGCCCGGAAGTGCCGGCTCGCGCCCTTGGCCAGGCTCTGGAAGCCCGCCGCCATCGCCGACAGGTGCTCGGCGTCCTCCCGGCTCAGCGCCGCCGAGGCGCCCATCATGAGCCCGTCCGCCGACAGCACCACAGCCTGCTGCGCGGAGGGCACTCGCTCGATCAGATCGTCGAGCAGCCAGGTGAGGTTGGCACTCTGGTTTGTCGTGTATCCCACTTATGCGTCCTTATCCGGCCGGTTCTCGTGATTTTCGGGCGCGTTGTCTGTGCTGTTGTCGGATCCGGCCGCCACCGGGTCCTGCACTGCCGGGAAAATGACGGTAGCCGCCTCGGACCACATCGGCTCCCCAACCGTCTGCTGTTTGTCAGTTTCCGGACCATTGCTTGCCCTACCGGCCGGTGCACTGCCGGCCGCCGCGTCGGTCAGGCCGGCCGCTTCGCGCCGGCCTCGGGTGGTGCCTTGCTGCAGCGCGCTCATCAGGGACCTGACCTGCTCCGGTGAGCGCGACGGGGCCGCGGTCTGCTCGGCGACCGGTCCCCTTAGCTGCGGGGCGAGGCTGGCCTGACGGACGCGGCGCGGCAGCAGTGGCTCGTCGGCCTCGTCAGCTGACTGTTCGTCGGCCGGCGCGTCCTTGGGCATCGCCTTCGGGGTGACCGGGGGCATCGCCTTCGGGGCTCCGGGCATCGCGTCCGGGGCGATCCGGGGTGACGGGATCCGCGGCGGCACCTGCGGCGGAGTGCCCAGCATCGCCGGACCCTCACCGTGCCGGAGCGAGCCGTCGGGACTCAGCCCATCCGGGCCGGGCCCGCTCAGGCCGGGCCCGTTCAGGCCGGGCCCGTTCAGGCCGGGCCCGCTCAGGCCGCCACCGTCCAGGGCCGGGCCGTTCAGGGCCGGGCCGTTCAGGGCCGGGCCGTTCAGGGCCGGGCCGTTCAGGGCCGGGCCGTTCAGGGCCGGGCCGTTCAGGGCCGGGCCGTCCAGAGCGGGACCACCTACGCCGGGACCATCCAAGGCCGAGCCGCCCATACCGGGACCGTCGAGAGCCGGGCCACCCACACCCGGCACATTGAGGCCCGCGCCGGTAAGACCGCCGCCGTTTGTCGTTGTCCGGCCGTTGCCGGCGGACGGGAAGTCCGAGCTCAGCGACGCCGGCCGCGCCGGGGTGGCCGGCGCGGGAGAGCCAGGCACGGCAGGTCC
Source organism: Actinoplanes sp. NPDC051405 (assembly GCF_055586185.1). Taxonomy (NCBI): domain Bacteria; kingdom Bacillati; phylum Actinomycetota; class Actinomycetes; order Micromonosporales; family Micromonosporaceae; genus Actinoplanes; species Actinoplanes sp. NPDC051405. The sequence goes on from NZ_JBVJIR010000010.1 coordinate 5,350, forward strand.
AGCAGCAGCCGAACCCGGCGCCGGAGAACCAGGCGCGGCCGATCCAGGCGCGGAAGAACCAGGCGCGGAAGAACCGGGCGCGGCGGAACCGGGCGCGCTGGAGAGACCGTCCGGCGAGGTGAGGTTGGGTGGCAGCATGGCCGGCGGGGCCGCCCGCTGACCGCTCCCCCGCCGAGGCTTCGTGCGCCGTCGCTGCACCAGCCCGTCCTCGGTCAGCCCGTCCACGACCGCGCTGGGCGCCGGGCCACCGAACGTCCCGGCCGGCTCGGTCGGCTCGGCCGGCTCGGTCGCCGGGGTGTCGGACAGACCGAGGGTGTGCCTGCTCAGCGGCCGGGTCGGATCGCCCACGTCCGCGCCCGTCGCGGTGGCCGGTTCGTGGCGGTCCGCTCCAGGCTGAACGGTGTCGTCGGTCAGCTCGGGGCCCGCGGTCGCCGTACCGTTGATGGTCACCGGGCGGCCGGTCATCGCGATCGAGCGGACCGGCTCGCTGCCCTGCCATTGCAGGGCCCCGAGGGAGCTGCGGGCCGGGTCCTCGGTGCCCGTGCCGACCAGCGGCCTGTCCCAGGAGTTGTCCGGCGGGGTGGGGCCGGCCGGCAGTGCGACCTGGCCCTGGCCGGTAGTGACCAGCTCGCCCGGGATCAGCACGACCGCGGTCACGCCGCCGTAGCCGCTGGGTCGCAGCGAGACGCGGATGCTGTGCCGGTCGGCGAGCTGGGCCACCACGAACAGGCCCAGCCGGGCGCTGTCGGCGGGATCGAAGTCCGGCGGTTCGAGCAACTTGCGGTTGGCCTCGGCGAGCGCCTCGGGGGACATGCCCAGGCCGCGGTCCTCGATCTCCAGCGCGTACCCGTTGGGCAGGACCTGGCCCACCACCTGGACCCGGGTCTGCGGCGGCGAGAACGACGCCGCGTTCTCCAGCAGCTCGGCCAGCAGGTGGATGACGTCACCCACGGCCCGGCCCAGCACCGCCGACGACTCGACCGAGACGATGTCGACCCGCTTGTAGTCCTCGACCTCGCTGATCGCGCCGCGGACGACGTCGATCACCGGCACCGGGTTGCGCCAGCCGCGGCCCGGGGCGGCGCCGGCCAGGATCACCAGGTCCTCGGCGTGCCGGCGCATGCGGGTGGCGAGGTGGTCGACGCGGTACAGGTCCTCGAGCTCGTCCGGCTCGGTCTCGCGCCGTTCCATCTTGTCCAGCAGGGCCAGCTGGCGGTGCAGCAGGGTCTGGCTGCGCCGGGCGATGTTGAGGAAGACCTCGTTGATGCCGCGGCGGACGTTCGCCTCCTCGACCGCTGACTGCACGGCCGTGCGCTGGACCTCGTTGAACGCGCGGCCCAGCTGACCGATCTCGTCCCGGCCGTACTCCAGGGGTGGCGTCTCGACCTCGACGTCGACGGCCTCGCCGCGTTGCAGGCGCTTGACCACCGTCGGCAGTCGCTCGCCGGCCATCTCCAGGGCCTCGCCGCGCAGCCGGGTCAGCCGGCCGACCATGGATCGGCCGACCCGCACCGACACGATGATCGAGATGATGAAGGCGATCAGGCCGAGCAGGCCGGCCAGGCCGAGGCGGACCAGCACGTCCACGGCGACCGGCCGGGCGTCACCGGGCAGCGCCGCGACGGCGTTGACCTCGAACGCGGTCAGCTGCTGGGTCGCGGTGTCGAACGTGGGCCGCCACTCCGCCGCGGTGATCGGCAGCGCGGTGCCGGGCCGGCTGTCACTGAGCAGTTCGTCCTGCAGCTCGCTGAGCCGGCTGAACGACGCGCCGGTGCTGAGCTTCTGGTATGCCGTACGGTCCTGCGCGGGCAGGTCGGTGACGCCCTCGGCGAGCAGGAAGCGGGACATGCTGATCGCCTGCACCAGATCGTTACGTGCCGGCGCGCTGAGCTCGCCGGCCGCCAGCGCGCCACCGACCAGGGAGTTGGTCCGGCTGAGATAGTCCTGGCCGCGGGCGATGGTGACCACCGCGCGGATCTTGCGGTCGATCCGCTCGTCGCCGAAGGCCGCGGTGGCGACGAACATCCGGAAGCCGGACTCCACCATGCTGTTGTAGAGATTCTGCGCGCCGAGCGCGTCGACCTCTCGGCGATCGATGTGCTGCCTGTTCTCGCTCAGGCCGTCGAGGTCGGAGACGAGCTGCCGGATGCGGGTGCGCAGCACGTCGTCGGCGGCGTCCTGGGCGTCGGCGCTGCCCGCCGAGCGGCGGAAATCCGCGGCCGCGCGGTCGGTCGAGGCGCGCTGGGCGACCAGCGCCGGCGGGACGGCCTGGTCGTCCGACAGGTACGCGACAGAGAGCCGGCGTTCCAGCTGAAGCTGACCGAGCAGCCGCTCGCCGGGTGAGCCGACCTTGTCGACCAGGGTCTGCGCCGAGAGCAACTTCATCGCCGGGCCGGCGGTCACGCCCGTGGCGAAGACCCACAGCGCCAGCAGGGCGGTCAGCGGGACCGCGGCCAGCGCGATGATCTTCGAACGGATCGACCAGTTGCGGGTTCGCATCAGACTCCGCCCGAGGGGATTACAGGACCGTCGGCACGCTGGACCGGGTGACCACGGACGAGGGATTGACCGCCGTTGACATCGGTGCTGCGTGCGCCTCCGGCAGAATACGGAATGGATGCGCTCCCAGCCACCTCACCGGTGTGCCATGGATCTCCACAAAGCACCCGCGAAGCGGTCGAAGCGGTCCGGGCCCGCGCTCACGACACACGCGAGCAGGATTTCACCCCGGCACCTGGAATCGGATTGATGACCCTGGTTGAGTGGGCATACCTCCGGATGAAGAAGGAGGAACGCCATGTCCGCTTGGCTCACCATCGTCCTGATCATCGTCGTGCTGGTGATCGTCGCCGCGATTCTGCTCGCGGTGCGGGCCGGCCGCCGCAAGAAGCTGCAGCAGACCTTCGGCCCCGAGTACGACCGCGTCGTCGCCGACGCCGACAGCCGTACCGATGCCGAGCGTGAGCTGCGCGAGCGCGAGAAGCGGCACGCCGAGCTCGAGCTCAAGCCGCTGTCCGCCGAGTCCAAGGCGAAGTACTCGGTGGCCTGGGAAGAGGTGCAGATCCAGTTCGTGGACGCACCCGAGACCGCCGTGTCGACCGCCGACGAGCTGACCACCCGGCTCATCGCCGAGCGTGGCTACCCGACCGGCGACTACGACGACCAGCTCGCCACCCTTTCCGTCGAGCACGCCCGCACGCTCGAGCACTACCGCGACGCCCACGCCATCAGCGAGCGCAGCAAGAGCGGCCAGGCGGACACCGAGGACCTGCGGCAGGCGCTGGTCCACTACCGTGCCCTCTTCGCCGATCTGCTCGGCGAGAACCCGGTCCGCAGCGAGGGCGCGAGCACCCCGGCGGACGAGCCCAAGGTCCCCAACCAGCAGATCAACAACCACGACAGCGACGTCGCGGGCTCCCGTCCCGACGCCACGAGCCGCTGAGGAGCCGACCATGCGTTTCTTCTCCAACGACGCGCGCGAGTCCAGCGATGACCAGGCCCAGGACGACGGGCCCGAGCGGGTACGGTCCGAGCCGGTAGCCGTACCGAACCAGCGGCCGCCGTCGCCGTGGTCGAACACGCCGCCCGCAGCCGACGACCGCAACCCAGCCGACAGCACGGCAGCCGACCGTGACCGGGACGGTGTCGTGGACCAGGAGGTCGATGACGTGACCCGCCGCGAGGACACCGACCCGCCGCCGTTCCACGAGCCGAGCCCGCAGCCGACCGCTTTCGGCGCGTCCACCGTCGGCGGCGCGGTGGCGGCGTCGGCCATGGCCAACCCGACCAACGACCGGTGGGACGCGACCGACCGCGACTCGGCGGCCGACACCGGCGTCGGCGACGACGCCAACGTCGCCCCGGGCGATGGCGTGGTCACCTCCGCCACCGACCCGCACCCCGGCCACGGCACGGTCACCGCCCCTGACACCGTCCCGGCCACCTGGACGGCCGAGGACACCCGCGACGGGCGCGACCGCACCGATCCCGACGACGTGGTGGACGTTCCGCTCGACGACACGAGCAGCACCGGCCCCGGCGCGGTCTCCGCCCGGTCCGGCGCCCTCCCCGACCGGGACACTTCGGACACGGCCGACCTCGACGGGGACGGCAACCGGGATGATTCGGTCACCACCTTCGACGACCAGGCCCCGGCCACGTCCGCCGCACTCAAGGACGAGGGCGGCTTCGACGACCCCAAGGCCGTGGACCCCGCCACCGAGACCCCCCTCGAGAGCACCGCCTCGGACGGCAACACCGCCGACGCCGCCCCGCTCAAGGACGATGGTGGTTTCGACGATCCCAAGGCCGTCGACCCGGCCACGGGTACGCCCATCGACAGCACGCCGCCCGCCGAAGCGGCCGTCCCGGTCGCCGCTGCCGCTGCCGCTACGACCTCCGCTGCCGCGGCTACGACCTCCGCCGGCACGGCGGAGAAGTCCGGCAGCCTGTTCGACCAGGACGATGCCCGGACGTTCCAGGAGCGGTGGCGGGACGTGCAGCTGCGCTTCGTCGACAGCCCCAAGGACGCCGCCGGCGACGCCGCCAAGCTGGTCGACGAGGCCGTCGAGAAGCTCTCCGCCAGCCTGCGCTCGCAGCGCGAAGGCCTCAACAACGACACCGAGGACACCGAGCAGCTGCGGGTGCAGCTGCGCGGATACCGGGACATGCTGAACCGCATCCTCAGCCTCTGACCCCGTCCCGCCTCCCGGCCGCGTGCTCACCGCACGCGGCCGGTGCCATGCTGGGCGGATGCGCGCGTCCCGGCTGCTCTCCCTGCTGCTGTTGCTGCAGAACCGCGGGCGGATGACCGCCCAGGAACTCGCCGACGAGCTCGAGGTCTCGGTCCGGACGGTCTACCGCGACGTCGAGTCGCTCGGCGCGTCCGGCGTGCCGGTCTACGCCGACCGCGGCCCGGCCGGCGGCTACCAGCTGCTCGACGGCTACCGCACCCGGCTGACCGGCCTCACCGGCGACGAGGCCGGCACGCTCTTCCTCGCCGGGATGCCGGGCCCGGCTGCGGAACTCGGCCTCGGCTCGGTCCTGGCGGCCGCGGAGCTCAAGCTGCGGGCGGCGCTGCCGGGTGAGCTGGCGGACCGGGCGGACCGGGTACGCGAACGCTTCCACCTGGACGCGCCGGGCTGGTTCCGCGCCGACGAGCCGACCCCGCACCTGGCCACGGTGGCGGACGCGGTGTGGCGGGCCCGCATGATCGAGGTGCGTTACCGGCGCTGGAAGGCGCCTCGCGAGGTGACGCGGACACTGTCTCCGCTGGGCGTGGTGCTGAAGGCGGGACGCTGGTATCTGGTGGCCGGGTCCAGGGAGCGGATCACGGCGTACCGGGTGGTGAACATCCTCGACGCCGAACTGCTCGACGAGCCGGCCCACCGACCGGCTGGATTTGATCTGGCGCGGTTCTGGCAGGAGTGGACCGAGCAGTACGAGCGCGGCGTCTACCGGGCGCAGGCCACCGTACGGATGACGACCGAGGCCCTCAACCGGATGGCGTACGTTTTCCCGCCGGAGATGGCGCGGACGGCCCGGGCCTGCGCGGGGCCGGCCGGGGACGACGGGTGGCTGACCACGACGGTGCCGATCGAATCGGTGCGGCACGGGCATATCGAGTTGTTGAAGCTGGGCGCGGAGGCGGAGGTGCTGGATCCGCCGGAGCTGCGGGAATGCTTCGCGGAGACGGCCCGCGGCCTGAGCCGCACCTATCTCTCCGCCGCTCCCTTCTCCTCAGCTCCCCTTTCCTCCGCTTCCTCGGATGGTCACTCCGCCGCTTGCTCGGACCGTCTCTCCGACGGCTCCTCGGACAGCGCGGAGCCCGGGCCGCTCGGGCCCGGGCTCCGGGTGGATCAGTCGTCAGACGAGTGAGGCGTCGTTCGCGGTCAGCTCGGTCTGCGGGTTGGTCGGCGGCTGTGGCGGCACGTCCGGGTCCTCGTCGTCCGGCGGCGGATCGTCCGGCGGGGTCGACGACTCCGTCGGCGGGGTCGTCTCGTTGCCACCGGGATCCGGCGTCTCCGAGGAGGCCGGGTCGGTCGGTGACGTCGGCGGCGTCTCCGAATCGGACGGCGATGGCGACGGCGACTTGGTCGTGGCCGGGCGGGCGTTCTTGGTCCGGGTGAGCGGTTGGGTGTTCGACTTCGGTTCGGTACGGATCGCCTCGGCCTCTGTCGGTGCGTCGCCCGCACCGGAACCGCCGCGGGGCGCCTCCACGTCGTTCTGCACGGATGTCACGGCGGGCGGACGCTCAGGCGACAACGTCACCTGACCGAACTGCACGCCGAGCCACATTGCCGGTCCGAGGCCAATCGCGACGATGGCCCCGAAGAGCGCCATCGGTCCCCGTTCCATAGCGCCCCTCCCCCCTGTCAGTGACGATCATCGCCGCTTCGAGTGGCCCTCATCTACCCAATTCGGCGAAGGGTAAGCAAACGAACATGGCACCCATGATGACCCCTGGTGACAAGTTCGTGACTCATCCCGTCGGAATGACGTCTCTTTCTTCACCACGGACGCCGACGATCAACAGTTCAGCCGGCCAGCGAACTATCTGGTGCGGGACAGGAACGCTACGGCGTCGTCGAGCGCCGCCCAGCCACCCGGCAACTCGTCGGAGTCCAGCGCCGTCCGCACGCTGAGCGTCCCGCCGTCCCGCAGGCTCAGATCCCAGCTGCGGCGCCGCGTCCGGGTCGCGCCGGCCACCTCGGCGAACGGCACGAACCGGCTGCCGGGCGCGGTCTCGTCGCGCTGCGGCACATCGGCGGCCGCGAACCGGGCGAGTCGGCGCTTGGCCGAGCCGTTCTGGGAACGGGGCAGACCGGGCACGAGGAACAGTCCGGTGTCGACGATCAGCAGGTCGGTCCGGGCACCGTCGATGATCAGGTTGACCACGCCGCCGACGACCTCGGGCCGGGTCTGTGCGGTGTCAGCGCCGGCCACGGCGGCGGGATCGATGCGCAGCTCGGCGAGCCGCTCCCGGGCGGTGGCGACCGTCGCGGGGTCACTGGCCAGTGCGGCGAGGCCACCGAGGTCGAGGTGGGCGCCGTCGGCGGCGATGAGCTCGGCGTTGCCGGTCCAGCTGTGCCGCCAGCGGGCGGCCCCGCTGCGCAGCGCGGCCAGGGCGAGCAGGAGGGTGACGAGCTCGGCCACGCGGGCGGCGGTCTCGTCGGCGGGAAGGCCGGCGAAGACCGACTCGGCGGCCTTGTGCAGCCGGCCGTCGGCGGCGAGGTCGAGGACATCGGCGGCCGTCACGACGGGGACGGCGGCGGCGCGGGAGATGGTGGCCAGGGCGGCGTCGGCCTCTCGCTGCATCTCGACCGTGCGGGCGGCTCCGAAGAAGGAGTCCCAGTCGACGGTGGTGCGGCCTTGGGCGGGGAAGGCGACGCCTTGCAGCGCCCGCCCGAGTCCGGGCAGGTCGGGCACCAGGTCTCCGGCCGGGGCGCCGAGCTCGAACCCGGCCGGTTGCGCATCGTCCACGCCGACCGGCGCGATCGTTGCCTGGTCGGGCTCGGACGCAGCTTCCACATCGAGCTCGGACGCGGCGGCCGAAGATCCCGTCGGCGACTTCGGCCGGCCTGGGGTGACGGACAAACCGCTGGATGCCGGATCCGGCGATGCGTCCTCGCGCACCGCCGCAACGGGCGAATCCACCGGCTTCCCGGCTTCGTCGGTTTCCGAACCGCCAGCGCTCGACCGGCCCTCGGCGCTCGATCCACCTCCAGCGCTCGGCCCGCCGACGCTCGGCCCGCCTGCAACAACCAGCCCAATGGCGCCGGATCCGCCGCCGGCACCCGGCTCGCTAGCGGTCAGCCCTCCTGCAGTAGACGGCTCGCCGGCGTTGAGCCCGACCCCGGCGCCCGACCCAGTGGCGCTCGGCCCACCTGCAGTAACCGGCCCGCCCGTGCTCAGCCCGGCCGTGGTCATCGAGGCGCTGGAGGTCGAGGCCGCCGCGCCGACCAACTCCGACTCTCGCTCGTCAGCGCCGGGCGTTCGTGGCGTGACAACCTGGGCCGCGCTCAGTGCCGCGAGCCGCTCGTTGACCGGCGGATGGGTGTCCCAAGTGGACGGCACTCCTGGGTCGCGGGCACGCAGCACCGCCACGTCGTCCGCCCGGGCCGCCAGCACCCGGAGGAACCCGCCGAACAGGTCGTCCGGCACGTGCCCCGCCTGCCAGCCCGGTCCGAGATACTCAGCGTGGAAGATTTGTTGCAAAGCGTCCAGCGCCGGCAGGTCGCGCAGCACTGCGGTGGCGGCGGCACGGCCGGCGTACTCGGCAGCGATCTGGTCGGCGGTCAGCTCCTGGGCCCGGCTGAACGGTGCGTCGATCCGGCGGTACCACTTCGCGTACGTCCGCAGCAGTGGTCCGGCGGGATTGCGCGGCGGGATGCGCGGCACCGTCCGGCCCACCGCCACGCGGCCGCGGTAGGCCAGGGGTGCGAGGCGGCCCAGCCGCGGCGAGAAGTGGCCGAGCTCGTGGGCCGCGACCGCGCGCAGGTGTGCTTCGTCCCACGCCTGGAGCAGGGGCAGGCCCAGGTAGAGGTCGCGGCGGCCGCCGAGCAGGCCGAGCAGGCGGGTGCGCTCGATGATCTTCGCGGCCGCGTCGGCGACGATCGTCACCCGGTCGGGGGTACGGGTGCCCGCGGCTGCCGCGGCACCGTCGAGCAGCTCCCACAGGCGCGGGGCGTCCGCGCGGGTCACCGGGATGCCGACCGGCTCGGGGCGGCGCGTGTGCAGGGCGCGCCAGGTCGCGTACGCCATCACGCCGACCGTCGCGATGCAGACCGGGACGCCGAGGCGCAGCGCGGCAGCGCCCGGCAGCATCGAGAGCAGCAGCAGGACCGGCACCACGACCAGCGCGAGCTGCAGTGCCGCGACGAGCAGGAACCCGGCCAGCGCGGTCGCCGATGCCAGCACCCTCTTCTGCACGCGGCTAGCCTAGGGCCGGCCTACGACAACGCCATGGCCGCCGCTCCGCCGGACGGTCACGATTGAGCCCCGAACAAGGGCGGTGACGTGCGCGGATCCGGCGTGTCGGCCCGCCGTACCGGTAAGAAGATTTAAGGAAGATTTCGGGACGATCACGCCGGTGACACAACGCCGCCGTTTCGGCGGCGGCGTCGTGGGGATCCACGACCGCATGACTGACCTCGATCAGACTCTCGTGGCCGGCATCAAGGGCTACGCCTGGCTGCCCGATCTTCGCCGCCGGCATCACGACCGGCCCGTGCGCCTGCGGGTGCTGGGCCAGCGGGCGGTGGCGATCTGCGGACCGGAGGCCGTGCGGTTCTTCTACGACGAGAGCCACATCGAGCGGCACACTGCCCTGCCGCACCCGGTCGTGGCCACGCTGTTCGGCAAGGGCGCGGTGCACACGCTCGACGGGGAAGCGCACCGGCACCGCAAGGCGCTGTTCGTCGCGCTGCTGATGAACGACGGCATCGACGTGCTGGCCAAGCTGGTCGGCGAATCGTTCGACGAGGCGGCGGAGAGCTGGCGCGGCCGGCCGTCGGTGACTCTCTTCGACGAGTCCGCCCTGGTCATCGCCCGTGCGGTGACCCGGTGGGCCGGCATCCCGGTCACTGACGCCGAGTTGCCGAAACTGGCCGCCGACCTGGTCGCGATGGTGGACGGCTTCGCGACCCCGGGCCCACGGCACTGGCGCGCCCTGGCGGCCCGCCGCCGGCGCGAGCGCTGGCTGGCCCAGAAGATCGAGGGGGTACGCAGCGGCGAGGTCATCGCACCGGCCGATGCGGCGATCACCACGATCGCGCACTTCCGCGAGGACGGCGAGCCGCTCAAGCCCCGTACGGCAGCCGTGGAACTGATCAACATCATCCGTCCGGCGACGGCGGTCGCGTGGTTCGTCGCGTTCAGCGCGCACGCCCTGGACCGCTGGCCGCAGCACCGCCGCCCGTTGCGGGACGGCGACCACGAGTTCACCGCGGCCTTCGTGCACGAGGTGCGCCGCTTCTATCCGTTCGCCCCGTTCCTCGGCGGACGGGCGATCGCCGACCTGATCTTCGCCGGCGAGCGCATCCCGAAGGGCGCCCTGGTGCTGCTCGATGTCTACGGCCAGAACCATGACCACCTGCTCTTCCCTCAGCCGTACGAATTCCGTCCGGAGCGTTTCGTGGACCGGCCGATCGGCGAGTTCGACCTGATCCCGCAGGGTGGCGGCGATCCCCGCACGGGTCACCGCTGCCCGGGCGAACGGATCACGGTCGCCCTGCTGGGCACCCTGGTGCAACGGCTGGCCCAGCTCGACTACTACCTGCCACCGCAGGACCTGAGCATCAACCTGAGCCGCATCCCGGCCCGACCGGCCAGCGACGTGGAAATCGTAGTTCCGTGAACGACGAGGGATCTCTTACGAGGTCCTTACGGCCATGCCGCACACCTCGCGCCGACCATCGACAGCTGTGACGCTGATGGGCATTCCACCTATCGAGGGAGATGTCCATGGGGGCGATGAGGGGTGCGCCGGTGGTGGCAGTGGTCGGTGCGATCGCCGTCAGCCTGGCCGGTGCGGTGCCGGCCGAGGCGGCGGCGACCTGGCGGATCGCGGCGGAACCGCCACTGAAACCGGCGAGCCGGCTGGTCGACGTGAGCGCGACCGGTTCGGCTGACGCCTGGGCGGTGGGATATCAGGACAACGCGTACGGGCGCATTCCGGCCCAGCCGGCTGCGCTGGTGCGGTGGAACGGCAGGACGTGGTCGGAGAGCCTCCTGCCCGCGCCGTTCGACTCACCGGAGGCGGTGAGCGCGGTGGATTCCTCGAACGTGTGGGCGGTCGGGCAGGACGACAGGCAGTTGCCGTACGCGGCTCGCTGGGACGGCACGGCCTGGCGGGGCTATCCAGTGGCTGATCAGGGCCGGTTCAGTGACGTGGCGGCCCGCAACGGCAAGCCGCTGGTCGTCGGCGCCCGGCGTGCGGGTGGCGCTCTCGTCATGGAGTGGGACGGTCAGCGTTTGCACGAGGTGGTCGTGCCTGGGAGTGACGCTTGGAGCGGCGGCCTGCAGGCGGTGGCGACTGCACCGGGTGGAGCTGCGTTCGCGGTCGGCTCGTGGCATGTGGACAACGCTGGTTACCCGGAACCCCTGATCGTGCAGCGCACCGGCGACATCTGGCGGGTGGCGGCGCTGCCGAAGGTGCCCAGTGCACGGTTGACCGGTGTGTACGCGCGCTCGGCCACCGACGCGTGGGCGGTCGGGACGATCGAGTACGACTCGTCTCGACCGAAGCCGCTGATCATGCACTGGGATGGCGTCTCGTGGCGGCGCGTGGCCGCACCGACCGAATCGGCCAATCTGTGGGCTGTCGGCGGCGACGCAGCGGGGAATCTGTGGGTGACCGGGAGCAACCCGAGCGAGCCGTACGGGGTGTCGTACCCGGGGTCGCTGTTCCTGCGGTACCAGGGCAAGAAGTGGAGTGTGGTCTACGGGCCGAAGGTCCGGGCCGGCGATCCGTTCTGGGCGGCGGATCCGTTCCTTTCGGCCGTGGAGAACATTCCTGGGACGTCGGCGTTCTGGGGAGTTGGTGCGGTTTCGGATCCGGCGAAGGACCACGTCGCCCTGGTCGAGCGGATCGGCTGACGCCCTGGCCGGCTGGGGTGGCTTGGATTGGCTCCTCGGTCGCCGCAGGTTAGCGGCGGGACCGCAGTTGGGTGGTGGTTGCCAAGCGACGGGCCTTGGTGGGCTTCACCGCGGAGCGGCCGGGTACTACCGCCGAGCGGGCTGGGTCCTGCCGCAGGGCGACCTCCCGCGAAGCGGGGTCCTGCAACGAAGCGGGTCCCACCGCTGGGCGGCACCGGCCGCTGAGCGGGACCTACCGCTGAGCAGCACCTGCCGCGCTGAGCGGGACCCACCGCAGAGCAGCACCTGCCGCGCTGAGCGGGACCCACCGCAGAGCAGCACCCTGCCGCGCTGAGCGGGACCCACCGCAGAGCAGCACCCTGCCGCGCTGAGCGGGACCCACCGCAGAGCGGGACCCATCTCCCAAGCCCGCCTATTGCCGCCGCTCACGGACCATGACGTCCGGCTTCGCCCCGGACGTCGTGGCCCGAGGTGCGGTCGGCCTACGTCCAGGGAATCTCCGGAGACGCATGGAAGGCGATGTCCTGATTACGCCAGCGGGGACCGAAAGCCGCCAGCCGCTGCCGGAACGACTCCCAGTCGTGGGTGGTCCGCGGGGACCAGCCGATCTCCGCGACGGCCGGCAGGCGCGGGAATGTCATCGTCTGCACGTCCGTGAGACTGCGCAGCGTTTCCGACCACAGCGGCGCCTCGACGCCGAGGAGGTGTTGCTCTGATACGCCCGGGAGGCGGTCTGCCGGGTCCCAGTCGTATGACCGTTCGACGTTGATCACGCCTGCCCAGTCCAGGCCGGGCTTGCTTTCCGGGGTGTACTTCATGTCCAGGTAGGTGCGGTCCGCCGGGGACATGATCACCTTGCTGCCGTTGGCGGCTGCGCGGGCGGTGCCCTCGTCGGTTGCTTCGATTCGCCAGTACTGGGCGATCGCTGTTTCCGGGAGCTCCACGCCCGCCATCTCGTGCCAGCCGACGACGCGCTTGCCGTACTTGGCGACCAGCGGCAGCACCCGCTGGATGAACGTGCGGTAGTCCTCCGCCGTCGTGGCCTGGGCCTCGTCGCCGCCGATGTGCAGGTACGGGCCCGGGGTCAGCGCCGCGACCTCGCGGATGACGTCCTCGACGAACGCGTACGTCTCTTCCTTGTCCGCGACCAGCGAGCTGTAGCCGACCTCCATGTCGGTGCGGGGGGTCACCGCCACGCCGTCCGCGGTCAGCTCCGGGTACGCGACCTGCGCCGCGTTCACGTGTCCCGGCATGTCGATCTCCGGCACGATCGTCACGAACCGGTCGGCCGCATAGCCGACCAGCTCGGTGTAGTCCGCGCGGGTCAGGAAGCCCGGCCCGGCGCCGTCCACGCCCGTGCCTTCGCCGCCGCTGACCTCGGTGAGCCGGGGCCAGCCGTCGATCTCCAGCCGCCAGCCCTGGTCATCGGTCAGGTGCAGATGCAGGTGATTGATCTTGAACTGGACCAGCGAGTCGATGTACGCCTTGATCTCGGCGACGGTGAAGAAGTGCCGGGCGATGTCGAGCATCGCGCCGCGGTACGGGAACCGGGGGCGGTCGACGATCTCTCCGCCGGGCACCACCCACGTGCCTTGCTGCGGGGCGACCGCATCGATCGCGGCGGGCAGCAGCTGCCGCAGCGTCTGCACGGCGGCGAACAGCCCAGCCGCCGCGGCAGCCCGCACCGTGACACCGGACGCGCTGACCTCAAGCCGGTAACTTTCGTCCGAGGCGCCATCGAAATCGCCATCCGCGTCGAGGTCGGGGGCGGGGTCGAGCAGCAGGACGATCTCACCGGAGTACTCACCGACCGGCAGTGCGTACCCGGTGGCCGGGCGCAGCAGCGCGGCGAGGTACTCACCGATCCGGCGGGCCTCCGCGGAACCGGGCGCCGTGCGAATCGCCGTACCGTCGCCGATCGTGAAGTCGGCGGCCGGGTCGGGCCGCACCTCGGCCGGCACCGGGATCACGTCGCCGAGGCCTCTGCGCTGGAATGCCGGTTCGCTCACCGCTTCATCCTCCCGTTCCGGACCGTCGATCGGTCGGTCGGCACGACTCTAAACCCTCTTTCCAGTTTCGGGACGCCCCGATGGCCCGCGTCACGCCGCCGTTATCGTGACGCCATGGCGATCACCATCCGGCGCGCGGTCCCGGTGGACGCGGCTGAGCTGCACCGGCTTGCGGCTGACACCTTCGGTCTGGCTACCCCGCCCGGCACGCTTCAGACCGACATCGACGCTTTCATCGCCGAGCATCTCGCTCTGGCGAGCTTCGAGAAATATCTGGCCGACCCGGCGCGGATCCTGCTGCTGGCCGAGGACGCCGGCGAGGCGGTCGGGTACGCGATGCTGATCGGCGGCCCGATCCAGGATCCAGAACTGGCGGCCGTGGTCCGTTCCGCCGACGACTCGACTGCGGCGCCGGCGATCGAACTCAGCAAGTTCTATGTCGCCGCGCGGAACCACGGCTCCGGCATTGCCGCGAAGCTGATGACGGCGACGCTCGAGGCCGCCGCGGCGACCGGGGCGCGGCTCTGCTGGCTGGGCGTCAACCAGCGCAACGAGCGGGCGGCCAAGTTCTACGCGAAACACGGCTTCGAGATCATCGGCACGAAGAAGTTCCTGGTCGGCGACGTCTGGCACGACGACCACGTGCGAGCCCGCCCACTCTGAAACCACAAAGGGCCCGGCGAGGACCGGCCGGGAGGAGAACGGCCGCAGCGCCGCAGGTCAGGGCTGGTGGACGGCCGGGGCGCTGAACCACGCGTCCGCACCGGGCATCAATGCGTATTCGATACGCCGGCGGTTCAGGTCGTTGATCGGGGGCAGGTCGCCCAGCTCGAACCAGCCCACCGCCAGCGACTCGTCATCGTTCACCCGGGCCTCCCCGCCGACCGCCCGGCAGCGGAACGTGATGTCGACGAACTCCGTCTCGTCGCCGTTCGGGTACGTGTTCGGCGGCTGGGTCAGCACGCTGGTGATCCTTTCCGGGACCACGTGCACAGCCGTCTCCTCGTACACCTCTCGGACGACCGTCTCCGCCGGCTGCTCGCCCGGGTCCATCGTGCCCGCGATGAGTGCCCAGGTGCCGTTGTCCGCGCGTTGGCCCAGCAGCAGCCGGCCCGCGTCGTCGAAGACGACCGCTGTGACGCCTGGCAGCAGCAGCATCCGGTGGCCGACGACTTCGCGCAGGCTGTGAAGGTATGGCGAAATGGGCATGTCGGACAAGATAGTGCAGGGTCAGCCGACCAGGGGGCGTACCTCTGTCGCCACGGCCCGGACGAACGCTTCCGGGTCCGGGTCGTCCACCGTCGGCTGGAGAACCACCGTGGTCGCCCCGGCCTTGGCGAAGCGCTCGACCGTCGCCGCCACCGCCTGGGCGTCGCCCGCCACTCCCGGGAAGTCCATGCCGTAGCGCTCCTGCTGGCGGGCCATGCGGTCAGCCGCCGTGGGACCGAACGCAGCCGGCAGGAAGACGACGAGCTGGTGGCCGTCCGCGCCGCCGATGTGCTCCCGGGCCGCCCGGACGCCCTCCGGGGAGGTGCCGCCGGTCAGGATCGTGCCGTCGGCCAGTTCACCCGAGAGTTGCAGAGTCTTGGGACCGGTCGCGCCGATGAGCAGCGCCGGTGGCTGCTCCGGCGGCCAGTCGAGCTTGACCTCGGCCAGCCGCACGTAGCGGCCCTCGGTGGTCACGGTCTCGCCGTGCAGCAGTTCCCGCAGGGCGGTGACCTGCTCCCGCAGCATGGTCATCGGCGACGCCGCCTTGACGCCGACCTGGGCCATCCACTCCTGCACGCCGTGCCCCACGCCGACGATCGCGCGGTCGCCGAACATCCGGTGCAGCGTGGCGACCTCCATCGCGGTCAGGGCCACGTTGCGCAGCGGCGCCGGCAGGATGCCGATACCGACCCGCAGCCTCGTCGTCCAGGCCAGCGCGGCCGCGGCGGCCGCGACACCGCTGTTCAGAAAACAGTCCTCCCACAGCCAGAGCTGTTCGAGGCCGGCCTCGTCAGCGGCGCGGGCGATGCTCCGCAGCCGCTCGGGCGGATTCTGGGGCAGGAAGATGGCACCTAGTCCGGTCACCCGCCCATCCTCCCTGGCGGAGGCGACCGATTGCACCCGTACGGGTGAGCTTCGTTGACCGGCAGCGGACAGCGGCCGAGACTGCCTGATACCCGGACCGACGTGTCGACTGAGGAGCCGAGTCCATGGAGGAGAACCCTCCGTACCTGTTCCTGCCCGCGCTCGACGGGGACCGCGCCCAGGTGTCGGTCACCGCGGACGTGGACGGGGCGGTCATCGACATCGCGGTACGCGGCGACTGGCATCCGCAGCTGGGCGCCACGGTGGCCCTGGAGATCGGCCGTTGCCTGGCCGAGAGTCCCGCCGCGATCCTCATCGACGTGTCCGGCGTGACGGACCCGGCGACCGACAGCGTGCCGGTGTGGTTGTCCGCCACCCAGGCCGCCGCAGCCGCCGATCCGCCGGCCCGGCTCGCACTCTGCCTGCCGGCCGAGTCGCCGCTCGCGCATCGGTTGGGCCAGATCGGTGCCCAGCGCTACCTGCCCCTGTTCGCCTCGGTCGCGGAGGCCCGCGAGTCGCTCACCGGCAGCCGCCCGCTGACCGACGTGGTCCGGATGCGGCTGCCACCCTCGCCCGTCTCGCCCGGCGTCGCGCGCAATCTTGTCGGCGGCGCCTGCCACGCCTGGAACCTCGCCCCTTTGCTGCACCCCGGCCGGGCCGTGCTCTCCGAGCTGGTCGCCAACGCGGTCGAGCACGCCCGTACGGAAATGGAGGTGTCGATCTCGCGTCGCGGCACCGCGTTGCACCTGGCGGTCCGGGACCGCGACCCCACCCTGCCGCAGATCATCGACCCCTGCCCGGTGGAGCCGGGCCTGCCGCTCAACGAGCGCGGGCACGGCCTGCGCGTGGTGCACCTCGACTCGGTGGCCTGGGGTGCCATCCCGACCGCGGGCGGCAAGATGGTCTGGGCCACGGTCCGTGACCGCGCGGGCCACCGCCGCCGGTGGTGACCGGCGGGCCGGTGCTGACCGGCGGGCCGGTCGCGGCCGGGTTAACCTGCCTCGCATGAACGCGAGTGTCCGAGACGCCACCGCCGGCGACGTGGCGGCCATCTGCCGGATCTGCACCGACGCCTACCGGGACACCTACGCCGGCCTGGTGCCCGGCGACTACGTCGAACGGGTCATCGCCGAGTTCTACGACCCGGAGCGGGTGGCCGGGGAGGTCGCCGCGAGCCCGCCCGGCTGGCTGGGCTACCAGGTCGTCGAGGAAGACGGCCGGGTGCTCGGCGCGGCCGGTGGTGGCACGACCGCGCCGGGCGTCGGAGAGCTCTTCGTCATCTATCTGGACCCGGCCGAACGCGGGCGCGGGCTCGGCACCCTGCTGCTGAACAGAGTCATCGAGCAGGTGACCGAGGCCGGCGCCGAGGAGCTGTGGGCCTCCGTGGTCGTGGACAACATCAAGGGCATCCCGTTCTACCGGGCGCGCGGCTTCGAACAGCTGGGCAAGCGCAAGGCCTACGGCGCCGGCCCGGAGGACGACGTGTGGACCTGGCGGATGCGCAAGCTCATCCCCTGAGCTGCTCGCGGGCCGCCATCAGGGCGAAGCCGAGCAGATTGAGCCCCTGCCACTGGGCCGGGTCGGCCGTCCGCTCGTCGGTGGCGGTCAGTCCGATGCCCCAGATCCGGTCAGTGGGACTGGCCTCGACGAGGATCCGCTCCCCCGTGCCGACCAGGAAGTCGCGCAGCTCGGGACGCTGGCCGAACTTCGCCACACTGGCCTGCGTGACGATGGACCAGCGGTGCTGGACCCAGGTCTGCTCGTCGAAGCCGCGGACCCGGCGGCCCAGCATCTTGGCCTGGCGGGGGTGGCTCGCCGCGACGATGAGCCGGGCGGTCTCCTCGTCGCCGAAGAGCAGCGCCTTGCGCCACATCATGTAATGCTCCGCCGAGCTGAACCGGACACCGTCCACAGTGAACGCCGACGGCCACCACTGGCTCAGGCAGCCGGTGCCGATGCTGCCGTCGCGCTGTGGCCGGTGGCCCCAGAAGAGGACATATTTCAGCCGCCGGCCGGAGCGGGCCAGCTCGATGACGTCGTCGACGGTTTCCGGCACCTGGTTCACGACCGGAAGTATGCCGGTCACCACCGACATTCTCAGCCGGGTTTCACCGGATCCGGCGACCGCGCAGGATCACCGCGAGCGGATGCCCGAGCTGGTCCAGGTCGGTGCGCGGGTCCTCGGCATAGACCACCGCGTCGGCCGGTGCGCCGGCTTCCAGGCCCGGCAGGCCGAGGTACGCGCGGGCGGTCCAGGACGCGGCGCCGATCGCGTCGTGCGCGCTGACCCCGGCCCCGGCCAGGGCGCGCACCTCGTCGGCGATGCGGCCGTGCGGCAGGGAGTCCGTACCGGCCAGCAGCGTCACGCCGGCCTCGGCCGCGGCCGCGACGGTCGCCGGGTGCGCGGCCACGCCGGCCAGCCACCAGCTGCGGAACTCGCTGTCCGGGCGGGCGGTGACCACCGGTACGCCATTGAGCAGCACCGACAACGTCGGGGTGAGCGCGGTGCCCTGGGCGGCCATCCGGGTCAGCAACTCGGTGTCGAGCCAGGTGCCGTGTTCCAGGGAGTCGACGCCGGCCTCGACTGCCGCCGTACCGCCGGATCGTTGCTGGGAATGCACAGCCACGCGGCCGCCGACGGCATGGACCTGCTCGACGACCGCGCGCAGCACGTCGGCCGGGATGTGGTCCGCGTCGCTCTTCCAGTCGGCGATGAGCTTCGCCCAGCCGGTGCGGGCGGCCTGCGCCGCGGCGAGCCCGGGCAGTTCGGTGTGGGTGGCGCGGCGGCCCCAGCCGTCGAAGAAGTCGCCGTGCCGGGCGATCCACGGGCCGGCATGCACCGCGCGCGGCACGTCCGGATCGGTGCCGAACCAGTCGGGCGGGTCACCGGCCAGTCCGGGCGCCCGGATCAGCGTCACTCCACTGTCGACATGCTGGTGCAGGTGGTCGCGGAGCACGCGGTGGTCCAGCGGGCCGCCGACCTCCTCGAAGCCGGGATGGGTGTGCGCGTCGACCAGGCCCGGGAGCAGCCAGCCGGTGGGGACGATCTCGGCCTCCGGCACCGGGTCGGTGGTCCAGCGGTCGCCGTCGGCGTAGAGGTCGACGGGTTCGCCGGTCGCCACGGCCGTGCCCCGGACTCTGAGGACAGTCATACCGGCAGCCTAGGACCGTTTCGGCCGCCGGCGACGCGAAAAAGTGTCGTACCCGGTCGATAGGTTTCTCGTGCGGATCGGCGCCACGGGGGCGCCGATCCGTCCAGCTACCGATCGGCTCCGCGCAGCAGGGTTTCGCCTGCTGCGCGGGCCTGATCGCGCAATTCCGGAGGTGACTCCACTGTGAAGTCGGCGCCCAGCATGCCCAGCACCATGACCGGCCAGCCGAGGTCGTCCACGTTCATCCGCAGCCGGCAGCTCGCCGCCGACACCGGCTCCGCCGTGCCCCACTGGCCCACGAAGCTCTGCACCTCCGGCGCGGGCCGGCCGATGACGACCGACACGTCGTAGCGGCTCGGCACCGCCGCCAGCCGGGAGCGCATCCAGGCCACCGGGTCGCCGCCGGGGATCTCTCGGGGGCGGAAGCGGGCGCCGGTCAGCTGCGGCGCGGTCAGCCGGTCGATCCGGAAGCTGCGCCAGTCACCGCGGTCGAGGTCCCAGGCGACCAGATACCAGCGGCGGCCGAGCGAGACGAGGCGGTGCGGTTCGACGTAGCGGGAGGATCCGGCGCCTTCGCGGGGTGTGTAGGCGAAGCGGAGTCGCTCCTCGCCGCGGCAGGCGAGCGCGATCGTGGTCAGGCTGGCGGCGTCCAGGGTCGGGCCGCCGCCGAAGACCCCGGGCGCGGTCGCCGCCTGCAACGCGTCGATGCGCTTGCGCAGCCGGGGCGGGAGCAGCTGGATGACCTTCGCCAGGGCCCGCACCGAGGTCTCCTCGAAGCCGGCCACCGCCCCGGCCGCCGCGGTGCGCAGCCCGACCGCGATGGCGACCGCCTCCTCGTCGTCGAGCAGCAGCGGTGGCACCGCCGCGCCCGCCTGCAGTTGGTAGCCGCCGGCGACGCCGCGGGCCGCGTCGACGGGATAGCCGAGCTCGCGCAACCGGTCGACGTCGCGGCGCAGGGTCCGCGGGCTGACCTCCAGCCGGTCCGCCAGCTCCGTGCCGGGCCAGTAGCGGTGGGTCTGCAGCAGGGAGAGCAGCCGCAGCATCCGGGCACTCGTGTTCGCCATGTCATCAGTTTGCCGTCGATTGCGGTCAGAAAGTGGCCGCATCTGCTCCTAGCGTGATGCCCATGATTGAGACACACGAGCTGACCAGGCACTTCAAGGACGTGCAGGCGGTACGCGGGATCAACCTCACCGTCGCCCCGGGTGAGCTGGTCGCGCTGCTCGGCCCGAACGGCGCCGGCAAGTCGACCACCCTGCGCATGCTCACCACGCTGATCCCGCCGACCTCCGGCACCGCCCGGGTCGCCGGCCACGACGTGGTCCGCGCGCAACGCGAGGTACGCCACCGGATCGGCTACATCGGTCAGGGCAACGGCGCCGCGCACAGCCAGCGCGGTCGCGACGAGCTGATCAGCCAGGGTCGCGCGTACGGGATGAAAGTCGCCGACGCCCGGCGGCGCGCCGCCGAGCTGATCGAGTCGCTCGACCTCGGCGAGGTCGCCGACCGGACCGTGTCGACGCTCTCCGGCGGCCAGCGCCGCCGCCTGGACATCGCGATGGGCCTGATCCACGCTCCCGAGCTGCTCTTCCTCGACGAGCCCTCGACCGGGCTGGACCCGCAGAACCGGGCCAACCTGCAGGAGCACATCGTCGAGCTGCGCGAGCGGTACGGCACCACGATCGTGCTGACCACCCACTACCTCGACGAGGCGGACGCGATGGCGGAACGGGTCATCGTGATCGACCACGGCCGGATCATCGCCGACGACACCCCGGCCCGGCTCAAGGACGAGCACGTCGGCGACCGGATCGTGCTGGGCTTCGAGCACGAGACCGACGCGGCGGCGGCCGCGGCCCGCGTCCCGCACAAGTCCCACCGGCACGGCACCGAGGTGACCATCTCCGTCGCCGGGGCTCCCCGGCTGGTCACCGGCCTGCTCGACGATCTGCGCGCCTGGGGGCTGCCCCCGGCCGAGATCGAGGTCAGGCGGGCCACGCTCGACGACGTCTTCCTCCAGCTGACCGGCCGCAGCCTGCGCGAGGGCGGCGCCGCCCGGTCGGCCGGGGACACCGAGGAAACCGCACCCGCTCTCGTGGAGGCCTGAGTCATGACCAATCTCGTCACCGACACCGCCGTGGTCTTCAGCCGCGAGCTGCGGCCGGTCCTGCGCAACCCGTTCACCGTCGTCTTCTCGATGGTCCAGCCGCTGGTCTTCCTGGGCCTGTTCGCGCCGCTGCTGCCCGACGATCTGAGCCTGCAGTGGTTCGTGCCCGGCATCGTGGTGATGTCGTGCCTGTTCGGCACCTCGATGACCGGTTCCAACCTGCTCTTCGAGATCCAGACCGGGTCCCACGAGCGGATGCTGGTCACCCCGTTGCGCCGGCCCGCACTGCTGATCGGGCGCGCGCTCAAGGAGATCGTGCCGGTGGTCGTGCAGGCCGCGATCATCGTGGCGATCTGCCTGCCGTTCGGTTTCGACCTGCACCTCGGCGGCGCGCTGCTGGGTCTGGTCATCCTGTCCGTCTTCTGCCTGGGACTCGGCTCGCTGTCGTACACGCTGGCGCTGGCGGCGAAGAACCAGGAGTGGCTCTTCTGGACCGTGCAGCAGACGCTGCTGTTCCCGCTGTTGCTGCTCGCGGGCATGCTGCTGCCGGTCGAGGCCGGGCCGGGCTGGCTGCAGGCACTGTCGAAGTGGAACCCGCTGACCTACGTGGTCGACGCGGAACGGGCCCTGTTCAACGGCGACGTCTGGGCGTCGACGACCGTGACCGGCGCGATCGCGGCGGCCGTGGTGGGCGCGTTCGGCCTGCTGGTCGGCACCCGGGCGATGCGTCGCTCGGCCTGATCCGGGCGGCCGGGCCGGACTCCCCGAGCCGGCCCGGCCCGCGCCGGTGCAGGATCCGAACCCGGTACGGGCACACGGTGCGGCGTAAGCGGGCGGTCAACCGTTACCGTCATCCCGGACGACCGGCGATCGATGGGGGAACCGCGGATGTTCGGATTGCGGCGGCGCGAGACGCGCTCCCTTCCGCGTACGCTCGGCCGGCTCATCGAGGGCCTGACCCGCCCGGTGCCCGCCGAGCCGGAGCAGAGGCGCAGCAATCCCGACGCCGTCGTCGACTGTGCCGTGTATCACGCTGGTGCGCGCCGGCCCGGACAGCTGCACTACGCGCACGCCGTCCGGCAGGCGCACCGGCAGAAGGACGCGTTCGTCTGGCTCGGGCTGCACGAGCCGGACGAGCCCACGATGGCCGCGATCGCCCGGGTCTTCGGACTGCACGAGCTCACCGCCGAACAGGCCGCCGCGGCCGGGCACCGGCCCGCCGCCGAGGTGATCGGCGAGGTCACCCGGCTCGTGCTGCGCACCGCGCGCTACGTCGAGCACGAGGAGCTGACCGAGAGCTCCGAGGTGGTGGACACCGGCGACGTCACCGTGCTGATCGGGGACCGCTTCGTCATCACCGTGCGGCACGGGGCCGCGGGCGCGCTGCGGCCGGTCCGCCAGGAGCTGGAGCAGCGGCCCGCCCTGCTGGCCGAGGGGCCGTGGGCAGTCGCGTACGCGGTCAGCAGCCGCATGGTCGACCTCTACCTGGAGGTCGCCGCGCACGTGGAGCACGACCTCGAGGCGCTGGAGGAGATCTCCTTCTCCGCCAGCAAGCCGCCCGACATCGCGCACATCTACCAGCTCAAGCGCGAGATGGTGGAGTTCAAGCGGGCGGTGCTGCCGCTGCAGGAGCCGTTACAGCGGCTGCTCGACCGCGACGTCGTACCGGCGGGGCTGTACCCGTACCTGGTGGATGTGCGGGGGCGGCTGAACCGGGCGGTGGACCGGGTCGCCGGTTTCGACGATCTGCTGAACTCGATCCTGCAGGCCCGGCTGGCGCAGGTGTCGGTGGACCAGAACAATGACATGCGCAAGATCGCGTCGTGGGCCGCGATCGCCGCCGTGCAGACCGCCATCGCCGGCATCTACGGGATGAACTTCGAGTTCATGCCCGAGCTGGGCTGGAGATACGGCTACGCGGGCGTGCTGCTGCTGATGGCCGGGGCCGCGGTGGTGCTGCACCGGCGCTTGAAGAAGGTGGGTTGGCTGTGACGATCGCGGAGCCGGACCAGCGGTGGGCCGACCTGGGCCGGCAGGCCTGTGTCGTGCTGGCCCCGCTGTTCCTGGCGGTCGAGCACGTCGGCAGCACCGCCGTGCCCGGGCTGCCGGCCAAACCGGTGATCGACCTGATGGCCAGCCTCGAGGACCTCGACGACGTCAACACCAGCGCGCTCGGAACGTTCGGCTACCGCCGGGTGCCGACCGACATGCCGCAGCGCCTCTTCTTCCGGCGTGAGGACTACGACAGCACGGCGTACCACCTGCACGTCGTCACGGCGGAGAGCTGGCCGGTGCGCAACGAGCGGTTGCTGCGCGACTACCTGCTCGCCCATCCCGCCGACCGGGACCGCTACGCCGCCCTCAAGCGCGAGCTGATGGACAAGTTCGGGCCGGGGGACGCGTACACGCGGGGTAAGACCGAGCTGATCCAGGAGCTCACCGACGCGGCCCGCGCCGAGCGGGGTTTACCCTCCGTGCCGGTCTGGGAGGAATAGGCGCCCCGCCTGGTTCCGGCTCGCTCCCGGCATCGGACGTTACGGCTGTGACCAGGCATAACGCCTGAGGTCCCAGGCGCCTCAAAGATCCACCGAACGTCCCGGACCCGTCCCCCGGTCCGCAGGTTCTCCACTCCGGACAGTGTGCGGAGTGTGCACCACTCTGCCGTGGCAGTCGAATACTACGGGTAACTACCGTTTGGATTCGATCACTGCACTGGGGGCGGTAGTAGTGGAAAGTACGGTCACCGAGGTCGTGCCGGAAAGCCTGGATCCGGGACCGGAGGGTCCGGGTCGTGGTGGCCTGGTCACCGTTCTGCGCGGGCATCTGGACCTGTTCCTGAACGCCGGTTCGCTGATGGCCACGACGGCGATCACTTCGCTGTTCGGCTTCGCGTACTGGTGGCTGGCCGCGCGTACCGCACCGGCCGAGGCCGTCGGCCAGGCGTCGGCGGCGGTCTCCGCGATGACGCTGATCGGCACGATCGGCATGTTCGGCATGGGCACCATGCTGATCTCCGACCTGCCCGCGCTGCGTGGCCGCAAGTGGGAACTGATCTCCACCTGCCTGCTGGTCGCCGGCAGCGCCGCGACGCTGGGCGGATTGATCTACGTCGCGCTCGCCCACCTGGCCGTCCCCGGCCTGCAGAACGCGCTCGGCAGCACGGCCGCCACCGTACTGCTGGTCTTCGGCATCGCGCTCAACGCGATGACGCTGGTCCTGGACGAGGCCCTGGTCGGGCTCCTGCAGGGGCCGTTGCAGCTGATGCGCAACGCCTGGTTCTCGGTGGTGAAGCTGGTGCTGCTCGGCGTGCTCGCCGTGCTGCCGCTCACCCTGACCGGCGGCGAACTGCTGCTCACCTGGATCGCCGGGATGGTGCTCTCGGTGGTGATCCTGGGCCGCAGGCTGCGGCGCAAGGGCATGGTCGATTCGGTACGCCCGCGCGTGTCGTTGCTCCGCGGCCGGGGCCGGGCGACGTTCGACCACAACCTGCTGAACCTGGCCACCTACCTACCGCGCGCGGCACTGCCCCTGGTCGTCACCGCGGTGCTGTCGGCCGAGGCGAACGCGTCCTTCTACACCGCGTTCATGGTGCTGTCCTTCCTGGCGATGGTGCCCGGCAACGTGGCGCTGACGCTGTTCGCGGTGGCCAGCGGCGACAAGGCCGCGCTGCGCTCCAAGGTGCGGATGGGCCTGCTCATCTGTCTCGGTGGCGGCCTGCCGGTCTCGCTGATCGTGGTCTTCTTCGCCAAGCCGATCATGGGCCTGTTCGGGGCGAGCTACGCCGAGTCGGCCGGCACCGCGCTGATGATCCTGGCGCTGACCTACGTGCCGTTCGTCTTCCACCACTTCTTCCTGGCGATCTCCCGGGTGCAGGGCCGCGTCCGGGGCGCCGGCATCTTCTCGGTCTTCGCCGGCATCGCCGAGCTCGTCGCCGCCTGGTACGGCGGCAGCCGTGGCAGCCTCACCGAACTCGTCACCTGGGTGGCAGTGGTGATGGCCGCCGAGATGGTGCTCGTCGCGCCGACCGTGCTGCGGGTCGTCCTCGCCCGCCCGCCCCTGGAGGAGAACATCATGTCGACCACCAGCCTGACTCTGCGCGAACGCGCCTGGCTGCCGCTGGAGTACATCCGTACCGTCGGCCCGCTGACCGGGGTGACCGCCGAGCGGTTGCGGACCGCCCTGATCGGCCTGCACGCCGCCGACCCGACCCACCGGGCGGTGTCGCGTCTCGACCGCGCCGGCGCCAAGTGGCTGCACATGGACGCGGCCGCGTTCGCGGCCTACGTCCGGGAGGCGGTCACCGACCTCGGTGACGGGCCGGCCGACTTCGACGCGATGACCCGCGAGCTGCAGGCCGAGCCGCGCGGTCACCACCCGGTGCGGATCCTGGCCGGCGGCGGGTACGTGGCCATGAAGGTGGCGCACGCGTACGGCGACGCGGGCCCGGTGAACACGCTGCTCCGCGAGCTGGTCCGGGCGGCCGGCGAGGAACGGGCCGCGCAGATCGCCCCGTCCGTCCGGCACCGGTGGGCGCTGCCGAAGGCCTGGTGGAAGCAGTTCGGCACCAAGCCGGGCCGGTGGAAGCAGGGGCTGAGCTTCGCGCGGCCGCCGCACCCGCAGGAGTCGCCGACGCGGCCGTGGACGCCGGGACTGACGGTGGAGACCGCCCGCTCGGCGGAGGTGCTCGGCAAGATGCGCACGTGGCGCGACCAGTACGCGCCCGGCGTCACCACCTCGGCGATCACGTTCGCGGCGTTCACGGCGGCGCTGCGCGAGCTGGGTCTGAACCCGGACCTGTCCGGCGGCACGTTCCTGGCCGACGCCCGGCGTTACGTGGACCAGGGCGTCAGCATCGACAGCAACTTCTGCATGGGCCCGTTCCTGAGCCCGCCGAGCCTGACCGACCCGCAGGCGATCCACACGACGCTCAAGGCGGAACTGGCCACCGGCCGGATCCTGACCATGATGCTGCTGCGCGAGGGCAAGATCGCGGTGGCCGGCGCGCCGGGCCTGCCGGACGCGTACCCGTCGGAGGTGGCGATCGAGCCGCGGCCCCGGCTGACGTTCAGCAACCAGGGCCGGCACGACGTGCTCGCCGACCTGCCCTGGGCCGTCGAGGCCGCGAGCCGGGTCAACCAGAGCGTGCCGACGCTCAACGGGCCGGAGGGCATCACGCTCACCACGTCCGAGATGGGCGGGGTGCTGCACCTGGAGGCGACGTTCCACGCCTCGACGTACGACCCGGCCGTGGTGGCCCGGGCGCTGGAGCTGGTCTGCACCGACCCGGCCGGGCTCATCATGGCGACCCGCTGAGGGATGAGGACTTACGCGCGGCCGGCCGCCCCCGCCGGCCGCGCGTAATCAGCTCCGGAAAAGGGAAACGCGCGGGTGGCCGGACGGCCACCCGCGCGTCACTTCAGTGAGCCGGACGTCAGCGGTGTCCGCCACCGTGGTTGGGGCCGCCGGTGTTGTTGCCGCCACCGTTGTTGCCACCACCGGTGTTGTTGCCGCCACCGTTGTTCGTGCCGCCACCGTTGTTGGTGCCGCCGCCGGTGTTGTTGCCACCGCCGTTGTTGCCACCACCGGTGTTGTTGCCGCCACCGTTGTTCGTGCCGCCACCCGTGTTCGTGCCGCCACCCGTGTTCGTGCCGCCACCCGTGTTCGTGCCGCCGCCGGTGTTGGTGCCACCGCCGGTGTTGCCGCCGGTGTTGCCGCCGGTGTTGCCGCCCTGGTGGCCGTTGCCGCCCTGGTGGCCGTTGCCGCCCTGGTGGCCGTTGCCGCCGCCCTGGTGACCGTTGCCGCCGCCGTGGTTGCCGTTACCGTGGCCGTTGCCGCCACCGATCGGGCCACCGTTGCCCGGGCGGTACGCGACCACCGGCATGGCGATCCCGAAGGTGCGGCGCACGGGGCGGTCGAAGCGGCCGCAGTTGTCGTACACGAGGGTGGCGCGCAGCAGCGCCACGCCGGAGCGGTCGAAGTCCGCGTTCACGCGGAACGCGGTGAAGTCGGTGCGCCCCGGGCGCAGCGAGTCGCCCCGCGAGAAGGACGTCGAGCGGGCGTTGCGCGGGTAGTCGACGTCGACGCGCCGGCCGCTCACCCAGACCTGGGCGTCACAGATGCGACGGTCGGTCTGCCAGCGGATGCTGACCCAGGTGTCGGTGTGGGCCCGGACGCGCTGCACGAAGTTGGAGACGGGCTGCGGTCCCCGCGGTGCCGCTTCCGCAGCGGTGGGGGCCACCAGCGACGCCATGCCGACCGAAGCGACGGTGGCGGCCACGAGGGCTCCGATACGCCGAGACTTGTTCATCCCATTCCTCCGAAACTAGTTCGTCGTCAGGCCGAGGGCTGGCCTGACGAAAGAGAGGTTATGGGCGATTTGCCGCTCACTACGGGATTTGGAGGCGTTTCGGGACAATTTATAGCTTTTTAACCATTACGTGGAGGCCCACTAGTCCTTTCGACTGATGATCAAATGCTTCCGGAACGGTGCCGATGATCACGAAGCCGAGCGACTGCCAAAGGTGCACCGCAACGGCGTTGACCTGCACAACCGCGTTGAACTGGATGCTGTGATAGCCGTTGGCGCGGGCCCACTCGACGACGTGCTCACCCAGCACCCGGCCCACGCCCCGGCCGTGTCGGCTCGGGTCGACCATGAAACTGCCGGTGGCGACGTGCGCGCCGCGACCCGGCCGGTTCGGTCCCATCTTCGCCGAGCCGAGGATCTCGTCACCCTCCACCGCCACCACGGTGCGGCCGGGTGGCTGCTCCATCCACAACGCCCGGGCCTCGTCGGGGCCGAGCCCGAGCGGGTACGCGTACGTCTCGCCGGCCTCCACGATCTGCGACCAGAACGGATAGATCCGGGGCCAGTCCTGCTCTGTCGCCTCTCTGATCCACATACGTCGACCCTAGGGCGACTTGAGTTCGCGTACCCAGGTGTCGGGGCGGGCCCACTGACAGGATTCGCGGCATGACTGAGGCACGCCGCGAGCCGGCCGTCCTGCTGGGCGCCGGGATTCTGGCTCTCGCGATCTCCGCGATCCGGCCGTACTCCTACGGCACCTGGCTGCTCGAGGTGCTGCCGGCGCTGATCGCCGCCCCGGTCCTGGTGCTGACCTACCGGCGCTTCCCGCTGACCCCGCTCGCCTACCGGCTGATCCTGGCCCAGGCGCTGATCCTGATGATCGGCGGCCACTGGACCTACGCCCAGGTCCCGGCCGGGGAATGGGTGCAGGACCTGTTCTCGCTGGAGCGCAACCCGTACGACCGGCTCGGGCATCTCTTCCAGGGCATCACCCCGGCGATCATCGCCCGCGAGATCCTGCTGCGCCGCACCCCGCTGCGTCCCGGCGGCTGGCTCTTCGCGCTGGTCGTCTGCGTGGTGCTCGCGGTGAGCGCGTGCTGGGAGTTCTTCGAGTGGTGGTCGGCCCTGATCGGCGGCAGCGCGGCCGACGACTTCCTCGGCGCACAGGGCGACGTGTGGGACACCCAGTGGGACATGTTCCTGGCGCTGTGCGGTGCGGTCGTGAGCCAGCTGCTCTTCTCGCGCCGGCACGACCGCCAGCTGACCGGGCTCAGGACGACACGGGAGTGATCCGGTCGTTGCGCAGGTGCTCGTAGACCACGGAGGTGCGCACGTCCGCCACGTGCGCGTGCCCGGTCAGCCGGTCGATGACAAAGGCATAGAGGCTCTCGTTGTCCGGCACCGCCACGTGGATCAGGAAGTCCTCCGAGCCGGTGGTGACGAAGACGCCGAGCGTGTCCGGCAGGGCGGTCACCCAGTTCCGGAAGGCCTCGATGTTCTGCCGCGACGGGGGCCGGATCCGGACCGCGATGAGCGCCTGCACCGGCCGGCCGATCGCGGCCAGGTCGACGGTGAGGCTGGCGCCCCGGATGACGCCACGCTCGCGCAGCGCCCGGGTGCGGTCCAGCGCGGTGGTCGGCGAGACCCCGACCGCGGCGGCGATGTCGCGGTTGGTGCGCCGTGCATCGATCTGCAGTTCGCGCAGCAACGCCGTATCAAGTTCGTCCAGATGTGCCATAACGACAGCATAGCCGGATTAAATGCGGGTTCCTTGTCAGGCACCCGTGCAGATGCCTACCGTTTGCCACTATGAACGGCATTAATCAGGTGGGCTTCGAGCCCGAGGAGATCCGTACCGACGAGCCCACCCGCTCCGCCCGGCTCAAGTGGGTGATCGTCGTCGACGAGGCGCTGCCCGCCGGCCGCGCCACCAATGCGGCCATCTGCGTCGCCGCGGCGACGACCGCGGCGGTGACCGGGCTGCTCGGGCCGGACGCCAAGGACGCCGACGGCTCCGTGCACCCCGGCCTGCCCTGGGCGGGCTGCTCGGTGCTGGGCGCGCCCGTCGCCCGGCTCACCGAGATCCGTACGCGGGCAGCCGACTCGCTGGGCGTCTTCGTCGCCGACATGCCGGTCCAGGGCCAGGCCACCCGGGTGTACGACGAGTACCTGCGCCAGGTCGGGGAGACTGCCGGCGCCGAGCTGGCGTACCACGCGGTCAGCCTGGTCGGTCCGCGCAACCGGATCGACAAGCTGGTGCACCGCCTGGGCCTGCTCGCTTGATTTGACCGTTCAAATCACCGGTAAAGCCCCAATACGCGACGATAGGGGTGGTTACCGACAGAGGGAGACGGCATGTCGCTCAGTGCGGCCCATTCGGCGGCGTTCCGCCGGGAGGCGCCCCGGGAGGGCCGGGTCTGGTCGATCCGGGACGCCGCGGGTTACCCGGCTCCGGAGGACGAGGCCGGCCGGCGGGCCATGCCGTTCTGGTCCAAGCCCTCGCGGGCCGAACGCGTGGTCGGCGCCGTGCCGGCGTACCGGGGCTTCGACGTGGTGGAGATCCCGATGGCCGACTGGCTGGACAGCTGGCTGCCCGGCCTGCGGCAGGACGGGCTGCTGGTCGGGGTCAACTGGGCCGGCGCCCGCGCCACCGGCTTCGACCTGGCACCCGACCGGGTCGCCGCGTGGTTCACCGAGCTGCCCTGAGGAGTACGCCCTGCTCATCGGCCTGATCGTGGTGATCGTCATCGCCGCCGTCACACTGCTCGGCGGCGACCTCGGCGCGCTGGCCACCGGCCTCGCGCAGCACGTCCGCGCACCAGCGGACAACGGCTCCTAGGCACGACCGGGCAATCGTCGGGTGGGCCGGTGGCCCCGGACCCCGGCACCCCCTATGCTTGCCGAACTGCAAACAAAGGGGTAGCGGTGCGAAGTCTCGAGATCCTCGTTGTCGACGACGACGATGCCGACGCCCTCATGATCTCAGAGGCGCTCGAGGGCTCCGAGCAGCAGACGACGGTCAACCGGGTGGCGGACGGGCGCGAGGCGCTCGACTACCTGCTGCGCACGGCGCCGTACGAGGACGCCCAGCGCCCCGATCTGATCCTGCTGGACCTCAACATGCCCCGCATGGACGGCCGCGAGACGCTGGAAGCGATCAAGACCGACGAGCGGCTGAAGACCATCCCGGTGGTCATCCTGACCACCTCGGGCGCGGCGCCGGACATCGCGTCGAGCTACCAGCACCGGGCGAACGCGTACGTGACCAAGCCGTTCGGGCTGGACGAGTTCGAGGCGACGGTCCGGACGATCGACCGCTTCTACCGCGAAGTGGCGCTGCTCCCGCCGGGCGACTGACCGCCGGTTACCGCGCATCCCCGCGGGGTACGAGCAGAGCCATGTCGGACAACACCGCCCCCGAGGACCTCGGGGCCCCGCAGTCTTTCCTCGTCCTCGCCGACGGCACGCCGGTCTACGACCGCGCGGGCGACAAGGTGGGCACGGTCGCGCACGTCCTCTCCGACGACCGGGACGAGATCTTCCAGGGCCTGGTCGTGAAGACCGGGCAGGGCCACCGCTACGCCGCCGCGACCCAGATCGACGGCCTCTTCGAACACGGTGTCATCGTGGCGGTCCCCGCGGCTGAGCTGCACGAGCCCACCGAGGAGACGATGGCCAAGGCCGGCGAGGACGACTCCTTCACCGACGGTCTGCGCCGGGCCTGGAACTGGCTCGTCCAGCCGAAGTGACTCCGGCGGCGGCGAGGAGTCCGAGGCGGCTAAGCGCGGCGTTGTCGTGGAAGCGGGTCAGCCCGGCGATGTGCTCCCCGCGTACCGCCAGCGCCAGCAGGCCGGCCGGGCGCGCGACCGTCTCGCCGGGCTCGGCCAGATAGCAGGCGTAAGCCGGCTGGGTGTTGACCTCGGCCGGGACGAGCAGCAGCTGCCGCGCCCCCCGCCACGCGTCGCTGGCCCGCAGGAAAGCCCCGATCGCGGCCGGACCCTGATATTCGTGCGGCGCCGGCGGCATGGTCAGCCAGGCGTCGTCGACCAGCAGCCCGACGACTGTGTCCACATCACCGGCCATGAACGCGTCCGCGAAGCGTCGCGCCAGCCGGCCGTCGTGCGGCGTCGTCCGCCCGTCGCCCACCGCGGAGCGGGCCCGCTGCAGCACGCCCTTCACCACCGTGGGAGTCGTCGCGAGCATCCCGGCGACCTCGGCGCCCGAATACCCGAGAACGTCCCGCAGGATCAGGACGGCGGCCTGCCGGGGCGGGAGCCGTTGCAGCGCGGCGATGAACGCGAGCTCCACCGCCTCCTTCATGCCGTAGCGCGCCTCCGGGCCGGGAGCCGTGTCGGGAAGCTGCTCCAGCAGGGTGTCGGGGCACGGCTGCAGCCAGGTCACCGCGTCGCGCCGGGTCGGCTCGGGTGGCTCGAACGGAGGTTTCGGCGCCGGCGGGACACGCCGGGTGGCCGAGCGCCGGAGGTTGAGACAGCGGTTGGTCGCGATCGTGTACAGCCAGGTACGCAGCGAGGAGCGGCCCTCGAAGCCCGCCAGCCCATTCCACGCCGCCACCAGCGTCTCCTGCAGGGCGTCCTCGGCATCGCTCAGCGACCCGAGCAGCCGGTAACAGTGCACCAGCAGCTCACCGCGGTACGGCTCGACCACC
Organism: Actinoplanes sp. NPDC051405; assembly: GCF_055586185.1. Classification (NCBI taxonomy): domain Bacteria; kingdom Bacillati; phylum Actinomycetota; class Actinomycetes; order Micromonosporales; family Micromonosporaceae; genus Actinoplanes; species Actinoplanes sp. NPDC051405. The sequence goes on from NZ_JBVJIR010000010.1 coordinate 37,262, forward strand.
TCACCGAAGTCCGTACCGTCCACGCCCGCAGCATCTCATCCCCGGACCGTTCCGATCGTCCCCGCCCCGGTGTCTCAACAAGGGACCGAGCACCGAACCGAAGGGAACCCCGATGCCGGAAGAAGAGAGTGCCGCCCTGCGCGTGGCGCTGGCGTACCACCGGGCCTGGACGAGCAAGGACGTCGAGCTGGCCCTGACCTTTGTCGCGGACGACCTGATCTGCGAGGCACCGGCCGGCCGGATCGCCGGCCGCGACGCCTACCGCGACTTCCTCGCGCCGTTCGCCCGGTCGCTGATCAGCACCACCCTGATCGCCGCCTTCGGCGACGAGGACAAAGCCCTGCTGATGTACGACACCAGCTCCGCGCTCGTGGCCAGCGCTCCCGGCGCCGAATGCCTGACCGTGCGGCACGGCCGGATCACCTACAGCCGCTTCATCTTCGACCGCCTCCCCTTCGCCACCGCGAGGCAGGCCATGGCCTAGCGTCAGCGGCAGGAGGTACCCGGTGGACGAGAACGAGTTGCGCACGGCGGAACGCCGCCTGCAGGCTGCCCAGCTGGCGTCGGACGTCCCGGCGCTGGACGAACTGCTCGACGACCGGCTGGTCTTCACCGGGCCCGACGGCACGCTCTACGGCAAACAGGACGACCTGCGCGTGCACCGCACCGGCACGCAGGTGATCGACGCGCTGCACGAGGAGGAGCTGTCCGTGCTGGTCGCCGGGCGGACCGGGATCACCTGGTTCCTGGGCGACCTGCGCGGCAGCATCAACGGCACGCCGTTCGAGGCCCGGATGCGCTACACCCGCACGTGGGTGCACGACGACGAGCACGGCTGGCGCATCATCGCGGCCCACGCGAGCGTCGTCTGAGCGGTCCTCAGGCGCCTGCTTGGGAGCCTGCCCTCCCGCGCAGCTCGGGTCAGCCGACCGTTTCCAGGCCTGAGTCGCCGCAGATCTTGACCAGTTCCGCTGCCGCCGCGCTGACCGCGGCCACCGCGTCCGGTTCGGCGTCGGTGTCGTGGGCGGCCACCGCCTTCGTGTACGCGGCGGACAGGGCCTGCGCCGCGTCGGCGACCGGGGCGTCGGCCGTTCCCGAGGCGGCGGTGATGTCGGTGACCACGCCGGGGTTCATCAGCGAGGCGTCGCGGACCGCGCGGACGGCCTTGCCGCAGGCGATCGCGCCGGGCGGCTCGTCGACCGGGAGTGCCGAGGCGCTGGTGACCGGTGCGCTGCTCGATTTGGCCGGCGGGGCGGAGGCGGGCTCCGGGGACGGGCTCGAACAGGCGGCGATCATGCTCGCCCCGACCAGGCCGCCGGCGATCAGGCTGCCGGCTATCAGGACGGACCGAGTGAAAGCGGGCAGTGATCGTGGCATCGGCTCAGGGTAAGGCCGCTGGGGGCGTACCCCGGGGAAACGGCACGCGGGCCGGTCGGAAACCGACCGGCCCGCGTCACGCGGTTTGTCAGCGCGCTCAGATGGCGCTGCCCTTCTTGTAGTCTTCCCAGCTCATGTTCCAGTCCGTCCAGCCGTTGCCGTTTTTCAGCTTCTCCTCGGTGCCGCTGACCGTGATCGGGTCGCCGAGCATCGTGCGGGAGAACAGCCACTTGCCCATGGCCATCGAGACGTTGACGCAGCCGTGTGAGACGTTCCGCTTGCCCTGCACGCCCTCGGACCACGGCGCCGCGTGGATGAACTGGCCGCTCCAGGTGATCCGCTGCGCGTAGTCGATCTTCGTCCGGTAGCCCTCGCCCTCGGGCAGTTCGTCGGTCGTGTCGAAGACGGTGTGTTCCTTCTTCTCGATCACGACCATCGTGCCGCTGGAGGAGGGGGTGGTCTTCTTGCCCAGGCTGACCGGGATGGTCTTGACGACCTTGCCGTCCTGCGTGACGGTCATCTTCTTGGTCTTGTTGGAGACCGTCATCACGAACGAGCGGCCGACCTTGAGGTCCACGGTCAGGTCGGAGCGGCCATACCAGCCGTCGCCCATCGGCACGCCGGCGAGCTGCACCTTGTAGAAGATCTTGGTGTAGGCCTTCCAGTACGTCTTCGGGCGGTAGTGCACCTCGGTGGGGCTGGTCCAGTGCCAGATGCCCTCCTGGGCCGGCGTCGCCGTGACCGTCATGCGGCGCTGGACGTCGTCGCGGTACTTCTCCGGGACGGAGCGGCCGAAGCGGACGATCATCGGCATGCCGACGCCCACGACGTTCCCGTCACCGAGGAAGCTCGTCACCCGGACCAGCTTCGCCGGCTTCTTCATCACCGTGAAGGTGCTGGTGGTGGAACCGCCCTTGTCGCCCGAAGGGGTGCCGTTGACGGTCACCGTGTAGGTCTTGCCCCAGCCGAGCGCCTTGGCCGGTGTGAAGACCTTCTTGTCCTTGTCGAGCGTGCCCTTGACCTCGGCGCCGTCGGCGTCCTTGACCTCGACGGAGGTGTTCTCGGCGTCCTCGGTGTCGTATTTGATCTCGGTGATCGCCTCGACGTCCTTGGCGTCCGCCGCCGGCGAGGTCACCGCCACCGTGCTCAGCGTGGGCTGCGGTGAGGGGGCGCCCGAGGCCGCGGCGTCGCCCGGCCCGCCGCCCTGCCAGGAGGGGGTCTCGGCCTTGTCACCGCTGCAACCGGCGGTGACCAGCACAGTCGCGGTCGCCAGAGCCGCCACGGCGACCTGCCACGGCCGTCGCCCGGCCCGGCTGGTCATCCGGAGCGCTCGCGCACCCGTCGACCGTTCTCCACGAAGTCCCATGATCCCTCTCACCGCGCTGTCGTCCCGGCGCCCATCTTCCCCCATGAATGCCGGGCCACCAATCCCGGTTTCGTGCCGCGGCGCCCGGAGGGTGGCGCCGCGCCGCGGGTTCAAGCGACCGAAGCCACTTTACGCTTCAAGTTTCAGGCGCCTTCCTGGGCGGCCAGTTCGGCCGGCACCGGCAGGGCGCTGCCCTTGACGAATTCCTTCCAGCTCATGTCCCACGCCGTCCAGCCGTTACCGGCGTCGAGCTTGTCCTCAGTACCCCGAACGGTGATCGGATCACCGATCAGCGTCTTGTCGAAAAGCCAGCGGGCGTTCGACGGGGACACGTTGACACAGCCGTGCGACACGTTCCGGCGGCCCTGCGAGCCGACCGACCACGGCGCGGAGTGGACGTACTGGCCGCTCCAGGTGATGCGCTGGGCGTACTCGATCTCGGTGCGGTAGCCCTCGTCCGGGCCCAGCTCGGCGGTGGTGTCGAAGACGGTGGCCGCCTTCTTCTCCATGATGACCATCGTGCCGCTCGACGAGGGAGTGCTCTTCTTGCCGAGACTGACCGGCAGCGTACGGACGGTCTTGCCGTCCTGGACCACGGTCATCTTCTTGGTCTTGTTGTCGACCTTCATGACGAAGCTGCGGCCGATCTTGGCGGTCGCGCCGCGGTCCTGGTCGCCGTACCGGCCGCCACCGGTCGGCAGGCCACCGACGGCGATGCGCACCTTGAGCTCGGTGCCGGTCTTCCAGTAGTTCGGCGCGCGGTAGTAGGCCTGGGTGCCGCTCGCGGTCCACGACCAGGCGCCGGGCTGCTCCGGGGAGGTCTTGACGAACATCCGCTTCTGGACGGCGGCCCGGTCCTTCTTCTTGATGCCCGGGTTGAACTCGACCACGACCGGCATGGCCACGCCGTAGGTGCGGTCGTCGAAGAGGTAGAGGCCGGTGCCGGTCTTGCGGGCCGGCTTGCCCATGGTGGTGAAGGAGGTGCTGGCGGTCTTGGTCCCACCGGCGGAGTCGACAGCGGTGACCGTGGCGTCGTACTTCTTGTTGGTCTTGAGGGGCTTGCTCGGCACCCAGGCCGAACCGTCGTCGCGCAGCGCCCCGGCCACTGTCTTGCCGGAAGCATCCTTGAGTGCGACGGTCGTCACCTTGCCGCCGGAGACCTTGAAACCGATCTCGGCGCTGACCGGGACGTCCTTCTTACCGGTGGCCGGAGTCACAGTGAGCGAGACGCCGGTGGAACCGCCGGACTGGCCGGACTCGGCGACACCCGACTCGGGCACCCCACCGGAAGCGGCGGCGGACGGCGAGGCGCCGACCCAGGCAGCAGGGGTGGGCTTGTCCTCATCACCACTGCAAGCAGCCAGCGCCAGCGGCGTGACCACCACCAACGCCACAACCGCCACGAGCGAGCGCCGCATGCTGACCATCCTTGATCCTCGATCCCACGTTCCGCGGGCACATCCTGCCCTACCCGCGCAACGCCAGGGGTCATCCCGACGGTGGGACTCGCCAAGACGATCATGCGGGGGTGCCGATTTCAGGCTCCCGGGAACCCCGTGTTAATGTTTCTGCGTTGTCAGCGAGCGCCGCTAGCTCAACTGGCAGAGCAGCGGACTCTTAATCCGCGGGTTGTAGGTTCAAGTCCTACGCGGCGCACAGTTGATCATGGCCCTGACCAGGTGTTTTACGTCTGGTCAGGGCCATTTTCGTCCCTTGTAGACGAATAAGTGATCCATGCGTGATCTGGAGACACTGATACACCCCGGCACAGGCCGTCATCGCCGTTCATAGCCCACTTCAGCCCGGCTGTCGCCGCGAAGTGCGCTCGGCCTGAGGGGTAGCGCACTCTCGCACGCCTGTCGGAATCGGGTAGGCCACGCCCCGGTCGGGCCCTCATCCGTGCCACGCGGCGCGTGGTTCGTCGAAGTTGATGAGGACGGTTTCGGGTGCTACCGCGTGCATGACCTGGTCCTCGACGGCATCCAGATACTCATCGCCTGCCGAGGCGGGTGGGCGCGGCGCGCCGGGTACGGGCTCAGGCCGAGCGGAGCACGATGGTGCCGAACTGCGAGGTCTCCAGGTCCACGTGGACGATGCCGCGCCCGTCGATGCCAATGACGGTGATCGCGATGTCGGTGGCCGGCTCGGGGAACAGGGTGGTGTGCCCGTCGCTCCAGCGGAACGGCATGGCCATACCCTGCGGGTCCGGCCAGGTCGTGCCGGTGACGTCGTTGAGGTCCCCCACCATGGCGGCGGTGGCGCTCGTGCCCGCCAGCAGGTCGGTCATCCGACCGTTCTGCCACAGGAACGGATGCCCGTCGCCGAATTCGGCCACGATGCTGTTGCCGCTCACCTGACCGCGATCGTTGATTGCCGTGGGGATGCTGCCGGCCCCGCCCAGGGTTCCCAGCTCGATCATCTTTCCGCGCTGCCACAGCACCGCTTGCTCGGTGGCATCCGGCCGGGTGACAGTGCCGACGACCTGACCCTCGTTGTTGATGGCCACGGCCCTGCTGTTCATCCCCTTGGGGGTGGGCAGCGTCGTCATGCGGCCGTTCTGCCACAGGAAGGTGCGGGTGACGCCGGCCCGGTCGGTGACAGTTCCGGCGACCTGGTCTCCGTCGTTGATCACGGGCGACGAGAACGAGGACCCGGCACGTGGCCGCAGATAGCTGACCGATCCGTCGCGATACTGGAACAAGCCGTCCTTGGCGTACCCGACGATGTGGCCCTTCTCGTTGATAGCGACCGGCCACGCGCCGTCGATGCCGAGAGCGGTGGGCGAACGCTCGCCGCGCGGCCACACCACGGCCACGTGGTTGCCCGCGGCGTCGACGCTCGCGCCGATCAGGTCGCCGCGCTCGTTCAGGCCGGCCGCGAACGATCCCTGACCGCCCAGGGATCTCAGCTGGATCAGCTGTCCCGTGCCGGGCGGCGGCGCGGCACCGGCGGCCGGGGCAGCGGTTGCCGCCCCGGGAACGCCGGCGGCCAGCACCGCGGTGGTGGCCGTCAGGATGACACTCAAATTCCGGATCAGGTGCATGCGATCTCCCTGGATGCCGAGGCGCTCGGTTAGCTACCTCGTCATTCAGTTGGTCACCGGCCGCGCCGGGGCCGGGCGTCCGGCCAGGATGGCCGGCGACCATGCTCTGGAAGCGGAGGTTCTCCCTGACCGGCCCGGACAGTCATCGAGCAGCGGCAGCGGTGGGCCCTGGAGGTTGCATGACGGCCTTTGGGGCCAAGCCGTTGCAGGTGTTCGCGTACGGAGGTGGGGTGCAACCTGTACAGGTTCGACGGGGAAGCTCTACGGGCACTGCAAGCCCTGGGCCGACGGCGCCACCGCTCTTGGTGGGGCCGTTTTTCGTCGCGTTGCGGACGCACGCGTCGGCTTCGCCACCTCGATGTCATCGCTTCCGCGCTACCGCCCCGTACGCGTCCAGCCACTCGGCCTTGCCGTCCGGGCGCCAATCCGTGATCTGCACCAGGCCCGGCTCCACCATCTCCAGGCCGTCGAACAAGCTGCCGATCTCGTCCGGGCTGCGCAGGACGTACGGCACCCCACCGCTCTGGGCCAGCCGTGCGGCACCCTCCACCACGGCCGGGGTGGTATTCGTGCCGTCCCACAACACCAGGAAGCTTCCCGGCGGCGTCGCCTCCATCACCCGGTTGACGATCGACGACACCACCTTGAGGCGGGGCTCGTATCCCATGACGCCCATGAACATCACACCGACCGGCTGGGAGAAGTCGAGCACCTTCGCCGCCTCGGCGAGGATCAGCTCCGGGTCGTGGTAGTCGGCGTCCACATGCGTGGCGCGGCCCTTGCCGCCGGTCCCGGCCATCAGGGCCTGGGCGTGCGCCAGCACCATCGGGTCGTTGTCCACGTAGACGACCCGCGAGTCGGGTGCGACCGCCTGGGCGACCTCGTGGGTGTTCTGCATCGTCGGCAGTCCTGTGCCGATGTCGAGGAACTGCCGGATGCCGGCCTCGGCGGCCAGGTACCGGACCACCCGGATGAGGAACTGACGGGAGTGCTTCGCCATGAGCACGATCTCGGGGTAGACCTGCGCCACCGCGTCCCCGGCGGCCCGGTCGGCGGCGAAGTTGTCCTTGCCGCCCATCCAGTAGTTCCAGATCCGTGCCGCATGCGGCACATCGGGCTGCAGCTGGGCGGAGATCTCGTCCTCAGTGGGCGCCATGAGCACGTTTGTACGGGACCCACCCGGGGTGCACAAGGGCGATGCGCGGCCGACCACGCCGAGGACGCGGTCGCACGCGAGGAAGCCGAACCGGCGGGAATCGTTGCGGTGGCCGGGGTTGTCACTCAGCACCGTGAAGCTGCGCGGCGGGACCCGGCCGTTCTCGGTGGCGCACCGGGCAGGCAGGCCGGCCGGCACCGGATCACCGGCCACCGCCGTGCACCGCTTGACCATCCACACCCGACGCTCGGCGGGATCGGCCGCCGGAGCGGCGCGGTAGGAACCGTCACCGCCGTCGGGATGCTCCACGACGACGATCTGACCGGGCCGCACCGCGGTGCCGCGGACCCGCCGGACCAGCAGCCGGTCCCCGTCCTCCAGCGTCGGAGCCATGCTGCGTCCCCGTACGGTCACGACGACCAACCGCCGCCGCGCGACGACGAGCACGACGCCGGCGGCCGCACAGACCAGCGCGGCCACAGTCACCACGCCGCGGGCGGTCATCGCGCCACCGCCGTCCGGTCCGGCCGGGCGGGTGGCTCGTCACCGTCGGCGTAGCCGCGCGCCTGCGTGGTGAACAGGTCGGCGTAGATCCCGCCCGAGCCGATCAGCGAGCCGTGGTCACCGGTCTCGACCACCCGGCCACCAGCGAGCACCGCGATCAGGTCCGCGTCGCGCACCGTGCTGAGCCGGTGCGAGACCAGCACGGTGGTCCGTCCCGCGCGATGGCGGGCCAGCCGCTCGTGCAGGTCGTACTCCGCACCGGCGTCCAGGCCGGAACTGGGCTCGTCGAGGATCAACAGGTCCGGGGTCTCCCGCAGCAGGGAACGGGCCAGGGCCACCCCCTGCCACTGGCCTCCGGACAGGGTCACACCGGTGTCGACGTCCTCGTCTGCGGCGGCGAAGACCCGGCTCAGCGTCGTGCCGTACCCACGGGGCAACCGGGTGACCGCCTCGTGCACACCGGCGAGGCCGGCGGCGGTGGCCACGCGCTGCCCATCCTCCGCGGAGTCCACCGCCGCCAACGCGACGTTCTCCGCCACCGTCAGGTCGTACTGCATGAAGTCCTGGAAGACCGCGCTGATCCGGGCCCGTACCAGGTCGAGGGGCAGGTCGCGCAGATCGACGCCGTCCCACAGCACCGCCCCCCGGGTCGGGTCGTAGAACCGGCACAGCAGCTTGACCAGCGTGCTCTTGCCGGAGCCGTTGCGCCCCACCAGCGCGACCGTCCGGCCGTACGGGATCACCAGGCTCACGCCGCGCAGCACCCACGGGTGGTCCGGGCCGTACCGGAACCAGACGTCGCGCAGCTCGATGCCGGTACGCAGTCCCGGCACCGCGGCCACCGGCCCGCCCGCCGGTGCGGCAGCACCGAGCTCCAGCACACCGAGGTAGTGCTCGAAGAGCAACAGCGACTGGTGCATACGGGCAGCCGATGCGATCGCCATCGCCAGTGCCGACTGCACCCCGGCCACCGACGCGAGAAAGATGGTGACGTCCCCGGCGGTCAGGCGGCCGCTCGTCGCGGCGCCGACGGCCCACACCAGGCCCGCACCGGAGACGACCGCGGCCACCGCCGCGAGCGCGCCCTGGACCAGCAGGGTCCGCCGGTCCAGATGCTCCTCGATGGCGTCGACCGCCTGCCGTTCGTTCCGCATCCGGCCGCGCAGGAAGTCACCCGCGCCGAAGAGGCGGATCTCCCGGGCGGCCCGTATGTCGGTCAACATGCCGGCGTAGAACATCTCCCGCCGCTGACGCGGACTGATCTCCCAGTACGCGCGGCCCTGGCGCCGGGACAGCCACAGGTGGGCGGCGAGGGCGGGCACGCTGGTGCCGAGCAGGGCGGCCATCATGAACGGGCTGACGGTCGCCAGGGACACCACGAACCCCGCCGACACCGCGACCGCGCCGGCCAACCCCAGCGCGCCCTCCAGCACCTGGGTGGGGCTGCTGCCCGCCTGCTGGGCCAGGCTGACCCGGTCGAGGAACCGCGGATCCTCGAACGGTTCCAGTCCGGGCAGCCGGTTGACCGCCGCGTAGAGGCGGTCCTGCGCGAGCAGTCCCACCCGCCGGCTCAACCGTCCCTGCAGGTACCGGACGATCAGCGGAAGGGTGACGGCCGTCCCCGCGGTCACGGCCAGCCCGATGGCCAGCATGAGCACGGTCGCTTCGGGGACCGGCTGCCTGGTGAGGCTGTCCAGGACCAGTTTGAGAAGCCAGGCGGAGGACACCGGCACCACCGCACCGACGACCGTCACCGATACGTATCCCAGCAGGGACCCGCGGGCCGACCCCCACGCCAGGCCGAACGTGCCGGTCAGGCCGCGCAGGGAAGTACGGGTCGCCGGCCTGTCCGCGACGCCACCCACCGTCATGCGGGCTGCGTCACGGGCAGCTGGCCCGGCCGGTACGCGGCCCCGAGCACCGTCCCGGAGCCGTCGAGCAGGAAGTAGGAGGGGTACCCGTGCACCTGGAACGCCCGGCACAACGGGCCGTCCGGCAATTCGATCACCACCCGGGCGACCGGGGACAGCCGGTCCAGCAGCGGCGCCGCCTCCTCGTCCGTCCCCACGACGACGGCGAGGACCTGCTCGCGGCCTCCGGCCACCTTCCCGGCGAGCTCGATGAATGTGGGCATGTGCTCCTCGCAGGGTGCGCAGCCCGGCTTGACGAACGCGACGAGCTGCTCGCCGGCGGTGTCGTCACGGGTGACCGGCGCACCGTCGACGGCCGTGGCCCGGTACCCGCCGACCCGCTCACCGGCCGGCATGAGGTCGAGATCGCCGGCGTGGGCCCCGGCACCACCGGCCAGCAGGGCACTGTGTTCGCGCAGCCGTTTCACCACGCCGAGAACGAGAAGGAGATTGAGACAGGACAGCGCGCCGACGAACACCACGGCGGAAACGACGTACGGCATGGTGATCCCTTTCAGGTCGATGACGGGTGCACAGCGTCCGGTGTCCGCGCTGTACCGGAGAACAGCTCAGCGAGGTCGTCCAAGCGGACGGCCAGCGCTGCGAGAACGAGGCCGGCCGCAACGGCGACGGCGACGCCACCGGGCTGCGCGGCCGGCCGGCCGGCCGGACTCAGCACGGCGGCGACGGCGACCACGAGGAGCAGACCGTTGCGCAGCAGGTGGCGCCGGCGCAACGGCACCGCCGCACCGCCGAAGCACCGGCAGGCGGCCCCGGTCCGGCGGACCAGCGCCCAGGCGACGCCGGCCGTCAACACGCCCAGCAGCGCCACCGCGAGCACCGCGCCGGGCCGGGCGGTGGCGTTCCGGGCCAGCAGCACCGGCACCGCCACCTCGGTCGCCGCCAGTGCGACGGCGACCGGCCACAACGTGATGGTGGGCAGCATCCGCAGAGCCCGCAACGACTCCACGTACTCGGCGAAGGCGGACCGGCTCCGCAGCTTCCCGACGGCAGCCGCCAGGAACACCGCGCCGATCAGGACGCGGCAGGCCACCCAGACGTACATGTGCCGTCCTTTCAGCAGACGCGGAGGTTGATCCACTGCTGGCGGTAGACGAAACAACCCTCGAACGTCTCGGCGTAGCAGGTGTACAGGCATTGCATGAAGCCGCCGCTGCAGCGGTACTGGACGCAGCAGCAGGTGCCGCAACAGGCCGCGTGTGCCTCGGCCCGGGGGACGAAGCGGCTGAGCAGCCGGTCACCCATCCCTGCCAGGGAGCGCACCCGGTGATGGGTGGCGATCCGATCGATCTTCGACATTGCTCCTCCTTCGACGTCGCGGTGTCCGGTGGCGGACTGAGGACTGCACACCGGTCCGTGATTGCCCTTGAATGCACATGGTCGGTCGCGCCGCCTTACCGATCGCTTACCGCAAACGTCCGTCCTTGTGGGACGGCCAGGGCGGCGTTGCTCACCTTGTGACGGGGGTTCCAGGTGACAGATCAGCGGCGTCTGCGGTTCGGCGTTCTCGGACCGTTATCGGTGGAATACGACGGCAAGCCGGTCGCCCTGCCGCAGTCCGCGGTGTTGCGAGGTCTGCTCGGGGTGTTGCTCGCCGCCGGGGATGATCTGTTGTCCGCGGACCGGCTCGCGCACCTGGTGTGGCCGGACGCGCCGGACGGGGTACGGCCGGGGTCCGTCCATGTCGGGATATCCCGGCTGCGGCGGTGGCTCGACGGGTTGCCCGCCTGCGCGGCCGGTGAGCCGGTACGGCTGAACCGCTCGCCCGGCGGGTACGGCTTGGAGGTCCGACCGGCGGCGGTGGATCTGGTGTGTTTCCGCGAGCTGGTCGCCCGTGCGGAGCGGGCCGACGACGACAGCCGGTGCGAGTTGCTGCGGACCGCCCTCGGACTGTGCCGGGGTTCGGTGCTGGCAGACCTTCCGGGCCTTCCGGCGTACGATCCGCTCCTGCGCCGGGTCCGTGAGGAAGTCCGCGCGGCCGGCCTGGCACTGGCCGAGACCGCGTCGGCCGGCGGCCGCGGCCGGCTGGCGGTCGACTGGCTGGAGGACCATGTCCGCCGGGAACCGCTCGACGAGCCGGCTCACGCCCGGCTGATCACCGTGCTGGCCGCGTGCAACCGTCCGGCGGAGGCGCTGGCCCGGTATGAGCACCTGCGTACCCGGCTGGCCGACGAGCTGGGCGTCAGCCCCAGCGACGAGGTCCAGCAGGCATACCTGGACCTGCTCGCCGGAGACCGCGACGTCACCGGCGCGGGCGGTTCGCAGGTGCACCCCCGCCCGGGTCAGCTGCCGCCCGACGTCGCGGACTTCACCGGGCGCGACGAGCAGCTCGCAGTGATCCTCTCGAACTGTTCGGACGTCGACAGGTCGCCGACAGCGGTCCGGATCGTGGCGATCACCGGGCGTGCCGGGGTCGGCAAGACGGCCTTGGCCACCCGCGCCGGTCACCTGCTGAGCGCGGCGTTCCCCGACGGTCAGCTCTACGTCGACCTGCACGGCAACGAGGCCGAGCCGGTCGATCCGGCCGAGGTGCTGGCCCGATTTCTCCGGGCGCTGGGCATGGACGGATCCGCCGTACCGCAACGCCTCGACGAGCGCGCCGAGCTCTACCGCGGCGAGCTGGCGCAGCGACGGATGCTGGTCGTCCTCGACAACGCCGCCGGGGCGGGACAGGTACGAAGGTTGCTCCCCGGAAGCCCGTCCTGCGCCGTCCTGGCCACCGGGCGCCGCCAGCTCGCCGGGCTCAGCGCCCGGTGCGTCCGCCTCGACGTGCTCGACCATGCGGTCGGTCTCGACCTGCTCCGGGTCCTCGTGGGGGCGCAGCGGGTCGCCGCCGAGCCCGGCGCGGCGGACGAGATCATCCGGTTGTGCGGGGCGCTCCCGCTCGCCATCCGGATCGCCGGCGGGCGGCTGGCGCGACTCCCGCACCGGTCACTGCGCTGGCTCGCCGACCGCCTCGCCGACGACCGGCGGCGGCTCAACGAGCTGCGCCTCGAGGATCTGGAGGTACGGGCCAGCCTGGAGCTGTCCTACCGCAGGCTGAGCCGGCCGGCGGCCCTGCTGTTCCGTTGCCTCGGTGCGCTGCAGGCACCCGAAGTGCCGGGCTGGGCCTGCGCCGAGATGCTCGACGTCGCGGCCGAGTCCGCCGAGGACACCGTCGACGAACTCGTCGACACCAACCTCGTCGACGTCACCGCCCCGGACCCGCTGGGGCAGCGCCGCTACCGTCTGCACGACCTGGTGCGGATCTACGCACGTGAGCAGGCCGGCGCGCCGGGCAGTGACGAGGAGCTACGCACGACGCTGCTGCGCGCGCTCACCGGTTGGTACGTCCGGGCCCGCCAGGCCGATCGCATGCTCGGTCACCGGCTGCCACGGCCGGCGTTCAGCGAGCCGGCGGCCACGCGGGATCTCGACGACAGCCGCGTCCCCGATTCCGGGCAGCGGACCGACCCGCTCACCTGGTTCGAAGCCGAACGCACCGCCCTGGTGGCCGCCGTGCAGCAGGCGCACCACGAGGGCGCGGACGCCCTCAGCTGGGATCTGGCCAGCCGGCTGACCGGCTTCTTCGAGAACCGCAGTCACAACGACGACTGGCACAACACGCACCGTACGGCCCTGACCGCCGCCCGTCGTGACGGCGCCGCCGCGGGGCAGGCACTCATCCTGCACCGGCTCGGGGAGCTGCATGCCAACAAGGACGAGTACGAGGAGGCGCTCGACTGTTTCACCCAGGCCCGGGACATCCTCGCCCGGGTCGGCGACCGGCTGGCCGAGGCCCACGTCCTGCGCAGCGCCGGCGTGGCGCAGCGCATGGTCGGCCAGATCGACGAGGCCCGCCGGAGCCTCGACACCGCCCTGGCCACGTTCGTCGAGCACGATGACCGGATCGGCATCGCCGGCGCGCAGCACGGCCTGGGCGCCATCCACCGCGAGCAGGGCCGCCTGGACGCGGCCGCGGCCAGCTACCAGCACGCGCTCACACTGCTCGAGGACCTCGGCGACCGGCTCACCGAGGCGCTGGTGGCCTGCAGCCTCGGCGTGGTGTTCCGGCTGGCCGGCCGAACCGCGGAGGCGAATGCCAGCCTGCTCCGCAGCCTGGAACTGAGCCGCAGTGTCGGGCACCGGCCCACCGAGGCGTACGCCCTCTGTTACCTCGGCGAGTTACGGGCCGAACAAGGCGACACCGACGTCGCCGGCACCTTGCTCGACGCCTCGCGTGAGCTGTGCGAGGAGATCGGTGAACGGTTCGGCCTCGGGCTGGCCTGGCGGGCCATCGGCAGCCTGCACCGCAGCACCGGCGATCTGGCCGCCGGTCTGGACGGGCTGACCCGCGCCCTGCGGATCTGGACCGAACTCGACATACCCATCTGGCGTGCGCGGACTTTGGAGACGATCGGCGACATCCGGGCCGGGCAGGGCCGGCGGGAGCAGGCCATGGCGGACTGGCGGTCGGCACTGGAGATCTACCGGTCGCTCCAGGCATCCGAGGCCGCGCCGCTCGCCCACCGGATCGGGCTCACCGGCCGCGTGCCCACCATGCGCGAATAGCGTTCGAACCACAGGCCACCCGATGGCGTCCTGATCCGGGATTGCCGGTCCTGAATTGGGCATTGCTTTTCGCCGGGCAGGACTCCGCGACTCCAGAGCTGCGGGAAACCCACCTTGGCCAGGAAGTTCCTCCTCGGCACCGAACGGCGCAGCGCGATGGCTGAACGGGGGACCGGCCGGGGCCTACGGGGGTAGGCGAAAGGGTGAATACAGCGTGTTAAGTCACGCAAACCGCATTTCATCGCAGAATGGTGCGAGGCGGGAAGCATCCGGTCGCGACTCCTCCGTCCGATGCCCACGATGCTCGTTGCCCAGCGCTGACCGCCGTGCCGTTCCCTGATGGATGAGGACTCCATGACTTCCGCTTCGCCGACGAAGCCCGCCATCCCCGAACCGTTCACCCGAAGCGCGGACATGCGGTGTCTCCCGCTGCAACCTCGGCTACCGGACGGGCTCGACCTCGAGATCGTCGTCCCGGCCTACAACGAGGAACGCCGCATCCTGCCCACGCTGGTGGCCCTGGGACGGCAGCTGCGGGACATGCCGATAGCGGCCGGCCTGCGTGTTGTCGACAACGGCAGTTGCGACCGGACGGCCGAGATCGTCGACCAGGCGGGAGACATCGGCGTACCGGTCGCCGTCTCCGGCTGCTCGCGTCAGGGTAAGGGCGCCGCCGTCGCGCGCGGCATGGTCACCAGCGCCGCGCGCTGGGTCGGCTTCTGCGACGCGGACCTCGCGACCGATCCGAGTGCCATCGCCGACGCCGTGCGGTTGCTGGAGCGGGGCTGGCAGGTGGTCGTCGGCTCGCGTCGCTGCGCTCAGGCCCAGGTCGTCGCCCGGCAGCCGCTCGTACGGCGGTTGGGGAGTTCCGCCTTCCACCGGGCGACTCGCCGGTACACGGGAGGGATCTCCGACACGCAATGCGGGTTCAAGTTCTTCGACGGTCTCGTCGCGTCCGTGCTGTTCAGCGGTATCGAGCTGGACGGCTTCGCCTTCGACGTCGAGGTGCTGGCCCGGGCGCACGCCCTGGGCCTGAGCACGGTCGAACTGCCGGTCGAGTGGCGCGACCAGCCCGGCAGCACCTTTGCGCCGATGCGCGACGGCGTACGAGTCGCCGGTGATCTCTGGCGGCTGCGGCGTATCTCCCCGGCCTGGGCGCAGGTGGTGGTGTGACGACGCGTGCTCAGCCGCACCCGGGACTCGACCCGCACGCGCATATCGTGATCTGCAACTGGCGCGACAGCCGGCATACCCAGGCCGGCGGGGCCGAGCTCTACTGCGAGCGGGTGGCGCAGCAGTTGCGCCGACGAGGTGCCCAGGTCACTCTGCTTACTTCGCGTCCCAAGGGTGCCGCCCGGTCCGAGGAGACCGACTTCGGCCGAACCGTACGCGGCGGCGGAACCTTCACCGTTTACCTGTTCGCGCTGTGGTGGCTGCTGTGGCACCGGCGCTCGGTCGACGCCGTCATCGACTCGCAGAACGGCATCCCGTTCTTCTCGCCGCTGGCCGTTCGCCGGAGCACGCCGGTGATCCTGCTGATCCATCACGTGCACCAGCACCAGTTCATGCTTTACTTCCGCTGGCCGCTGAACCGGATCGGGCAGTGGCTGGAGAAGACCGCAAGCCGGCGGGTGTACCGCGAGCGGGCGATCTGCGTGGTCTCGCCGTCCTCACGCACCGAGGTTCGCCGCCAGCTGCGCCTGCGCGGGCCGATCTTCGTGGCGGCGTGCGGGCAGGACCGCCCCGTCGGCCTGGACCGGGTCCGATCGGAGCGCCCGCGCATCGTGGTCGTCGGTCGCGTGGTCGGGCACAAACGCTTCGACGTGCTGGTCCGGGCGATGCCCACGATCCTGGCCCGGTGCCCCGGCGCGGAGCTGCACGTCGTCGGTGATGGCGCCCAGCTCGGTGAGCTGCGACAGCTCGCCGAGGCCGGCGGAGTCGCCGACGCCGTCCACTTCCACGGCCGCGTCAGTGATGAAGCCCGTGACCGGCTGCTGCGCAGCGCCTGGGTCACGGTCGGCAGCTCGGTCGGCGAAGGGTGGGGCCTGTCGATGGTGGAGGCCGCCGCGGCCGGTGTGCCCGCCGTCGGACTGCGGGTGCCGGGGCTGCGGGATTCCAT
Source organism: Actinoplanes sp. NPDC051405 (assembly GCF_055586185.1). Classification (NCBI taxonomy): domain Bacteria; kingdom Bacillati; phylum Actinomycetota; class Actinomycetes; order Micromonosporales; family Micromonosporaceae; genus Actinoplanes; species Actinoplanes sp. NPDC051405. The sequence continues at coordinate 53,309 of NZ_JBVJIR010000010.1, forward strand.
CCTGGACGGGCACACCGGCTGGCTGGTCGATGAGGTGGACGACCTGGGCAGCGCTGTCGTCGACGCCCTGCACCGGCTCACCGATCCCGTGCTGGCTGCCGCCATGGAACAGCGTTGCCGCGCCTGGGCCGGCCGCTTCACCTGGAAAGCCACCGCCGACCGGCTGTTCGCGGTCTTGTCCGGTGAGTCCGGCCGCCTCCGGGCCGGTGCGGCCGGTCCCGCGCGGGCCAGTGATGCCACCACCCTCATCGAACTGCCGGTGAGCGGGCTGTCCGGCGCGGATCTGACCAAGCTCCCCGGCACCGATCAGATCCAATTCGGCGCCGGCTCGGTCCGGTTGCTGATGTTGGGCGGTGACGAGCACGACGCACTCGTACGGCTGCGCCTCAGCGGTGTCGAAGGACCCGTGACCGCGCGGCCCGCCCGCCCGTTCGAACTGCTGGGCTGGCCGCACAACCTGCTGGACGTTCGTCGGCCGGAGATTCTCGCCCCCGCCGCACCGGCCTGACCTCGATCCTCCCGACGATCAAGAAACGCCATCGAATGACGTTGAGCACGACGCCCGAGGCGGCTGCCGGACCGCGGCGCCTACGGATCATCCACTTCGCGTACGAGGACAAACGGCAGCCGGGAGCGGGCGGTGGCTCGGTCCGGACCCACGAGATCAACAAGCGGCTCGCCCGTAACCACGACATCACCGTTGTCGCCGCCGGCTGGCCGGGCGCGGCGGACCGGGTCGAGGACGGCGTCCGCTATCGGCACGCCGGCTCGGGCCGCACGCGGGCGAGGGCGCTGGCCTATTTCGCCCGGCTTCCCTGGCGCGCGATGACCGCCGACGCCGATCTGATCGTCGAGGATTTCGGCGCCCCGATCAGCACCGTAGGCCTGCCGTGGTTCACGGGTACGCCGGTGGTCGCCATGGTGCAGTGGCTGTTCGCCGATCGCATGGCGAAGAAGTACCGGTTACCGCTGCACCTGATCGAGCACCTGGGTGTGCGGGCCCACCGCCATTTCATCGCGGTCTCGGAGGACCTGGCGAGCACCCTCGCCTCGCGGCGCCCTGGCACCCGGGTCGACGTCGTCCCCAACGGAGTCGAGGAGGCCGCGTTCGCTGCCGATGCCGGGCGCGTGGCGCCGCGCGACCGGCCGTCGATCGCTTTCCTGGGCCGGATCGATACCGCGCAGAAGGGCCTCGACGTACTGATCCGGGCGCTGCCGTTGCTGCCTGCGCGCTCGCTCGCGGTGATCGGTGACGGTCCCGACGAGGCGGAGCTGCGGCGCCTCGCTCGCTCGCTCGGCGTCGACACCCGGATCAGCTGGCTCGGCCGCGTCGAGGGGCAGGCCAAATACGATCTGCTCGCCGCCGCCGGCGTCGTCGCGGTTCCCTCCCGCTTCGAGACCTTCGGGATGGTGGCCGTCGAGGCGCTCGCCGCCGGCACGCCGGTGGTGGCCTCGGACATCGACTGCCTGCGCCAGGTGGTTCCCGGCTCCGTGGGGTGCAGGGTGCCGGTGGACCGCCCGGATCTGCTGGCCGAGGCGTTGTGCGCGCTCCTGCAGGACGAGGCGGCGGCCGCCCGGCTCGGCTCGGCTGGCCGCGAGTTCGCGCGCGGCTTCAACTGGGACCACCTCGCCGCACAGCAGGAACGTGTCTATCTCTCGGCCGCGGGCGAGCACCGCCCGCGCCACCTTCTCCCCCGGTCCCGGTTCCGCCGGGCGGCCGCATCCGACGAGATCCGGAGTCTGGCGTGAAAGCCCCATCCGTGAACGACCTCCAGCCAACCTCGTTCGTTTCCCGGCCATGGGCACTGGTCACGCGCCGAGACACCCACCGGCCCGTCGCCCGCAACCTTCTCTGGCTGGTCGTGGCGACGCTCGCCGCGGCGGTGTTCGCACTGCGTGTCACCGGCCTCGGCACCGCCTATGACGCCTTCATCGACGAGCCGTTCTACACCCAGATGGGCGCGTCGGTGGCGGCCGGCCACCTTCCGCCACTGAACTTCGGAACGCCGTTTCTGCTGCACCCACCCGGATTCTTCCTCCTCGAATCGCTGTGGCGCGACATCGTGCCGGTCGACGGCGACCTGTACCACGACATGATTCTGATGCGGCTGATGCAGCAGCCGTTCGCTGTCGCCACCGCGCTCCTGCTGTTCGGGCTCGTCCTGCGTCTGGCCGGATTCGGCCCGGCGGTGGTTGCCGCCGCGCTGTTCGCGCTGGATGCCTTCATCCTGCGGCAGAACGGCCGGGTCCTGATCGAGACCGCCACGGTCACCTTCGTCATGGCCGGCTACCTGCTCCTGACCCGCCTGGCCGAAGGCCGCACCAAGCGGCGGACGCTCGTTGCGCTCAGTATCGGCTTGCTGTTCGCGACGGCCGTCCTGACCAAGGACATGGCTCTGCTCGTCACCGGTGCCCCCATGGCCGTCATCGCCGTACGCTCATCGGTTGTCCGCCGGTCCGAAGCACTGATCGCCGCGCTGATCCCGGTGGCCGCCTACCTGATGTACACGCTGAGCCTGGTCGTCGGCGGATACGGCGGCGCCTTCTGGAGTGCCAAGACTTCCGGGCTCGCCCGGCTGCTCGGCGCGCACGTCGTCACCGGATTCAACGCGCCGGGCACCCCGTCGCTCGCCGGCGTCCTGTGGTCCCGGGCATCCTTCTACGGCGGCAGCTATCTGCTGGTCGGCCTGGGCACTCTGGCCGGCATCCTCCTGCTGGTCCGGTCGGCGAACCCCGCGCAACGGATCCTCGGCCTGTTCACGACGGCCGCCGCACTGATGACCGGGTACAACGGTCTGTTCGGTACGTTCGAGGAGCACTTCCTCTACTTCCTCGAGCTGCCCGCCCTGGCCGCCCTGGCGGTCGTCGGCGCGCACCTCTGGCGTCATGAGATCACGCTGACCCCGCGCCTCACCGCGGCGGCCAAGCCGGTCGTCGCCACCGCCCTGGTGCTGCTGTTCTGCCTGAACGCAGTCTCCTGGGCGCGAACCCGGTCGACCGCGGACAACGGGCATCAGCTCGCGGTGCAGTGGTTGAAGGACCACGCACCCGCCGGCACCAAGGTCGCCTGGACCGACGGGCTGACGGAGTACGGACTGCAAGGTTCCGGCCTGGTGCTGTTGCCGCTCGACAAGCCGGCCCGGATGGCCGGCGCGAACGTCACCTACCTGGTGACCTGCGAGAAGATCATCGACCAGGGTTATTCCTTCGCCTCCCGATCGAGTGTGGACCGGTTCACCCATCGCTCCCCCAAGGTCTTCTCGCACGTCGGCCGGTCCTACGGCGAAGTCGCTGTTTACCGGATCACCGACCCGGACTCGTGGTGACCCGACTGCTCATCGGCGGGCGCGGACCGACTCGCCTGCCGGCCCTGCTCGATCGCGGCGGGAAGTCCCGGGCGTTGCCCCCGGCGGCGTGCGGGCCGCCCGGGCGCTTCGGGGGCGGTTTCCTGCTGATGGCCGGCGCCCTGCTCACCGGCGGTCTGAACTACCTGTACTCGCTGGCGCTGATCGTCCTGCTGCCGGCGCCCGAGTTCGCCAAGGTCGCATCGCTCAACTCGCTGCTGCTGATCGCCGGCACCGTCGCCGCCGCCACGATTCCCTGGGTCGTGGCCCGGGAGGTCAGCAACAGCGCCGCGCGCTCAGCGCGGCGGCGCCGAGCTGTCAGCTTCGCCCTGGTGGCGTCGGTGTCCGGCGGCATGCTCGCCGCTGCCGTCATCGCCCTGCTCCAATCGCGCTACACCGACCCGGCACTACTGGCACTCAGCAGCACCGCCTGCGTGGCGATCTTCGTCTCGACCGTGGCGGCCGGGCAGTTGCAGGGCGAGCAGCGCTTCGGCCGGCTGGTCGTCTTCCGCCTGCTCGAAGTCGCCGCGAAGGTGGCCACGGGCCTGGGCCTCGCCTACGTCACCCATTCGGCGACGGCGGGCATCGCCGGATTCGCGGTCGCCGCGGTCGGCTGCGCGCTGTACGGGCTCTGGCTGGTACGGGCGGAGCTGACCCGGCCCACCCTGCATGCGGCGCTCGGCCGGGACCTGTGGCGTCACGCCGCGGGAATCGGCTCTGTCCAAGGCGCGGTCGCGCTGCTGCAGACCATGGACGTCATCGTTCTGGGGCTGGCGGTGGGCAACACGACTGCCGCGGCCGGCTACCAGGCGATGCAGGTGATCGGTCGGACACCAGTCTTCCTGGCGGGCGCCGTCGCGATCGCGGTGTTTCCCCGCCTGTCGCGAGAAGCCGGCAGCCGACGCGCCTGGACGCTGTTCCGGCGATCGTTGCGGACCTATCTGATCGCTGCGGGTGCTCTCACCCTCATCATCGGGTTGCTCCCGCCCGGGGTCGCTCGCGTGATCTTTCCGGCGTCCTACGGCGTCCATCACCACCTGCTGCTGCCCGTCGCGCTGGCCGGCTTCGCTGCCGGCCTGCTCACCCTGCTCGCCACCTGGTTCCAGGCCACCGGCCAGTACCGCCTGGTGTTGTCACTGCTCGGCGCCGGCGTCCTGCTGACGGCGACGGTGCTGACACCGATGGCCGCGGACATCACCCGGACTGCCTGGACCACCGCCGCCTGCCTCTACGCCGTGTCCGCAGCATTGTGGCTTCTCGCCCGCGGCCGGCGGCGCCGGCGAAACGCCTAGGAAGCGAACTTGTCTTCGTTGAACCAGAAGACCGCGCTGTAGCCGTAGTCCGCCGCGGCAGCGAATGCCGCTCGCACGGTGGCGCTGTCCGCGCCGGCAGTGTTCTCCCCGGCGACCGGACGCCCGTTCGCACGGGCGATGGCGGACAGCTCCCGCGCCGGGCTCCACCCGCCCTCGTCGTCGCCCGGATAGGCGGTGGGACCGTCGATCCAGGTCGTATAGGGCGTGATGTTCGCGTCACCGGCGGGGTAGGCCGCCACCTGCGCCGCCCAGTCGGTGCCCTGGCTGATGTCCTGGCCCAGCGACGCCGTGCTGGTCGCCGAGAGGTCGAAGCTGATCGCCTCGGCGGCCTGATCCGTCTTCGCCCGCGTCCGGACCCCGTACGACGGGTAGAGAACGTACAACGTGCCGCGGAAACCCGCCGTGCGGTAGGTCGCGATCTGCCAGTTCTGGTAGCCGGTCAATGCGTTGCGGTACCAGTTCCAGAAGGCCCGCGCCTTCGCGTGGGTGAAATCGGCCGCGCTGGTGCCCGACGTGATGGAGACGTCGTCGTACCAGAAAGTGCCCGGCGCCGCGCCCAGCAATTGCACCGTCTCGGTCGAACTGCGCGCAACGAAGGTCGATCGCACCGTCGTCCAGACCCCGGCCGTGCCGGCCTTGGCGCAGGTGCCGGTGGTTCCCGCGATCCGCACGCAGGGCGCGACCCGGTTCGCCGACTTCACCCGCGCCGTGAGCGTGTACTGCCGCCCGACCGCGACCCGCACGTTCTGGCTGGTCACGCCGCTTGTCTTCTGCAGGTTCGGCGCGACTTTGTCACCCGCCGCCAAGGTCCATCCGGCAGTTCCGGCCTCGAAGGTCCCGTTCACCACCGGGTTCGGGATCCACCCCGGCACCGGATTGCTCTTCAGCGCGTTCCCGCTGTAGCCCCAGAGTGAGTTGGCCCCGGAGATCGGGTAATGCAACTCCCCGTACCATCCGCCGCCGACCCGGATCCCGGCCAGGTTGTCCGCACCCAGGTCTTGAACAACCTTCTTGAGGTACGTCCCCAGCGCCGCCCGCACCGCCGGATCGAACACGACGTCGGGGACGTCCTTACCGGGCTCCTGGGACGAATACGCATTCCCGTACTGGTCGACGAATCGCGTGTGCCGGCCGAGCCCGAAGACCCATTTCGGCGTGTAGTGGATCCCGAGGTCCGCCACCACGGCGAACCCCTGAGCCCGGTAGGTCGCCAGCTCGGCCCGTTTCGCTGCCGCATAGGTCGCAGACCACGTACCGTTCGCGGGCTGGTACGCGTCCCAGGCCAGTTCCAGCGTCTTCTGCGTGACCCCGCCGCCCCGCTGGGCCGGCCCTCGCGATGTGTCGACATCCGCTGCCGCCGACCCGGTGACCATGCCGACCGTCAATGCCTGCGCGGCGGTTGCCGAAGCCGCCGGCACGGACACGACGGCCACCACTGCAGCCACGACAGAGCCGACCACACCACGAAGAATTCTCTGGACCATGCGTCGCCCATCGGTCGCGGCGACGGCTTTCTCAAGGATCGCTCCGACCTGCTACCAACCGGAAACGTATTGACTCCGCTGCCGTTCAGGGCCGGTCTTCGGGTGGTGCGCAGGCCAGGTGCTGGCGGTCGCCGCCCGCGTGCACGTACCGGGCCTTGCGGGCCCCCGCCGGCGCCGGGCCGTCGGGTGAGGCGTAGAGGGATGGCTGAGGGCTGGCGGACGTCTCGAACGGCGTCGGCGGAATGTCCTTCGCCCGCGCCACACCCACGCAGAAGACCACCTTCCCGGCATTCTCCGGGAGCTGCAACGCGGGCTTGAAGGCGAACCCGTACGGATGAGCGACCTTGAGCGGCAGCCGCACCGTGGCCGACCCGGTCAGCTCAGCCCCGGCCGGAAGCACCGTCCCGAACTGGGTGTACGGCCGGGCCAGCCCCACCTTCGGCGGCTGCGCGAAGAGCCGCTGCGACACCTCTATCGTGTCCTCGTCGCGCGGCACGACCCACGCACCCGGCGAGTTCGACACGCCGCCGTCCGTGTCGGCGGAGCTGCCGTTGAAGACGGCGATCTCGGCCGGTTCGTCGTTGCGCAGGGTGTATGTCCAGGTCAGCGCTGTCGGCGTACGGGCGAATGTCGCGGTGAGGGTGGCCGCCACCGGCGGGCCGGGGCGGTCGGGCAGCGTGGGAGCTTCTTCGGTGCAGGCGGCCGCGCCCAGCAGGACGGCAGTGGCGAGCACGGCAGAGGCGGCGCGGGAGTGGAGGCGCATGTCAGTACGACGGCCGCCGGGGCGCGCCCAGTTCCTCGCGGAGGCCGTTCTCCGTGAACTGCAGCGGGTGGTCCGGGTCGATCTGTTCCGGGGTGGACGGGTCGTCGTCGTGGTCGATGGGCAGGCCCGCCGCCACCCGTTCGTAGTTGGGGACGCCTTGGTTGGTCGGGCCCTGGTACGTGTCCTCGTCCAGGGTGTCGTTGGCGTAGTCGTAGACGTGGGCCATCTCGTGGTAGAGGACCGTCACCGGCGGGCTGTTGTGCACGGTGTCGAACGACGGGTTGTATTCGATGGCCCACTTCTCGCCGAACAGCAGATTGTCGTCCGGCCACGGGGCCTTGCCGTTCTCCTCGGTCAGCTCGGAGATCGTCAGGCCGTTGCCGTCGTAGAACCAGTTGGCGCTGTCGTCGCTGGCCTTCTGCAGGTTGGCCAGCATCTGCTGACCGGTCGGCGAGGCCCGCAGCATGTCCAGGTCGGCCTCGACCCGGGCCACGAAGTCCGGCGAGCCGGTCACCTTGATGAAGTCGACGTCGTCGGAGACCTCCACGTTGACCACCCGCTCGGCCCCGCTCACGGTGTCGTCGCTCTGGCCGAACACCTGGTCGTCGCCCGCTCCCGCGACGACCGTGTCGCGGCCCCAGCCGGAGTAGAACTTGTCGTCGCCGGTGCCGCCGCGCAGGACGTCGTCGCCGCGGCCGCCGGAGATCATGTCGTTGCCCGCGCCGCCGGTCAGCTCGTCGTTGCCGGCCCCGCCCTCGAGGTAGTCCTGGCCGGCGCCGCCGTCGACCGAGTCGTTGCCGCCCAGGCCGTACGCGGTGTCGTCGCCCAGGCCCCCGCGCAGGCGATCGTCGCCGTCGCCGCCGTCGAGGTAGTCGCGCCCGTCGCCGCCGTCGAGGGTGTCCGCTCCGACTCGCCCGTACAGGTTGTCGGTGCCGGCGTTGCCGCGGACGGTGTCCGTGCCGTCCTGCCCGTCCAGGGTGTCGTCGCTGTCGCCGCCCTCCAGCAGGTCGTCGCCGGCGCCGCCGGTCACGTAGTCACGGCCGAGGCCGCCGTAGACGCGGTCGTTGCCGTCACCGCCGTGCACGTGCTCGACGATCTCGACGCCGTTCCACTCCGGGCCGGTCTCGTGGGGCAGCCGCTGCCGGCTCGCGCCGGTGGTGAGGCGGTCATCGCCGCCGCGGCCCTCGATGTGGTCGCGGCCGTCCAGGCCCAGGATGCGGTCGTTGCCGTCGCCGCCTTTGAGCACGTCGTCGCCCTCGCCGCCGAGCAGGGTCAGCCGGACCCGGGTGCCGGGAGCGACGTCCACGCTGTCGTTGCCCTCCCCGGCCCGGATGGTGAGCTGGTAGTTCGGCGGGAAGGTGGTGCTGACGCCGTTCACGGTGACGATCTGTTCACCCGTACGCGGATCGACCCGCACCTGGACGGAGTCGTTGCCGGGCCCGGTGTTGAGGACCACGGATTCGCCGTCGTAGATCCAGCTGGTGGCGCGCGCTTCGGGTGGCAGGGTCCAGCCGTCGTCCCGGCCGGCGGCGATGGGCTCCCACGTGCCGGCCAGGCTCTGGACCTCCTGGCGGGCGGTGTCGAGCTTGCCGTTCTGCACGACGAGGTCGCTGTCGAGGTCGGCGCGGATCCGCTGGGCCTCGGTGATGGCCGTGTTGATCGGCGCGAAGTCCTCGGCGGTGCGCGGCCGGAACGTGACACCGGCGCTGGTCACCGTGGCCGGCACGGCCGCCGTGGCGCGGGCCAGGGCATCGGCCAGGGCGCTCTGGGCCGTTCTGAGCAGGCCCGAGACGTTGCCGAGCGCCACCCCGAAGCCGTTGGCCGCCTCCACCGCCTCGTCCACAGCGCGGCCGAGCTTCTCGCGGTGGTCGTGGTACGTATCCGCGGCGTCGCCGGACCAGGCCTCGCCCCGCAGCGGTGCGGCCGCGTCGTCGACCGAGTCGCGTGCGGCGGAGGCGGCCCGGGCGAAGCCCCGCCATTGCTCGGCGGCGCGGTCCAGAGCGCCGGGGTCGGCCTCCAGCTCCCAGACGTTGTCGAGGGTCACCGGGTCGGGCGGCGGGATCTGCGGGGACGTCATCAGATCGGCTGCCGTCCGCCGCCGGCCCGGCGCTGCCGTTCGGCGGCCTCGGAGTCGGCCTGCTGGTAGGCGAACGCCACCCGGTAGAGCCGGTCGACGTCACCCTCGTAGACACCGGTGATGCGGCGCCACGTGGCGTCCATGGCAGCCTCGGCCCCGGCGGCCGACGCGGCGAAGGCGGGACCGGCGAGCGCGTTGCCGAACGCGGCACCCGGCGGCGTGACCCCGCCCTGGGCTGCCGACCAGCCGTCGGTCATCGCGTCGGCGCCCGCCAGGGTGGCCTTCGCCAACCGGACGATCGCGTCGGGGTCGGCACGCACCTCATCGGCCATGGGCTGCACGCTAACAACTCCGGGCCGGCCGCGGTGCCCCGCGGAGACTCACGTGCCGTGCCAGGTGCGCCACAGGGACGCGTACGGGCCGCCGGCCTCGAGGAGCTCGTCGTGGCTGCCCAGCTCGATGATCCGGCCGCCGTCCATGACCGCCACCCGGTCCGCGTCGTGCGACGTCTGGAGGCGATGGGCGATCGCGATGACCGTACGGTCGTGCAGCACCGCTGCCAGGGCCCGTTCCGCGCTGCGGGCAGCCGTCGGATCCAGCAATGCGGTCGCCTCGTCCAGGATCACGGTGTGCGGGTCGGCCAGCACCACCCGGGCCAGGGCGAGCTGCTGGGCCTGGCCGCCGCTGGGCGGGTCCACGCCGAGGTCGCGGTCGAGGTCGTCGGCCCAGTCGGCGCCGACCGTCTTCAGTGCCCGGCGCAGCACGTCGTCCGGGGCCGGCACCATCAGGTTCTGCCGCAGGGACTCGCGGAAGACGTGGTGTTCCTGCGTCACCAGCACCACCTGCCGGCGCAGCTCGTCCGGGGGCAGGTCGGCGATGGGCACGCCGCCGACGGTCACCGATCCGGCGTCCGGGCGGTCCACGCCGGCGATCAGGCGGGCCAGGGTCGACTTGCCGGCGCCGGAGAGGCCGACGATCGCGAGCCGCTCCCCCGGCCGTACGGTCAGGTCCACGTCGTGCAGGACGTCCTGGCCCGACTCGTACGCGTAGCGCACCGCCCGTACCTCGATCCGATCGCCGTCCGGCGCCCGGATCGCGCGGGTCCGGTCCGCGGGCACCGCGGCGAGTCCTTCGACGCGGGCGAACGACGCCGCGCTGCTCTGCAACTGCTCGATCCAGAGCGTGATGCTGTCGATCGGCCCGACGAGCTGGCGCAGGTACAGCACCGCCGCGGCGACCGTGCCGAGGGTGATCGAGCCGGCGAAGTACAGCGGGCCGCCGATCAGGAGCACCAGCACGACCGGCACCACGTACGACATCTCCACCACCGGGAAGAACACCGTCCGCAGGCCCAGCGTGGCCAGCCGGGTGCGCCGGGTCTCGGCGATCGCCGCGTGTCCCTTGACCAGCCGGCGCTCGCGCAGGTCGAAGGCCTCGATCGTGCGGGCGCCCGTGGTCGTGGCCGCGAGCTCGTCGGCCATCACCGAGTTGGCCGCGCCTTCACGGAGGTACGCGTCCCGGGCCCGGCGCAGGTACCAGCGGGTCACGAACCAGATGCCGGAGAACCCCAGCAGGCCCGCCACCCCGAGCGGCGGGCTGACCACCACCACCGCGGCGACGATCAGCAGCAGCTGCACGACGGCGATGAACACCTGCGGCAGCGAGTCCCGCAGGGTCGTGGCGACCGCGTCCACATCGGTCGTGCCGCGGGCGGTCAGGTCGCCGGCCGGTACCCGTTCGACCACCGCGGGCGGCAGGTCCAGCGACCGTTGCAGGAACTCCTCGCGGACCCGGGCGGCGGTGCGTTCGCCGAAGCGGTAGCCGACCGTGAGCGCGTACCGGGAAAGCAGCATCTGCGCGACAGCGCAGGCCAGCACCGCCAGGGCCAGCCGGTCGACCTGGCCGGCGCCGGACCCGGCGGTGACCGTGTCGATGATCCGGCCGAGCAGCCAGGGACCGCCCAGGCCGGCCAGCGCGGCCAGGGCGTTGAGGACGAGCATCAGCACGACGGTGCGGCGGTCGGCGGCCAGCAGCCGCCGGGCCGCCCGCGTGACCAGCCGCTGGTCCGCGATCGGCAGTGCGGCGCTCATGCCATCCCCTCCGCTGGCGCTCCGGGGATGACATTCGTCGGGCGCAGAGTTGATGATTCGCTCGCAAGCTCGCTCATGCCATCCCCTCCGCTGGCGCTCCGGGGATGACATTCGTCGGGCGCAGAGTTGATGATTCGCTCGCAAGCTCGCTCATGCCTCTTCCTCCCCGAAGACCCGGGCGACCAGCCGGACGTAGCCGGGCGCGGAGTGCAGCAGTTCCCGGTGCGATCCGCTGGCCGCCACCCGGCCGTCGACCAGGTAGTGCACGACGTCGGCCCGGTCCAGCAGCGCCGGTGAGGTGGTGGCGAGGACCGTGCCGCGGCCGGCCCGGGCGGCCCGGAGCCGTTCGGCGATCGCCGCCTCGGTGTGCGCGTCCACCGCCGAGGTCGGGTCGGCGGCCAGCAGCATCTCCGGCTGCTGGTAGAGCGCCCGGGCCAGCCGCACACGCTGGCGCTGGCCGCCGGAGAGGTTGCGGCCGCCCCACTCGACGGGATGGTCCGGCTCGCCGACGTCACGGGCCGCCGCGGCCTCGATCGATGCCCGGAAGCGTTCCTGCTCCGGGCTTTCGCGGCCGGCGACCACGTCGCGCAGCGGATCGGCGAACAGGTCGGCCTCGTGCTCGGCGAGCAGGATCCGCGCGCGCACCTCGTCGCGCGCGATGCTGTCGAGCCGGACGCCGCCCCAGGTCGCGTCGGTCGGGCCGTACCGGCCCAGCCGTTCCAGCACCGCGGCCGCGTCGGCCGGCCGGTCCGCCGCGAGCGCGGTCAGCCGGCCCGGCTCGGCCGAGACCCCGGACACCGGATCGTGCAGGACGGCGGGCCGGTCCGGGGCGGGCCGGCCCGTGGTGTCGTCCGGCGGCAGGCGCAGATAGGTGACCACGTGCCGGGCGGCGACCAGCCCGCGGGTGATGTCGAACCCGCAGAAGATCATGACGTTGACCGGGATGACCAGCATGGCCGTGTAGCCGTACACCGCGATCAGCTCGCCGGCCGTGAGCTCACCCGCGGCCGCCTGCCGCGCCGCCAGCCAGACCACCACGGCGAGGAAGACCCCGGGCAGGCCCTCACCGAACGCGCCGACCCAGCTGCTCGCCCGGCCCACCCGGTAACCGAGGTCGCGCAGGCCGGCGGAGTTGCTCCGGTACCGCGCCAGATGACCCTCCTTGCCGCCGAGGCCGTTGAGGATGCGCAGCCCGGTGAGCACGTCGACGAGCTGGGTGGCCAGCGCGCCCTGCCGCCGCCGGTACCGGGCCCCGGCCGCCTGCACCCGGACCAGCAACGGACCCACGGCCAGGGCGAGGACCGGCACGCCGGCCAGCACGACGACCGCCAGCAGCGGCGACGTGCGGAACAACAGGACCGCGACCACCGCGTACGCGAGCACGCTGGCCACCCCGACGCCGCCGACGTTCATCGCCCGCCCGATCGTCCACACGTCGGCGATCCCGATGGTGACCACCTCGCCGGAGGTGACCCGGCGGGGCAGGGCGGCGCCGAGCCGGGTCGCGTGGGTCAGCACCGCATCGGCGGTCCGCAGCGCGGCGGCCAGCCGCAGCTTGGTCATGGACCGGTGCCGCATGATGCCCAGCCCCGCACTGGACAGGCCGACGAGCAGGACCGCCGCCGTCCAGGCGAGCAGGGTGCCGGGCCGGCGCGGACCGAGACCACGGTCGATGGCCTGGGACAGCAGGAAGGGCGTGAACGCGAGGCTGGCGAACCAGAGCGAGCCGAACATGGCGCCGAGCAGAACCCGGCCTTTCAGTTGTCTGGCGAGCCACCAGAGGTAACGTGCGGGTCCCCGGATATCCACGGACCCCATGGTGCCCGGCGACAATAGGATGGTGGTCAGAGTTTCCGTCGTGGTACGCGTAGCGCTCGTCGTGCTGCTGCTCCTGGCCCTGCTCATCGCACTGGCGTGGCTGCTGCAACGGCGGCTGATCTACTTCCCGGACCGGTCCGCGCCGCCGCCCGCGGCCCAGGTGCTGGCCGGAGGTCAGGACGTCTCCCTGCGTACCGGTGACGGGTTGGACCTGGGCGCCTGGCTGGTCCGGCCCCCGCCGGGGACGACCGACCGGCGGGTGGGCGTGCTCGTGGCGCCCGGCAATGCCGGGAACAGGCTCGCCCGCGTGCCGCTCGCCGCGGCGCTGGCCGGCCGCGGTCTCACCGTGCTGCTCGTCGACTACCGCGGCTACGGCGGCAATCCCGGCAGCCCGACCGAGAAGGGCCTGGCCCAGGACGTCGACGCGGCCCGGGCCTACCTCGTCGACCGGGCCGGGATCCCCGCCGAGCGCCTGTACTACTTCGGCGAGAGCTTGGGCGCGGCGGTGGTGACGGCCCTGGCGACCCGGCAGCCGCCGGCCGGGCTGATCCTGCGGTCACCGTTCATCGACCTGCCGGCGGCTGGTCAGGAGCACTACCCGTTCCTTCCGGTACGGCTGCTCGCGCGCGACCGGTTCCCGGTGCGGGACCACATCGGCGGGATCACGGCACCGACGCTCGTCGTCTACGGAACGGCCGACTCCGTCGTCCCACCGGCGCAGAGCAGAGCTGTCGCTGACAGCGCGGCGGGACCGGTACGAGTTGTCGTGGTCGAGGGCGCGGACCACAACGATGCTTCGCTACTCGACGGGCGGCAGCTCATCGACGCCGTCACGGAACTGGCCGGCGGCAGCCCGTGACCGCGCGGGCGGTGGAGTTCTGGTTCGACCCGAGCTGCCCTTACACGTGGCTCACGTCGCGGTGGGTGGTCGAGGTCGCGACGGTACGGCCGCTCGCCGTCCGCTGGCACGTCATGAGCCTGTCGGTGCTCAACGAGGGACGCGAGGTCGACCCGGAAGGCGACCCCGGCGGATACCTGTGGGGGCCGGTACGGGTGTGCGCCGCGGTGGAACGCGGGCACGGGCAGGAGGCGCTGGCCCGCTTCTTCGCCGCGTACGGCACCCGGGTGCATGAGCGCGGCGAGTGGGGCGAGTTCCGGGGTGCGCTGGCCGATGCGGGACTGCCGCCGGACCTCGCCACGGTGGCGTGGACGCACGAGTACGACGAAGCCGTCCGGGCCTCGCACGCCGAGGGGATCTCGCTGGTCGGCGAGCACGTCGGCACCCCGGTGATCGCCACCGACGGCCCAGGCGGTGAGCGGATCGCGTTCTTCGGCCCGGTGATCTCCGAGGTGCCGCGCGGGGAGGCGGCCGGCCGGTTGTGGGACGGCGTTGTCCTCGTCGCCGCGACGCCCGGGTTCCACGAACTGAAAGGGCCGCCGCTCAGCCCACCGTGAAGGTTGACGTGTACGGCTCGCGGATCGGCACGCCCGCGGCTCCGGTGCTGCTCACCTGCGCGACCGTGATCGTGTACGAACCGGCCGTCAGCGGGGTCGACGGCGTCCACACCAACGTCCCCGGCGTGGTCTCGGCCACCGTGCCCGGCACCGCGCCGCCCGGGCCGGTGACCGTCACCGAGCCGGTGTAGTCGGCGCCGGCCGGCTGGATGTCGCGCTGGAACACGATCGTCGCCGCGGTCGCGGTCGTGGTGGTGGTCACGACCAGCGGATCACGCCAGTACTGGACGGCCAGGTGGGTGTCCGGCACGCCGGGCTCGCCCCACGCGGTGGAGGTGTCGTCGACCAGCATGGTCCGGGTGATGCCACCGTCCACTGTGACGTTGCGATTGTTGGTGCCGGTGATCGATCCCCACTCCTCGACGGTCTCCCAGCTGCCACGGGTGTACTTGTACTGGATGTCGGTGCCGTCCAGCACGGTGATGGTGGCCTCCCAGATCCCGTCGCCGCGGTTGGTCATCGCCTGCTTGGCGGGATCCCACGGGCCCAGCTGGGCGATGTTGCCCGGCACGTACAGCGTCGCGTCCGCCGGCGTGCCCGCCGGGGCGCGCACGCGGAACGTGACATCGACGGGCCGGACCGGGACGCTCAGGGAGGCCGGCAGGCTCGCGCTGCTGCCGTCGGGATTGCGGTACGCGAGCCGGGCGACGACATTCGCGGTACGCGGTGACGGGCCCACCGGCGTGACGTCGTACGTGACGGTGAAGGTGGCACCGGGCGCGAGCGACGCCGCAGTGACCGGCGTCCGCGGGGTGATCACCCAGCCCGAAGGCGCGGTCACCGTGGCCGCGAGCGCGCTGATCGCCCCCGGCCCCGCATTGCGCGCGGTCGTCACCAGCCGGCTGGTCGCACCCGACTGCAGCCCGTCCGGTGCGGTGAAGGTCAGGTCGACGGCGGGCTGCTGCGCCACGGTGAGCGGGCGGCCGTCGTGGGTGACGGTCACCGACCGGGTGCCCGCCGTGGCCGGTACCTCCACGGTGAGCAGGCGCTTGCCGGTGTCGTAGGTGAACCGTGCGGGACGCCCGGCGACGGTGACGACGTGCGGGCGCGAGACGCCGGCGAACTCGACCGAGTAGCGGCGGGCGGCCGGAGCACCCGGGTAGGTGCCGGCGACCGGGCCGACGGTGAGGGCCGAGCGGCGGCCTTCGTCGTAGCGCACCGGGATCCGGGCGTGCTGCCCGCTGCGGTAGCCGAGGCCCTCGCCCGCGTCGTCGTACACAGTGGTGCGGCCTGACGCGTGCGGGTAGACGGTGAGCCGGAGGCGGTCGCGGGCCTGCCCGGCCACGTTGGCGGCCGGGTGTGCTCCGGCCACGATGCCGCCGGCGCGGGCGTACACCGGCATGTGGTCCGGGGTCGCGGCGACCGTACGGGTGGCCGGCCCGGGGAACGTCTCCCCGGTGAAGATGTCGGTCCACGTGCCGGGCGGGAACCACACCGGCGCGGTGGTGCTCAGCCCCGGCGCGGTCACCGGCGCGACCAGCAGCGAATCGCCGAGCAGGTACTGGGTGTCGTGCCGGTACGCCTCGCCGAGCTCGGGCCAGTCGAGGTACAGCGCCCGGGCCATCGGCAGTCCGGTGTCGTAGGTCTGCCGCGCCGCCGTGTACAGGTACGGCACCAGCGACTCGCGCAGGCGCAGGAAGTCCTCGGCCGGCTCGCCGACCGTGTCCGCGTACTCCCAGGGCAGCCGGTCGCCGTGGTCGGAGTGCAGCCGCAGGATCGGCTGGAACGCGCCCAGCTGCACCCACCGCAGGTAGAGGTCGTCGGGCAGGTGCTTGCCGGCGAAGCTGCCGATGTCGTGGCTGACGTACGACACCCCGATGCTGGCCTCGGCCGGGGTCATCGCCGCGGCGAACCGCAGGGTCTCCCAGTCCGGCCGGGTGTCGCCGGTGAAGTGCACGGTGCTGCGGTGCTCGGCCCACGGGCCGGACGGGCCGGGCGTCGTGTACGCCGGGAAGGAAGCCCCGATCCGCGACAGCGAGAAACCCCGCAGCCCGCGTGCCTCCCCGTCGCGCCGGTACAGCTCGTTGACCCAGCTGTCAGCGGTGACACCGGGCGTGCCCACTGTGCTGTCGTCGCAGCAGTAGTCCAGCCACCACTGGCGTACGCCCTGATTCTCGAAGGGTTTGTGCAGCTGGGTCCAGGCCGCGGCCTGGTCCGGATCGGTCCAGTCGAAGCGGTACGGGTTCGGCGCGAAGCTGCTCGCCGCCGGCGTGAGCTTGCCCTTCGCGGTGGCCTGCGCGTCGGCGAAACGCGGGTCGTCGCCGGAGATGGCGGCGTGCACGTTCAGGGTCGCGGCGATGCCCCGGCGGTCCAGGCCGTCGAGGAACTCGTCAGGTTTCGGGAAGAGCTCGGTGTTCCAGTTCCAGCCGGCCCACTGGTTCGGCGCCTTCCAGTCCGTGTCGAGCACCAGCGAGTCGAGCGGCACGTCGTGCTCGCGGAAGGCGGGCAGCAGCCGCTCCTCGTAGTCCTCGGCGCTGTAGGCCTGGTACTTGGAGAACCAGGTGCCGAACGCCCACTTCGGCGGAAGCAGCGACGGCCCGGTGAGCGTGCGGAGGTCGGCCAGCCCGTGCCGGTAGTCGTGGCCGTAACCGAACAGATAGCCGTCCTGGTAGGCGCCGGTGCGCGCCGGCCGCGCGGCGACCCAGTCCTGACCGGTACGCACCGCGGTGCGGGTGTCGTCGAGCAGATACCAGCCGCTGCGGTTGAGCATGCCCGGGTGCAGGATCAGCTGGTCGACCGGCCCGGCCTGCCCCTCGTAGTAGTCCATGCCCCGGTACCAGCCTCCGAGCGCGTCGTCCCGCGCGGGCGAGCCGAACTCCGGATGCACGCTGGTCGTCCGCCGGCCGACCCGCAGCTCCATCGTGGTGTTCGCCGCTGACACCGGGCCGCTGCCGAGCCGATAGCGCAAGGTCACCGCGGCGGTACGCACCCGCAGCTCACCGCCCCGCGTCGAGGCGGTGAACCAGGTACGCCCGGGATCGCGGTTGACGGCGTTGAAGGTCGGACGGTTCTCGAAAGCGTCGTCGGCCGCGTACTCCAGCCGCAGCAGGGAGGGAGTGAGCACCTGCACGCGCAGGTGACCGGCCCGGACAGTCTGCCCGCGGACCTCCGGCGCCCGGGGCGCGGCGAGCGCGGTGCCGGGAGTGGCCACCAGGAGCAACAAGAAGGCGAGAAGGCCCGCGAAACGGGTGCCACCGACATGCCGGGACATGGCCGACCCCCTGATCACGTAACGAGCACGTCACACAGTGCAGCGAACTCTGCGCCGGGGAGGCAGCGGTGTCAATAGGCCGACGTCGATCAGACCGTACGGCCCTCGAGGTGGTGGCCCGCTCGTATCCGCGGGGCGCCGGTCGCCGACAGGATGAGCACTCCGGTGTGCGGCGGGGTCAGCTCGTCGACGTCGCGGTCGTAGCGCTGGATCCGGGCCACGGTGACGGTCACGGGCTCGCCGGTCTCGCGTACCCGGAGGAACCGGCTGCCCGGCCGGACCCGGCCCCCGACGCAGCGGACGACCACCGGGAGTCCGTCCGCCACGGCCGGGCAGACCTCCTCGATCCGGACCTCCACCTCGCCGTTGAGCTGACAGCGGGCCAGTCGCCACAACTCCTCGAAGCCCTCGGCCGCCATCTCCTGCGGGTCCGCCCCGACCCCGCGCTCCTCGACGTGGTCCACCGCGGCAAGGTAGGTCCCGTCGTCCGCGCGCATCTCGATGTGGCGCAGCACTTTCCCGTCGGCGCCCAGCTCGTCGTACGTCCACCGGGCCGCGTCCCGGTCGGCCCGGCGGCGCTTGCGTTCCGGCCGGCGCTCCGGCCAGTACGAGCGGACGTAGGTCACCACGCGCCCAGTCTGCCCCAGCGGGGCTACGGCAGGCAGCTCGCGCCGGGGATGCCGGTGGAGAGCTCGGTGCCCGCCTTGCTCACCACGTTGACCGAGTTGATGTCGCCGATGTACGCCACCTTCCCGGCCGCCTCGCACAGTTCCTTGCCGGTCGCGGTGTCCTCGTCGTCCAGCTCGGTGGCGATCACCACGGTCGTGCACTGCCCTTCCACGATCACGTCGGAGACGTCGGAGCTGCCCAGGTGCTTCCGGACCGTGGCCGCGACGTCGCCGCAGTCCCCCTCGGCCGGTGCGGTCGTCGCCTGCGCCGGGGGCGGGGCCTTGTCGGCGGCCTGCTCCGCAGCGCCGCCGCAGCCGGACAGGACAGTGACGCCGCCGAGGATCAGGGCCGTGAGCGCTGACGTGCGCTGGAGTGTGGTCACGTGTTCGGATCCCGTCCCGCTAGTTGAATAGAGTAAAGCTCTACTGAATATAGCCGGAGCGCCGCCGTGGCGTCGATTGATCGTCAGGTGCCAATTTCGGGCTGAGGGTTCCGTCGATGGCGATCGTCACGCAGAATGACTCCGGGGACACTATGAGTGAAAATGTCTTGCCGACGCAGGTGCTGACCGAGATCGACAGTTCGGTCCGTGAGACTCGCCTGAAAGGTGTGGGCGAGCTGGAGCGGCTCGCGAACGGGTCCGATCTCGCCATGGCAGCTGCCGCCCGGCGTACGTTGATGCGGCTGACCCAGGAGGACAGTCGCAGCATCGCCGCTGCCGCTGCCGCCGCCCTGGAGCGGACCGCCTTGCGGCTCAATCCGGATCAGGTCCACTTCGGCCGGGTCGCACCGGGAACGCCCCGGCTGGTCGCGGAGGTCCTCGTCGAAGGACCGCCGCTGGCCGCCGCGGCCGCCGTCACCGTCTCCGGGCCAGGGTTGCGAGCCGTGCTGAACGGCCGCCGGTTGCGGATCGGCTGGCTGCCCGCGTCGGACTGGCTCGACGGCACCGTCACCGTGCGTGGTCCCGCCGGTTGGGCCGATGTCCAGGTCACCGGCCAGGTCACCGCACCCGCACCGATGTCGCGGAGTGAGGTCGAGGAGCAGTTCGAGCCCGCCGAGGTTCCCGGTGCGACGCGCGTGACCGTGCTGTCCACGCCGCCCGCCCGTCGGCAGCGGCGGGCACCGGTCCTGCTCGCCGCGCTGGCCGCTGGAGTGCTGCTCGGCGGCGCGGGCGTCGCTGTGGCGCTGAGCCGAGGGGAGGAGCCCGTCCCCACGCCGGCGCTCGCGCTGGCGCCGACCACCGCGGAGGCGACAGCGCCGGCCGCTGAGAATGCCGCGCCCGGGCCGACCGGGGTGGCGCGGGTACCGCTGGCGCTGAGCGTTTCCAGCCTGGCCAAGCCGACGATGGTGGGCACGATCCGGGTCGGCGACGAGCCGGAGGGCGTCGTGGTCTCGCCCGACAACCGTACGGTCTACATCGCCAACCAGAGCTCCCGCATCCTCTCCGTGCTGGACGTGGCCAGCGAGCGGGTGACCTCCGTACGGCTGCGCAACACCCCTCGATTCGTCGCCACGTCCCGCGACGGGCGCCTCGTCTTCGTCTCGATGTACGAGGACGACAAGACCGGCAGCGGGGTCGCCGTGGTGGACGCCGCGAGCCGCAAGGTGCTGCGGTACATGAACACCGGCGTGCAGCCGTACACGTTGGCGGTCGGTCCCGACGGGCGCGTCTGGGTGCCGATCCACAGTGAGCGGCGGGTGGAGATCTACGGCGCCGACGGGATGCGGGCCCGGGGCGAGGTGCTGGTGCCGCCCAACCCGCACGCCGTCGCCTTCTCCGGGCCGCTCAAGCGCGCGTTCACCCCGAACCACGAGTCGAACGCGGTCGCGATCATCGACATGCGCAACGACCGGCTGGTCAAGTCGGTGCCGGTCAGCAAGGCACCGCACAGCATCGCCGTCTCCCCGGACGGCAAGACCGTGCTGGTCGCCGGGTACGAGGCGGACGCCGCCGACCTGATCGACGCGGCCACTCTGCGGCGCATCGGGCCGTTCAAGGTCGGCAAGCAGCCGCAGAGCGTGGCCTTCGCCACCGACGGCGAGCACGCGTACGTGGTCAACGAGGGTGGGAACTCGGTGTCCGTGCTGGACGGTCACACCGGCGCGGTGACCGCCACCGTCCGGGTCGGGCGCAGTCCGCGGACGATCGCGGTGTCACCCGACGGCCGGATGGCGTACGTGTCCAACGGCGACGACGACACCATCTCCGTGCTGCGGACCGCGTCGTGACGGGCGCCGGCTGGGCCGCCCTGGCCATCGCCGTCTTCGGTGCCATCTGTTACGCCGCCGGCTCGATCCTGCAGGCCGTCGGGGCCCGGCGCAGCACCACCACCGTCCGCGCCCTCGGCCACCCGCTGTATCTGATCGGCGTCGGCCTGGACATCCTGTCCTTCGTCGGGTCGATGGTCGCGCTGCGCGAGCTGGCGGTCTACCTGGTCGAGTCGGTGCTGGCCAGCTCGCTGGCGATCACCGTGGTGGCCGCCCGGATCTTCCTCAAGGCCCGGCTGCGCACCCGCGACGTCGTGGCTGTCGTGGTCTCGGTCGGCGCGCTGACCGTGCTGGCCATGTCGGCCGGGCCGCAGGAGGAGGTCGCCGCGTCGGGCGGCCTGCGGTGGGCGCTCTGCTCGGCCGCCCTCGGCATCGCCGTGATCGGCTGGGGCACGGCCCGGATCAGCGGCTCACCCGGCGCCGTCGCGGCCCTGGCCGGGCTCTCGCTGGGCGGGGCGGCGCTGGCCGGCCGGGCGCTGCCGATGCCCGCGCACGGGATGGAGAACCCGGGCGGCATGGCCCTGGGTATCGCCACCGAACCACTGATCTGGGCGCTGCTGGTGTTCGCGATCGGCGGCATGTTGCTCTACACCCACGCGTTGCAGCACGGCGCGGTCGGGCCGGTCACGGCTGTGCTGTGGATCGCCGAGGTCATCGCGCCCTCCGCCGTCGCGCTGCTGGTCATGGGCGACGCCGTACGCCCGGGCTGGGAACTGCCGGCCCTACTGGCCGGCCTCGTCACCGTCGGGGCCGCCGTGCTGCTGGCCGGCGCTTCGGGACACGAGCAGACCGCGCAGCCGCCGGAGGCCATCGAGGCCGCCCCGGTGCCGCTCGCCATCGCCGCCGCCGCGCAGCCCGCGCAGCCCGCGCCGAAGCCGCACGCCGAACGGGTCATCTGGTGGGGAGCACCACCGATCTGGAAGCCGCCGCAGCGGGCCCAGGCGGCGCTCGCCACGCAGCCGATGGCCCAGCTGGGCTGGCACCCGCCCCCGCGGGTGGCTCCGATCTGGACCCAGCCGCAGCGCCCCGACGGCGACGCTGTCCCGGCGCGCCCCGCGGAGCCCGCCGGGCCCCGGCAGCGCCCCTGGTACGACCTGGACCAGCCGGCCGAGACGGAGGTCCCGGTCACGAGGCGATGGTGACCACCCGCGCCCAGGTGGGCGGGCGGGACGGCACGTACTCGGAGGCCTCGTCCCACGACTCCGCCTGGCGGCCCCGGCGGAACAGGCCGACCACCGTCCGGCACGCCGGCTGCGCCACCGGCCACGGGGTCTGCCCGTCGGTCAGGATCACGACGACGTCCGGCCTCGGCGTCGTGCGCAACGCCCGGGAGAAGCCGGCGCGCATGTCCGTACCGCCGCCGCCGAGCAGCGGGATGCCCTCGGCCCGGCACAACGTGTGCACCACCCGGGGTGCCGCGTCGCACGGCAGCACGGTGACCAGGTCGCGTCGGCCACCCACGGCATGACCGATCGCCGCGACCTCGAGGACGGCGCTGCCCAGCTCGGCGTCGCTGACCGAGCCGGACGTGTCGATGACCACGGACACCCGCGGCGGCCGGCGGCGCAGGCTGGGCAGGACGACGCCGGGCAGGCCGGCGGACCGGCGCGCCGGACGCCCGTACGAGTAGTCGTCACCCGCCCCGGAGCTCGCGGCGGCCGACCGGATGGCCGCCCCCAGCAGGTCCCGCCACGGCTGCGGGGGATGCAACGCCTCCTGCGCCCACCGCCGCCAGCCCTTCGAGACGTCACCCGGCCGGCCGTTGATGCCCTGCGCCACCCGGAAGCGCACCGCGTCCTGTTCCTGCTCGGTGAGACCGTCGGCGCCCTCCGGTCCCAGCTCCCACTCCCGGTCCAGCCCGTCGGCCCCACTGCCGCAGTCGAGCCACATCAGGTCCCGGCTGTACGACCGCAGCTGCACGCTGTGCAGGTAGTCCTCCATCAGCTCGTCCTCGGGCAGGTGCAGCAGCCGGGGCAGGACGACGCCGGCCGGCCGGGCCAGCCCGTCGCCGTACACGTCGTCGTTGATCTCGAAGTCGGCGGCGATGTTCATCCGCAGCCGCTCCCCCGGCCCGCTCAGGCCGTGCTTCGCGGCGTACCGGTCGCTGCGGCCGTGATGGTCACGCAGCAGGTGGGCGACCTCGTGCACCCACACCCCGGCCAGCTCCTCGACCGGGGTCCGGGCGACGAACGTCGGCGAGACGTAGCACCGCCAGTACCGGTCGACGGCCATCGTGGGCACCCGCGGCGACTCCACCGTGTGCAGGGCGAACAACGCGGTGGCCAGGTACGGCCGGGCCCGGACGGCCTGCAACCGGGCGGCGAACAGTTTGTCGCGGTCCAGCTTCATCGGCCGCTCCCCGCCGCGGCCACGACGCGGGCACCGGCCCGGTCCGCCCGCCGCGACAGCGCGACCGCTCCGGCCAGGCGGTCGATCGCCGCCGGCACGTCCCAGCCGTCCTGGCGCAGGGCCGCCAGCGCACTGGCGGGCACGACCACCAGGTCCGGCGGTCCGGTCTCCAGGGCGCGGACCATGACGGCCCACGCCGCGTCCCAGCGCTGCCGGTCCGGCCGCTTGCGCAGCGCCTCGACCACTCCGTCGAGGACGATCTGGCGCAGGTCTCCGCGCTCGGGCAGCGGAGCCGCGGCCGGGTCGGCCAGCAGCGTCTCGGGGTCGGGCAGGTCCATCCGGTCCAGGAAGGCCAGCAGTTCCAGCCCGGGTCCGTCCCCGACCGTGCCGCGGACCAGCATGGACAGCACCTCGCGGGAAGTGCCCGCGGCAGTGGCGAAGGCCGTGAGCGACAGGGCCATCTCCCAGCTCCGCGGCGAGGGCCACGGGCCGCCGCGCCGAGGCTCGTTGGCCGGCAGCTTGTGCACCAGGGCGGGCCGTACGCCGAGGAACCCGCACACCGCCCGGCGGGCGAACGTCACGGCCTCGGCCAGCCGCCGCGGATCGAGTTCGGGCAGGGCGGCCCGCGGCCACGTCCCGCCAAGGCCCCGGACGACGACGTCGTGGTCGTGCAGCCACTGGAGATGCACGAAACGGTTGGCCAGCGGCGGACTCAGCTCCCAGCCGTCGGCCGCCGAGGATCGCGGGTTGGCGGCGGCGACGATCCGTACCCCCGGCGGCAGTTTCAGGGCGCCGACCCGGCGCTCCAGCACCAGCCGCAGCAGCGCGGCCTGCACCGCCGGCGGCGCGGTCGAGAGCTCGTCCAGGAAGAGCAGGCCACGGCCCTCGCGGACCAGGCGCACGGCCCAGTCCGGCGGGGCCATCGGGACACCCTGCACGGCCGGATCATCACCGACCACGGGCAGCCCGGAGAAGTCGGACGGCTCGTGCACGCTGGCGATCACCGTGGTCAGGGGCAGATCAAGGGAGGTGGCGAGCTGCTGCAGGGCCGCGGTCTTGCCGATCCCCGGCTCACCCCACAGCAGTACGGGCAGATCGGCGGCCACGGCCAGGGTCAGCGCCTCCAGCTGCGGGTCGCGGCGGGGCTCGGTGGTCGTGTCGCGCAGTAACGCCAGCAGGTCGGCGGCGGTGTCCAGGGCGGAGTTCCGGGCAGCGGAAGACATGGTGATCACCTTGGGTGGAAGAGAGGTGGAAGAGAGAAGGAACGGGTGAGGTCAGCGGGCGCCGGCCAGACGCGGATGGCCGCGATGCCGGCTGCGCTGCTCGCGACAGGTCGACAGCGGTCCGCGCCCGGTCAGCCCGGCCCGGAACAGTCCGTGGGTGATCCGCCGCAGGACGGCGGTCTCGAGTTCGTCGCGCAGGCCACCGCCGCGCAGGACCGCCTCCGGCCCCAGCAGCGACTCGACGACGGCCAGAGCCCCGGCGGCGTCGCCGTGATCGAGGCGGGCGCGGACGTCGGCGAGCTCCGCCGGGCCGCGGTGCGCCTCGTCGATGGCCTCCAGGCAGGCCACCGGGGTGCCGGTCAGAGCGGCCAGCAACTCCTCGCGGCGGATCTCGTCCGGGCTGTGGTCCAGCGGGGCCAGCACCCCGTCCACGAGAGCGATCCGGTGGGTGGCGCCCCGGCACTCCACCAGGCGGGGACCGGCTCCGGGCTGCGGTGCTGGGGCCGTACCCCGGGGATGGGCCGGAGCGAGCGCGGCCGCGACCAGCGGATGCAACCGGTCCGGCTCGATCAGCCCGTGCCGCAGCAACGCCCGATCGGGCAGCTCCCAGGTCGCCGCGTCCGGCAGCACCGGCAACGCAGCCGCCCAGCCCCACCCCGGATACGGCGACACCGTGAGTGCGCTTGTCCCGGAGAGCTCCAGCAGCAGCCGCCGCCGGCCGCCGAACCGTACGGTCACCGCACCGCTGCTCCGCCCCTCCGAGCGCAGCAGAATCGCCGCCTCGGCCGCCCAGCGGGCCTCCCGATCCACGATGGACCGCTCGCAGAGCTCACCGGCCCGGCTCGCGTCCCACAGGTGGCGGTGCAGATCCAGCCGGAACCGCCGGTCAGGACGCGGACCGCCCGGACCGGCCCGGTCCCACAGCGCGAGGCTGCACCGCTGCCCGGCGTTCGCCCAGGCCGGCGGGGTACGCACGACGAGATGCAGGCCGTCGTAGCGGGCCAGGGAGATCGTCAGACCGGGCCGCAGCAACCCGTCCGGGGCGATCCTCGGCAGATGCCAGCGCAGCAGGTCAGGAGCGAGATTCCGCAGATCGGCCCGGATCCGGGCGGCGAGCTCCGCGCCCCGGGTACGGGCCAGCAGCCGCAGGTTGAACTCGACATCGATCCGGGCCGCCGCACACGCCGCCGCCCAGTCGTGCTCGGCCCGGCGGGCGGTCGCAGCCTCGATCATCGAAGGCGGCACGGCGAACTCGCGCACGCGCAGCCAGAGGGACAGACGGGATTCTCCGTCCGCGTTCCGTGAGGGCATCAGCACTCACCTTTGGCGGACAGGACCCCCAATCGCACACACGAGGTATTCATCGCCGGGGACCGTACCACCGCGTCGCTCGCGGTGAGAAGGCATTTTCAGGCGGCGAAGGCCTCGATCGCGGCCGCGAGGCGGTCGACGGTCAGGGGGCGTTGCAGGTCGTCGAGCGTACGGGCCAGCGCCGGCAGCGCCTGCTCGTCGTCGGCCAGGGCGACCGCCACGAAATCGTGGTCCGGCAGCATCAGCAGGGCCGCGCGGGAACCGGGCAGGCGCCCGTTGAGGTACATCTGGCCGGACGGTCCCAAAGCCCAGCCGAGGCCGTACCGCATCGGGTCCTCGGGGGTGGTCCGCGCGCGGCGCAGCTGCTCCAGCAGCGGCTGGTCGGCAAGGATCCGCTCGCCGAGTGTCAACAGGTCGGCGACTGTGGACGAGAGGCCACCGCTGGGTCGGCGCCCGCGCGGGTAGTCCGGCGTGGCGAAGCGGGTGTGCGCGAGCCCCCACGGTTCCCGCACGAACCGGTCGACGGCCTGCTCGTCCGTCGATCCGCTGACCGCCGCGAGGAGCGCTCCGGCCAGGAAGTAGTTACCGTTGTAGTAGCTCCAGCGTGTGCCCGGCGCGCGGTCGCTGCCGGCCCGGACCACCAGTCCGGCCGCCTCCAGCAGGGCGTCGGAGCCGTCGCCGAGGGCAACCACGCGGACGCCGGCGCGGGAGACGCCCGTCGCGGCTCGGCTCACGATCGGCAGCGGCGCTCGACGGCTTGCACGAAGTGGCCGGTGGCTTCGGGGATCACGTCGGTGAAGTAGGACGGCTCGAACACTTCGACCTCGAGGATCAGCGGGTCGCGGCCCTGCTGCGAGGCGATGTCGACGCGGGCGTAGAGCGGCAGTCCGGCGTCCTCGCCATAACCCTTGCGGGCCGCGATGCCGGCGATGGCGGCGACCGTCCGGCGGCCCAGCTCGATCTCCTCGGCGGACGGGTCCGCGCGAGTGATGACCTCGGTGTATTCGCCGCCCAGATACCCGCCGCCCGGGGCCAGGAGGGGGCCCTTGTGGCAGGCGTAGGCGAACTCGCCGTTGAGGAAGAACAGGGCGTTCTCGCCGTGCTCGATCACCGATTCCACAGCCGGCTGGATCATCGCTGTCTTGCCCGAGGCGATGATGTGGGCCGCCAGCTTGGCCGCCCGGGGATCGTCCGGCTGGAACAGGCCGGTGTCGCGGGCGCCGGCCGAGACCGACGGCTTGACCACCACCCGGCTGTCGGCCAGCGCGGCGATCGCGGCCTCGGCCTCGGCGGGTGTCGTGCCGAACGTGTACGGCACGCACGGCACGTCCAGCGCGCGGAAGTCATCGAGGTAGCGCTTGTCGATGTTCCAGCGGATCAGCTCGGGCGCGTTGAGGATGCGGGTACGCCCCGCCGTACGGTCCAGCCAGGCGGTGAACTCCGCGTACCGCTCGGGGTAGTCCCACGGTGAGCGGATGACCAGCAGGTCGAAGGCCGCCCAGTCGACCGCCGGGTCGTGCCAGCGCGGGGCGGTGGCCCGGAAGCCCGCCTCGGTCAGGCCGCGCAGCAGCACGGCGGTGTCCGGGTCGTGCTGCTTGACCAGCTCGGTGTCGGTGGTGACCAGGCCGATGGTGATGGTCATCGCGGGCCTCAGTTGAAGCCGGCGACGGGCCGGGGCGCGTAACCGCGTTCGAGCAGCGCCACCTCGTCGTCGGTGAGGGTCAGCTCCAGGGCGGCGACCGCGTCGTCGAGGTGGTGCGGTTCGGTCGCGCCCACGATCGGTGCCGTCACGGCCGGGTTGCTGGCCACCCAGGCCAGGGCGACCTGCGCCCGCGGGACTCCGCGCCTCTCCGCGACCGTGGCCACGGCGTCGACGATCTGCCGGTCGTTGTCCTCGGCGCCCGCGTACAGGGTCTTGCCGAATTCGTCCGTGCCGGAGCGGGTGGTGTCCTGCTGCCAGGGCCGGGTCAGCTTGCCGCGGGCCAGCGGGCTCCACGGGATCACCGCGACGCCCTGGTCCAGGCAAAGCGGCAGCATCTCCCGTTCCTCCTCGCGGTAGAGCAGGTTGTAGTGGTTCTGCATGGACGCGAACCGGGTCCAGCCGTGCCGGTCGGCCAGGTACAGCGCCTGGGCGAACTGCCACGCCCACATCGACGAGGCGCCGAGGTAGCGGACCTTGCCCGCCTTGACCAGGTCGTGCAGCGCCTCGAGGGTCTCCTCGATCGGGGTGCCGGGGTCCAGGCGGTGGATCTGGTAGAGGTCGACGTAGTCGGTGCCGAGCCGGCGCAGGCTGTTGTCGATCTCGGTCATGATGTGCTTGCGGGACAGGCCGGCGCCGTTCGGGCCCGGGCGCATCCGGCCGTGGACCTTGGTCGCGATCACCACGTCGTCCCGGTCGGCGAAGTCCTTCAGCGCGCGCCCGAGGATCTCCTCGCTGGTGCCGTCGGAGTAGACGTTGGCCGTGTCGAAGAACGTGACACCCAGGTCCAGCGCCTGCCGGATGAACGGCCGGGCCTGCTCCTCGGGCAGTGACCACGGGTGGTTGCCGCGGTCGGGGGCGCCGTAGCTCATCGCGCCGAGGCAGAGGCGGGAGACCCGCAGGCCGGTCGAGCCGAAGTTCACGTAGTCCACTGGTGCATTCTCCGGTGATCGGCCGCCGGGTCAAGCACGCATGACGGTGGCGATCGGGATGCCGGCGGCCCGCAGCGCCGGGATGAAACCGCCGAGGATGCCGGCGACCAGACCCGCGATGATGCCGGCGATGCCGGCCTCCCACGGGAACTGCAGGTCCTGCAGGAACGGCTCGGAGTCGCCGAACAGCATCGAGACGGCCCGCAGGCCGGCCGCGCTGAGCCCGATCGCCACGGCCGCGGTGAACAGGCCGGTGAGCAACGTCTCAGCAAGCACGATGCCGGCCAGCAGCATCCGCGGGGTGCCGACCGCCCGGCGCAGGGCGAACTCCTCGACCCGTTCCCCCACGGTGGCCAGGCCGACGTTGAGGATGCCGGCCACGCCGATGAGCAGCACCAGGCTGGCCATCGCGAGGAAGACCAGGCGCAGCAGCTTGAGCTGGCTCTCCATCTGCTTCTTGGCGTCGACGGTCTCGACCCAGGTCTCCGAGCCGATGGCCTTGAGCTTGGTGCTGAGCACCTGCTCGACCGGGCTGCCCGGCGACACCAGCACCTGCATCTCGCCGCCGGCGTTCGGGTCGGCCGCGGTGCCGCCCGGCAGCCACGTGGTCAGCTCGTCGAGGCGGACGTACGCGCGCGGCTGGATGTCACCGTCGTCGACCACGCCGACGAATTGCGGGGTGATGTTGGCGGACGCGCCGGGGATCCGCATCTCGGCGGGCACCTTGTACCGCTCGAAGCCCTTCGCGGCCTCCCGGTTGACGATGATCCGCGGCGCCATCGACGGCACCGAGCTGAACTCGAGCCACTCGCCGGTACGCGGGCGCAGCGGCCGGAACGGGCGCACGTCACCGGTCATGGCGGTCAGCCGGACCTCGACCGCCTGGCCCTTGGGCTGGGCGTCGGCCGGCTCGCAGGGCCCGTTGCCGTAGCAGACCATGCCACCGCCCCAGTCCTCGTCGAACGGCGAGGCGCCCGGATTGACCGGCGCGACGTTCGGCTCGCCGATGATCGCCTGGAGGCCGAGCATGGCCACCGCGTCGGTGCGGCCGTCCACCGTGTCGAGCACGATGTCGGTGGCCTTGGGCTGCATCGGCAGGTTGATGATGGTGGTGCCGTCGACGGCCGAGGTGAGCTCGATGTCCGACAGCAGCGCCTTGTCCGCGATGCTGGCGCCGGCCTGCACGACGACAACGGCGAGCACGCCGAGGAAGAGGCTCACCATCGACAGCAGGGTGCGCATCTTGCGGGCGCGGATGCCCTGCAGGCCGATGATCAGCGCCGACCGGAACCGGCCGGAGAGCCGCCTCACGCGCTCACCCGCTCGGTGAGGACGCCGTCGACCAGGTCCAGCGTGCGGCCCATCCGGGCGGCGTGGTCCCGGTCGTGGGTGACCAGCACCAGGCCGCAGCCCCGCGTGGTCGCGGCGAGCAGGGCGTCGATCACCGCGGTGCCGGTCTCGGTGTCCAGGGCGCCGGTCGGCTCGTCGGCCAGCAGCACCACCGGGTCGCGGACCAGGGCCCGGGCGATCGCCACCCGCTGCTGCTCACCGCCGGACATCCGGGCCGGGCGGTTCTTGGCCAGGTGGGCGATGCCGACCTGGTCGAGGGCCTGCAGGACGCGGGCCCGGCGTTCCCGCCGGGGCAGCCAGCCCTGGCCGTTGACCAGCGCCATGGATACGTTCTGGGCCGCGGTCAGGTGCTTGAGGAGGAAGAAGCGCTGGAACACGAAGCCGAAGTGGGAGCTGCGCAGCTTCGCGGCCTTGCGCTCGGGCAGCCGGCTGATGTCCTGGCCGGCGAGCAGGTAGCTGCCCGCGTCCGGGCGGTCGAACAGGCCCAGGACGCTGAGCAGGGTGCTCTTGCCGGAGCCGGACCGGCCGACGATGGCCACGCTCTCGCCGGAATGCACGGTCAGGTCGACGCCGTCGAGGATGGTGCGCGGCTGCTGCTGGCCCTTGAGGACCTTGGTGATGCCGGTGAGCTCGATCAGCGCGGTCATCCCACGGCCCCGGAGGGCTGGTCGCCGGGGTTCGGGTTCTCGGGAGCGGCGGGCAGGTTGGGGCCGGGGATCGCCACGGTCTCGTCGCCCTTGAGGCCCTTCTTGATCTCCACGACCTTGCCGTCGGTGAGGCCCAGCACCACGTCGACGGTCTTGCGGACCCGATCCGCCCCGACCACGTCGACCTTGCCCTTGCCCTGGGTGCCGGCGACCGCCTCGACCGGCAGCACCAGCACGTCGCTGGCCTTGCCGGTGACCATCTCCAGGGTCACCGCGGCGCCGTTGATGAGCTTGATGCCTTTGCTGGCGGTGCAGACCAGCCGCAGGCCGGTCGGCTCGGAACCTTCGCCGCCGCCCGCGGGCGGCTGCTCGGGCTGCGCGGCGGGCTCGCCGGTGGCGCCCGGGGACGGCGTGGCCGGCGGCGGCTCGGGGATGGTCCCGGCCGGCAGGGCGGCGATGGTGCCGAGCGGCTTGCAGGGGAACGGTCCCGGCCCGTTCTTGATCTGGCCCTGGACGGATTTCGCCGAGCCGGAGATCCGGTACGCCAGCGCGCTGTCGATGTCCGCGACGACCGCATACCCGGCGCGCTTGGCGGAGATCACCGGCATCCCCGCGGTGACCGTGGTCCGGTCGTCGAGCAGCCGGCCGGCCAGGATGGAGTTCTTGGGCATGAGCACCTTGTGCGGCGTGCCGTGGTCCCAGACCGTGGCCACCCAGGTCGCCTGGGTGCTGGCCGTGGTCGAGGGCTGCCGCTGCACGTAGCGCAGCTCCCCGTCGGCCGGCGCGACGATGCCGTAGACCGGGTTGATCGCCACCTTGCCGCTGAGGCTGATCTTGTTGGTGAGGTCCTGGCGGGTCGGCTGGACCGTGGTCAGCACGGTGCCGCGGGGCTCCAGTCCGGGAGTCTCGGCCTCGTCGGACGACCCGGAGCAGCCGGCCAGCGCCGCCACGACCGACATTCCCACGAGCGCGCGGGGCAGGAGCCTGCGTCCGTCCACCGGTTCCCCTTAGCTGTTCGAGCCGATCCTCGGCACATCGATAGCCGTCCAGAGATGATCTCCGATCCGAACGGCGCTCGCAGACGGTACATCGGCTTGGCAAGGGAGCGAGATGCACCGGATTGTCGGGCCGGCGCGGACGCCCGGATCGCGCTGCGGAAACGGGTTCAACAACGCTCACCCGCGCCGGATTGCGTAGTTGCGCGTGGGTGCGCGCTCCTGATTCCGTTTCGGTCTTGCAAAATCCCTCGGATTCCCTTGTCTTTAGGTCTTCGGCTATGTCAAGGTCCACCTCTTCGTGTGGGGGCTGTCACAAGCCCCGGGGCGGGAGGTCCGATTTCCGTGAGCACCGACCTACCGGTCCTGCGCAACTTCATCGGCGGGTCCGGCTCGGACACCGCCGACGGCGTGACGTCAGCGGTCGTCGACCCGTGCACCGGTGACGCGTACGCGTACGCCCCGGTCTCCTCCGCCGGCGATGTCGCCGAGGCGATGCAGGCCGCGGAGGCCGGCTTCGAGGTGTGGCGGGACAGCACACCGGCCGAACGGCAGCGCGCCCTGTTGCGCATCGCCGACGCCGTCGAGGCTCGGGCCGACGAGATCATCGCCGCCGAATGCCGCAACACCGGCAAACCGGTCGAGGCCACCCGACAGGAGGAGATGGCACCGCTGCTGGACGAGCTGCGCTTCTTCGCCGGCGCCGCCCGGATGCTGGAGGGCAAGTCCGCCGGGGAGTACCTGCGCGACCACACCTCGTGGGTCCGGCGGGAGCCGATCGGCGTCTGCGCCCAGGTGACGCCGTGGAACTATCCGATGGTCATGGCCGTGTGGAAGTTCGCCCCGGCGATCGCGGCCGGCAACGCGGTGGTGCTCAAGCCCTCCGACACCACGCCGGTCAGCACCCTGCTGCTCGCCGAGATCGCCGCCGAGTTCCTGCCGCCGGGCGTGCTGAACGTCGTCTGCGGTGACCGCGACACCGGCCGCGCGCTGGTGGTGCACCCCACCCCGCAGCTCGTCTCGATCACCGGCTCCACCCGGGCCGGTATGGAGGTCGCCGCCGCGGCCGCCGCCGACCTCAAGAAGGTCCACCTGGAGCTGGGCGGCAAGGCTCCGGTCATCGTCTTCGACGACGTCGACCTGGAAGCGACCGCCGCCGCCGTGGCCGGCGCCGGCTACTTCAACGCCGGGCAGGACTGCACCGCCGCCACCCGCGTGCTGGTGCACGCCCGGGTCGCGGCCGACTTCACCGACGCCCTGGCCGCCGCGGCCAGGGACACCAAGGTCGGCGGCCCGGCCGACCCGGACGCCTACTTCGGGCCGGTCAACAACGTCGCCCAGCTGGACCGGGTGCGCGGCTTCCTGGACCGCACGCCCGACCACGCCCGGGTGGTCGCCGGCGGACGGCGCATCGGTGACCGCGGGTACTTCGTCGAGCCGACCGTCGTGGCCGGACTGCGCCAGCGCGACGAGATGATCCAGGACGAGATCTTCGGCCCGGTCATCACGGTGCAGGAGTTCGACTCCGAGGACGGCGCCGTGCGCTGGGCCAACGACGTGCGCTTCGGCCTGAGCGCCAGCGTCTGGACCCGCGACCACGGCCGGGCGATGCGGGTGTCGCGCCGGCTGAACTTCGGCGCGGTGTGGATCAACACCCATCTGCCGTTCGTGTCGGAGATGCCGCACGGTGGCTACGGCCACTCCGGTTACGGCAAGGACCTGTCCATGTACGGCTTCGAGGAATACACCCGGATCAAGCACGTGATGAGCAATCTGGCCTGAAGAGGTATGAATGACCACTGCTGTTGACGAGGACCCCGGCCGGCCGGCCATCGAGCTCGCCGGCGTGCACAAGGACTACCTGTCGCACGGCGAGACGGTGCAGGCCGTCCGCCGGCTGGACCTGAGCATCGCCCAGGGCGAGTTCTTCTCCCTGCTGGGCCCGTCGGGCTGCGGCAAGACCACCACGATGCGGATGATCGCCGGCTTCGAGGAGCCCACCGGCGGCACCGTGTTCCTGGACGGCCGGGACGTCACCCGCGTCTCGCCCAACAAGCGCGACGTCAACATGGTGTTCCAGTCGTACGCGTTGTTCCCGCACCTGAACGCGTACCAGAACGTGGCTTTCGGGTTGGAGCGCAAGAAGGTCGACAAGGCCGAGATCCGCCGCCGGTGCGGCGAGATCATGGAGATCGTCTCGCTGACCGGCATGGAGAAGCGGGCCCCGCGGGAGATGTCCGGCGGCCAGCAACAGCGGGTGGCGCTGGCCCGGGCGCTGGTCAACCGGCCGCGGGCGCTGCTGCTCGACGAGCCGCTGGGCGCGCTGGACCTCAAGCTGCGCCAGCAGATGCAGGTCGAGCTCAAGCGCATCCAGCGCGAGGTGGGCATCACCTTCGTCTACGTGACGCACGACCAGGGCGAGGCGCTGACCATGTCGGACCGCATCGCGGTCATGGACGCGGGCCGCATCGACCAGCTCGGCTCACCGCGCGAGATCTACGAACGGCCGGCGACCCGCTTCGTGGCCGGCTTCATCGGCACCTCGAACCTGCTCGACGGCACGGTGGAGAGCATCGCCGGCGACGTCGCCCTGCTGAGCTACGGCGAGGGCGAGCGGGTGCTGGTCCCGGTGAGCGGGGCCATGGAGGCCGGCGACGACCTCGAGGTCTCCGTGCGGCCGGAGAAGATCGACCTGTCCCAGGAAGCCCCCGCCGGGACCGGCACCAGCGTGCTCACCGGCGTGGTGACCGAGGTCGTCTACCACGGCACCTCGACCAACTACACGGTCAAGACCTCGGCCGGCCCCGACCTGGTCATCTTCGATCAGAACGCCTACTCCGCCGAGGACCTCGCCGGCCCCGGCGACCGCGTGTACCTCAGCTGGAGCCCTCAGCACTCTTACCCGATCGGAGTCTGATCGTGCAGTCGAACCTCCCCGACCCCTCCCTGATCCGCGGCATGACCCAGCGGCGGCTCGGCCGCCGCGACGCCTTGCGGGTGTCCGGCCTGTCGGCGTTCGCCATGGCGCTGGCCGCCTGCGGCGTCAAGGGCACCGGATCGACCGCGCCGAGCGCCCCCGCCCCCGACGCGGTGGCCAAGTACTGGGCCGGCAAGACCAGCAACGGCAACGTGAACTTCGCCAACTGGCCGCTCTACATGGACCCCGAGCAGCCGGAGCTGAAGAAGTTCACCAAGGCCACCGGCGTCACGGTGAAGTACCAGGAGGTCATCCAGGAGATGGGGCCCTGGTTCGCCAAGGTCCAGCCGCAGCTCGCGGCCGGTCAGTCGATCGGCTACGACCTCATGGTGATCACCAACGGCATCCAGTTCAAGCAGTTCGTGGACTCCGGCTTCCTGGCCCCGCTGGACCACTCCAAGCTGCCGAACTACGTGGCCAACGCCGACCCGTCGTACGCCAACAGCGCCTACGACAAGGGCAACGTCTACTCCGTGCCGTGGACCTCCGGGATCACCGGCATCGCGTACGACCCGAAGAAGATCACCCGGCCCATCACCAAGCTGGCCGACCTATGGGACCCCGCGTTCAAGGGCAAGGTCGGCATGTACTCCGACACCCAGGAGCTGGCCAACTTCGGCCTGATGGCGCTCGGCCTCAACCCGGACGAGTCCACCCCGGAGGACTGGAAGAAGGCCGCCGAGAAGCTCAAGGAGCAGAAGAGCGCGGGCCTGGTGCGCAACTACTACGACCAGAGCTACGTGGACGCCCTCGGCAAGGGCGAGGTGTGGATCACCCAGGCCTGGTCCGGCGACATCTTCCAGAAGAACGTCTCCGACGGCACCGACTTCAAGTTCGTGATCCCGGAGGAGGGCGGCACGATCTGGACGGACAACTTCGCCATCCCGATCACCGCGCAGAACCCGCTGGACGCGATCAAGCTGATGGACTTCTTCTACGACGTGGAGAACGCGGCCACGCTGGCCGAGTACATCAACTACGTCTGCCCGGTGCCGGCCGCGCAGGAGCAGATCAAGAAGGACGCGGCCAAGCTGTCGGGCGACGACAAAAAGGCCATGGAGGCGGTCGCCACCAGCCCGCTCGTCTTCCCGGCGCAGAGCGACTACGCGAAGCTGCACTACTACGTCGACTTCAAGACGACCGCCGAGCAGCAGCAGTTCCAGAGCATCTTCGAACCGATCGTGCTGGCCTGAGCCGTGTCGCGTTCACGCCGGGTGCTCGCGCCCTACCTGCTGATCCTGCCGGGGGGTCTGTGGCTGCTGCTGTTCTTCGTGATCCCGATGGTGACGATGCTGTCGCTGTCGCTGCAAGAGGGTGACGTCGTCTCCGGGTACGTGTTCACCGGTCACTGGCAGACCTACGTGGACGCGATCGGCAACTACCGCACGCAACTGGTCCGCTCGCTGATCTACGGGGCGATCACCACGGTCATCCTGATCGTGCTGGCGTTCCCGGTGGCGTACTGGATCGCGTTCTACGGGGGCCGGCGCAAGCCGACCTACCTGTTCCTGCTGCTGCTGCCGTTCTTCGTGTCGTTCGTGCTGCGCACCATCTCGTGGCGCTACATCCTCACCGACGAGGGCATGCTGCTCGGCCCGTTGAAGAGCGCCGGGGTGCTGCCGGACAGCTTCCACATCCTCGGCACCCCGGTGGCGGTGATCGGCGGGCTGGTCTACAACTTCCTGCCGTTCATGATCCTGCCGGTCTACGTGGCCCTGGAACGCATCGACCCGCGGGTGGTCGAGGCCGCCCGGGACCTGTACGCGGACCCGGCGACCGCTTTCCGCAAGGTGATCCTGCCGCTGGCCCTGCCCGGGGTCTTCGCCGGTGTGCTGATGACGTTCGTGCCGGCCAGCTCCGACTACGTCAACTCGGCGGTGCTGGGCAGCTCGTCGACCACGATGATCGGGCAGGTCATCCAGTCGCAGTACCTGACCAGCTCCAACTATCCGACGGCCTCGGCTCTGTCCTTCACGCTGATGGCGGTGCTGCTGATCGGTGTCTTCGCCTACGCCCGGGCGCTGGGCACGGAGGACGTGATGAAGGTGGCCGCGCGATGACCATGGTCGAGGAAGCCCCCGCGGTCACCCCGCGCCGGTCCCGGCTGACCGGCGGGCGGGCCCTGTACATCTACACCTGGGTGATCATCGCGTGGCTGACGCTGCCGGTGCTCATCATGATCCTGTTCGGCTTCAACGACACCCCGGGCCGCTACAACCAGACCTGGGAGGGCTTCACGCTCAAGTGGTACGGCCGGGTCTTCGCCCTCGACGAGCTGACCAAGGCCTTGGTGATCTCGCTGGTCGTAGCCGTGCTCACCGCGGTCGTCGCGGGCGCGCTGGGCACCGGCATCGGCTATGCGCTGGGCCGCTACCGGTTCCGCGGCTCGGGCACGGTGAACCTGATCATGTTCGCCACCATGTCCTCACCCGAGCTGGTGATGGGCGCCTCGCTGCTGACGCTCTTCGTCTCCCTGGGCGTCGGGCTGGGCACAACGACGATCACCATCGCGCACATCATGTTCTCGATCTCGTTCGTCGCGGTGGTGGTGCGGGCCCGGGTGCTCACCCTGGACCGCTCGGTCGAGGAGGCCGCGGCGGACCTGGGCGCCAACCCGTGGACCACGTTCTGGCGGATCACCTTCCCGATCATCATGCCCGCGGTGATGTCGGGCATGCTGCTGGCCTTCGCCCTGAGCATCGACGACTTCGTGGTCACCAACTTCACCGCCGGCACCACCACGACGTTCCCGCTGTGGATCTGGGGCGCGACCCGGGTCGGCCTGCCGCCGCAGGTCAACGTGATGGGCACGCTGATCTTCGTGGGCGGGGTGCTGATCGCGGTGGTGAGCAGCGTGCGGTCGCGGCCCCGGAGGAACTCCTGAGCATGGTGGCGCGCGCGCTCGCCGACGCGGTGCCCGAGCCCTACTGGCTCGGGCAGGCGGACGCGCCGCCGGCCGCCGACCCGCTGGACGGGATCGGCACGGCGGACCTGGCCGTGGTCGGCGCCGGCTACAGCGGACTGTGGTCGGCGCTGCTGGCCAAGGAACGCGACCCCGGCCGCGACGTCGTGGTGATCGAGGCCGGTACGGCGGGCTGGGCGGCCTCGGGGCGCAACGGCGGGTTCTGCGCGGCCAGCCTCACCCACGGCTTCGACAACGGACTGAGCCGTTTCCCCGACGAGATGGACACCCTCGAGCGGCTCGGCCGGGCGAACCTGGACGACATCGAGCAGACCGTGCACCGGTACGGGATCGAGTGCGACTTCGCCCGTACCGGGGAACTCAACGTGGCGACCGCGGACTGGCAGGTACGGGAGCTGGCCGCGTACCACGCCGAGGCGACCGCCCGGGGGCTGGACGTCACGCTGCTGGACCGCGACCAGGTCCGCGCCGAGGTCCACTCCCCCACCTATCTCGGCGGGGTCTGGGACCGTACCGGCTGCGCGATGGTTGACCCGGCCCGCCTGGTCTGGGGGCTGCGCCGGGCCTGCCTGGAGCTGGGCGTCCGGATCCACGAGAACTCCCCGGTCGAGCGGATCAGCACCACCCGCACCGGGCTCAGCCTGCACACCTGGCGCGGCCGGCTGGACGCGGCGAAGGTCGCGCTGGCCACCGGCGCGCACGGCAACCTGCTGCGCCGGCTGCACCACTACGTGGTCCCGATCTACGACTACGTGCTGATGACCGAGCCGCTGACGGCCGCGCAGCTCGCGTCGGTGGGCTGGCAGCGGCGGCAGGGGGTGGGCGACGCGGGCAACCAGTTCCACTACTACCGGCTCACCGCGGACAACCGGATCCTGTGGGGCGGCTACGACGCGATCTACTACCGGGGCGGGCGGATCAGCCCGGAACGCGACCAGCGCGAGGCCACCTTCGCGCTGCTGGCCGAGCACTTCGCGCAGACCTTCCCGCAGCTCGACGGCGTGCGTTTCACGCACAAGTGGGGCGGCGTGATCGACACGTGCAGCCGGTTCAGCGGATTCTTCGGTACGGCGCACAGCGGCCGGCTCGCCTACGCGGTGGGCTACACCGGGCTGGGCGTGGGAGCCACCCGCTTCGGCGCCAACGTGATGCTGGACCTGCTCACCGGCGAACGTACCGAGCTGACCCGGCTGAAGATGGTGCGCCGCAAGCCGGTCCCGTTCCCGCCGGAGCCGGTGCGGTCCGGGGTGATCGAGCTGACCCGCTGGTCGATCGCCCGGGCCGACTCCCACGAGGGCCGCCGCAACGTCTGGCTGCGCACATTGGACAAGGTCGGCCTCGGCTTCGACTCCTGAGACTGGCCGTACGGCCGGTACGCCCGCACGAGCCGCTTGGCCATCATGTCGTGGTGCCGATGTGGTGGAAACGTCCCCGGGTGTGGTTCTTCGTCCTTTTGATCATCGCCGTCTCCGCCGCGGCGGCGCTGTCCTGGTTCCTCACCGGGGAGGGCCGCCAGCACGCCGACCAGTGGTCGAGCATCATCTTCGGCGGCACCGCGGCCGCCGCCGTGCTGGTGACGGCCCTGCGCTGGCTGTGGTTGCAGGACGCCGGCCCGGCCGGGACGGTGACCCCGGACCGGCTGGCGGCGGCCCAGGCCGTGCTGGCCCGCGCCCAGATCGAGCAGTGGACGGCCGAGGAGGTCGCGCGCCAGATCCAGGACCCGTGGCCGCTGCGGGTGCGATGGCGGGTGAGCCGCCGGGCCCGGCTGGTCATGGCCAGCTGGGCGGCGGTCCGGGGCGCGCCGGACGCCGGCGAGATCCCGCTCGAGGGCACCTACGACCGGGTCGCCGACGTCTTCGACCACCCGGACTCGCCGCGCCGCCTGGTCGTGCTCGGCGAGCCCGGGGCCGGCAAGTCCATGCTGGTCCTGCACCTGACGCTGCAACTGCTGCACCGCCGGGGCGAGCACGATCCGGTGCCGGTGCTGCTGCCGGTGGCGGGCTGGGACCCGGCGCAGCCGCTGGACGAGTGGATCGCCGCCCGGCTGGCCACCGATCACCGGCTGCTGTCCACGGTGGTCGAGGCCCCCGGCGGCACCCGGCGCACGCTGGCCCGCGAAATGGTGGCCCGCGGCATGATCCTGCCGATCCTGGACGGCCTCGACGAAATCGGCCCGAGCCACCACAGCCGCGCGCTCACCGCGATCTCCTCGGCCGCCGGGTCCGGCGCCAGGTTCGTGCTGACCAGCCGCACCAGAGCGTACGAGCGGGCGGTGCACGACTCGACGCCGCTGGCCCGTACGCCGGTGGTCGAGCTGCAACCGATGACCCCCGGCGACGCGGCCCGCTACCTGACGGACGGCACCGACCAGCCGATCCCCCGGTGGAACCCGGTGCTGGCCCAGCTGGCCGCCGGTGACGACTCGCCGCTGGCGCAGACCCTGTCCACGCCGCTGATGATCTGGCTCGCTCGGGTGGTCCACCAGCACCGCGACAGCGATCCCGGCGAGCTGGTCAGCGCCGGCTGGGCGACCTCGCGGGCCGGCATCGAGAAGCATCTGCTGCAACAGCTGGTCCCGGCGGCGTACACGGCGGCGGTCGGCGGTCGTCCCGGCCGTACCCCCGCAGAGGCGGACCGGGCCCGGCGCCGCCTCACCACGCTGGCCCGGCACCTGCGTCGCGAGCAGACCTACGACCTGGCCTGGTGGCAGCTGAACGAGGTTCCGCCCGGCCCCGCCGTGCAGGCCATGATGATCCCGGTCACCGGTGTCGCCACTCTCATAGCTCTGACCGCCTGCCTCATCGGCATCATCGGCGTGGTGGACATCCGGGGGATGTACCCCCATCTGGGCTGGCTGTGGAGCGGGCTCAACGCGGGCCTCGCCGTCGCGGTCGCGACGGGTCTGATCCGCCGGGTCTTCGAGAGTCCGCGCCATCCGCGGCGCATCCAGTTCTCGCAGAGCCGCGCCGCCTGGCTGTTGCTCGCCTGCCCGATCGGAGTGGTGGCCGTCCTCGCCGGGGAGCCGGTGGCAGCCATCCTCGGCACCCTGACCGCGGGGCTGGGCGCACCCCTGGTGTCCGGAAGCATCCACGCGGGCGGCAACGAGCAGCGCGGGCTGAGTCCCGCTGCGCTGCTGGCCGACGACCGCGCCTCCGCTTTCGTGGCTCTGGCGCCCACTCTCCTGTTCGCCGCCACGGTCTGGTTCAGCCTGGGGGCGTCCAGCGGCGAGCCGGTGCTCGACGCCGTGTTCTTCGGCGTCCTGTGGCTTCTCCTGCCGGCCGCGGTGGTGCTCTCCAGCGCCTGGGGTCAGTTCTGCGCGGCCCGTGCTGCGCTGTTCCTGTGCGGACAGGCTCCCCTACGGCTGATGGGCTTCCTCGCCGAGGCGCACGACCGCGGGGTCCTGCGGCAGGCCGGTGGCGTCTACCAGTTCCGCCACAACCTGCTGCAGGACCACCTGGCCGCCCGTTCCGCTACCGGCTCAGCAGACCGCGCAACGCCTTGACCACCTCGGCCGGGGCCTCCTCCGCCATGTAGTGGCCGCACGAGACCGTACGGTGCTCCAGGTCCGGCGCCCAGGCCCGCCAGATCGCCGCCGCGTCGAAGCCCAGCGCCGCACCCCAGTCCTGCTGCAGCACCGTGACCGGCATCCGCAGCTGCCTGCCGGCCGCCCGGTCGGCGCGGTCGTGCTCCACGTCGACGCCGGCCGAGGCGCGGTAGTCCGCGACGATCGACGGGACCGCCTCGCGGCAGGCCCGCAGGTACGCGGCGCGAATCTCGGGCGGGATCGCCTGCGGGTCCTGGGTCCAGATGTCGAGGAAGTGGCCGAAGAAGGCGTCCGGGGCGGCACCGATCAGCTCCTCGGGCAGGCCGGGCGGCTGCGCCATCAGGTACAGGTGGAAGCCCACCGCGGCGCTGACGCCGTGCATGACGTCCCACATGTCCAGCGTCGGAAGCACGTCCAGCGAGGCCAGGTGGGTGACCGCTTCCGGGTGGTCGAGCCCGGCCCGGATGGCGACCAGCGCACCACGGTCGTGCCCGGCCAGGGCGAAACGGTCGTGGCCCAGCGCGCGGGCCAGCGCCACGATGTCGGCGGCCATGGTCCGCTTCGCGTACGCGTCGCCGGCGGGCTTGTCACTCGCGCCGTAGCCACGCAGGTCGGGGCAGATCACGGTGTGGTCGGCGGCGAGGTCGGCGGCGACGTGCCGCCACATCAGGTGGGTCTGCGGGAAGCCGTGCAGCAGCACGATCGGGCTGCCCGAGCCGCCGACCGCGACGTTGAGCGCCACGTCCTCGGCGACGGTGACCCGCTGGTAGTCGAATCCGGTGATCGAAGGGTTCATGCCGACCAGGCTGCCCAGGCGTGATCAGCAGTGGATCAGCAACGGATCAGCACGCTGCTTAGATGGGGTCATGGTGGCCTTCGGCGTGCTCGGACCCGTGCGGGCGAGCACCGCGCTGGGCCCCGTACCGCTGAAGGGTCCCCGGCACCGGGCCGTGCTGGCCCGCCTGCTGATCGCCCGCGGCCGGGTCGTGCCGGTCGACCTGCTGGTCGACGACCTGTGGGAGCAGCCCCCGCCGGGGGCGGTCCCGGCCCTGCGCACCTTCGTGTCGGACCTGCGCCGGGCGCTGGAGCCCGACCGCCCACCGCGGCAGCCGGCCCGGCTGCTGGTCACCGCACCGCCGGGGTACGCGCTGACGGCGGCCGCGGACGCGGTGGACGCCTGGCGGTTCGAGGCGGCGGTGCTCGCGTCGGGCGATCTGCTCACCGCCGGCGACGCGGCCCGGGCGCTGGCCGAGCTGGACGCGGCGCTCGCGCTCTGGCAAGGACCCGCGTACGCGGAGTACGCCGACCAGCACTGGGCCCGCGCCGAGACCGACCGCCTCGACGAGCTGCGCATGCTGGCGACCGAACGCCGCGCCGAGGCCCTGCTCGCCCTGGGCCGGCCCGCCGACGCCGCCTCCGACCTGCAGGCCCACGCCACCGCCCAGCCGCTCCGCGAGGACGCCTGGCAGCTGCTGGCCACCGCCCTCTACCGGGCCGGACGCCAGGGCGAGGCGCTGGCCGCCCTCCGCCGGATCCGCACGACGCTGGCCACCGAGCTCGGCGTGGATCCCGGCCCGCGCCTGCGCAAACTCGAGACCGACATCCTGGCCCAGGCGCCGCACCTGAGCCCGCCCGAGCCCGTCACGCCGCCTGAGCCCGTCACGCCGCCCGAGCCCGCCACGCCGCCCGAGCCCGCCACGCCGCCCGAGCCCGCCACGCCGCCCGAGCCCGGCGCGTCGCCCGAGCCCGGCGCGTCGCCCGAGCCCGTCGCGTCGCCTGAACCGGCGCTCGTAGGCCGTGAGGACGAGCTGGCCCAGTTGGTGCGGGCGGCCGAGGGCGTCGCCGCGCGCGGCCGGTCCGGGCTCGCGCTGATCTCCGGGGAAGCCGGTGCCGGCAAGACCGCCCTGGCCGAGGCTTTGAGCCACCGGCTGGCCAAGCTCGGCTGGACGGCCACCTGGGGACGCAGCCCCGACTACGAGGGCGCGCCGGTGACCTGGCCGGGACTGCGGGACGCGGCGGAGCCGGCCGGGGATCCCGCCGTGGCCCGGCTTCGGCGGCGGCAGGCTGCGGTGGCCCAGTTGACCGCACCCGCGGCGCACGGGCCGGTGCTGCTGGTCGCTGACGACCTGCACCTGGCCGATGAGGCGACACTGGATCTGGTCGCCGCGCTGGCGGTGGAGCCGGTGCCGGTGCTGGTGGTGGGGACGTTCCGGGCGACCGAGATCACGCCGGAGCTGACGGCGGCGCTGGCCAGGTTCGCTCGGACCGAGCCGGTGCGGGTGTACCTGAGCGGGCTTGACGAGGCGGGGACGGTGGCGCTGGCCCGTACCGTCGCGGGGGCCGGCCTGGACGCGCCGGCAGCGCGGTTGATCCATCGCCGGAGCGGTGGGAATCCGTTCTTCGTGCGTGAGCTGGCGCGGCTGGTCGTCGCCGAGGGTGAAGCGGCCCTGGAGCAGGTGCCGGCCGGGGTTCGCGACGTCATCCGGCACCGCCTCGCCCGGCTGCCTGAGCCCGCGCAGGCCGTGCTGCGACAGGCTTCGGTGCTCGGCCGTGACGTTGACGCGGACGTGTTGGCGGCGCTCCCCGGGCTGGCCGAAGACGCCTTGGATGGCC
Source organism: Actinoplanes sp. NPDC051405 (assembly GCF_055586185.1). Classification (NCBI taxonomy): domain Bacteria; kingdom Bacillati; phylum Actinomycetota; class Actinomycetes; order Micromonosporales; family Micromonosporaceae; genus Actinoplanes; species Actinoplanes sp. NPDC051405. Next base: position 96,424 of record NZ_JBVJIR010000010.1, read on the forward strand.
TCGACGCCGGTCTGCGGGCCGGTCTGCTTGCCGAGGACGGGCCTGGTGGGCAGCTCCGGTTCACTCATGTGCTGGTTCGGGACACGGTTTATGGCGACCTGTCGGCGTTGCGCCGCGCTCATTGGCATGCCGCTGCGGGTGCGGTGTTGGAACGGCTGCGTCCTCAGGACGTCACTGCGCTTGCCCATCACTTCTCCCGCGCGGGGACGCCGGGGACTGCGGTGAGGGCTGCCCACTACAGCGGGGTGGCGGCTGAGCTGGCGGAGCGTGGCTCACGGCCGCATGAGGCGGTTCGGTTGTGGCGACAGGCGCTGGACGCGTACGACCGCATTGCGCAGGCGGACGGCCCGGGCCGCCTGGCTGAAGGCGGCCCGGGCCCGTCGGCTGACCGTGGCGCCGCCCGGCTCGCCGCCAGCGGCCCCGCCCGGATGGCCGACGGCCAGGGCCGGCCGGCTGACGGCGGCCCGGACCAGCTCGCTTACGGCGGTCCGGGCCGGTCGGCTGGCGGCGGCCCGGGCGGGCTCACTGACGGCGGCCCGGACCAGTTCGCTGACGGCGGCCGGGGGCGGTTGGCGGCTGTTATGGGGTTGGGGCGGGCCCTGGCCGTGACCGGGCATCTGGATGAGGCGCGCCGGCACCGGGCCGAGGCTGTCGCCGCCGTCCAGCAGGTCGACGACCCGGACCTGGCCGCGAGCGTCCTCGCCGCCTTCGACGTGCCGGCGGTCTGGACCCGCAACGACGACGACCGGCTCTCCGCGCGGATCGTCGAGCTGGCCGAACGCACCCTGGCCGCCCTCGGCCCGGACCGGCCGGAGCAGCGCAGCCGGCTGCTCAGCACGATCGCGCTGGAGCTGCGCGGCACCACCACCGACCGCGGAGACCGGGCAGCACGGGAGGCCGAGGCCATCGCCCGGCGTACCGGGGATCCGGGGCTGCTGGCGTTTGCGCTCAACGCGCGGTTCATGCACACGTTCAGCCGGACCGGGCTGGCTCGGGAGCGGGCCGGGATCGGCGCTGAACTGGTCGCGGTGGCCGCCCGGCATGAGCTGGTCACCTTCGAGGTGCTCGGTCATCTCATCCTGGTCCAGGCACACAGCGCGCTCGGCGAGCCCGCTGTCGCCGATACCCACGCGCAGGCCGCCGACCAGCTTGCCGAGCGCTACGACCTGCCGCTGGTCGGGGTGCTGACCCAGTGGTACCGCGCGCTGCGGCTGGCCATGGACAGGCGGACCGGCGAGGCGGCGGTCGCGTACCGGGCGGCTCAGGCCCGGTTGAACGGCAGCGGCATGCCGGGGATGGCGGACGGGCTGCTTGCGCTGGCCCTGCTGAGCCTGGACCTGGACGGTGCGCCTGATGGTGACTTCGGCCCGTACGAGCCTTGGGCCCGGCCCTTGGTCCTGCTCGCCGGCCACGCGCCCGCTGGCCACGCGGTCACCGGCGGCGTGGCCGCCGACAGCGATCGGGAGCGGGCGGCCACTGCCCTACGCGCGGTCCCTGAGTCGCCGCACGACCTCCTATGGGAAGCGCGACTGTGTCTGGTGGCCCGCGCCGCCCAGGCCCTCGACGAGCAGGACACCCTCGCCCGGGTCCGCGCGGAACTCCGCCCAGCCGCCGGAGAGCTCGCCGGAGCCGGCAGCGGCGTGATCACCCTCGGTCCAGTCGCCGATTACCTCGGGCAACAACCTCCTCGTCCATCCTGACCGATCGTTCCGGTCGACGGTCACCCCGGGCCACCGAACAGTCAGGAATGCCCCCTACCAACGTCGATTTCCGCCCCGGGCGCCCTTCAGCACGGTGCCGAACGTGAATAAGCCAGGGAGGATGCATCGGTAGGTCCATCAAGGGAGTGACCAGGCATGGCGCAGATCCACCACTTCGAGCACGGTTGGCTGACGCCGACGTTCAGCTACACGCTGTCCGTGCTGGGCTCACTGCTCGGGCTGGTGTGCGCCGTCCGGCTGCGCACGGCGCCGAGCGCCGGCTGGCGCGCCTGGTGGCTCACCCTCGCTGCGGTGGCGATCGGCGGCACCGGCATCTGGACCATGCACTTCGTGGCGATGCTGGGCTTCAGCGTGGTGGGCATGCCGATCCGGTACGACGTCCCGGTGACCGCCCTGAGCGCCCTGATCGCCATCGGCGCCGTCGCCATCGGCCTGTCGATCGCCGCCCGCGGCACAAAGATCCAGGGCGCCCGCCTGATCATCGGCGGCCTCTTCGCCGGCCTGGGCGTGGCAGCGATGCACTTCACCGGCATGTACGCGATGCACCTCGACGGCACCATCGACTACATGACCAGCCGAGTCGTAGCGGCCGTGGCGATCGCGGTGGTGGCGGCGACCGTGGCGCTGTGGCTGGCCATGACGGTCCAGCGCCCCCTGGCGATTCTGGCGTCCGCGCTGGTCATGGGTATCGCGGTCAACGGCATGCACTTCACGGGCATGTCGGCGATGTCGGTCCAGCCGGACCCCGGAGCAACCGGGGCGTCGGTGACGGGGGCGAACGCGAGCACGCTGCTCATCCCGATCGGCCTGACGGTGATCTTCGGCGTCCTGGGCCTGGTGTACGCCCTGATGGCGGCACCGACCGAGGAAGACCGGGCGGCGGCCGCGTACCTGGCCGCGCGGCTGGAGCGCGAGAACGACGACGACCTGTACGAGCCGGCGCCGCAGCAGGGACCCAACGGGCGGCGGATGCCGACGGGTGGGGCTGCTTGGACTTTCCGGGATCGCGCGGGCGAGTAGGCGGCGCTTTCCCGCGGGCGTCGATCTTTTGCCGATCGGCGCCCCGCCGCGGTCGTCCTGTCGCTGTCCCCGGCGGCCTCACGACCGTCGGGTGATCGATCGGGCGCTGCTGACATGCTTTCGGGGCAACTCCCAGCGCGCTGGATCCTGCGGTCAACGGCGACTCGGATCCCCACCTCAGCGCGCCGAGCGACCTCATCAGCGACCCGCTCACGCACAAACGGCGGAAGGGTCAGCCGCATCACGCGACTGACCCTTCCGACCTGACTGCTCTGGGGTGACCGACGGGACTTGAACCCGCGACCCCCGGGACCACAACCCGGTGCTCTACCAGCTGAGCTACGACCACCATGCCGCCTTGCCGCGGAACCCCGCGGCGCGTGCCGGACAAGCATAGCGGCAGTACCCGCCGAGTCGTCGACCGGGTTACCGCTCGGCGTGGCTCAGAGCTCCGCCGCGATGGCCCGGGCCTGGTCGACGTCCGGTCCCGGCAGCGGCACGAACACCGTGCGGCGGTAGTACTCCAGCTCGCGGATGCTCTCGCGGATGTCGGCGAGGGCCCGGTGCGCCAGGCCCTTCTGCGGCTGGCCGAAGTACACCCGCGGGTACCAGCGGCGGGCCAGTTCCTTGATCGAGGAGACGTCGATCATGCGGTAGTGCAGGAAATCGTCCAGCGCCGGCATGTCGCGGGCCAGGAAACCCCGGTCGGTGGCGATGGAATTGCCACACAGCGGCGCCGAGCGGGGATTGGGCACAAACTGCTTGATGTACGCGAGGACGGCCTCTTCGGCCTCCGCCATGGTGACGGTGGAACGGCGTACCTCGTCGGTGAGGCCGGACTTGGCGTGCATGTCGCGCACGACCTCCGGCATCGCGTCCAGGGCCGCGTCGTCGGCATGGATGACGAGGTCAATGCCGTCGCCGAGAACGTCGAGATCGGGACCGGTCACCAACGCGGCCACCTCGATCAAGGCGTCTTTGCCCAGGTCGAGACCCGTCATCTCACAGTCGATCCACACCAGAAGATCCGCCACCCGCTCAGCCTACGCGCCGGGCGGAAACCGTGTCGCCGCGTCCGCCGTACCCACCCGCCGGGGACACCACACCCGCACCGGGCACGTTCACCCTGGATTGTCCGTATTAGCCCCAGGACTACCCAGTTCGGCCGTCCAGGAGCTAAAGTGTACTTAACGGACGAAGCCCCCCTTCGGTTACTCCGTTCCCCCGGTAAAAGGGCCCTCCGCGTCGGCAGCGCGGAGGGCCCTTTTCGGATGTCTGAAGTTGTGACGCCGGACGCACTGGGCGGCCGTAACCGCAAAGGGTGACGGCCGCCCCGGCTTACGCCCGGTCAGTCCTTCGAACGCGAGCCACCCTTACGCGGCGGCCGGGTGACCTTGATCGGCGGCTCCTGGGTAGCCGGATCAGGCGCGGGAAGCCCGGAAGCGGTGACATTCTTCCGCCGCCGCCGAGCGGCCGAGTCACCCCCGAGCAACTCCGCAACCTCCGCCTTGTACGCGGCCAGCCGCGAAAGAGAACCGTCCGGCTTGCGCTTGACCTTGTCGCCCTTGTCGGCCTCAGCCTTGCCCGCCGCCGCCTTGTCCGCCTCAGCCTTGTCTCGCTCGACCTTGTCCTGCTCAGCCCTGTCCCGCTCGGCCTTGTCTGCATCGACCTGGTGCGCTCCGACCTTGTCAGCGTCAAGCCCGGTCGACTTGGCCTTGTCGGTCGCTTCCGCACCATCGGCAGGGCGGGCATCCGCCAGGCGGGCATCCGCCGGGCGGGCGTCAGCCGGACGGGCATCCGCCGGGCGGGCATCCGCCGGGCGGCCATCCGCTGCGCGGGTGTCAGCCGGGCGGGCATCCACTGCGCGGGCGTCAGCCGGGCGGCCATCCGCTGCGCGGGTGTCAGCCGGGCGGGCATCCACTGCGCGGGTGTCAGCCGGGCGGGTGACGGCGTCCGGCTGCGCCTGCGCGCTGATCGGGCGGGTGCGCTGCTCGGTGATGTGCGGTTCGGACTTCCCCGCCTTGACCGCCTCTGCCCCGGCCGTCTCCGCTTGGGTGGCCTCTGCCCGGATCCGCTCCGCCTGCATCGGCTCGGACCGCGCCGTCACTGATTGCGTCGGCTCGGCCCGAGACGTCTGAGCCGCAGTCTGCTCCGTTCGCGGGGCCGGGCTGCTCGGCGTGCTCGGCCTCGCCGCGGGCCACGCCGGCGGCGTGCGGCCGGCAGTCGCCTGCTGGTCCGTGGTCGTGGAGGAGGCCGGGGGCCGAACCGTAGTGGTGGTGCTGCCAGAGCTGGACGGCACCGGCTCGCGGTCCGGGTCGGCCGGCCGGGACGGGCCGGGCACCGACGGGCGCGGGGTCGTGGGACTGCTCGGCGGGACCGGAGTCGGCCCCGTCGGCGCCGGCCTGGTGGGGGTCGGCGCAGTGCCCCTCGGCCCCGGCTGCGCCTGGGTCTGCGCTGCGACCGGCTGAGATCCGGAGCTGGCCGGCCCCGAAGCCCCGCCGGATGCAGCGGGAGCGACGTGGTGCGGCTGCGGCGTGGTGGTCAACGAGGTCCGGGCCGAGCCGGTCGGCTGGGTCGGGGTCGTCGTTCCGCCCGGCGCGACCGGGTTCGCACTCGATGCCGCAGGCTGGACCGGAGCCGGAGCCGGAGCCGGAGCCGGAGTGCCGGGCCGGGTGGCCGGGGCCTCCGGCCGGATCGACTTGCCTGCCGTCGTTGCCGGCTCGGGCTGGGCAGCCTTCGCCGGATCCCGGGGCTGAACTTGCTCGGCCGCCGGTCGACCGGGCTTGGCCGGCGTGGAAACCGGCCCTGTCGGCTTCGCCGTCGATGCGGGGACAGCGGGGCGCGGTGTCGTCGGCGCCGTCCGAGCGTTCGATTCCGGGCTGTTCTTGTCCGGAGCTGGTCCCTTGGTGGCCGGGCTGGTGGCGCTTGCCGCTGCTGAGCCGTCACCCGAGGCAGCCGGTTGGCCGGCAGCGGGCTTGTCCTCGGGGCGGCGCGAAGCGGTCGCTGCCTGGTCAGCGCTCTTGGGCTGGTTCCTGGTCAGGCCGACCCGCCCGGAGTCTGCGCGGGTCAGGCCGGTGGCCGCCCATCCCGGCGAAGAGGACCCGCCGAACAGGGCATTCCGTGGCGTGGCATCCGCCGGTCGCGCAGCCTTGGCCGGCGCTACCGCACCGGATCCGACGTCCGTCCCCGCGACCTCGGGCTCACGGGATTCGACGCCAGAAGCAGCAAGCGGGCCGGCCGTGCCGGCAACAGCCTTGGATGCTGCCGGCGCGGCAGAGTCAGCGGCAGCCTTGGGCGAACCCACAGCTGTCTTGGCCGCCGGAGCTTCAGCTGAAGAGCCAGCCACCCGAGGCGCGGCAGCCGAGGGCCCACCAACTGCCGCCTGGGACGCCGCAGCTGCGGGCGAACCACCAGGCACCTGGGACCCGGCGGCCTCCGAAGAGGTGCCGGTGAGTTTGTGCGCGGGAGCCGCAGAAGGAGCGCCAGCAGCCTGAGATGCGGCAGCCGAGGGTGACCCACCAGCAGCCGAAGACGCGGCAGCCGAGGGTGACCCACCAGCAGCCGAAGACGTGGCGGCCGGGAGAGACGCACCAGCAGCCGAAGACGTGGCGGCCGGGAGAGACGCACCAGCAACCGAAGACGTGGCGGCCGGGAGAGACGCACCAGCAACCGAAGACGTGGCGGCCGGGAGAGACGCACCAGCAGCCGAAGTCGCGGGGGCCGACGGAGAAGCACCAGCCGCCCGGGACCCTGCAGTCGAGGAAGACTCACCAGCCGCCGGAGATGCGACGGCGGCGGAAGATCCGCCGGCTGCCCGAGCCCCGGTAGCCGATGATCCGCCAGCAGCCGGAGATGCGGCAGCTTCGGACGAGCCGACTGCTGCCTTCGCCGCCGATTCGTCCGGTGCTGCAGCAGCAGCCCGAACAGCCGCAGCACCCGCAGCAGTAGCCCGCAGCGCAGCGCTGCTGGCCGCAGCCGCCTGGGACACCGCAACACCAGGCCCAGACGCCTGACCACCCTTGGCGCCGACCTCAGCCGATTCCGGCGCTTCCGACGAGGCAGCAACCGCCTGCTCGTCCGAAGGTGAGGTCTCCACCGGCAACTGAGTCTCGGCCGGCTTCACAACGCCCTGCGGGGTGTTCAAGATCTCCGACGTAGCCGTCGGCTTACGAGCCGCGTTGATCGCCGCCGCGGCCCGTACCTCGGTCTCGCGGGCCCGAGCCGCCGCCGTCTCCGCCACCCACGCACCCACCGCCGACGCCTCGAAGATCGGGAGGTTGGTCGGTTGCGGGGTCGTTGTGCGGCGCCGGCCCTGGCGGTCGGTTCCGCGGCCGAACAGCGGGTCGTTCAGCGGCGACGGGTCCGCCGCAGAGCCCGGCGCCGGGCGGTTCGCGATGAGGTCGAGCGGCTCACCGGGTGCCGGCGTCGACTCGACGGACGCGGCGACCTCGACCGTTTCGGCCGCGGGACGCGCTGCCGGCGCCGAAACGGGCGACGACGCGGCGGCCTCGACCATTTCGGCGGCGGGACGGGCTGCCGGGGGCGAAATGGGCGACGACGCGCCGACCTGGGCAGGGGCCGGCGACGTCATGGTCGCGGCGGCCGGCATCGGGATCGCCGCGCCGTGGCCGGAGGACGGCCGCGAGGACGAGGAGGGCGGCCAGCTCAGCGGTGGGCGGGATCGCGGCTGGGAGTCCGCCAGGGTGCGGGGGCGGTGGGTGCCCGCGTGCCGGCCGCCGCCCGTACGGCTCAGGGGCAGGGGTGCGCCGATCGCCTGCATCAGGTCCGGGACCTGGCTCGGCTCCACCACGTAGACGACCTCGCGGCGGCGGGACGGCCAGCCCAGGACGATCATGCCGATCATCACCAGGAGGCTGCCCAGGATCAGCAGGGCCCAGGTCGCCTGGTTGAGCCAGCCGGGCAGGATGCTGGCCGAGCTTTCCAGGCGTACGCCGGGCTGGGCCGCCGGGTTCATCACCACCAGGCTGTACCGGGTGTCGCGCAGTTCGCTCGGGTTCCAGTCGAGGGTGCCCGTGCCCGCCTTCAGCCAGAAGGCCTGGCGGCCCGGCAGCTGTTCCGGGGCGATGGTGCCCGGGCGCAGTTTGCCGGTCACGGGCAGCGCGCCGGTGCCCAGGTCGATCGAGGAGACCGCGATGTGCGGCACGTCGGCCAGGTAGCGGTCGACCGCCGCGGCGGGGGCGATGCCCAGGAACGCCGGTGCGCCGCTGGACTCGGCCGTCAGGCGCAGGCGGGTGTCGCCGAGCCGGACGAACGGGGCGTCCTTGCGGAGCAGCCCGTCGAAGTCGTCGACGACCAGGGCGTACCCGGATGTGGCCACGCGCTGCAGGTCGCCGGTGAAGGCGCCGCCCGGGTCGCGGTGCTGCATGGCGGCCCAGAATGCGGACCCCACCAGCAGCGTCGGTAGTCCGGCTGTCAGCAACAGCATGCCGAGGATCGTGCGGAACACCCGCATCTCGATCTCCCCCTTCTCGGTGGTACTGCGCAGACCATACAGACCGAAATAACACCAAATTGGATAAACAGTTACTTAGGCCCCGAGAGGTATGACGATGGCCCGGTCCGCGGGTGCGGACCGGGCCATCGGGAAGAGCGGGTGTCAGGAGATCTTGGCGGTCATGGTCAGGGTGGACTGGTCGATGTCGCTCGTGCGTACGGTGAACTTCAGCGTCCAGTCCCCCGCGGCCGGCAGCGCGATGTCCCCGATCGCGTGGAAGTCGGTGATCCGCAGCAGCGGCACCTCGATCGGTTCGATCCCCTTGGCCGGCAGCGCCGCCGTGGCGGTCCACTCGACGACCGGCAGCGGCTTGTTGTCCGGCGTGTACGCATACAGGTGCAGTGAATTGTTGCCCACGGTCGCCGGGAACACGTCCACCTGCAACGACACCGATTTGTCGGTGATCGTCTGCGAGATGGTCGTCGACGTGGAGGCGCTCTCCGCCGCGCTGGCCGTCCGCGGCGGCGGGATCTGGACCAGCGCCGCGGTGACTCCCAGCACCACCGCGGTGACCGCCAGCTCGGCCACCACGATCTTGCGCAGCAGCCCCGGCCCGGTCTCGGCGGTCCGGCTGCGGACCAGCCGCCGGGAGAACGCCGCCATGCCGATCACCACCGCGGCCAGCCCGATCTTGACCAGGATCAGCCGCCCGTACGTGCTGGCGTAGAGCCCCTTGAACGAGGCGACCTCGATCAGCGCCTGCACCGAGCCCGCGATGATCAGCGCGGCCACCGCGGTCGCCGCCCAGCGGGACCAGATCGGCAGGATCGCGCCCAGCTCACGCTCGTTGGCCCGGCGCAGCAGGAAGCCGACCAGCATGACCAGCCCACCCAGCCAGACCGACATCGCGGCCAGGTGGATCGCGTCGACGACCACGGAGACCCCGGCCACCGGGGACGCCGTCGGGTGCCCGGTCAGCGGCCAGGTGGCCAGCGCGGCCACGCCCAGGACGCCGAGCAGGGCCAGGTCGGCCTTCGACTCGCCGCCCTCGCCGCGCAGCAGCGGGCGCAGCAGGAAGCCGGCCGCCACGATCACCCCGAGCCGGACCAGCATGACCGCGCCGAACGTGCTGCCCAGCACATCCTGCAGGTCGTCACCGGAGACCCCGAACAACCCGCTTCCCGTCGTGTACGGCGCTTGCAGCCACAGGGCCAGCACCGTGCTGCCGAGAACCAGGCCGACACCGGTCCAGACCAGCCGGGACGCGCCCTGCCGGGACAGCCGGTGCGGCCACAGCAGGGCCAGCACCAGCACCGGGCCGACGAGCAGCACCAGGCCGGCGTACCCCAGGTATTTGCCGACCGGGATCAGGGCCCGCACCACCGGGTCGACCGACTCGGCGGCCGCGGACTCCGTCGGTGGGGTGGAGGCGGCGCCGACCGAGAAGGTCAGGCTGCCCGCGACGGGGTGGCTGTCCGCCGAGACGACCCGGTAGCTCACCAGGTAGGTGCCCCGGCCGCTGCCCGTGCGCAGCGGGACGGTGACCGTGCCGCCCGCAGCCTGCGGTTCGCCCTGGTCGGCGCGGCTGCCGTCCGGGGCCAGCACCTGGATCTTGCCGGAGACCAGTTGGACGGACTCGCTGAAGCTGAGCGTGATCTTGTTGGGCGCGTCGGGCACGATCGTGCCGTTCGCCGGGTCGCTGCCCACCAGCGCGGCATGCGCGCTGGCCGGCGCCGTCGGCCCGAGCAGCACACAGAACAACCCGACCAGCAGCCCGGCCGCCGCGGCGGCGAGCCGCCGACCCCGCCCGGCCCGCACCGCCGGCCCCAACCGGGCGGAAGAGCCGACAGAGGAGGCAGCCGAGACGGTCCGGCCGGGGGGCCCGCCGGCAACCGCGCGGGCTCGCCGGAGTCGTTCGATTGCGCCGGGTCGATCAACGGTCATGCGGGCAATGCTCCCCGATGGCTCGGCGGCCCCCGCACCAAGGTCGCGGCACAGGCCCGCGGCGGGCGGAAATGTGAGGACAGGAGATTGTCGTCGGCACGGGGTCGATAGTTCCCGGAACCTCTGACATTTTCCTCCGGCGTACCATCTCCGGTTGTGACAGCGGCCGACCCCCTCACCGCGCTCGCCCTCGCCGCCCGCAGCGGCGACGCGGACGCGCAGGCCGCGCTCGTGCGCGGCACCCAGGCCGAGGTGTGGCGGTTCACCGCCGCGCTGGTGGATCCCGGCGCCGCCGACGATCTCACCCAGGAGACCTACCTGCGCGCCTTCAAGGCGCTGCCCGGCTTCGAGGGCCGGGCCACGGTCCGCACCTGGCTGCTCGGCATCGCCCGGCGCACCTGCGCCGACCACCTGCGGGCCGTGGTGCGCCGGCGCCGGCTCGACGCCCGGCTGGCCGCGCAGGCCTGGGCCGATGTGCCGCGGCAGCCGGATCCCGCGCACCGGCTCGGCGCCGCCGACCTGCTGAGCCGGCTCGGCGAGGAACGCCGCACCGCGTTCGTGCTCACCCAGGTGCTCGGCATGTCCTACGCCGAGGCCGCGGAGGTCGAGGAGGTCCCGGTGGGCACCATCCGCTCCCGGGTCGCCCGGGCCCGCGAGGAACTGGTCGCCGCGGTTGCCGCCGCCCAGGCCAGCTGATCATTCCGGGACTTTCGGCCCATCACACAGCAAACCCCCAGGCGGTAGGACGGAACCAGGCGGCGGCGAGCGCCGACTAAGGGGGCGTGAGCATGGAGATCGGGCAGTCCGCCCGCACGACGACCGGCTGGCTGTGGATCTCCACGGCCGCCCGGCTGGGTCTGGCCGCGGTGTGGCTGATCGCCGGCGGGCTCAAGGTCGGTGACCTGGCCGCTTCAGGCCGGGCGGTGAACGCCTACGACCTCTTCCCGTACGAGGTGGCGAAGGTCATCGGGGCGGCCCAGCCGTTCCTGGAGATCGCCCTCGGCCTGCTGCTGCTGGCCGGGCTCGCGGTGCGGCTCAGCGCCGGCATCTCCGCCGGCCTGCTGGTGATCTTCATCGCCGGCATCATCTCCGCCTGGGCGCGCGGCCTGCAGATCGACTGCGGCTGCTTCAGCACGGGCGGGGAGCTGGGCGCGGGGCAGACCCCGCAGTACACGTGGGATCTCGTCCGGGACGCCGGTTTCCTGCTGCTCGCCGGGATCCTGCTGTGGCGACCGCGGACCCGCTACTCGATCGATGGTGTCCTGATGGGGGAACAGTGAGCGGCAACCGAGACAAGGCCAAGGCCAAGCGGGTCGTCCAGGAGCAGCTGGCCAAGGAACGCCGGCGCCGGGTCACCCTCTGGACCAGCCTCGGCGTCGTGGTCCTGCTGGTCGTCGTCGGCCTGATCGGCTGGGGCGTGGCGGCCAACCAGGAGAGCGACAAGACGGCCGGCCTGACCACGCCGAGCGTGGCGGTCGACGAGGGTACGGCCTTCGCGGTCGGCACCGGCCCCGTGAAGATCGACATCTACGAGGACTTCATCTGTCCCGCCTGCGGCCAGTTCGAGGCCGGCGCGGCGAGCACGATCGACCAGCTCGTCGCCGCGAACAAGGTGACGGTGCAGTACCACCCGATCGCGATCCTGGACCGCGCCTCCAGCACCGAATACTCGACCCGGGCCGCCGCCGCCTCGGCCGCCGCGGCACAGGGCGGCAAGTTCGCCGAGTACCACAAGGTGCTGTTCGCCAACCAGCCCGCCGAGGGCAGCGCCGGCCTCGACGACGCCAAGCTGATCGAGCTGGGCAAATCCGTCGGCCTCACCGACGCCGCGTTCGCCGACGCGATCGACAACGGCACGTACAAGGCTTGGGCCACCAAGGTGACCGACACCGCGGGCGCGCGCGGGGTCAACAGCACACCGACCGTCATGGTCGGCGGCAAGGCCCTCGAGTCGCCCACGGCGCAGGCCCTGATCGCCGCGGTGGGGGCGGCCGGCGCGTGAGGCGTACCACCCTGTTCGTCGCCGTGCTGGCCGGTGCGTTGCTCGTGCCGGCCGGCCCGGCCTCCGCCCACGGCGGTGAGGGCCCGGACGCGACCGCGTACCGCACGGAGGTGACCGGGCTCAGCCCGGCCGAGCCCGGACTGAGCGTCCGGGTCGTCGAGGCCGGCGCGCGGCTGGAGCTGGTCAACGACACCGGCCGTACGGTCGAGGTGCTCGGTTACCAGGAGGAGCCCTACCTGGAGGTACGGCCCGACGGCACGTACGAGAACGTGAACTCGCCGGCCACGTACACGAACCGGACCCTCGACGGCGACACCCCGGTGCCCGCCGGCGCCTCCCCCACCGCGGCCCCGCAGTGGCGCCGCGTCTCCACCGGCACCACCGTGCGCTGGCACGACCAGCGCACCCGCTGGCTCGACGACGAACTGCCGCCGCAGGCGCAGGCCGACCCGTCCCGCAGCCACCGGATCAGCGACTGGGTCGTGCCGCTGCGCGACGGCGTGCGAATGATCGAGGTCCGCGGCACCCTGACCTGGGAGCCGCCGCCCCCGGCCTGGCTGTGGTGGGTCGGCGCGCTCGCGCTGGCTGCCGGCCTGACGGCCCTGGGCCGGCGCCGCGCCCGGCTGCTGGGACCGGTCGCGCTGATCGCGGGCACGATCACCCTGGGGTACGCGGTGACGCGGATGACCCTCGGCGCGGGCGGCCAGGCCCCGGCGATCGTGGCGGCGCTGCTGGCCGTGGCCGCGGGCGTGCTGACCCTGCGCGGCCGTACGCCGTTTTTGCTGGCCCTGGCCGGCGCGCTGCTGACCGTCTTCGGCGGCTTCGCCGACGCGGGGGTTCTCCGCCAGGCCGTGGTCGCGTTCCCCGGCCCGTCCTGGACCGCCCGGGCCGCCGTGCTGGTCGCGATCGGGGCCGGCGTGGCTATGGCGGCGACGGGCGTGCTGCGGCTGCGGGCAGCCCCGCTATCTTCGGACCATGACTGAGCGCCTCACCCCGGGAGACCCGGCCCCCGAGTTCACCCTGCCCACCGACAACGGCGACACCCTGACGCTGAAGGACCTCCGCGGCCGCAAGGTCATCCTGTACGTGTACCCGGCGGCGATGACCCCCGGCTGCACCACCCAGGCGTGCGACTTCCGCGACTCGCTGGGCTCGCTCCAGGCGGCCGGCTACGAGGTCGTCGGCATCTCCCCGGACGTCCCGGCCAAGCTGGCCAAGTTCCGCGAGCGCGATTCGATCACCTTCCCGCTGGTCAGCGACCAGGACAAGAGCGTGCTGACCGCGTACGGCGCCTTCGGTGAGAAGCAGATGTACGGCAAGACGGTGACCGGCGTCATCCGGTCCACGTTCGTCATCAACACCGACGGCGCCATTGAGCACGCCTTCTACAACGTCAAGGCCACCGGGCACGTCGCCAAGCTGCGCCGGGATCTCGGTATCGACTGACTTTTGCGGCAAACTTCGCGGATGCTGAGGGCCGGTGCCGATTAGAGCGGCACCTGTTGACCAGCCCCTCCGGAGACTGACGATGCCGCTCGCCAAGCCCCGCCGTCCCCGCACCCGGCCCTCCTCCGGCGAGAAGGGCCAGGGCGGCGGTCTGCTGCGGAACCTGCGGGTGTCGCAGAAGCTGTTCGCCTCCTTCGGCGTGCTCAGCCTGCTCGTCATCGCGGTCGGGCTGACCGGCCTCGCCCAGCTGCGTGGCTCCAACAACCGGCTCGAAACCATGTACCGGGAGAACGTGCAGGCCATCGCCCGGCTCGGCGAGGTCCGCGCCGACGTCCAGCAGGCCACCTCGCTGTCCGCCAAACTGATCCTGCGCTCCCCGCTGGCCGACGTCAGCAACGTGCGGATGGCGATCGAACGGCTCGACAGCGACATCGACGCCACCTGGGCGGCGTACACGGCCAACCCGGCCGCCGGCACCGAGACCGACCGCGGCGCGTTCACGGCCGGCCTGGCCGAATACCGCAAGATCCGCGACCAGCAGCTCGTCCCGGCGGCCACGGCCAACAGCCTCGGCACCTACCTGGGCGTACAGAACAACTACATCGACCCGCTCACCAGCAAGATCACCGTGGCGCTGAACAACCTGGCCGGCATCGAGGACAAAGCCGCCCAGCAGCAGATGGCGGACGCCCGCAGCAACGCCACCATGGCCCGCATCCTCATCCTGGCGCTGATCGCCGGCGCCATGGCCTTCGCCGCCGTCATCGCCGTCGTGGTCAGCCGGGCCATCGCCCGCCCGCTCGGCCAGACGGTCAAGGTCCTCGAAGCACTCGCCGAAGGCCGCCTGGACCAGCGCCTCGAGGTCAGGGGCCGCGACGAGGTCGGCCGGATGGGCGAGGCGCTCAACACCGCCCTCGACCGGCTCACCGCGGCCCTGCGCGACATCGGCACCAACGTCACCACCCTGGCGTCCTCCTCGGAGGACCTCACCGGCGTGGCCGGCCGGATGAACGCGTCCGCGGCCCGCTCGGCCGGCCGCGCCCACGCGGTGTCCACCGCCTCCGAGGAGATCAGCGCCAACATCGCCACGGTCTCCGCCGGCGCCGACGAGATCGGCAGCTCGATCACCGAGATCGCCCGCAGCACCTCCAACGCGGCCGACGTGGCCGGCCAGGCGGTCCGGATCTCCGGCGAGGCCGACGCGATCCTGCGCAAACTCGGCGAGTCCTCGGCCGAGATCGTCTCGGTCATCAAAATCATCACCGGAATCGCGGCCCAGACCAACCTGCTGGCCCTGAACGCGACCATCGAGGCGGCCCGCGCCGGCGAGATGGGCAAGGGCTTCGCCGTCGTGGCCGGCGAGGTCAAGGAACTGGCCCAGGAAACCGCCCGGGCCACCGAGGACATCCGCACCCGGGTCGACGCGATCCAGACCGACTCGACCGCGGCCGTCGCCGCCATCGCCGAGATCGGCGCGGTCATCGACCAGATCAACGCGACCCAGACGGCGATCGCGGCCGCGGTCGAGGAACAGACCGCGACCACCAACGAGATGGGCCGCAACGTGGGCGAGGTGGCCGCGGGCTCCACCGAGATCTCCTCGAACGTGGCCGAGGTGGCCGAAGCGGCGGCGGAAACGACGAGCGCGGCGGCGAACACGGCCGCGGCGGCGGACGAACTCGCCCGGGTGGCCCACGACCTGCAGCAGAGCCTGGCGATGTTCCGCTACTGATCCCTGCGGGGACCGCCATCCCACGGCGGCCGTCATGCGGCTCGATCCGCGAGGCGGCCGCCGTGCCGTGCGCATGCGGGATGGACACCGCGATGAGTGCCGGAGTAGCCTTTACCCGTGACTAGTGGTCGGGCGTCACCCCGAGAACCATGCCGCGCCCCCGCCGGTCAGTGCACCACATCGACCACCTGCCTTTGTCGTCACGAACTGGTAGGGACAAACTCCACATGGCTTACGTCAAGTACACCCGGGAAATGCTGAGCGAGGCGGTCGCCGCCTCGACCTCCATGGCCGGGGTTCTGCGCCATCTCGGCCTACCCCAGAACGGCGGCGGTCCGAGGCGGCGCCACCACACCCAGGTCCTGGTGCTGCGGCCGGTGGAGGCCAAGCGCGAGAAGCCGAAGGCCCTCAGGCGAGCCCTGGAGGAAACGGGCCGCCCGTATATCTGCGCGGAATGCGGCATCGGCGACAGCTGGAACGGCCGCCCCTTACCCTGCATGTCGATCACATCGACGGACAGTTCTGGGATTGCCGCATCGACAACCTGCGGTTCCTGTGCCCGAATTGCCACGGTCAGACGGCCACATATGCCGGACGCAACCGGCAGCGATCCTCAGCCAGCACCATTCGGGTGGACGCTCAGGGCAACGCCGTGGACCTGAGCGGACCGGTCCAGGCACTCAGCGATGAGGAGAAGGTTGAGGTGCTGGCGCGCGTCGACCTG
Organism: Actinoplanes sp. NPDC051405; assembly: GCF_055586185.1. Taxonomy (NCBI): domain Bacteria; kingdom Bacillati; phylum Actinomycetota; class Actinomycetes; order Micromonosporales; family Micromonosporaceae; genus Actinoplanes; species Actinoplanes sp. NPDC051405. The sequence goes on from NZ_JBVJIR010000010.1 coordinate 112,468, forward strand.
AAGGAAGTCACGGTGACAGACGCCGCGAGACTGATCGGCTGCGATCGCAACCATGTCTACAACCTTCAACGCCGGCTCAAAGAACGTGGCTCACTTGCCCGCAGTCCGCGCAGCAACCGGATCTCGCAAGCCCATCGCGATGCCGTCGTCGCCTTCGCTCTCCAGCACCCCTCGATGGGCGACCGGAACATTGCCGCGGCACTGCGCCAGGGGGAAGACGGTGGCATCTCCGTGTCGTCAACGACGATCCACAACATTCTCAAGACTGTCGGATTGTCTAAGGCGGAGGACCGGAAGGCCGCAGCTGCGAAGCTTGACCCGCCGGCCACCGTCTAGAATGTTCGGCACGATAGCCCAGATGGGCAAATCGGGCGGAAGTGGCGGAACAGGCAGACGCGCCAGACTTAGGATTTGGTTCTCGAGAGAGAGTGGGGGTTCAAGTCCCCCCTTCCGCACCGTGTGGTGCCGCGCACCATCCTGGTCGCCCGTCGGTCCGTTCGGATCGGCGGGCGCAAGGATGGCCCCATGCCGTTGTCGTTCGTCCTTGATCCGCCGTTGACCGATGCCCTGCGGGCCGACATCGTCACGCTCTGGACCGATGTCACCAACGCCGGCGGTGCCGTTGGTTTCGTCGCTCCTGTCACCCAGGATGATGTGCGGCCGGTTGCCGAGACCACCCTCGCCGGAGTCGCCCAGGGGATCGACCGGCTGCTGATCGGCGTCGACGACGGCCGCCTGGTCGCGCTGCTTTTCATCGCCGACAACCGGTTCCCGCTCAAGGCGCACTGGCGCGTCCTCAAGCGCGTCATGGTCCTACCCGGCAGTCAGGGCCGGGGCTACGGCGCTGCCCTCATGCGCGAGGCCGCCGCCGTTGCCTCAGGGCTCGGCCTCGCAGGCCTTCAGGTCACCGTCCGGGACGGGCACGGGTTGGACGGTTTCTACCGTCGTCTCGGCTATCGCGAGGTCGGCCGCGTCCCGGGTGCGCTGCGCATCGCCCCCGGTGATGATCGGGATGAGCTGTTCATGTGGCTGGATCTGGGTCAGCCGCAGGATGCCGCTTTCACGGCCGGTTCCGCCGCGGCCAGCGCCACGTCGCCGGCCTGATCCGGCGCCGCTTCCGTCGCTTCCAGCACCGGGGCCGGCGCCGCCGACGAGGATGTGACGCTCGGGGACGGGGATGCCTTCTTCGGCTTCGGGGACGGCGTGGCCTTCTTCTTGGCCGGCTTCGGCGCTGCTTCGACGTTGGTGCTGGTGCCGTTGGCGAACCGTACCGATGTGGTCTGCTTCTGCTGCGGGAGCAGTTTGATGTTCTTGGCCGTGATGGTCTTGCCGTAGATGTCGGTCATCTTGACCTGGAACGGGCCGTTGCCCATCCGGCCGTCGATGATCCAGACGTTGTAGTCCTCCTGAGCCGCGGCTTTGAAGCTGCCGCCCGGGCCTTTGGCCGACACCGACTTGATGGCGTTGGAGTGGTTGTCGATGCTGATCGCCCAGTAGTACTGCGACGTGCCTTCGACGAAGGTGATGCTCAGCGGGCCGGGGGCGGGGGCGTTCGGCACGGTCTTGTAGGTGATCGGGATGATGCCGTCGATCTCCTTGCCGATCTTCTTGAACGCTGTGCGGCTCAGGTCGAGGTGACCGACCGGGCATTCGGGGCAGGAGTCGAAGACCTTGACCCGTACCTTGCCCTTGGGGCCGGTGACGTCGATGTAGCTGCCGCACGCCGCCGCGCCGGAGTATTCGCCTTTGCCCAGGGCCACGTACAGGTCGTCGGCCGGGGTTCTGGTCGAGCAGTTGCCCTGGGTGCCGGCGAGGTCGTAGAACGTCGCCTTGCCGCTGTGTTTGGCGCTGCTCGGCGGCGCCGCGCACGCGGGGTCGCTGTGCTGCAGCAGCAGGGCGACGCCGAGGACGCCGGCGAGCAGCACGGCGCCGCCGGTGGCGAGCCAGCGGGGGGCGAGGAGACGGTGAGCAGTCACGTTGACGCATCCTTCGCGGGTGCGGCACCCGCGGGCAACTCTCCTAAGACAGAGCTAAGGAAGACTCCCCCACCCGGATGACTTCGGTCTCACCTGGGGAGATGTCGGGGATGAGGTTGATGCCGAAGAGCAGGCCGTCGTCGTAGCGGCGGTGCCGGCCGAGGGCGCGCAGCGGTTGCCGGCCCACTTCGCCGGTCTCCTGATCGACGGTGGTGACTACGCAGCGGCTGCACGACTTGGCCGCGCGGAAGGTGGTGCCGCCGAGCTGGACGCGGTGGCCGAGCCAGTTGTCCTCGGCCCAGGGGCGGGCGCCGGTGATGACGACGTTGGGCCGGAAGCGGGTCATCGGCACGGGTTCGTCGCCGGCTTCGAGCAGCCAGTCGTTGACGGCGTCGAGGGAGGCGATGCTGGTGAGCAGCAGCGGGTAGCCGTCGGCGAAGCTGACCCGGTCGCCGGGCTGGGCGTGGGTCTGGATCGGCCGCACGCTGGTGTCGGCGAGCCAGGCGAGGCGGGCCGGGCGGCCGAGGAAGTCGGAGATGAAGTCGGTGGCGGCCGGGGCGAGCCGGGCGGTCAGCGGCGGTTTGGAGCTGAAGACGCGCAGGGTCTCCTTGGGGCCGTCCTCGGGTTCGGCGACGTCGAAGCCGTTGAGCAGCAGGCCGCCGGGGCGGGGGACGGCGTGCAGGCCGGTGAGTTCGGGGGCCTGGCGCTGGGTGATGCCGACCCCGTCGGGGTCGATGATCATCCAGCGGCGGTCGCCGGCGAGGCCCCACGGCTCCACCCGCGCCGCGTCGTGGTCGAGGCGGTGACAACCCTTGACGGGGTACGTGTGCAGCGAGCTGATCCGCATCCGCCCAGCGTAGGCATGGTTGCGTGAGAGCGCCGCCCGTCATCGGCCACTGAGGCGTACGCGGACCGCGCTCGCCGCGCAGAGCACCACGACGAGGCCGCCGACGAGCGTGGCCGCGGAGAGGTGTTCGCGCAGCAGCAGGCCGGCCCAGGCGATGGTCAGCACGGGCTGGATGAGCTGGACCTGGCTGACCTGGGCCATCGGTCCGACGGCCAGCCCGTGGTACCAGGCGAAGAAGCCGAGAAACATGCTGACCACGGCCAGGTACGCGAAGGCCGCCCACTGCACCGGTGTCGCCTGCGGGGCTTGCCGTACGGCGGAGAGCACGGCCAGCGTGAGCATGAGCGGTGCGCAGACCACGAGCGCCCAGGAGACGGTCTGCCACGCGCCCAGTTCGCGGGCCAGGAGGCCGCCTTCGGCGTACCCGATGGCAGCGGACAGCACCGCGCCGAACAGGAGCAGGTCGCTCCAGTGCAGCCGGCCGAGTCCGCTCTGCGCGGAGGCGAAGCCGAGCGCGGCGACCGCGCCGAGACCGGCGGCGGCCCAGAAGGCGGGCGGTGGGCGTTCGTGGCCGCGGATCACGGCCAGGGCCGCGGTCGCGGCCGGCAGGACGGCGATGACCACAGCGCTGTGGCCGGCCGGGGCGGTGCTGAGCGCGTACGAGGTCAGCAGGGGGAAGCCCACCACGACGCCGCCGCCGACCACCGCCAGCCGCCACCACTGCGCGCCGCGGGGCAGGCGCTGGCGGGTGACGACCAGCGCGACCGCCGCCAGGGCCGCCGCGACCACCGCCCGCCCCGAGCCGATGAAAAGCGGCGAGAGCCCACCCACCGCCACCCGGGTGAACGGGACGGTGAACGAGAAGGCCGCGACGCCGAGCAGTCCCCACCACAGCCCCGATAGCGGCGAGCGGACAAGGACGATAGCGCTACTATGCTCACTCATGAATGACAGTAGCAGTTCGCGCATCGTCGACGATCTGCGGAAGTGGATCGCCACGGCGGCGCCGGGCGCCCGGCTGCCGTCCACCCGGACGCTGGTGGCCCGGCACCAGGCCGGCCCGGTGACCGTGCAGCGCGCGCTACGCACCCTGCTCGACCAGGGACTCATCGAGAGCCGGCCCGGCGCCGGCACGTTCGTCCGGGCGGTACGGATCGCCCGGCCGGCCGACTACGGCTGGCAGACCGCCGCCCTGGGCTCGCCGCGGGCGCGGATCCCGGCGATCTCCAGCGCTTTGCGCAGCACCCCGCACGACGTCATCGCCCTGCACGCCGGCTATCCCGACCGCGAGCTGCTGCCGGAACGCCTGGTGCGGGCGGCGCTGACCCGGGCGGCACGATCGGACGCCACCGTCTCCCGGCCGCCGGTCGCGGGCCTTCCGGAGCTGCAATCCTGGTTCGCCCGGGAGCTCGGCGCCGCAACCCCGGCCGGTGTCACGCCGCCGGTGCCGAGTGACGTCATCGTGCTCCCGGGCAGCCAGAGCGGCCTCAGCTCGGTGTTCCGCGCACTGGTGGGGCCCGGGCAGCCGGTGCTGCTGGAGTCGCCGACGTACTGGGGCGCGATCATCGCCGCACAGCAGGCCGGCGTACGGGTCGTGCCCGTGCCCAGCGGCCCGGCCGGACCGGACCCGGACGATCTCGCGCGGGCGTTCGCGGAGACCTCCGCCCGGCTGTTCTATGCACAGCCGAACTACGCCAACCCGACCGGCGGGCAGTGGCCGGCGGCGCTGCACGACCAGGTGCTGGAGGTGGTCCGGCAGCACCGCGCGTTCCTGGTCGAAGACGACTGGGCCCACGACCTCGCCATCACCGGCACCGCGGCCCCGGTCGCCGCCCGCGACGACGGCGGCCACGTCGTCTATCTCCGGTCGCTGACCAAGAGCGTGTCGCCGGCCGTCCGCGTCGCCGCGGTCATCGCCCGCGGCCCGGCCCGCGACCGCATCCTGGCCGACCGCGGCGCCGAGTCGATGTACGTCAGCAGTCTGCTCCAGGCGGCGGCACTCGACATCGTGACGCAGCCGGCCTGGCAGACCCACCTGCGCGGGCTGCGGCACCAACTTGGTGCCCGCCGCGATCTGCTGGTGACGGCCGTCCGCGAACACGTGCCGCGGGCGGACCTCGAACACGTGCCGGCCGGCGGGCTGAACCTGTGGTTACGGATGCCCGACGGCACGGACCTCGGGCGGCTGGCGACCGACTGCGAGACCGCCCGGCTCATCATCGCGCCCGGGAACGAATGGTTCCCGGCCGAACCGACCGGCCCGTTCGTGCGGCTGAACTATGCGGGTCCCAACCCCGCTGCTTTCGCCGAGGGGGCGCGCATCCTCGGGCGGGCGCTGACCGGTCAGCTCACCTGAAGTCGGTACTCGCCGGACACGACGGCCCGCCGGACCGCTGCCGCCGTCTGCGCCGCGTCGAGAACACTCGTGTCGATGGCGTGACCCTCCAGGCTGCCGAGCTGCGCGAAGGCGGCGTGCAGGCCGGTGACGGCGTCGGCGTCCTTCAGCTCGTGGCCCGCCCGGGCGGTGGCGCGCGCCAAGGTCGTGGTCAGGTCGGGCCGCAGGACCACATAGGACACCTTGAGCTGCGCACGATCGACGAGCGCGCGGAACGGCGGCAGGAACCACGGCCCCACGATCCCGTCCACCACGACGTCGTAACCGCCGCGCGCGAACGTGCCGACGGTGCCGACGGTCGCTTCGATGACCACCTCGTTCTGCCGCTGGGCGGCGGGCAGGAACGGCAGCACGAAGCCGGCGCGGATCGAGCGGTAGAACATGTCGGTCACCAGATGAACGGTGGGGACGTCAGCGTCGGTGGCGAGTAGCTCGGCCACGGTCGTCTTCCCCGCGCCGGGCGGGCCGGTCAGGATGGTCACTTCGCTGGTCACGCTCGGAAAGGTAGCGACGGGACCGGCCGGGAAACAGTCTTGTCTTTCCCCGCGCCGCGCCCCGGCCGAGCGCGGGTCCTCAATCGAGGCGGCGGCGCCCACAAGTTCTATGAGCGGGGGCAGCTCCCGGCAGTCGTCCTTCACCAGCCGGGACAAGGCGACGGCCGAGGCGGCGAAGAAGATCGGTGAGAAGGTCCGCAAGGGATACGCCCCGGCTGTCCCCGGCGGGCGGGCGAAGCGGGCCATCTCCCAGCGACAGATCATCAGCAGCCGGTCGACCGCCACCCGGGCGCGAGCTCTGGCACACCCGCACCGGCGCGGTGCTGTTCGGCTGGCAGGAGCGCGACACCCTCTACGCGGGCACCGCCACCCGGCAGGTGGTCGAGCTGGGCAAGGACGGGTCGGCCCGGCAGACGTACCGCTGTGACGCGGCGGTGTATTCGTGCGCCACAGCCGCGGACGGCCGTTACGTCTTCGCCGGTGACAGTGCCTCGTCCATCTACTGCTTCGACGCCGCCGGGACCAGGCTGTGGAAGCTGGGCACGGGCTGCGGCTCGGCGTATTCGATGCAGTACCGCGACGAGCGGCTCTACATCGTGACCACCGACGGCTCCTTGGCGTGCATCGACGCGAGCGAGGAGGCGATCCGGTCGGCGGTCGGCGGCAGCGTTCCGCAGATGGTCGACGTGAAGGCGCCGCCGCGCATGTCGGCGGTCGTTCCGTCGACCACTGTGGAGATCGTCCACGACGTGGCGGGCGGTGTGGTGGTCGAGTGCGTCGACGAGGGTGGGCGGCTGCGGATCCGGGTCGTGTCGTCGGGCTACCACCGCGACTGGCAGGTCCAGTTCCCGAAGGGCATCCGCGAGCACGGCAGCCGCTACGTCGTGACCGGGATCCGCGAGGCGAGCCGCGGCGGCTTCTACCGGGCGTACGGCGAGATCCGCCGGCTGGTGTAGCCGCTGCGACCGGGCGTGCGGCCTGGGCAGGAAGGCCCGGCCGGAAGGCCCGGGCGGAAGGCCCAGGCGGAAGGCCTAGGCGGAAGGCCCAGGCGGAAGGCCCGGCCCGAAGGCCCGAGCGGATCGGTGCCGGCGCAGTCGTCACCCCGGGTCACTAGCCTCTGAGGATGATCACGCTGACGCCGATGTTGGAGCGATGGGCTGCCGACTGCCCGTTCTGGCCGGTTGATCCGACCGATTACCTTCTCCCGGTCCCGGCCCGGCCGACGCCTCGGCAGGTGGGCACGGTGATGTGGGCACTGATCGGACGCAGCGTCACCGCGGATGACTTGTCGATCACTGCGAGGGATGCCACCGAGGCACTCGAAGCGTATCTGGCCGTCGAGGACGAGGACTACGCGCCTGGTGGCCTACGGGTCGGTGCCGGCGACGTCGTCATCGATCCCGGTTGCTGCGTCGGCCTCGACGAGTGGCGCGACTGGCTGCGCATCGCCGGCGGTGAGGTGATCGATCTCGGGCACGACCCCGACGTTCTGATGGAGCACCGCGGTTCCGTGGTCCGGCTGTGGCAGGACGGTGGTCACCTTCCTTCAGGGCAGCGGCCGGACCCCGGCAAACCACATATCGACGTGCCACGCGATGCCTTGCCGACATTGCTGGGTGCGGTGCAGGAGGATCTCGCCGGTTTCCTGGCCGCCATGCGTCCCTGGGCGCATGACCTCGACCCCCGGCCGGCTGATCTGCTCGTTGATGCGGTGGACAGGCGTCTGCAGATCAGCGCACCTCTCGGCAGCTGACGCGGCCGGCGCCGGTGTGGCGAACCAGCCGGATCGGCGACAGGGGTAGCGCTCTGAAAGTTTTCATGCATAGGCTGCTGGGGTGAATGACGGAGCGGCCAGGACGGCCGAGCGGGTGGTGGATCTCTTCCAGGGCGCCCGGCTCACCCCGACGCAGCGGCGGATCGCGCACAGCCTCGTGCAGCACGCGCCCTCCGCCGCCTATCTCTCCGCCGCCGAGGTCGCTGAGCTGGCCGGGGTGAGCCAGCCGTCGGTCACCCGGTTCGCCATGGCCCTGGGCTACGCCGGCTATCCCGCACTGCGGCGCGAGCTGCGCGCCCTGGTCGGGGTCGGCACCGCCCCCGCCGACAGCGGGGACAACCCCGTGCAGCGGGCCCTGCGGGCCGAGACCCAGCATCTGGAACGCATGGCCGACCAGTTGAGCAGCCTCGACGCCGTCCAGCAGGCCGCCCGGCTGCTCGCGGCCAGCCGTCCCCTGCCGGTGCTGGGGCTGCGCGCCGCCGGGCCGCTGGCAGCGTATTTCGGGTATTTCGCCGCCAAGGTGCAGCCGGACGTCCGGGTGCTCGACGACGGCGGCACGATGCTGCTGGATCGGCTCGATCAGGCCCGCGCGGCCGGTGCGACCGCGATGCTGGCGATTGTGCTGCCGCGCTATCCGCGGGAGACCCTCGACGTCATCCGCGAGGCCGGGGCCGCCGGTCTGGCCGTCGTCGCGCTCACCGACTCGGCGGTGAGCCCGGCCGCCGCGCACGCCGACGTGGTGCTGCCCGCCCCGGTCGGCACCCAGCTGGTGTTCGACCTGCACACCGGGCCGATGGCCATGGCCATGGTGCTGCTCCAGGCGATGTGCGACGCCGCGCCCGAGCAGGCCCAGCGCCGCCTGGAGGAGTTCGAGGCGATCGCCTCCCGCCGCCACATCTTCGAAGCGTGAAGGAGTTCGGTATGTCAGTGCGAGCGCCACGGGGCACCACCCGTACCGCCAAGGGGTGGCCGCAGGAGGCCGCCAAGCGGATGTTGCTCAACAACCTCGACCCCGACGTGGCCGAGCGCCCCGACGACCTGGTCGTCTACGGCGGCACCGGGCGCGCCGCCCGGAACTGGCCGTCGTTGCACGCGATCGTCCGGGAGCTGGACGTGCTGGCCGACGACGAGACGCTGCTGGTGCAGTCGGGCAAGCCGGTCGGGGTGTTCCGCACCCACGAGTGGGCGCCGCGGGTGCTGCTGGCCAACTCCAACCTCGTCGGCGACTGGGCGACCTGGCCGGAGTTCCGCCGCCTCGAGCAGCTCGGCCTGACCATGTACGGCCAGATGACCGCCGGCTCCTGGATCTACATCGGCACCCAGGGCATCCTGCAGGGCACCTACGAGACGTTCGCGGCCGTGGCGGCGAAGCGGTTCGGCGGCGACCTCGCCGGCACGTTGACGCTGACCGCCGGCTGCGGCGGCATGGGTGGCGCCCAGCCGCTCGCGGTCACCATGAACGGCGGCGTCTGCCTGATCGTGGACGTCGACGAGTCGCGGCTGCGGCGCCGGGTCAAGGACCGCTACCTGGACACGGTGGCGGCCGACCTGGACGACGCCGTCCGGCAGGCCGAGGCGGCCAAACGGGACCGCAAGGCGGTCAGCATCGGGGTCGCCGGCAACGCCGCCGAGGTATTCCCCGAGCTGCTGCGCCGGGGCGTGGCGATCGACATCGTCACCGACCAGACCAGCGCGCACGACCCGCTGAGCTACGTGCCGATCGGCATCGACCCGGGTGACGCCGCCGACTACGCGGCCGCCAAGCCCGAGGAGTTCACCGACCGGGCCCGGGAGAGCATGGCCCGGCACGTCGAGGCGATGGTCGGCTTCCTCGACGCCGGCGCCGAGGTGTTCGACTACGGCAACTCCATCCGCGGCGAGGCCCAGCTCGGCGGGTACGACCGGGCGTTCGCGTTCCCCGGGTTCGTGCCCGCGTACATCCGGCCGTTGTTCGCCGAGGGCAAGGGGCCGTTCCGCTGGGCCGCGCTGTCCGGCGACCCGGCCGACATCGCCGCCACCGACCGGGCCGTGCTGGAGCTGTTCCCGGACAACGAGCCGCTGGCCCGGTGGATCAGGCTGGCCGGCGAGCGGGTCGCCTTCCAGGGGCTGCCGGCGCGGATCTGCTGGCTCGGCTACGGCGAACGGGACAAGGCCGGGGTGCGGTTCAACGACATGGTGACGCGCGGCGAGGTCTCCGCGCCGCTGGTCATCGGGCGCGACCACCTCGACGCCGGGTCGGTGGCCTCGCCGTACCGGGAGACCGAGGCGATGCTGGACGGCTCGGACGCGATCGCCGACTGGCCGCTGCTGAACGCGATGATCAACACGGCGAGCGGGGCGAGCTGGGTGTCCATCCATCACGGCGGCGGCGTCGGCATCGGCCGGTCGATCCACGCCGGGCAGGTCTGCGTCGCCGACGGCACCGCCCTGGCCGGGCAGAAGATCGAACGCGTGCTCACCAACGACCCGGGCATGGGCGTGATCCGGCACGTCGACGCCGGCTACGAGTCCGCCGCCGCGGCCTCCGTGCACATCCCCATGCGGGACGGAGACAAGGCAGAGCCGACCCGCGGCGGAAAACCGAAGGGAAACCAACAATGACCGCGGCCTTCCCGCGGCTCTGGGCCGAGATCGCGCCCATCGGCCGCGACCGGACCGGCGGTTATCTGCGGTACGCCCTCAGCGACCCCGAGCTGATCCTGCGCGACTGGTTCCGCAACCAGGCCGACCGCCGCGACATGACGGTCACCGACGACGGCAACGGCAACCTGTTCGCCTGGTGGGGCCGCCAGTGGGGTCCCGGCACCGTGCTGACCGGCTCGCACTTCGACTCGGTCCCGCACGGCGGCGGATACGACGGCCCGCTCGGCATCGTCAGCGCGTTCCTGGCCGTCGACCGGCTCCGGGCCGCCGGCGTGACCCCGGCCCGACCGATCGGCGTGGCCGCGTTCGTCGAGGAGGAGGGTGGCCGCTTCGGCCTGCCCTGCCTCGGTTCCCGGCTGCTGACCGGCGCGATCGACCCGGACGCCGCCGCCGCGCTGTGTGACGCCGACGGGGTGACCTTCGGCGAGGCGCTGGGTGGCCGCCCGGCCGGGGCGCTGCCCGCGCTGGCGAGCCGGGTCGGCGCCGTCGTGGAGCTGCACATCGAGCAGGGCCGGGCGCTGGAGGTGCCGGTCGGTGTCGCGAGCGCGATCTGGCCGCACGGCCGCTGGCGGCTGGACTTCACCGGCCACGGCGACCACGCCGGCACCACCCGGATGGCCGACCGGCACGACCCGATGCTGACCTTCGCGGCCACCGTACTGGCGGCCAACGAGGAGGCCCGGCTGGCCGGGGCGCTGGCCACCATCGCCCGCGTCTCGGTGCAGCCCAACGCCACCAACGCGATCCCGTCGCTGGTCCGCGCCTGGCTGGACGCCCGGGCGGCGGACACCGCCACCATGGACCGGCTGGTCGAGACCATCGTCAAGCGGGCGGTCGGGCGCGCGGCCGACGACGGTACGCAGGTCAGCGTCGAACCCGAATCAGCCTCCCCCGAGGTGGCCTTCGACACCACGCTGGCGACGCGGCTGTCCACGTTGCTGGGTGACGCACCGATCCTGCCGACCGGCGCCGGTCACGACGCCGGGGTGCTGTCCGCGCACGTGCCGACCGCGATGCTGTTCGTCCGCAACCCGACCGGCGTCTCGCACTCCCCGGCCGAGCACGCCACCGACGCCGACTGCACGGCCGGCGTCGAGGCGCTGGCCACCGTGCTCGGGGAGCTCGCGGCATGACGTACTTCGCGCAGTACGCCTGGGTCGGCGGGACGGTCGCGCGCGATGTCCGCATCGAGATCGAGGACGGGCGCTTCGCCACCGTCACCCCGGGCGCGGCCCCCACCGGCACCCTGTTGCCCGGGCTCGTGCTGCCCGGGCTGGCCAACGCGCACTCGCACGCGTTCCACCGGGCTCTGCGCGGTCGCACCCACGGTGACCGCGGCAGTTTCTGGACCTGGCGCGAGCTGATGTACGAGGTGGCCGGCCGGCTCGACCCGGACAGCTACTTCGCCCTGGCCCGGGCGGTCTACGGCGAGATGGCCCTGGCCGGGATCACCTGCGTGGGCGAGTTCCACTACCTGCACCACGGCCCGGACGGCACGCCCTACGCCGACCCGAACGCGATGGGCCACGCGCTGATCGAGGCGGCCCGGGAAGCCGGCATCCGGATCACTCTGCTGGACACTGTCTATCTGACGTCCGGCGTGGACGGTAAGCCGCTCGAAGGCGTCCAGCGGCGCTTCGGTGACGGCGACTACGACGGCTGGGCCACGCGTTTCGACGGGCTGCGCGCGAGCGCGGGCGTGAAGATCGGCGCGGCCCTGCACTCGGTACGGGCGGCGCCGGTCGACGGGATGGCGACGTTCGCGCACCGCACCGACGGGCTGCCGGTGCACGTCCACCTCTCGGAGCAGCGCGCCGAGAACGAGCAGTGCCAGGCCGTGCACGGCTGTTCGCCCACCGAACTGCTCGACAGCACGGGCGTCTGGCAGCCCATGACGACCGCGGTGCACGCCACCCACCTGTCCCCCGCCGACCTGCGGATCCTCGCCGGGCAGCACGTCTGCCTGTGCCCGAGCACCGAACGTGATCTGGCCGACGGCATCGGCCCGGCCCGGGCGCTGGCCGACGCGGGCGCCCGGCTCAGCCTGGGCAGCGACAGCCAGGCGGTCATCGACCTCTTCGAGGAGGCCCGCGGCGTCGAGCTCGACGAGCGGCTCGCCACCGAGCGCCGCGGTCACTTCACCGCCGCTGAGCTGCTGACCGCCGCGACGGCCACCGGTCACGCGGCGCTGGGCTGGGACGACGCCGGCACGATCGCGGCCGGCCGGCGCGCCGACCTGGTCGCGGTGTCGCTGGAGAGCGTGCGCACCGCGGGCGTCGACCCGGCCGGCCTGGTCTTCGCGGCCACCGCGGCCGACGTGACCCACGTGGTCGCGGACGGCCGCCTCATCGTGGACGGCGGCCGGCACACCGCGTTCGACGTCCCGGCCGCGCTGCGGGAGGCCTTGGCATGACCGACTGCACCGGAAGCGAGCAGACTCGGGCCGGCGAGCCCGACATGAGCCTGCTGATCGGCGGCATCGGTGAACTCGTCACCAACGATCCCGAGCTGGGTGTCCTGGCGGACGCGGCGGTGGTCGTCGAGGGCGACCGGATCGCCTGGGTGGGCCCGATGCGCGACGCGCCCGCGGCCGACGAGCGCCTCGACACCGACGGCGCCGCGGTCATCCCGGGCTTCGTGGACAGCCACGCCCACCTGGTCTTCGCCGGCGACCGGGCCGGGGAGTTCGCGGCCCGGATGAACGGCGAGCCGTACACCGGCGGCGGCATCCGCACCACGGTCGCCGCCACCCGCGCGGCCGATGACGGCACCCTGCTGGCCGCGGCGAGCCGGCTGGTCGCAGAGGCGCGGCGGCAGGGCACGACCACCATCGAGATCAAGAGCGGGTACGGCCTCAGCGTCGCCGACGAGGCCCGCACCCTGCGGATCGCCCGGCACCTGACCGACGAGACGACGTTCCTGGGCGCGCACGTCGTCCCGGCCGAGTACGCCGACGACCCGGACGGCTACGTGGACCTGGTCAGCGGCCCGATGCTGACCGCCGCCGCACCGTACGCCCGGTGGATCGACGTGTTCTGCGACCGGGGCGCCTTCGACGGTGACCAGGCCCGGGCGGTGCTGACCGCGGGCGCGAAGGCCGGGCTGGGGCTGCGCGTGCACGCCAACCAGCTCACCGCCGGGCCGGGCGTGCGGCTGGCGGTCGAGCTCGGTGCCGCCAGTGCCGACCACTGCACGCATCTGAGCGACGCTGACGTGGACGCCCTCGCCGGTTCCGGGACGGTGGCGACGCTGCTGCCCGGGGCCGAGTTCTCGACCCGGTCGCCGTACCCGGATGCCCGCCGGCTGCTCGACGCCGGGGTGACCGTGGCGCTGGCGACCGACTGCAACCCCGGGTCGTCGTACACGTCGTCGATGCCCTTCTGCCTGGCTCTCGCCGTACGGGAAATGCGCATGACGCCCGCCGAGGCCCTCTGGGCCGCGACCGCGGGCGGCGCCCGGGCCCTGCGCCGCGACGACGTCGGCGTGCTGCGCCCCGGCGCCCGCGCCGACCTGGCCGTCCTCGACGCGCCCTCGTATCTGCACCTGGCCTACCGGCCGGGTGTTCCCCTCATCAGCACAGTGCTGCACAACGGAGTGCCCCAATGATCGTCTCAGTCGAACCCACCGGAATCACCGCCGCCGATGTCCTCGCCGTCGCCCGGCACGACGCCCGGGTCGAGCTCTCCGAGGCCACCTACGCGGCCATGGCCCGCAGCCGGGCCATCGTCGACACCATCGAGGCCTCCGGCCGCCCGGTGTACGGCGTCTCGACCGGCTTCGGCGCGCTGGCCAACACCTCCATCGCCCCGGAGCGCCGGGCCGAGCTGCAGCACGCGCTGATCCGCTCGCACGCCGCCGGCATCGGCGCCCCCATGCCCCGCGAGGTGGTGCGGGCGATGATGCTGCTGCGGGTGCGCTCGCTGGCCCTGGGCCTGTCCGGGGTACGGCCGCTGCTCGCCCAGGGACTCGTCGACCTGCTCAACAACGACATCACCCCGTGGGTCCCCGAGCACGGCTCGCTGGGCGCCTCCGGTGACCTGGCGCCGCTGGCCCACTGCGCGCTGGTGCTGCTCGGCGAGGGCTGGGTGCTGGGCAAGGACGGCTCCCGGATGGCCGCCGCCGACGCCCTGCACGGCACCGGCCTGCAGCCGCTGACGCTGGCCGCCAAGGAGGGCCTCGCGCTGATCAACGGCACCGACGGCATGCTCGGCATGCTGCTGCTGGCCATCGAGGACGCCCGGCACCTGTTCACCATGGCAGACGTGACGGCGGCGCTGGCGATCGAGGCGATGCTCGGCTCGGAGCGGCCGTTCCTGCCGGAGCTGCACGCGATCCGGCCGCACCCCGGGCAGTCCGACTCGGCCGCCAACATCCACCGGCTGCTGCAGGACTCGGCGATCATGGACTCGCACCGCGACGACCTGGCCCACGCCGTGCAGGACGCGTACTCGATGCGCTGCGCGCCGCAGGTCGCCGGGGCCGCCCGGGACACGCTGGAGTTCGCGTGGACCACCGCTGGCCGCGAGCTGCGGTCCGTGGTCGACAACCCGGTCGTGCTGCAGGACGGCCGGGTGGAGTCCACCGGCAACTTCCACGGCGCGCCGCTCGGCTTCGCCGCCGACTTCCTGGCCATCGCCGCCGCTGAGGTCGGGGCGATCGCCGAGCGCCGGGTCGACCGGCTGCTCGACGTGACCCGCAACCGCACGCTGCCGCCGTTCCTGACCCCGGACGCGGGGGTCAACTCGGGCCTGATGATCGCCCAGTACACGGCGGCCGGGATCGTCGCGGAGAACCGGCGGCTCGCGGCGCCCGCCTCGGTGGACTCCCTGCCCACCAGCGGCATGCAGGAGGACCACGTGTCGATGGGCTGGGCCGCGGCGAAGAAGCTGCGTACGGTCCTGGACAACCTGACCAGCCTGCTCGCCGTCGAGCTGCTGGCCGCGACGCGGGGCCTGCAGTTGCGGGCGCCGCTGAGCCCGTCACCGGCCGGCCGTGCGGCGGTCGCCGCCCTGGAGGGCTTCGCCGGGCAACCGGGGCCGGACGTCTTCCTGGCCCCGGTGATCGAGCAGACCCGCGCGGTCGTCGGGGACCGGGCCCTGCGCGCCGCGATCGAGGAGGCGATCGGGCCGCTGCTCTAGGCTCTCCACCATGGACGGCACAGCGGTGGTCATCGGGGCGGGCATCGGCGGGCTCACCGTCGCGCGGGTGCTGAGCCGGCGGTACGCGCAGGTCACGGTCCTCGACCGGGACCTGCTGCCGGCCGACGGGGTGCCGCGGCGTGGGGTCCCGCAGAGCGCGCACGGGCACATCCTGCTGATCTCCGGGCTGCGGGTGCTGACCGAGCTGTTCCCCGGCGTCGGCGAGGAGCTGATCTCCCGCGGCGCCAGGCGCTTCGACCTCGGGACCGGTCTGTGCAACTACCGGTTCGGCCGCCGCCGCACCCCCGCGCCGGCGGGTCAGGACCTGACCTCGGTGAGCCGGCCCCTGCTGGAGGCGGTGATCCGCGCGCGGGTCGCCACCGAGCCGACCGTGACCATCCGCGAGGGGGTGGCGGTGACCGCCCTGATCGGAGCCGCCGATGCGGTCACCGGGGTGGTGCTGGACACCGGCGAGAGCATCGCCGCCGACCTCGTCGTCGACTGCTCCGGACGCAACAGCCGCTCGGACCGGTGGCTCGGCGAGCTCGGCCTGCCGGCACCACGACAGCTCGAGGTGGAGATCGGCGTCGCCTACACCACCCGGGTCTATCGGCGCGGGCCGGGCCAGCTGGAAGGCTGGGAGGCGGCGCTCGTGCTGCCCGAGCCGCCGCACGAGAAGAAGGCCGGGCTGGTGCTGCCGATCGAGGACGACCGGTGGCTGGTCGCGGTCGGCGGCTGGCATGTCGACCCGGTGCCCAGCGACGTGGCGAGCTTCGAGGCCTACGCCCGGAGCCTGCCCGACCCGATCGTCGCCGACCTGATCGCGCGGGCTGAGCCGCTCGGGGAGCCTCTTCCGTTCCGGTTCCGGTCCAGCCGCCGCCGGCTCTTCGAGGAGCTGGACCGGCTCCCGGCCGGATACCTGACCGTGGGCGACGCCGTGTGCAGCTTCAACCCGATCTACGGGCAGGGCATGACGGTCGCCGCGATGGCGGCCGGCGCGCTCGGCGAGACCCTGGACCGGCATGGCGCCGCGACGACCGCCGCCGCCCGCGACTACTACCGGACCGCCGCGGAGTTGATCGCGGTCCCGTGGCGGTTCGCGGTCGGCAACGACTTCGCGTACCCGCAGACCGCTGGGCCGCGGCCGCACGGTGTCCGCCTCACCAACTGGTACTCCAAGCGGCTCGCCGTCGCTTCCCAGTCATCGCCCGAGCTCAGCCGGATCTACCTCGGCGTGCAACAGCTGCTCATGCCGCCGAGCGAGTTGCTGCGCCCGGGCGTGGTCATCCGGGCGCTGCGGCTCGGCGGCCGGCGCGCTCGTTAGCGCGGGATGGCCGTGCGGACCACCAGCACCCGGTCGGTGCTCTCGTCGTCGGTGAAGGCCCGCGCCAGGTAGAGCCAGTCGCCGTGCACCGCGGCCGCGTCGGCGTGACCGGCCGCGGTGGCCAGCGACCCGTCCGGGCGGATCTGCAGCACCTCGGTCGTGCCGGCGCCGATGTCGCGCCGCTTCCGGGACTGGACCAGCAGGTCACGCTGCCGGCCGGTGGCGTCGCCGGTCCAGTCGAACCTGCTCGGCAGGTCGTCCGCGCCGGTGCGGAAGCTGGTCACGTACACGTTGCCGCGCTCGTCGGTCACCAGGCTGGCGTTGCTCTCGCCGCGCTGGCCGGTGCGGCTGCCCCGGAGCCAGACCGACGCCTGCGCCGCCTGGCCGCGGTCGGCGAACGGCTTCTCCGGATCGTCGACGGCACCGTCGAGGCCGCCGCCGGCGACGTTGCCGATCAGCTCGTGCGCGGAACCGTCCGCGCGGACCGCGACGACGCTGCGCCGGCCGGGCCCGGCGTAGAGGGTGCCGTCGGTGCCGATCGCGATCGGGTCGTTGAGGCCGCCCTCCAGGGCGATCTGCGTGGCCGGGGTGCCGTCCGGGAAACCGCCCTCCCGGGTACGCGCGGAGCGCCACTGCCGCGCGGTGAGCCCGGCCAGGTCCCGCCCCAGCACTGTTTTGATCTTGCCGCCGTCGACCGTACGGACCAGCTGGTGGGTCGTCGGGTCGTTGCGTTCCTCGGCGAAGTACATCCGGTTGTCCGGCCCGACCGCGACACCGTGCAGATACCGCAGGTAGGCGCCGTCCGCCGCGGCACCGTCGGCCGGCGGCTTGCGGTCACCCCGGTAGGTGTCGCGGTCGATGCCCAGCCGCTGGGTGGCCTTGCCCTCCGGCGTGATCTGCCAGACGCCGCCCTCGCCGTTCCACAGGGCGACGTAGACGGCACCGTCCGGGCCGGTCGTCAGCTGGCTCACGTACTCGGCTCGGAAACCGGGCACCGCCACATGGGACAGCTTGCCGTCCTGCACCGTCCACATGGTGGCGACCGCGTTGGTCTCGGTCAGCACCCGCAGCGTCCCGGCCCGGTCGATCGTCATGTCCACGAGCCGGCCGTCGATGAACGCGTCCGCGGCCGGGCCACCGTCGGCCTCGCCGCCACCGGCCACCAGCTCCACCGTCTGCGCCGCCGTGCTGCCCGGCGTGCACCCCGCAGCGGCCAGCACCAGTGCGGCCGCGACACCCATCCCCCGTTTGGTCACGGCGGCATCGTAGGGCAGGGGTTTCTCGTGGGTCATGACGGCCTGCGGCGGGCCCAGCTTCCGCTTCGCGGCGCGAGCCGAACCCCCTAGCGGGGTAGCTCCTTGGCGATGACCTTGGCCAGTTCGCGGAACGCCTTGCCGCGGTGGCTGATCGCGTCCTTCTCCTCGGCGCTGAGCTCGGCGTTGGTCCGGCTCTGGCCCTCGCCGAGGAAGATCGGGTCGTAGCCGAAACCGCCGGTGCCGCGCCGCGAGCGCAGGATCTGGCCACGCTGCTTGCCCTCGACCAGGTGCTCGCGGCCGTTGGGCAGCACCAGCACGGCCGCGCAGACGAAGGCGCCGCCGCGGTGCTCGTCCGGGACGTCGCCGATCTGGGCCAGCACCAGATCGAGGTTGGCCTGGTCGTCGCCGTGGCCACCGGCCCAGCGGGCGCTGAAGACCCCGGGCATGCCGTTGAGCGCGTCCACGGCCAGCCCTGAGTCGTCCGCCACCGTCGGCAGGCCGGTGCGCGAGGCGCCCTCGCGGGCCTTGATGAGCGCGTTCTCGCCGAAGGTCAGGCCGGTCTCGGGCACGTCCGGGTAGTCCGGGAAGTCGCCGAGCCCGACCAGGTCGATGCCGCCGGAGCCGAGCGCGTTGTCGAGGATGCGCTGGAGCTCCACCAGCTTCTTCGGGTTCGCCGTGGCGAGCAGCAGGCGGGCGCTCACGACGCCAGCGCCTTCTGCTGGGCCAGCGCCAGCTCCGCACAGCCCAGCACGCCCAGGTCGAGCAGCGCGTCGAGCTGATCCCGGCGGAACACGTTGGCCTCGCCGGTGCCCTGCACCTCCACGAAGTCGCCGTCGCCGGTGCAGACCACGTTCATGTCCACCTCCGCGGCGACGTCCTCGAGATACATCAGGTCGAGGCGCGGCTCGCCGTCGATGACGCCGACGCTGACCGCCTGGATCGAGCGGTGCATCACCTTCTCGACCTTGCCGGCCAGCGACTTGCGCTCGGCCAGCCAGTTGACCGCGTCGTGCAGCGCGACGTAGGCGCCGGTGATGGCCGCCGTGCGGGTGCCGCCGTCGGCCTGCAGCACGTCACAGTCGAGCACGATGGAATTCTCACCCAGGGCCTTGAGGTCGATGCAGGCCCGCAGGCTGCGCCCGATCAGCCGGGAGATCTCCTGGGTGCGGCCGCCGACCTTGCCCTTGACGCTCTCCCGGTCGCCGCGGGTGTTCGTCGCGCGGGGCAGCATGGCGTATTCGGCGGTCACCCAGCCCAGACCGGAGCCCTTGCGCCAGCGCGGCACGCCCTCGGTCACGCTGGCGGTGCAGAGCACCCGGGTGTCGCCGAATTCGACGAGCACCGATCCCTCGGGATGAATGCTCCACCGGCGGGTGAGGGTCACGGGTCGGAGTTGGCCGGGCTCTCGGCCGTCGGGTCGCGCCATGCCAAGAGCCTAGGCTGATCGCCGCTACAGCGCGTCGCCGGGTGCCGTCGCCCAGGCACTGGAGGCGACGGCGGCGACCGCCGGCACGGCCGGTCGCAGCGCCCGCTCCGGCATCGGCTGCCGGGCCAGGACCGCTGAGCTGCGCGCCTGCGGCAGGGCGCCGTGGGCCCGCAGGAAACCGTCGACGGCCTGCGGCCAGCCGAACAGCTCGGCGCGGGCCCGGGCGGCCGCCCGGCGCTCGTCCTCGGGACGCTCCATCAGGCTGCGCACACCCTCGGCGAACGCCTCCGGGGTGCCGCGCACGGCCACACCGGCGTCGCCGACGACCTCGGGCAGCGCGCTGGCCGCGTTGACCACCACGGGCGTGCCGCAGGCCAGCGCCTCCAGCGCGGCGAGCCCGAAGGTCTCCACCGGACCGGGCGCCACGGCGACGTCCGCGCTGGCCAGCAGCGCGGCGACGTCGTCGCGGTCGGAGATGTGCCCGGCGAACCGCACCGGCAGCCGGGCCGCCCGATAGGCCAGCGCGGCCCGGCGGGAGCCGTCGCCGGCCAGCGCCAGCACGGCGGGCACCTTGGCGGCGCGCAGCGCGGCGATGGTGTCGACGGCCAGCTCGGGTCGCTTGTCGGCGGACAGCCGGCTGCAGTAGACGACCAGGAGCTCCTCCGGGCGGGCATAACGGGCGCGGACGGCGGCGTCGGCTCGGCTCGGGTGGAACTGACGCAGGTTGACGCCGAGCGGCACCTCGACGAGGTTCGGCACGCCGAGGCGGCGGAACTCCGCCGCCGCGAAGGCGGTCGTACAGACGATCTGGTCGAAGACCTCGGCCGTACGCCGGTTGAGCCGGTCGGCGAGCGAGTCGCGGTGCGGCATGCCCCAGACACCCAGCAGGCCGGCCAGGGACTCGTGGGAGACCATCATCGAGCCCACCCCGCGCTCCCGGGCCCAGCGGCCGGTCCAGCGCAGCGTGGCCCGGTCGGAGACCTCGATGCGGTCCGGCCGCAGCCCGTCCAGCAGCCCGGTCAGCTCGCGCCGGCCGGCCAGCACGCGGTAGCCCCCGGTGCGGGGCACCCGGTGGCCGGGGAGCGTGATGACCCGGCCCTGCTCGGTCATCTCGTCGGAGCGCTCCCGCCCCGGCACGATCAGGATCGGCTCGTGGCCGGCCCGCAGGTAACCCTCGCCGAGGTTGCGCAGCGCGGTGCGCAGCCCGCCCGAACGAGGTGAGACGAAGTTCGCCAGTCGGACGATACGCAGCTTGCGTTCACCCACTGATCGACCGGTCATGCAAGGCACTCCAAGGTCACTTCGAGGTCGGTGGTCCGCTCGTGCCGTCCCCTCGGCAAGCTCAGAGATCGTAGCGGGAACCGGGTCGCACGACCTCCACCGGACCCACGAACGCGGCGGACGCGGCCTCCACAGTAGAGGCCTCGCTGCCCCAGGCGGGAACCAGATGGGTCAGCAGCAGTTTGCCGACGTCCGCCTTGGTCGCCGCCTCCCCCGCCTCGCCTCCGGTGAGGTGCAGGTCGGGCGGGTTGACCACGCCGTCGAGGTAACTCGCCTCACACAGGAACAGGTCCGCGCCCTGGGCCAGGCGCAGCAGGGCGTCGCACGGCGCGGTGTCCGACGAGTACGCCAGCACCCGGCCGTTGTGCTCGACGCGGACGCCGTACGTCTCGATCGGATGGTTGACGCGGTCGGCGGTCACAGTGAACGGGCCGATCGGGAACGTGCCCGGCTGCAGACCGTAGAACGTGTACACGTCGTCGACCGGCTCGTTCTCGGCGCTGTAGGCGGCTGAGATGCGCTCGGCGGCGCCCATCGGGGCGTAGACGGGCAGCGGCGGGAGCGGGCCGCCCGGGGCGTAGCGGCGCACCACCACGTAGGTGCAGGCGTCCAGCATGTGGTCGCAGTGCAGGTGGGTCAGCATGATCGCGTCGACGGCTCCGATGCCCGCATACCGCTGCAGGGCCGACAGGGAGCCGGACCCGAAGTCGATCAGCAGCCGGAACCCTTCCGCCTCCACGAGGTAGGCCGAACAAGCCGACTCGGGGCCGGGAAAACTGCCGGCGCAGCCGAGAACGGTCAGTCGCATGCGGGTTCCTCTGGTTCACGCTCGGTCGTCCACTCGGCCAAGACCCATGCTCCTTGAAAGTCCTTTGCCCCCAGGAAACGGTCCTTGGCCGAGACGGCAGACCAGTCAATCACGCTGCGCAGCCTACGCCGGGGCCAGCACGTCGGCTAAATGTCTGATCGATTTGTCGCGAAATCGACAACGCAGGTCACACCGGTCGTGACCTGCATCATTATCCCATCCGTTACGCCACGTGAGTCGTATTCGTTGCACACCGTGAAGGACCACAGGGCCAAACGGAGGAGTGCAGTGGCGACGACGGGCGTGCAGGAGCCGAGACGGACTCGTGTCCCGGTGCAGGACTCTCCGGCGCCGGACCTGGTCCCGTTCGGCTGGGAACCGGGTCCGGCCGACCAGATGGACGACATCGACGGCGAGGTCTACTTCCGCTTCCCCACCCCGGACGACCCGGCACCGGGCACGCGGCGGCTGCTGGCGATGTCCCTCTACGCGTCGCTGCTGGGCCTGGCCGGCGTCGGTATCGGCATCCGCGGCCTGGTCTCGCAGATCGGCGGCGGGGTGCCCGGCTGGTACGTGCCGGTGCTGGCCTTCCTCGGCATGGTCAGCGTGGCCCTGTCGGTGGGCGCGTTCCTCTCCATCCACCGGCGGGTGCTGCCATGGCTGCTGCTGCTGGCCGCGGCCCTGCCGCTGATCGCGGACATCATGCTCGCCGTGGCCTACTGAGCTCGACCGCTCCCCTGCGGCGCCCGCCGCTGCCGCGCGGCGCCCGCCCGGCTTCCCACGGCGTCCGCCGGCTTGGCCAAGGCTGAGCGGGCGGGGCGGCCGGGCCGCCCCGCCGCTTGCTCAAGCCCAGAGCTGACCCTCGAGGGCGTCCTCCGCCTCGGCCAGCGTGCCGCCGTAGGCACCGGTGGAGAGGTACTTCCAGCCGCCGTCGCAGACCACGAAGGCCACGTCGGCGCGCTGACCGGCCTTGACCGCCTCGTGCGCCACGGCCAGTGCCGCGTGCAGGATCGCGCCGCTGGAGAAGCCGGCGAAGATGCCCTCGACCTCGACGAGCTGCCGGGTGCGCAGCACCGCGTCGCGGGTGCCGACCGAGAAGCGCCGGCTCAGCACGGTCGCGTCGTAGAGCTCCGGGACGTAGCCCTCGTCGATGTTGCGCAGGCCGTAGACCAGCTCGCCGTAGCGCGGCTCGGCCGCGACGATCTGGATGCCCTCGACCTTTTCCCGCAGGTAACGGCCCGTGCCCATCAGCGTGCCCGTGGTGCCCAGGCCCGCCACGAAATGGGTGATGGTCGGCAGGTCGTGCAGCAGCTCCGGACCGGTCGTCTCGTAGTGCGCCCGGGCGTTGCCCGCATTGCCGTACTGGAACAGCATGACCCAGTCGGGGTGCTCGGCCGCGATCTGCTTGGCCGTCGCGACCGCCTGGTTGGAGCCACCGGCGGCCGGCGAGAAGATGATCTCCGCGCCGTACATCCGGAGCAGCTGGACCCGCTCGGAGGAGACGTTCTCCGGCATCACGCAGACCAGCCGGTAGCCGCGCAGCTTGGCCACCATGGCCAGGGAGATGCCGGTGTTGCCGCTGGTCGGCTCGAGGATGGTGTCGCCGGGACGGAGCCGCCCGGACTCCTCCGCCTCACGCACCATGTACAGCGCCGGGCGGTCCTTGATGCTGCCGGTCGGGTTGCGGTCCTCCAGCTTGGCCCAGAGCCGCACCGGCGGCGCCCCCTCGGGCACCGTCGGCGACAGCCGGGGCAGGCCGACCAACGGCGTGCCCCCGCAAGCGTCCAGCAGGCTCTCGTAGCGAGCCACGGCTTCTACCTACCGAGCAGGGCCGCTGCGGCGGCGAAGCCCAGCGCGCCGCCGGCCACGGCCGGCAGGATGGTGACGGAGTCGCCGTCGTTCAGCGGGGCGTCGAGCGCGCCCAGGAAGCGGACGTCCTCGTCGTTGACGTACACGTTGACGAAGCGGTGCAGGCCACCCTCGGGCGTGAGCAGCCGGCCCTTGAGACCCGAGTGCTTGGTGTCCAGGTCGTCGATCAGGCCGGAGAGCGTCGCACCGGAGCCCTCGACGACCTTCGAGCCGCCGGTGTAGCTGCGCAGGATGGTGGGAACGCGAACTTCGATAGCCATGACTGTGATGCTCCTAGGAAAGAGAAGTCGAGAGAGTTCGAGGGCAGGGGTCTGCTGAGGCCGCGCGTCAGCGACACTCGTAGTAGACCGACGCGGGGCTCTGCCCGAACATGTACGACTGGACGGCGTAGCCGTCCGCACTCCCACTCACGCGTCCACCGTCGCATCCACGATGTTGACCTCTTCTTCGGTCACCACACCGTCCACGATACGGAACGAGCGAATCTCCTCGGAATCCGGCTCGCGGGTCGAGACCAGCATGTAATGCGCGCCCGGCTCCCCCGCGAACGAGATGTCGGTGCGAGACGGATACGCCTCGGTCGCGGTGTGCGAGTGGTAGATCACGACGGGTTCCTCGTCGTTGTCGTCCATCTCACGCCAGACCCGCAACTGCTCCATCGAGTCGAACTCGTAGAACGTCATGGACCGGGCCGCGTTGTCCATCGCGATGTGCCGCGTCGGCAGGTCGCTGCCGATGGGCCCGGCGACGACACCACAGGCCTCGTCGGGGTGGTCCCGGCGGGCGTGGGCGACGATCGCGTCGACGATCGCGCTGTCGATGGTCAGCACGCTGTTCACATTACCGTGGCGCGGCGGCGGACCGGGCGTGGCAGTGCTCACGCGCGTACGGATCATCACGTGGGGTAGGGGTGGGGACATGAAGCAGCGATCAATCGGAAACGTCCAGGTCAGCGCCATCGGGCTCGGCGGCATGCCGATGTCCATCGAGGGGCGGCCCGACACCGACCGCTCGGTCCGGACCATCCACGCCGCGCTCGACGCCGGCGTGACCCTGATCGACACGGCCGACGCGTACCACCTGCACGCCGACGAGGTCGGGCACAACGAGAGCCTGATCGCCCAGGCGCTGGCGAGCTGGAGCGGTGACACCTCCGGCGTGCTGGTCGCCACCAAGGGCGGTCACCTGCGTCCCGGCGACGGCTCCTGGACCGTCGACGGCTCCCCCGCGCACCTGCGGGAAGCCGTCGAGGGCTCGCTCAAGCGTCTCGGTGTGGACGCCATCGGCCTCTACCAGTTCCACCGGCCCGACCCCAAGGTCCCGTACGCGGACTCCGTCGGCACCTGCGCGAGCTGCTCGACGAGGGCAAGATCCGGCTGGCCGGCATCTCCAACGCGAACGTCGAGCAGATCCGCCAGGCCCAGGAGATCCTCGGCGGCCGGCTGGTCTCGGTGCAGAACCAGTTCTCGCCCGCGTTCCGCTCCTCGGAGGACGAGCTGCGGCTCTGCGACGAGCTCGGCATCGCCTTCCTGCCGTGGTCGCCGCTGGGCGGGATCGCCAAGGCCGGCGAGCTGGGCAGCCACTTCGCTGAGTTCGCCCAGGTGGCCGAGGCTCACGGGGTCAGCCCGCAGCAGGTCACCCTGGCCTGGGAGCTGGCCAAGAGCGAGCACGTGATCCCGATCCCCGGCGCGAGCCGTCCCGAGTCGATCACCGACTCGGTACGGGCGGCCGAGCTGACCCTCACCGACGAGGAGCTGGCCCGGCTGGACCAGGCCGCCTAAGGCCGTTCCTCGATCTCCGGGAGGGCATTGAGCAGCGACTCCTGGAGGTAGCCCAGGTACGCGTAGACGGAGAGCTGGAAGACCCGGCTCGACGCGGGGTCGCGCACCACGGCCTCATCGAGCTCGTCACCGAGGTCGGTGTCGCCCTGGATGTCGAGCCGGGTCCCCATGGCCAGCCGGGCGTCGTTGATCGCCCGCAGCCAGGCCTCGGCCTCCTCGCCGTCCAGGCGCACCTCGCCGGGGCCGTCGTCGGGCAGGGCGGCGAGGATGGCCCCGGCCTGGTCGATCTTGCCCGTCTTGAGGTCACCCTCGGTGTAGAGGCGGAACTCGGCCGAGTCGTCGGGCCGGTCCGGGTAGATGTCCGGGAAGAGCCGGCCGACCACCGGGTCGGTGTGGTCGAAACCGTCCATGAGCAGGCCCACGACCTCACCGGCGACCTTGCGCAGCACGCGCACCTCGTCGATGGCGAAGGTGGCCACGCACTGGTTCCCGTTGCGTCGGAACATCGTTCAGCTCACCCGCCCACTCAACCGCGGTCCACCGTCGCCCACAGGCCGTAGCCGTGGAGCTGCGCAGCGTCCATTTCCATCCGTTCACGCGCGCCGCTGGACACGACCGCCTTGCCCTTGTTGTGCACGTCCATCATCAGCTGCTCGGCCTTGTCGTGGCTGTACCCGAAGATCTTCTGGAAGACCCAGGTCACGTACGACATGAGATTGACCGGATCGTCCCAGACGATGGTCACCCACGGCCGGTCATCAGCCGGTACCTCCTCGATCTGCGGCGTCTCTGCGGGAGCGACCTGAGGCAACGCCATGCCCCCCATCGTGCCACGCCGATTCGGGCGGGAGTCGAACCGAGCACGCCAGGCGCGCCGGGAGGGGTGGGATGGCGCAGCCCCGAGCCTGCGCCGCGCCCGCGGGAAAAGCCGCTCACCAGCGCGAACAGCCGGTGGAACCGGTGGGGCGCCCGGACCCGCCCCGCCAGGCCGGGCCCGGGCAGTCACGCCGGTACCGCCGAACCGTATGGGACGGCGGCGGGGGCGGACAGATGCCTGATTACTCACCGTTTCATGCACTCTTACTCATTCTCGAACGTGGTACGGGCGGTGATGTGAAGGTGACGGATCTCGATATGCTGACCCGGTGGAGCACTGGGGATTCGTCGGTCGCGCCGACGAGTTGACCCGGCTCACGACCGTCGCCACCCGGGATTCCGACCGGGGTCTCATCCTGAGCGGCAGCGCGGGCGTCGGCAAGAGCCGCCTGCTGCGCGAAGCCGTCGCGGGGCTGCCGGACGAGCACTACGCCGTCCACTGCGCCTCGGCGAACATAGCGAGTTCCGGGCTGCCGTTCGGCGGCCTGGCCCAGATCCTGCCCGCCGACCCGCCGGCCGGGCTGTCCCCCGCCGGGCTGCTGCGCTGGGCGGTCGACGGGCTGCACGCCGAGTCCGGCGACCGGCCGATGGTGCTCGCCATCGACGACGCCCACCTGCTGGACCCGCCGTCCGCCGCCCTGACCCACCTGCTGGTCCGCGAGGGCGCGACCCTGCTCGGCACGCTGCGCACGGCCGAGCCGGTGCCGTCCCCGATCAGCGCGCTGTGGACCGAGGGGCTGCTCAGCCACGCCGAGCTCGATCCGCTGACCGACGACGAGTCCCGCCAGCTGCTGACCGCGCTGGTGCGTGGGCCGGTCGAGCCGGGCTCCGCGCAGCGGCTCATCCGGCTCGGCGGCGGCAACCCGCTGCTGCTGCGCGAGCTGGTGCTCGCCGCGCTGAGCGGTGGTGAGCTGTCCGAGACGTACGGCTTCTGGCGCTGGACCGGCCGGCTCACCCTGGCGCCGAGCCTGGCCGATCTGGTCGGCGCCCGGATCGGCGGGCTCACCCCCGGCGTGCGCGACGTGCTCGAGATGGTCTCGTTCGGCGAGCCGGTCGGCCTCACGCTGCTGATGCGGGCCGCCGCGGCCGCCGACGTGGAAGCCGCCGAGGAGCGCGGGCTGATCCGGATCGTCGTCGACGAGCGCCGCCGCGACGCGCGGCTGGCCCACCCGCTCTACGGCGAGGTGGTCCGCCGTGGCTGCCCGGTCACCCGGTCCCGGCGGCTGCTCGCCACGCTGGCCGACCTGGTCGAAGGGGCCGGCGCCCGGCGCCGGGACGACCTGCTGCGGGTCGCGGTCTGGCGGCTCGACTCCGGTACGGCGCAGGACGGCACGCTGCTGCTGGACGCGGCCCGCCAGGCTTTCAACCGCTTCGACATCGACCTCGCCCGGCGCCTCGCCGCAGCGGCCCGCGACGCCGGAGCCGGCTGGGCCGCTGCCGAGCTGCTGGCCACGGTGCTGCTCTTCGCCGACTGCCCGGAGGAGGCGCTGACGGTCCTGGGCGCGGATCCGGACGACAGCGCCCGCCGGCTCACCGCACGGGCCGCCGTGGAGTTCTTCGGGCTGGGCCGGGCCGAGGCGGCGGACACGCTGGCGGCGGCGCAGCCGGCCGACCCGGCCGAGCGGGCCCGGGTGCGGGCGTTCGAAGCGTTCATCCGGCTTCAGCTCGACGAGCTGCCGGCAGCCCGGAGCCTGGCCCGCGGCGTGCTCGACGAACCGGCGGCCGGGATCGCCACCCGGGCGCTGGCCCGCTGCGTGCTGGCCTACCTGCTGGCCGCCGGCGGCGACCCGGACGGCAGCGCCGAGCTCATCGCGGCGGTCGAGGCCGACACGGCGGACTGGCGGCGCGACACCCCGACCCTGCAGTACGCCCTGCAGATGGCCGAGGGCACCCGGGTCAGCGTGGCCCTCGACCTGCCCGCCATCGACCGGATCCTGGCGGCGGAGTTCGCCCACCTGGCTCAGGCGGGCGGCTTCGGCTTCGGCTCGGGCTGGGTGTCGCTGCTGCAGGCCCAGGCGAGCCTGCTGCGCGGGCAGACCGGCGAGGCCCTGCACGCCACCGAGCAGGCCTGCGCTTCGCTGGCCCCGGCCCGGGTGTACGACGGCAGCGCCCACTTCGCCCGGGCCAACGTGGCGGCGCTGCGCGGCGAGAGCACGATCGCCACCGAGTCCCTGGCCACCGCCGAGGCGGCCGCGGGCACCGCCGTCAGCCTCTACTACCCGTGGCAGGAGCAGGCCCGGGCGTGGACGCTGGTGTGCCAGGGCGAGCCGGCTGCCGCCGTACGCGTGGTGCAGCGCGCGGTGACCCGGCTGCGGGCCGACCACCTGTACGGTCAGGAGCTGCTCGCCCTCTACGACCTGGTCCGGATCGGGCAGCCGCAGCTGGCCGCCGCCCGGCTCGGGGAGCTGGCGCCGCTGGTCGGCGGCCCGGCGGCGGCGCTGGTGGTCCGGCATGCCGCGGCCGCCGCGGCGGAGGCCGGCGAGGACCTGTTCGCGGTCGCCCGGGAGTTCGCCGTGCTGGGCTACCAGCTCTTCGCCGCCGAGGCCGCGGCCGGCGCGGTCCGGGTCTTCCGCACGGCCCGGGATCCGCGGGCGCTGGCGGCCAGCACGCTGATGGCCGATGTGCTGAGCCGCTGCGGTCCGCTGCGGACACCGGCGCTGCTGGCGGTCCAGCCGGCCCTGACGGTCCGCGAACGCCAGGTGGCCGAGCTGGCCGCCGAGGGGGTCCGGAGCCGCGAGATTGCCGACCGGCTGTATCTGTCACCACGCACGGTGGAGAACCATCTACAGCGCGTCTATACCAAGCTGGGAGTCAACGGCAGGCTGGAGCTTGCTCCGGCACTGCGCCTGCTCCCGCAATAAGGTAGGCGCGGCGTGACCGACTGCACCGAGCGCAGCGAGGGCCAGGAGAGGACGCCTAAGGTGGATCTGTGACCGACTTCGCGCCCGCGCTGCTGACCGACCAGTACGAGCTGACCATGGTCAGTGCCGCCCTCAAGGACGGGACGGCGAACCGCCGCAGCGTCTTCGAGGTGTTCGCCCGGCGCCTGCCGTCCGGGCGCCGCTACGGTGTCGCCGCCGGTCAGGGCCGGCTCATGGAGCTCATCCGCGACTTCTGCTTCACCGACGCCGACATCGACTTCCTGCGCCGCTCCGGGGTCGTCGACGAGACCACCGCGGCATGGCTCGCGGACTACCGCTTCACCGGCGACATCGACGGGTACGCCGAGGGCGAGCTGTTCTTCCCCGGCTCACCGATCCTGACCGTGTCCGGCAGCTTCGCCGAGTGCGTGGTGCTGGAGACGCTGATCCTGTCGGTGCTCAACCACGACTGCGCGATCGCGGCGGGAGCGGCCCGGATGGTCACCGCCGCCCGGGGCCGGCCGATCATCGAGATGGGCTCACGCCGTACCCATGAGGAAGCCGCCGTGGCCGCGGCCCGGGCGGCCTATCTCGCCGGTTTCGCCTCGACCTCGAATCTCGCGGCCGGCGGCCGCTACGGCATCCCCACGACCGGCACGTCGGCGCACGCGTTCACGCTGCTGCACGACGACGAGCCGGCCGCGTTCGCCTCGCAGGTGGCGGCGCTGGGCAAGAACACGACGCTGCTGGTGGACACCTACGACATCGCCCAGGGCATCCGCAACGCGATCGCCGTGGCCGGGCCCGACCTGCGCGCGATCCGCATCGACTCGGGTGACCTGTCGGTGCTGGCGCAGCACTCCCGCGAGCTGCTCGACTCCCTCGGCGCCACGGAGACGAAGATCATCGTCTCCGGCGACATGGACGAATACTCGATCGCGACGCTGGCCGCGGAGCCGGTCGACATGTACGGCGCGGGCACGGCGGTGGTCACCGGCTCCGGCGCGCCGACCGCGGGCCTGGTCTACAAGCTGGTCGAGGTCGAAGGCCGGGCCGTGGTGAAGCGCTCGGAGAACAAAGCGACGGTCGGCGGCCGCAAAACCGCCGTCCGGCGGCACAAGCCCACGGGTACGGCCACCGAGGAGATCATCGTGTCCCAGGGCGTGCCGGATCACAACACCAACGACCGGCTGCTGCAGCGCTCGTTCGTCGTGGGCGGCGAGGTGGCACCGCTGCCGACCCTGGCCGAGTCCCGCGACCACCTGCGCCAGGGCCTCATCTCGATCCCGTGGGAGGGCCTCAAGCTCTCCGCCGGCGACCCGGCGATCCCGGTCACCGTCGTCCCCACCGCCTGAAAGGTGTGACCATGTCACGCGCACTGATCATCGTCGACGTCCAGAACGACTTCTGCGAGGGCGGCTCCCTGGCCGTGCCGGGCGGCGCGGGCGTGGCCGCGGGCATCTCGGCGGCCCTGAAGTCGGGCAGCTGGGACCACGTCGTGGCGACGAAGGACTACCACATCGACCCGGGCGCGCACTTCAGCGAGCACCCCGACTTCGTCGACTCGTGGCCGGCCCACTGCGTGGTCGGCACGGAAGGCGCGTCCTTCCACCCGGCGCTGGAGACGGAACGGGTGGAAGCGGTGTTCCACAAGGGCGAGCACAAGGCGGCGTACTCGGGCTTCGAGGGACACACCCGCGAGGGCGAAGGGCTGGCGGACTGGCTGCGGGCCAGGTCGGTGACGGAGGTCGAGGTGGTGGGCATCGCCACAGACCATTGCGTACGGGCAACAGCGCTCGACGCGAAGCAGGCGGGTTTCGCCACGACGGTGCTGCTGGACCTGACGGCCGGGGTGGCCGCCGCGACGACAACCGCGGCGCTGGCGCAGTTCGAGGAGGCCGCGGTCGAAACGACAGGCACGCCGGTCGTCGCGTGACCTCTGTCTAATCGATTGGGAGTTGTCGTACCCCTGCTGTTGACTGTCCGGCGGAGGTTAGGACCGCCATGACACTCACGCCTTACCGGGAGACCCTCGCGCTGCGCGGGATCCGTTCGCTGCTCATCGTGGCGACGCTCGCCCGCATCCCGATCACGGCCGGCACGGTCACGCTGACCCTGCACGTGACCCAGGACCTGCACCTCGGCTACGGCGCCGCGGGCCTGGTCGGGGCGGCCTTCACCGTCGGCAGCTCCCTCGGCGCGCCGGTGCTGGGCCGGGTCACCGACCGCAAGGGCCTGCGCCCGGTGCTGGTGCTGACCACGGTGGCCGAGGTGACGTTCTGGACGACGGCACAGGCGATGCCGTACTGGGCGTTGCTGATGGCCGCGCTGGTGGGCGGCTTCCTGACCCTGCCGGCGTTCGCGGTCGCCCGGCAGTCGATCGCCGCGCTGGCGCCGGAGTCGCACCGCCTGCCGGCCTTCGCCCTGGACTCGATCACCACAGAGCTGTCCTTCATGGCCGGCCCCGCGCTGGGCGTCCTGGTCAGCACAACAGCAGGCGCCCGCGTGGCGATGCTGGCGGTCGGCACGGGCATCCTGCTGTCCGGCATAGGGCTGTACGTGCTGAACCCGCCGATCCGCGGCAAGGACGAAAAGCCGATCTCCGCGGGCGAACGTGTCCCCCGCAGCACCTGGCTCAAGCCCCGCCTGGTCGCGATCCTGGCGATCACAAGCGCGGCAACCATCGTCCTGAGCGGCACGGACGTGGCGGTGGTGGCTGTGTTGCAGAGCTCCGGGGAGGTCGAGTGGACCGGGGCGGTGCTGGGCATGTGGGCGGCTTATTCGCTGGTGGGCGGGTTCGCGTACGGCACGGTGAAGCGTGGGCTGTCGCCGTTGGCGTTGTTTGCCCCGATGGCTCTGCTGACGATCCCGGTCGGGCTGGCGGGTGGTCATTGGTGGCTGCTGGCATTGCTGCTCCTGCCGGCGGGCGCACTGTGCGCCCCGACGATCACGGCGACGGCGGACGCGGTGAGCAGGATGACCCCGGCGTCGGCCCGCGGCGAGGCGATGGGGTTGCACAACTCGTCGCTGACGGTGGGGGTGGCGCTGGGGGCGCCGTTGGCTGGTGTGGTGATGGATACGTGGTCGCCTGCCTGGGGGTTTGCTGCGGTGGGTGGGGTTGGGGTGGTGGTGGCTGTGCTGGCCCTGCCGGCCGAGCTGCGCCGGCGGCAGGAGGTGGCACGGCAGGTTGATGGCGGGTTGGACAGTGAGGTGGGGCAGGGTTCTGGGGATTCGCTGGGGTCGGGTGTGGCCGGGCCGGCGGCGGAGTTCCCGGCGCCTGATGCGGCGGCGCCTAGTCGGTGAGGCGGGTGCCCCGTTCGCGGGCGTTGGTGGCGCTGTGGGGTTGCTCGCCTTGCTCGTTGGGGTTGGGCTTCAGGCGTGGCTCGGGCGGGCGGTGATCTGGGCCGGGATGGAGCTGGGTCGGTGTTTGGGGTCGGGTCTGGGTTGATCTGAGCGGCCGGGTGCGGCGGGTTGGGTGGCGGGCTTCTGGCTTGGTCTGGAGCGGATCCGATCAAGCCGATGTAGGCCGGGGATTGCCGCGGTCGATCGCGCCGGCGCGGGCAGCCCGGGCGCAGGCGCTGCGGGCCGCGCAAGCAGGGAGTCGCTCGCAGCGCGGGCAGGCCTGGCAGGCCTGGCGGGCTCGGCAGGCCCGGCAACGGGTCGCAGGCACATGCACCGCAGTCAGCAAGGGGACCGGCAGGTGGGCCGCCGGCAGCGTAGGCGCGGGCGCGAGCGGCACGGGAGCAGGGCAGCGCAGCTATAGGCACAGGCACCGCGGCCAGCGCGGGCGGGGGCAGCGCGGGGCACGGGCAGCACGGGCAGCGCGGGCAGCGCAGGGCACGGGCAGCACGGGGCACGCGCAGCGCGGGGCACGCGCAGCGCAGGCAGCGCGGGACACGCGCAGCGTGGGTGGGGGCAGCCCGAGCGCCAGCAGCGCGGGGCACGGGCAGCGCGGGCACGGACAGCGCGGGGCACGAGCAGCACGGACAGCGCGGGGCACGAGCAGCACGGACAGCGCGGGGCACGAGCAGCACGGACAGCGCGGGGCACGCGCAGCGCGGGGCACGCGCAGCGCGGGGCACGCGCAGCGCGGGGCACGGGCAGCGCGGGGCACGGGCAGCCAGCAAGGGACGGGCAGCTGGGCCGCCGGCAGCGTAGGCGCGGGGCGCGAGCCGCGCGGGCGCGAGCCGCGGACGCTGGCGCAGCCACCGAGTCCAGCGCAGACGCTAGCCGCGCGGGCGCGAACACCAGGCACAGGCAACGCGGCAGCCCGGGTGCGGGCAGCGCGGGTGCAGCCAGCGCAGGCGCAGGCACCGCGGACCAGCCCAGGGCGCGGGCAGCCCAGGCTCCCAGGCGCCGGCAGCCAGGCGCGGGCCCAGGCACGGGCAGCCAGGCGCGGGCCCAGGCACGGTCCAGGCAGACGAGCAGCGCAGGACCAGGCAGCGCAAGCAGAGCAGGCATGGACAGCGGCGCTGCTCGCCGC
Organism: Actinoplanes sp. NPDC051405; assembly: GCF_055586185.1. Classification (NCBI taxonomy): domain Bacteria; kingdom Bacillati; phylum Actinomycetota; class Actinomycetes; order Micromonosporales; family Micromonosporaceae; genus Actinoplanes; species Actinoplanes sp. NPDC051405. The sequence goes on from NZ_JBVJIR010000010.1 coordinate 145,700, forward strand.
CGACTGCCCGCTGCCAGCGGCAAGGCCCCATGCTGACGGTTCTGCTGACGGCGACTACGGGATGCAACGCAGCCGCAAGCTCACCGACGGCGACCGCCTGCAGCGGGCCGTGGCCAGCGGCGGCCTCCACCACGGCCGCAACGTTCAGCGCATCCACCCCGACGCCCGCCGCCCGAAGCTGCGCTCGGATCCACGGTCAAGGCCCCGAGAGGAGCCCCGGTGCGGTAAGGCCCGTGACGGAACCGCCGCGCAAATGCGAAGCGGCCCGCCCCCGGAAAGGGACGGGCCGCTCAGCAGGTACCGGTCAGTGCTTGCGGTCGCTGACGTCTTCCTGGTACGTCGCGCCGCCGTCGGATTCGCTGGTCAGGGGGCGGGCGCCGCCTTCCGGCGGGCCTGCCAGCGACTGGGCGCCGGCCGCCAGCTCCGGGAACTTCGCGTCGAAGGCCGGCCGCTCGGAGCGGATCCGGGGCATCTTGTCGAAGTTGCGCAGCGGCGGCGGCGACGAGGTCGCCCATTCCAGGGAGTTGCCGGCGCCCCAGGGGTCGTCGACGGTTACCAGTTGGCCGACCTTGTAGGACTTCCACACGTTGTAGATGAACGGCAGGGTCGAGGCGCCGAGGACGAACGAGCCGATGGTCGAGAACGTGTTCAGGAAGGTGAAGCCGTCGCTCGGCAGGTAGTCCGCGTACCGCCGGGGCATGCCTTCCGCGCCCAGCCAGTGCTGGACCAGGAACGTGGCGTGGAAGCCGAGGAAGGTCAGCCAGAAGTGGATCTTTCCTAGGCGGTCGTCGAGCATTCGGCCGAACATCTTCGGGAACCAGAAGTAGATGCCGGAGAACACCGCGAACACGATCGTGCCGAACAGCACGTAGTGGAAGTGCGCGATGACGAAGTACGAGTCCGAGACGTGGAAGTCGATCGGCGGAGCCGCCAGCAGCACGCCGGACAGGCCACCGAACAGGAACGTCACGAGGAAGCCGATGGCGAACATCATGGGCGTCTCGAAGCTGATCTGCCCGCGCCACATCGTGCCGATCCAGACGAAGAACTTCATGCCCGTCGGGACCGCGATCAGGAAGCTCAGGAAGCTGAAGAACGGCAGCAGCACCTGGCCGGTGACGAACATGTGGTGCGCCCACACGCTCATCGACAGCGCCGCGATCAGCAGGGTCGCGCCGACCAGGCCCTTGTAGCCGAACACCGGCTTGCGGCTGAAGACCGGGATGACCTCGGTGATGATGCCGAAGAACGGCAGCGCCACGATGTAGACCTCGGGGTGGCCGAAGAACCAGAACAGGTGCTGCCACAGCATCGGGCCGCCGGTGTCCACGTCGAAGACGTGCGCGCCGAGCACGCGGTCGGCGGCCAGTGCGAACAGCGCCGCGGCCAGGAACGGGAAGACCATGATCACCAGGAGGCTGGTGACCAGGATGTTCCACGTGAAGATCGGCATCCGGAACATCGTCATGCCGGGGGCGCGCAGCGTGATGATCGTGGTGATGATGTTGACGCCACCGAGGATCGTGCCGAGGCCGGAGAGCGCCAGGCCGACGACCCACATGTTGCCGCCGACGCCCGGCGAGTGCAGCGAGTTGCTGAGCGGGGTGTACGCGAACCAGCCGAAGTCGGCCGCCCCACCCGGGGTCAGGAAGCCGCTGATGGTGATCGTGCCGCCGAACAGGTACAGCCAGTAGGCGAAGGCGTTGAGCCGCGGGAACGACACGTCGGGCGCGCCGATCTGGATCGGCACCACGAAGTTGGCGAAGGCGAACACGATCGGCGTCGCGAAGAACAGCAGCATGATCGTGCCGTGCATGGTGAACAGCTGGTTGTACTGCTCCGGCGACAGGACCTGCATGCCCGGGCGGGCCAGCTCGGTGCGCATGAGCAGCGCCATGAAGCCGCCGAGGATGTAGAACACGAAGGCGGTGATCATGTACATGATCCCGATCTGCTTCGCGTCCGTCGTCCGCAGGACCCGCGCGAGGGCTGAGCCCTTCACCTGCTGTCGCACCGGCCAGGGCCGGGTCACGATCGGCTTAGGCGCAACGGTCGTCACGGATAGCCTCCGGTGTCTCGTTCGTCCCACTGCGTACACCCGAGTTCGAAGGCGTACCTCGCAGGCAGAATAGTCCCCCGCCGACCCCCGGCGGGCGCGGGGTGACCAAAGAGCACCCAGGTCTCAGAACGGCTCGACGAGTCCCCGGTACTGATCGGCGAAGATCCGTTGACCCCGCCTGCGCAGCATAGGGTCGCGCTCCGCCGGGGCGACGTCACGGGTCTGGTCGCGCTGGCGGGTGTGCTCGCGCACCTGGGCGCAGCGATCGTGTCTGCGCTGCTCAAAGGCCCGCAGCGCGGCCGGCACGTCGTCCGGGGTGGCCTTGAGCACTTCGCCGAGCACCACGGCGTCCTCGAGCGCCATCGCGGCGCCCTGGGCCAGGGTCGGGGCGGTGGCGTGGGCCGCGTCGCCGACCAGCAGCACCGGGCCCGTCGTCCAGCCGTCCAGCACGACCTCGTCGGTGCGGGCGACCTGGACCTTCTCCAGCGCGGCGAGGACGGCCGGGACCGGCCCGCCGAAACCGCCGAACAGCTCACGGACGCGGGCGCGTGGGTCCTCCGGGTTGGGTGTGCCCGCCTCGACCGTCTCGTCCGCGTGGACGTAGAGCCGCCGGCCGCCCATCGGCATCACGACAAACTGGGAGCGCTCGCCCAGCAGGCAGGTCCAGTCGCTGAGCGACGGCCCGCCGCTGACCACGCTGCGGTAGACGATCTGGCCGGTCGGGACCGCGGCGCCGCCGAGCCCCGCCTTGGCCCGGATCATGGAGCGCCGCCCGTCGGCGCCCACGACCAGGTCGTACTCGGCGATGGCGCCGTTGCCGAACTCGACCTTGGCCCCGCCGTCGACGATCTCCAGGTCGCGCACGGCGGTCTCGTAGCGCACCTCGCCGCCGACGCTGGTGAGCAGCACCTGCTGCAGGTCAGCCCGGGACAGCGCGCGGCTCTCGCCGACGCCCGCCCAGAGCGCGGCCAGGTCGACCTCGAAGAGCTGGTCACCGCTGGAGTCGTGGAAGACCTGCCGGAAGATGAGGTCGCCGAGCGGGCGCAGCGGTGCGTCGAGGCCGAGCTGCCGCATCGCGCGCGACGCGTTGCCGGGCAGGAAGATGCCGGCGCCGGGGATTGTGCTGGCCGGCAGCTCCTCGACCACGTCGGGCCGGAAGCCGGCGACTCTGAGCCCTCGGGCCGCCGCGAGGCCGCTGATGCCGGCGCCCACGACGAGGATGCGCAAGGTCATCGCAACAACGCCTCCGAGGGGTGGTCGATACGCGTCGGAGCCAAGACACTACAGGCCGCCACTGGAGCGCGAAAGCCACGATCATGCTTGTGTCCGTTTTGTGGGAGACAGCGGAGCGCCCGGGCCGGCACGTCAGGCCACCAGCTCGCGCAGGGGCACACCCGCCAGCGCCTTGACATCCCGGGAGAGGTGGGCCTGGTCGGCATAGCCCGCGGACACGGAGACGTCGGCGAACGGACGGCCGGCCCGGGCCAGCGCCACCGCCGTCTGCAACCGCAGGATCCGGGCGAGCGTCTTGGGGCCGTACCCGAAGGTGCTCCGGCATTTTCGCTGCAGGTGGCGCGGGCTCAGGCCGCACCGGTCGGCGATCGCGCCGACCGGGCGCCCGGCCCGGGCGCCGGCCGCCACCGCGACCATCGCCGGATCCGGCTCCTGCCAGCGATGCCGCGCGAAGTCCTCGAGGGCGGCGAGGGGGTCGGCGGCCTCGGACAGCCGGCGCAGCTCGGTCGCGGGGCACACCGCGTCGAGCGGCACCTGCTGGTCGGTGAACTCGTCGGCCGGGATGCCCAGCACGCCGGGCCCGGTGCCGACGGCGAAGCGCAGGGCGAAGAAGCGGCTGCCGGCCGCGGCCGTGCCGAGCTGGGCGGTGGTGTCCGGGCCGGCGATGAAGACGGCACCGTCGTGCCAGATCAGGTCCATGCAGCCGTCCGGCAGGATCCGGGTCGGCGGGCAGCCCGGCGGGACCGTGCTGCGCCACGCGATCACGTGCGGAAGCTTCGCGGCCCATTCGACGTACATGCCCCAGACCTTGGCACGGGGGTGCGACAAGTTCTCCGAATGACAACCGTGTAACTCCGGCGGACAATTGGGTGGTGACCGACCAGCTGGACGAATACCGGCGCAAGCGCGACGCCCGCCGTACCCCCGAGCCCGTGCCCCGCGGCCGGCCCCGGCCGACCAGCAGAAACAGGTTCGTGATCCAGCAGCACCACGCCCGCAGCCTGCACTGGGACGTGCGGCTCGAACGCGACGGCGTGCTGGTCTCCTTCGCCGTGCCGCGCGGGCTGCCCCGCGACCGCGGCCGCAACAACCTGGCCAAACACACCGAGGACCACCCGTTGGAATACCTCACCTTCGCCGGCGAGATCCCGGCCGGCGAGTACGGCGGCGGCCGGATGTCGATCCATGATCACGGCACCTACGAGTCCGACAAGTGGCGCGACGACGAGATAGGCGTCACTTTTCACGGCGAACGCACCAGCGGCCGCTACGTCTTCTTCCAGACCGGCGGCAACGACTGGATGGTCCGCCGGATGGACCCGGCCGAGCCGGGCTGGCAGAGCATGCCCGAGGCCGTCGAGCCCATGCTCGCTGCCCGGGCCGCCGGGCTGCCACCCGACGACGAGGACTGGGGGTACGAGCTGAGCTGGGCCGGCCGCCGCACCCTGATCCACGTGTCCGGTGGCCGGGTCCGGCTCGCCACGGCGGACGGCACGGACGTGACCTCGTGGTACCCGGAGTTGCGCCCGCTGGGCGAGGCGCTGGCCCCGCTGGAGGCCGTCCTGGACGGGGAGATCGTGGCTTTCGACGGGCCCCGGATCGCGCCGGAGCTGCTGGAACGCCGCAAGCCACCGCGCGACTCAGCGGCCGCCCGCCGCGCCGCGGAACGCACGCCGGTGCAGTTCCTGGCCTACGACCTGCTGTGGCTGGAGGGCCATTCCACGGTGGAGCTGGTGCGCTATGCGGAACGGCGGGAACTGCTCGACGGGCTGAACGTGAGCGGCGACAACTGGCAGACCCCGCCGTACTTTCCGGGTGGCGGAACCTTCGCGCTCGACACCGCCCGGGCCCAGGGGCTGACCGGCGTCGTCGCGAAACGGCTCGACTCGCCGTACCTGCCGGGCCGGCGCAGCCGGTTGTGGCTGGCCATCGACGCCGACTGAACGCGACTCGGTTTTTCCTTGATCCGAGCCGGGCGCACCCGATGAAGGGGTTTACCGGTCCCGGCGACGGAAAGGGCTATACCTGAATGCGTTGCCCGAAGCTCGAGCCGCCCACCGCTGTGAATTCGGATATGTCTGCAGATCTCTGGAACTCCGCCGCTCACGTCCTCGACACCAACTGGTCCACCGATCACATGGTCCCCTCACGGGGCCTCTACCCCCACCAGTGGAGCTGGGACGCCGCGTTCATCGCGGTCGGTCTCGCCTACGTCAACCCGACGCGCGCCTGGCGCGACCTGCGGAGCCTGTTCGAGGCGCAGTGGCCCGACGGCCGGGTGCCACACATCGTCTTCGACCCGCGCACGGCGGAGGACGACTACTTCCCGGGGCCGGGCTTCTGGAACGTGCCCGCGTACGGTGGCCGCCCGGCCCGCGGCAGCACCGGCCTGGTGCAGCCGCCGCTGCACGCGCTCGCCGCCTGGGAGGTCTACCGGCGCGCCGCGTCGCACGGCGTGGCCTGCGCCCGCGAGGCCGGCGATCAGCTCGCCTGGATCTATCCGCGGCTGGTCGCGCAGCAGGAATACCTGACCGGGCGCCGTGACGCCGGCGGTGACGGGCTGGCCAGCATCGTGCACCCGTGGGAGTCGGGCCTGGACAACAGCCCGTCGTGGGATGCCGCCCTGGCGGCCGTGCCGGCCGATCTGACGCTGCTCCAGCGCTTCCGGCGGCGGGACATCGAGAACGCGGACGCGGCGCACCGGCCCACCGACGCCGACTACGCCCGGTACGTCGGCCTGGTGGTCGACTACCGCGACGGCGGCTACTCGGACGTCGAGCTGGCCCACCGGCACGGGTTCGTGGTGGAGTGCCCGTCGTTCAACACGATCCTCGCGGCGGCCGAGCTGGCCCTGGCCCACATCGCCGCGGTGGTCGGGGCGGATCCCGCGCGGCACCGGCAGCGCGCGCAGCGGATCACCCGGGCGATCTCCGAGCACCTGTTCGACCCGGAAACCCGTACGTTCCGGTCGCGCGACGTGCGTACCCGTACCCTCAGCCCGGCCCGGTGTGTCAACGGCCTGGTGCCGCTGCTGTTGCCCGACCTGCCCGGCGGGCAGGTCGAGGCGATCATGGCCGAGGCGAGCTCGCCGCGATTCGGCCTGCCCGCGCAGACCGGGCTGCCGGTGCCGAGCTACGACCGGACCGCGCCTGATTTCGACCCGCTGCGGTACTGGCGCGGACCGGTCTGGATCAACATCAACTGGCTGCTGCGGCGCGGCATGCTCGTACACGGCTACCTCGACGAGGCCGAGGACCTGCGGCTGGCGATGATCCGGCTGGTGCACACCTCCGGGCACTTCGAGTACTACCACCCGCGGACCGGGGCGGGGATCGGCGCCCCGACGTTCAGCTGGACCGCCGCCCTCGCCCTCGACCTGCTCGCCGACCGCAGCGTGCCCGCCTACGCCCGGGCCGCCTGAGCGCTCAGAACTCCTCCGCCCGCACGGTCGTGTCGGCGCCGTGGCCCGTGTGCACAACTGTGTCCGGCGGCAGGGTGAGCAGGCGCTCGCGGATGGAACGTTCGATCGTCGGCCGGTCGCTGTGCGAGCGGCCGGTCGCACCCGGACCGCCCTGGAACAGGGTGTCGCCGGTGAAGACGCAGCCCAGCGCCGGCGCGTAGAGGCAGACGGCGCCTGGGCTGTGCCCGGGCGTGTGCAGCACCCGCAGCACCTCACCGGCGACGGCGATCTCGTCACCGTCGGCCAGCGGCGCGGGCATCGGCTCGCTGGGGTGCACCAGCTTCCAGAGCACCTCGTCCGCCGGGTGCAGCAGCAGCGGGGCGCCGGTCTGCCGGGCCAGCTGGGGAGCGACCCGGACGTGGTCGTCGTGCGCGTGGGTGAGCACGATCGCGACGATCCGCCGGCCCCCGGCCGTGTCGAGGATGGTCCGGACGTCGTGCGGGGCGTCGATCACCACGCACTCCTCGTCGTCGCCGACCACCCAGACGTTGTTGTCGACGTCGAAGGTCTCACCGTCCAGCGAGAACGTGCCGTGCGTCACCGCGTGGTCGACCCTCATGAGAAGAGCACCACCGAACGCAGCACGCCGCCCTGGTGCATCTTGGTGAAGGCATCCTCGACCTGGTCGAGGCGGATCTCCTCGGTCACGAAGGCGTCCAGGTCGAGCCGGCCCTGCAGGTAGAGCTCGGTCAGCATGGGGAAGTCGCGGGTCGGCAGGCAGTCGCCGTACCAGCTGCTCTTGAGCGCCCCGCCGCGGCCGAAGATGTCCAGCAGCGGCAGCTCGACGGTCATCTCCGGGGTCGGCACGCCGACCAGGACGACGGTCCCGGCCAGGTCGCGGGCGTAGAACGCCTGCTTGTACGTCTCCGGGCGGCCCACCGCCTCGACCACCACGTCGGCCCCGTTGCCGCCGGTCAGCTCCTGCACGGCGGTGACCACGTCCTGCTCGCGCGCGTTGACGGTGTGCGTCGCGCCGAACTTGCGGGCCCATTCCAGCTTCTGCGGGTCGGTGTCGACCGCGATGATCGTCGTCGCCCCGGCCAGCGCGGAACCGACGATCGCGCCGTCGCCGACCCCACCGCAGCCGATCACGGCCACCGAGTCGCCGCGGGTGACGCCGCCGGTGTTGATCGCCGCGCCGATGCCGGCCATCACGCCGCAGCCGAGCAGGCCGACGGCGGCCGGCCGGGCCCGCGGGTCGACCTTGGTGCACTGGCCGGCGTGCACGAGTGTCTTCTCCACGAACGCGCCGATGCCCAGCGCCGGGGACAGCTCGGTGCCGTCCTCGAGCGTCATCTTCTGCGTCGCGTTGTGCGTGTTGAAGCAGTACCACGGCTTGCCCTTGCGGCAGGCCCGGCAGTCGCCGCAGACGGCCCGCCAGTTCAGCACGACGAAGTCACCCGGGGCGACGTCGGTGACCCCGGCACCGACGGACTCCACGATCCCGGCGGCCTCGTGGCCGAGCAGGAACGGGAAGTCGTCGTTGATGCCGCCCTCGCGGTAGTGCAGGTCCGTGTGACAGACCCCGCAGGCCTGGATCTTGACCACGGCCTCGCCGGGACCGGGATCCGGCACGATGATCGTGGTCACCTCGACCGGCGCGCCCTTGGCCCGGGCGATGACTCCGTTGACTCGCTGACTCATGGTTCCCACCTTCTCACCTCCGGCTCACCGCGCGGGTTGTCGGACCCAGGATCTAAGTTGAGGTGGTGACCGTCCTGCGCCGCACGCTGATCGCCGTCCTGGCCCTGCTCCTGGTGCCCACACCCGCCCGGGCGGACGCACCGATGCGGGTGCCCACCCAGGTGACCGACGAGGCGGGCGCACTGGGCAGCCGCGCGGCAGCAGTCGACACGGCGCTGGCCCGGCTGCAGTCCGACACCGGCATGCAGCTCTTCGTGGTGTTCGTGGAGTCGTTCGACGGCACGCCGGCCCAGACCTGGACAGACGAGACAGCCCGGCTGAGCGACCTGGGCGAGCGCGACGCGCTGCTCGCGGTGGCGACCCGCGACCGCGCGTACGCGTATTCGTTCCCCGACGACTCCCGCTTCTCCAACGCTGAGCTCGCCGACGTGGCGAGCAACGACATCGAGCCGGCCCTGTCCCGTGGCGACTGGTCCGGCGCGGTGATCGCCGCCGCCGAGGGCTATTCGGCGGCGGCCGCGGGCTCGAGCGGGTCACTGACCTGGGTGCTGATCCTGCTCGCGGTGATCATCGCGGGCGCGCTGATCTGGGTGCTGCTGCGCCGCCGCCGTCGCGCCCGGCCGGCACCCCCGCAGGTCACCGGCCCGCCGACCGAGGAACTGACGGCCACGGCCAACGCCCTGCTCATCGAGCTCGACGACGACCTGCGGGCCAGCGAGAGCGAGCTGGCGCTGGCCGCCGCGCAATACGGCCCGGAGGCGACGGCGCCGTTCCGGGCTGCGCTGGACGCGTCCCGGCAGGACGTCGCTGAGGCGTTCCGGCTGCGGATGACGCTCGAAGAGGAGCCCGCCCCGGACGAGGAGACCCGCCGCCGCACGCTCGGCGAGATCATCGCGAAGTGCCGGGCCGCCGACGAGCGGCTGGACGCGGAGTCCGAGGCATTCGACCGGCTGCGCGACCTGGAGGGCCGGGCGGAGCAGGTGGCCAACGAGGTGGACCGGCGCCGGGCGGCGGTCGAGGCCGCCTTGCCGGCGGCGGCTGAGGCACTGCAAGACCTGACCCACCGGTACGCGGGACCGACGGTCACTGGGATCTCAGCGAATCTCGATCAGGCTCGGGAGCGGGTCCGGTTCACGGGCGAGGCGGTGGGGCGGGCTCGCGCTGCTCTGGCCGGGAGTCCGGCCGGCTCGGGTGGGGTTCCTGCCGGGGCCGGGCCGGTGGGCGGGGGCCGGGCCGAGGCTGCGCTGGCCTTGCGGGCCGGTGAGCAGGCTGTCGGGCAGGCCGAGCAGTTGGTCGCGGCTGTTCAGCGGGCCGGGGCCGAGCTGGCGACCGCGCGTTCGGCCGCGGACGCTCTGATCGTCGAGCTGGACGCGGAGATCGCGACCGGGCGGGCGGCACTGGCTGGAGGCAGTGCGGTGCCGGCCGGGCTCGGGGCTGCGGTGACGGGCGCCGAGCAGGCCGTGGCTGAGGTGCGCCGGCAGCTTTCCGAATCGAAGACTGACCCCGTGACTGCGGTCGCGACGCTGCAGGCCGCCGACGCGGCGCTGGATCGGGCGCTTGCCGAGGCGCAGGACGCTGCCGAGCGTGCGGCACGGGCGCGGGGGCTGCTGGCCCAGGCGTTACCGGTGGCGCGGGCCGAGGTTGCGGCGGCGGGCGACTTCATCACCACCCGGCGCGGGGCGGTCGATGCGGGGGCGCGGGCGTCGCTGTCTGAGGCTCAGCGGCACTTGGCGTTGGCCGAGAGTCTGGCCGGGTCCGATCCGGTGGCGGCTCTGGGTGAGGCCCAGCAGGCGCAGCAGCTGGCGGCGAGTGCCGGGCAGGCTGCGCGGGCGGATGTGCAGAGCTGGGGCGGGGGTTATGGCAACCGCGGCGGCTTCGACGAGGCTTTCGCGGGCGCGGTGCTCGGCGGGATCCTGTCCGGCGGCGGAGGCGGGTTCGGCGGCGGCTTCGGGCGGGGCGGTGGTGGCGGCTTCGGCGGCGGCGGCTGGGGTGGCGGGGGCTTCGGCGGTAGCGCCAGCCGGGGCCGGCGATCCGGCGGCGGAGGTGGCGGCGGTGGACGCCGAGGTGGTGGCGGCCGCTTCTGACCGGGGGCCCGGCTCACTCCTAGCCGGGCTCACTCCCTAGCCGGGCTTACTCCCCTGGCCGGGGCTGGCTTCCGGGCCGGGCTCACTGCCGGGCCGGGCTCAGTTGCCGGGCGGGCTTGCTGCCGGGCCGGGCTCACTGCTTGGCGGGCTCACTGCCGGGCGGGCTCACTGCCGGGCCGCGCTCACTGCCGCGCCGGGCTCACTGCGAGGCCGGGCTCACTGCCGGGCCGGGCTCACTGCCAGGGCGGGCTTGCTGCCAGGGCGGGCTTGCTGCCGGGCGTTGATCTCGGCTCAGGAGCAGGGCTTCTCGGCGGGGGCAGGGGTTTCCAGCAGGGCGTCGCAGAGCTTGCTGAGCTGGCGGATCTGCGCCGGGGTCAGCCGGTCGAAGACCAGGTGCCGCACAGCATCCACGTGACCGGGCGCCGCCCCGACGATCTTCGCGAAGCCCTCGTCGGTCAGCACCGCAATCTGCACGCGGCCGTCCTCGGGGTCACGCTCGCGACGAACCAGGCCCTGCGCCTCCAGGCGGGCGACCACGTGCGACAGGCGGGACAGTGAGGCGCTGGCCTTGCGCGCCAGGCGGCTCATCGCCAGGCGGCGGTCGTCCCGCTCGGACAGTGTGGCGAGCACCAGATATCCCATATGGGTCAGGCCCGCGTCCCGCTGCAACTGACCCTCGAGCGCGGCCGGCAGCTTGACGAGCACCTCGATGAACCGGCGCCACGCCTGCTGTTCCTCGTCGGTCAACCACCGTGGCTCGTCCATGGCAGCAGATTAGTTAACGGGGTTCCCAGCAAGGTCCCCCGGGGCCTGGATCCGCGCCCGTCGCGCCCCAATCTTCGGGAAACGAGGCGAGAACATTCGGGCAGGTCGATCGACTTCATTGAAGCCTCAAGGGTAAGGTGCGCGGAGACTTTACCCTTCCGGCACGGCGCCGGGACCGGCTGGCTGGGGGGCCTCGGCCGGCCCCGGCGCTGTGTCGCCCCGGCCGTCCGCCTCCTTGGGCCACGCTGCCGTGCGAAACGAAGCAGTCGAACCGGGCCCGGTGGTGGGCTTCGGCGCTCTTGTACCAGTCGTGGTCACAGTCGCGGCTCCCCTTGGGCAGCAAGTCATGCACCAAGCGGGCAGGGCCGAGCGCAGCGTGGTCCGCCAGCGGTATCTGCCCATGGGTCGCTTCTCGTGACCGGCCGTTCCGTGGACCCGCGGAGCGCTCGAAGACCCAAGGCAGCAGGCACGGCAAGAGACGGCCTGCGCGTCACGCTGAGCGCGGCCGTCTCTCCACCAGATGCACGAGCTACACGCCCCGAAGGGCGGCGAGCTCAGGAAGCCGGCGGCTCGTCCTTCCCCGCCTCTTCCAGCGCATCCGCCTCTTCCTTGGTCTTGTGCACCGCACCCTCAGCGTGCTCCGGCGGCCCGTAGACCGTGTACAGCACGAGCGGGTTCGGGCCTTCGTTGGTGAAGTTGTGCTTGTGCCCGGCCGGCACCACCACCAGGTCGCCCTGGCTGACCTTGCGGGTCTGGCCGCTGACCTTGGCCTCACCCACACCGCTCACGAAGGTGAGGATCTGGTCCACCTCGTGGATCTCTTCACCGATCTCGCCGCCCGGCGGGATCGTCATGATCACGAGCTGGGTGTGTTTGCCCGTCCACAGCACGCGGCGGAAGTCCGGGTTCTTCTCGGCAACGGTGGCGATCGTGTAGTGCTCCATGCCACCCACGTACCCGGATCACTGAGATTTTGAACGCCGCAGCCGGGTGGCCGGTCGCAGCTCCTCCACCGGCGCCGGCCGGCCGATCAGGTAGCCCTGCACGAAGTCGACGCCCATCTCGCGCAGCATCCGCATGGTGGCTTCGTCCTGCACGTACTCGGCCACCGTGTGGATGCCGTACGCCTGACAGACCTGCACCAGCGCCCGGACCAGCACCTGGTCCTCCGGGTTGCGGACCAGATCGACCACGTACTCGCCGTCGATCTTGACCAGGTCGATCGGGAAGAGCCGCAGGTAGCGGAACGACGCGTAGCCCGAGCCGAAGTCGTCCAGGGCCAGCTGGCAGCCCAGGTCGCGGATCCGGTCGGCGAAGTGGCGGGCCTCGCTCAGGTTGCCGATCAGGGCCGTCTCGGTGATCTCGAACGTCAGTTGTTCCGGGTTCACCGCGTACCGCTCGATCAGCGCTTCGACCTCGGCGGTCAGCCGGGGGTCGCCCACCGACCGGCCGGAGAGGTTGATCTGCAGGCAGAGGTCGGTGCGTTCGGCCGCGAGCTGCATCGCCCGCTCGACCACCCACAGATCGATGTCGTAGATCGTGTCGAGGCGTTCGGCGATCTGCAGCACCTGCTCGGGCGACTGCGGGTTGTCGGCCTCGTCGAGGACGCGCAGCAGCAGCTCGTGCCGGAGCACCCGGTTGGTCTGGAGCTCCAGGATCGGCTGGGCGAACAGCGTGAACCGGTCGGTGCCCAGCGCGTCGGCGACCCGGTCGCGGTAGGTGTCCTGCCGGTCACGGGCCGGCACCGGGTCGGAGACCAGGGTCAGCGGCCGTTCCGCGTCGCGGGCCTGCCGCCACGCCTGCTCGGCGTCGATCAGCAGATCGTGGCTGTCCGCCTCGCCCTCGGCGCGGAACCGCACCAGGCCGCCCCACACCCGGGCGCGCAGCCAGGCGTCGGGCAGCACGAACGGCTGCGAGCGCAGGGCCTCGACGAACAGGTCGGCCTGGCGGCGGGCCATCACCCAGGAGGCGCCGGGCAGCAGGACGGCGATCTCGTTCGGGCCCGCCCGGCCCAGCAGGTCGTCGGGACGGGCCAGACCTTCGAGTACGCGGGCAGCCCGCTGCAGCAGATCGGCGTGCCGGTCGGCGCTGACCCCCTCGGCCCGGTCCGGCTCGACCCGCACGACCAGCACCGCCCCGCCACCGCGGCGCTGCGCCCGGTCCACCTCGTCGGCGAAACGGGCGCGGGTCAGCAGGCCGGTGGCCGGGTCCTTCTCGACGACCGACGCCTGCACTGTCTCGCCGCGGCGGCTCAGCCGGGCCACTTCGCGGCGGGCGCGTTCGCGGGCGGAGACGTCACGCAGGGAGCCGTGGATGCCGACCACGGCGTTGTCCGGGCCGATGATCGGTTCGAGCCGGCAGTCCACGTCGAACCAGCCACCATCGTCGCGCATCAGCCGTACCGTCGTGCGCACCGGCTCGCGCGCCGACCAGGCGCGGGTGATCGCACCGAGGGCCTTGGCGTGGTCGTCGACATGCACGTGCCGGGCCAGGATCTGCTGGCTCAGCTGTTTGCCGCCCGGCGGCCGGCCGAGCAGGCCGGCGAGCGCGTCGGACCAGACGATCTCCTCGCCGGCGGCCAGGTACGTGAACCAGGCCTCGTCGTCGGGGGCCGTGCGAGGCTCGGGCAGCGGCAGCTGGTGGCCCTGATTGGGGGTGAGCCGGGGGCGGCGGGAGAGGCGGTCGCGCAACGCGCGGGGACGCGGAAAGCGTTCTTCGGGTGCCGTCATGCGCCGTCGCTACCTCCCTCCCAGGTCAACCGTTGCCCCTGACCTATTACGACCCGTCACAGGTCGATGTAACAGTGGGCACCCACGACAATGTTTTCGCAGCTGGCCCAACAAAACAACGAACTGCACGTTCTCCACCGTTCAGGGCCGTAATTTGGCCGATCGGTCGACCCTGCCGCCGCGCTCCGCGAGAGCCCGGTCACGGTCAGATCCATGACAGACAGTTACTTGCTGTGCTTACTGTGGAACCTTGTGCGACCCCTACCCGCTCTCCACGATCAACATGCACGCATAGGCGCGACAAGCATGCGCCGCGTAACGAGATCCGGAGACGGTGGATATGGTGGCTGTTCGGACACGTGAGCGAGGACGACGACGCATGGGCATCATTCGGGACATGCAGCGGGCGCACGCGACCCAGACTGCCGCCGAGCAGCGGGCACAGACTGCCGCCGAGCAGCAGCGCCAGCTGATCAGGCGTAACGCCGACCTGGCCGCCGCGGCCGCGCAACGGGCGGCCGCCGACGCGGAGCAGCAACGCGAACACCGCCGGTTGTACGCGGAGGCCCGCACGGCCGAGGCGGCAGCGGCGAACGCGGACATCCGGGCCCGGCTGTCCGAGCTCGACTCATTGCTGCTGTCCACCCTGGATGTCGACGACCACATCGACCTGGACCGGTTCAAGAAGCCGGTGCGGGTGCCGCCGTTCGACCCGGGCAAGCTCGGCCGGCCGCTGCCGGAGCCGGTGTGGGAGAGCTTCGCCCCGCCGGAGCCGCGCGGGGTGGGCAAGATCCTCGGTGGTGAGCGGATTCACCAGCAGCAGATAGATGCCGCGAAACGGGCGTACCAGGACGCGCGGGCGCGCTGGATCGATGCGGAGACCCGCCGGCTGCGCCAGCTCGCGGCCCGGGAGCTCCAGTACGAGGAGAACCGCAGCCGGTACGAGGCGAAGCTCATCTCGTACAACGCCGAGGTGGACCGTTTCGCGTCAGCCGTGGCGGGGGCCGATCCGGCGTCCGTGGTCGAGTACTTCGCGATGGTGCTGGGCAACTCGGTGTATCCGGACGACTTCCCGCAGCATTTCCGGCTGGCGTACCAGGCCAAGCAGCGCCGGCTGCTGGTCGAGTACCACCTGCCACCGGTCGAGGTGATCCCCGTCGTCAAGGAGTACCGCTACGACCGGGTCCGGGACGACCTGATGGCGGTGCCGCGCGACGAGGGTGAGATCCGCCGCCGATACACGGAGATCATCTCCATGGTGGCGCTGCGGACCATCCACGAGATCATCGAGGCCGACCGCGGCGGCCTGGTGGGTGAGGTGCTGTTCAACGGCATCGTCGACACGATCGACCGGCGCACCGGCCAGTTCGTGCGGCCCTGCCTGGTGTCGGTACGGGCCGAGCGGGACACCTTCGCCGCGATCAAGCTGCGCCGCGTCGACCCGATCGCCTGCGTCAAGCACCTGCAGTCCGGCCTGTCCGCCCAGCCGGACCAGCTCGACGGCGTGACCCCGATGATCGACTTCGATCGGGAGGCCGGGCAGGACTTCACCGGCGAGTTCAACGTGCTGGCCGACATCGACGAGCGGCCCAACCTGGCCACGCTGGCCGCCGCGGAGTACGAGCAGCTGCTCTGCGACCTGTTCGGCAACATGGGACTGGAGATGGGCCCGGCGGCCGAGGGCCCGCGCTGGCTGGCCACGGATCCCCGGCCACTGTTCGGGGGCGCGGTCGTGATCTATGCCGTACGCGGCAAGCCGGTCAGCGCGGCCACGGCCGCCGGCCTCGCCGAGGAGGTCGCGGCCGCGGGAGCCACCAAGGGCATCCTGGTCGCCATCGACGGGTACGAGGTCGAGGCGTACGAGGCGGTGGCGGGCCGCCCGGTCGAGCTGCTGGACGGCTCCGCCCTGCTCAACCTGCTCGCCGAGCACTCGGGGGTGAAGGCCCGCATCGAGCCTGTCTAACCGCCGAGCTGGTGGCCGGTGGTGGCGTCCACGTGGTCGGGGACCTCCTCGTGCCGGTCGCCGACGGTCGGCGTCCCGGTCGGCTCGAACATCATGATCTGGGCGCCGCCGGGCGAGCTCGGCTTGTGCTCGGTGCCCCGCGGCACGGTGAAGACGTCACCCTGGCGCAGCACGACCGTACGGTCCCGGAGAGCGATCTGCAGCTCGCCGTCCAGCACGAGGAAGAACTCGTCGGTGTTGTCGTGGGTGTGCCAGAGATGCTCGCCCTGGACCTTGGCCACGCGTACGTCGTAGTCGTTGACCCGGGTCACGATGCGCGGGCTCCACAGGGCGTCGAAAGAGGCCAGGGCCGCACTCAGGGAGATCGGTTCGTCGCTCATCAGCTCATCCTCGCCGCTGGCCGACCGGGCCCGGGAGTGCTAGGAATCGCAGATGACGCAAGAATCCTTGCACCGGGTCGTGGTCGTCGTGGACGACAACTCCAACCCGTTCGAGCTGGGCTGCGCGACCGAGATCTTCGGCCTGCGCCGCCCCGAGCTGGGCCGCGACCTGTACGACTTCCGCCTCTGCTCCCCCACCCCGCGCACGCCGATGCGCGACGGCTTCTACACGCTGACCGGGGTGGCCGGGCTGGCGGCGGCCGAGCAGGCGGACACCTTGATCGTCCCGAACCGTCCCGACGTCGAGGTGCCCCGGCGCCCGGCGGTCCTGGCGGCGATCCGCCGTGCCCACGCCCGCGGCGCCCGCCTGATCGGCTTCTGCAGCGGGGCCTTCACGCTGGCCGAGGCGGGTGTGCTGGACGGGCGCCGGGCCACCGCGCACTGGCAGTGGGCCGACGACTTCCGCGCCCGTTTCCCGGCCGTGACCCTCGAGCCGGACGTCCTGTTCGTCGACGACGGTGACATCCTCACGGCCGCGGGCAGCGCGGCGGCGCTGGATCTGGGCCTGCACGTGGTCCGGCGCGACTTCGGCGCCGAGGTCGCCAACGCGGTCAGCCGCCGCCTGGTCTTCGCCGCCCACCGCGACGGCGGCCAGCGCCAGTTCGTGGAACGCCCGGTGCCGGCGATCCGCGACGAGTCCCTCGCGCCGCTGCTGGCCTGGGTGCAGGAGCACCTGGACCAGCCGCTGACCGTGGCCGACCTGGCCGGGCACGCGGCGATCAGCCAGGCGACCCTGCACCGCCGGTTCCGCGCCGAGCTGGGCACGACGCCGCTGGCCTGGCTGACCGGCGAACGCGTCGCCCTGGCCTGCCGGCTGATCGAACGCGGCGAGTCCCGCTCCGAGGTGGTGGCCCGGCGCACGGGCCTGGGCACCGCGACTAACCTGCGGGCTCTGCTGCGCCGGGAGACGGGTCTGACCCCGACGGAGTACCGCCGTCGCTTCGGAGCGGTGTCACGTTGAGGTCCTCGATGCGCTGCCAGAGGGGGCGCAGGGCGGCTTCCGGCTCGCGGGCGAAGATGCTGCCGCGGATCCGGACGAAGACGCAGTTGCCGACCCGTTCCAGCACCGCCTGCCGGCGCATGTCGCTCTCCCACTGCTCCGGCCCGTGGTACGCGTCCCCGTCGCACTCGATGGCCAGGCGGCGCCCGTCCGGGGCGTTGAGCACGAAGTCGATGCGGTAGCCGCCGATCCGGAACTGCGGGGTCGGCCGGTAGCCGCGCTTGACCAGCCGGCGCAGCACCTCGCGTTCGAAGTCGCTCTCGCAGAGCAGTTCCAGGTCCGGTGCGGTGGTCTGCACCGGCAGGTTCAGCGCGTAGTTCAGCAGCAGCGCCCGCGCGTCGTCGGCCAGCAGCGACGACGGCCGGACCGAGTAGAAGATCCAGAGCTGGTCCCGGGCGCGGGAGGCGGCCACGTTGACCCGGCGGTGGTACTCCCGTTTGGTGAACGCTGAGGGCCGGCCGTCGTTGTCGGAGACCACCATGGACACCAGCACGACGTCGCGTTCGTCGCCCTGGAACGTGTACGCGTCGCCGACCCGCAGCCGCCGGGCCTCCATCTCGTCCTCGCCGATCGCCTCGCGGATCCGCGACAGGAGGTAGGTGGCCTGTCCGCTGGTGCTGAGCAGGCTGATCACGCCGATCGTCCTACCGGCATACGACGGATCGGCCACCAGAGCGGACACCTGCGCCACCAAGGCCTCAGCCTCGGCGACGTTGACGTCTCCGTAAGGCGGCAGCGGCTGCCGGGTCCCGTCCGGAACGAAAATCGGCCGCACCGGGGAATGCACCGCCCGGTCCGCGCGCAGCGGCTGGATCTTGCCGTCGTAGTAGTGCCGGGACGAGAACTCGATGATCTGCGGCACGCAGCGGAAGTGCTCGGTGAGCAGGATCCGTTCCGGCGAGCGCCGCACCGCGTGGTCGTAGAGCGAGGATTCCGGGTCGAAGTGCTCGGCCGACGGCACGTCGTCCAGGTGGCTGTGGATGAGCCCGGCGACCGAGCCGACGAAGCCGAGCTGAGGGCCGATCTGCTGGTCGTCGCCGACCACCACGGCCCGCTCGGCCAGCGACAGCACCGGCAGCGCGAACAGGTCGGCCTGCGATGCCTCGTCCACGATCACCACGTCGAAGTGCGCGCCCCCGGCGAACTGCTCGATCGCGCGGTCGACCGACATGACCCAGACCGGCACGGCCTCGACGGCGGACTCCATGGCCCGCTGGGCGTGCGCCTGCCAGGCTGCGGCGCTGCGGCCCGTACCCTTGCCGATCTTGCGCAAGGCGGTGGTCCAGTCGGCCAGCGCGGCCCGCCGCCGGTCGTCGAGGGCGCGGGAGACCTCGAGCCAGGCGGACGCGACGACGAGGTCCCCGGTGAGCCGCCGGATCTTGTCGCGGGCCAGCTCGACCCGGCGGTTCAGCACGGCCGGGTCGACGCTGCCGACGACCTGGTCGAACCACGTCTGAGCCTGCCGCCACTGCCAGGCCCGCAGGCAGAGAGTGCCGGACACGGCCGGCACCAGCCCGGCGTCGATCTGGGCGGCCCACTCCGGGGCCACCTCCGCCAGCTGGTCACGCAGGTCCACGTACCGCTGCACGTCGGGCCGCAGCGCCGTGAGCCGGCGCGCCTCGGCGACCAGCGCGTCCCATTCCTCCAGGCCGGGCGCGAACCAGGCCGCGGCCAGCGGCGGCCACGGCACCAGCGCGTCCGCGACCGCGCGGTCCGCGGCCTCCAGCTCATCAAGGTTGAAAACCACCAGGAGGCCGCCTTCAGGCCGGTCAAGGGTGGTGGCGGGGTGGTTGGACGGGGCGTCGAGCAGGGCGGAGACCTCGGCCAGCCGGGCCGCGTCGAGGTCCAGCTCCTCCTGGGGTACGAGGACCCGCAGCCGAGCGGACAGCTCGGGCCACTCCCGGGCGTCCCAGCCCAGCGACTGGGCGGCCTCGGCCAGCAGCGTGCCGGCCCACACCTCCGGGTCGCCGGGTCGTTGCGGGATGGCCAGCCGCTGGATCCATTCGCCCCAGTGCTCGCCGAGCCGGCGCCGGGCCTGCCCCCGCCGCACCCAAGCGGCTGCCAGGTCGACGTCCTCGACCGTGCGCAGTGCCTCACCGTCGACCCGGACCTCATCGGCGACGCGCCACAGGCCGGCCTGCAGGATCCGGTTGACCCCCCGGCCCGCGGCGAACCGTTCGCGCAGCTCGCCGAGGCCGATCAGCAGCCTCTTCGGCTCCGCGGCCAGCGCTTCCGAGGCGGTGACCCGGTGCCCGCCGAGGGCGCGGGCCAGCTCGGCCAGGGTGCGCTGCAGCTCCTCGGTCGCGCTCACGTGGTCGGTCCACAGGGTCGCCCAGTGCGGGTCGGACAGCAGCCGGCCGAGCCGGTCCGTCCAGGTGCCCTCCCGGCGGTGCAGCCACGCGACCGCGTCACGCAGGCCGTCGAGCAGCTCAGCGACGGCACTCGCGCCCTGGGTGCGTACCGCATCGGTGTCGACGCCGGCCGCCTCCAGGCGGGCGACGCGGTCGGCGGCCGACTCCCGCTCGGCCCGCGCCTGTCTTGCGGTCGCCGCGTCCGGCAGCGCCGCGACCTCCGGCAGCGGGCGCAGCGCGGCCGCCCGGTCGGCCGGCGAGAGCCGCGCGGCGAGCTGGAGCAGGGCGGCGAACTCGTCCGCGGACAGCGGCGGCCGGTCGGCCGGCGAGACCGGGTCGGGAATGCCGCCGTGCGCGGCGGCCCGCTCCCGCAGCCAGGCGCCGACCTCGGCGGGCGAGAGCCGCACGTCGTCGATCCGGTACGTCGCAGCCTCGTTCTCCGCGATCGCCCGCAGCCCACCCAGCGCCGCCGCCAGATCCTGCTCGGCGTCCTCGAGCCGCCGGGTGAGCCGTTGCACCCGGCCCTCCTCGGCCTGCTGGTCGAGGGTGGCGGCCCGATCGGACAGCTCCCGGGCGGCCAGCTGGAGCTGCACGAGCTGGTCCGTGGTGCGGCCCAGCACGGCCAGGCAGAGCGCCTGCACCTCGGCCGGCAGCCCGTCGCGGAGCACCCGCAGCGGGTCCTCCTTCTGCGCGACGACCAGCACCCGCTTGCCGTTGGCCATCAGATGGCAGATCAGGTTGCGGATCGTGTGGGTCTTGCCGGTGCCGGGCGGGCCCTGCACGGCCACGTTGCGGTGCAGGGCGAGCCGGCGGGCGATCGACTCCTGGGCCTCGTTGGTCGGCAACGGCATGAGCAGCCGCTCCCCCACCCGGTGCCAGTCCTCCGGCCGGTCGTCGGGCATCCGCAGCTTGCTGGGCTCGTGCGCGACGATCGCGGCCAGCGCGCCGATGCTGGTGGTGTCGCCGGCCAGCAGCCGGTCGCGCAGGCTCTCCAGAAAGCCGCGCAGCAGCCGCTGCCGCGGCCGGGCGAACAGCACGCCGGTGTCGACGATGTGCGAGCCGGTGGCGACCTCACCCGGCGCGACGACCCGCCGGTCGTAGCCGAGCCGGCCCAGGGCCCGCTCGAACAGCTCACGGCGTTCCAGGTCGTCCCAGAGGTCGACCTCCAGGGTGCCGGCCGGCCCGGCCAGCCCCAGGAGCTGCCCGAGGTAGCGCTCGTCCAGGCCGGCCAGCGCGTCGGTCTGCAACCGGGACGGGCCCTGCGGCGAGACGGTGATCAGCGAGCGGTCGGGGTCGTACTCGATCAGCACCGGCGTCGCGACCAGCGGATACCGCACCCGGTGGCCGGCGATGACGGTGTCCAGGATGCCGTGGCCCCAGACCAGCTCGGTGCTGGCGGCGGCCATGTCGACCTGGTGCATGAGGTCGAACAGCTGCCGGTGCAGCACCCGGGCCCGTTCCGCCTCGGCGCTGGCGATCGACCAGGGCCGCCACACCTCGTCCCGCCAGGTCTCGAACTCCTCGCCGTCGGCCTTGGGCTCGTCGGTCGGGCTGATCTCGTTGAGCCGGCGGCGCAGCTCGGCGGGCACCGCGACCGGAGCCGGCGGGTCCGGCAGGCCGACCCGCAGCCAGCCGGTGCCGTCCGCGACCGGCCCGATCGAGCACGCGGGGTGCTCCGGCAGGGCATCCATCCGGTACGCGTCAGCGGGCAGCGTCCGCGCGGGGCGTTCCATATGTGCGCGGACAGCGAGCAGGTAATCCGCGACGGAGACGGCCCGGTCCCGGATGACGGTGGGCGACTCAACATGCGGCGCGGACATTCTTCGCAGGTTATCCGATGTCCGCAGCCATCAGGGGCGGCGCGGAGGGCGCCGGCACGGCTATGGTTTCGCGGCCGGCTCGACGCTTCGGGGGAGATCATGTCGCAGGACCCGCCGCAAGGCGACTGGCAGGGCTGGGACGCGCAGCCCCAGCAGCCGTACCCCTATCCCTACCCCTACCCGCAGCAGGTCGGCTTCGATCCGGCCGACCCGCTGGTCAGCAACGACTTCAACGGCTGGTGGCAGCGCAGCTTCCGGCTGCTCAAGGCGGCGTGGCGGCCGATGGCGGTGATCCAGCTGATCGTCGCCGTCCCGACGCTGGTGCTGCTGCTCCCGGCCATGCTGGCCTTCCAGGACGAGCAGCGGGTCGCGCAGGAGAGCCTGCAGGCGTCGGTCGACGCCGGCACCCAGCCGGACTTCTCCCTGTTCTTCGCCGGGCTGACCGTCCTGCTGCCGGCCGCCGCTGTGGCCGGCCTCTTCTACATGCTCGGCCAGCTGGCCAACCAGCAGGTGGTGGTGTTCACCGCCACCGGCCGCACCGGCAACCTGGTGGGCCCGGCCCTGCTGGCCGCGGCGAAACGCCTCCCGGCGCTGCTCGGCTGGTATCTGCTGGCGATCCCGGTGCTGATCGTCGCGACGGTGCTGTGCTTCTTCCCGGTGTTCTACGTGGGCGCGGCCCTGACGGTGCTGCCGGTGGTGGTCCTGCTGGAACGCGGCAACGGCATCGGCCGCTGCTTCCAGCTGTTCCACGCGAGCATCGGCGTCTCGGTGGCCCGCATCGCGACGATCTTCGGGCTGAGCGTGGGTGGAGGCCTGCTCCTGGCGCTGGTCACCACGCTGGTCGACGTGACGCTCGGCGGCAGCTACACCACCCCGAACAGCACGGCCACGGTGATCAACACGCTGCTCCAGACGGCGTACTACGTGGTGAGCTACGTGATCCTGGCCCCGCTGCTGGTGACCACGTACGCCGACATGCGCGCCCGCCGCGAGCCGTTCACCACGGCGAGCCTGCTGCCCGGCGCCGCCTGATCAGGCCTCTTCCGGGTCGCGCCCCTGAGCGGCGCGGCCCCCGTCGACCGGGAGCACCGCCCCGTTGACGAAGGAGGCCGCCGGCGACAGCAGGAACGCCACCGCGTCGGCCACCTCGGTCACCCGGCCGAGCCGCCCGACGGGATGCAGCAGCCGGATCTCCCGCGCGAAATGCTCGGCCCCGGCCTCGTCCAGCCCGGCCACGTAGCCGTCGGACCGTTCGGTGGCGATCGAGCCCAGCGCAACCGCGTTCACCCGGATGCCGCGGGGTCCATAGTCGACGGCCAGCGCCCGGGTCAGCCCCTCGATCGCCGCCTTGGCGGTGGCGTAGGCCAGTGCGCCCCGGACCGGGCGTTGGGCCTGGTGGGACGAGACGTTGACGATCGCTCCGGTGCCCCGCGGCAGGAAGTGCCGGACCGCCGCCGCGCTGCCGACCACCACCGGATCGAGGTTGCGGCCGACCAGCGCGATCAGCTCCGCCGGCGGCACCTCGTGCAGCCACGCGTCGCGGAACACGGCGGCGTTGTTGACCCAGCCGGTGAGCGGTCCGGCCGCCGCGGCCACGGCGGCGGCCTGCTCGGCAACCGCCGGGTCGGCGGCATCACCGATGACCGGCAGGATCCGTCCGGCTGCCGGATGATCACCGACCCAATCCAGTGCCGCCGGGTCGAATTCGAGCACGGCCACGGTGTCGTGCTCGCCGGCCAGCCGCTCGGCCACGGCCCGGCCGACACCGCGTCCACCGCCGGTCACCACGTAGGAAGCCATGCCCTCAGCTTTCCAGCCGGGCGGCTGCCGCGCCGCGCACACCGGCGTCCTCCATCGGGTCGTCACGCAGGTGGCTCAGCCGCTCGCGGGTCTCGGCATCAAGCGCGACGTGCTCGGCGGCCAACCGGCGAACGCCCTCCTCGCAGTCCCACAACCCTTCGACCAGCAGGCTTTCTGCGACCGCCGGGTCAGCGATCCGGTACGCCCGCAGATAGCTCGCGCGTTCGTAGCTGTGCGGGGTGAGCCAGACCCGTCCAAGGATCGCGACGACCGGGCCACCGATCCGGGCGAGGCCGGTGACCAGCTCGTCGTACCCGCAGAGCTGGTCCGGCGTGCTGTCGAGCCAGGCGATCTCGGCCAGCAGCACCGGTACGTCGGCCTCGTCGCCGTGGGCAGCGAGCGTGGAGATGGCCGCTTCCCGCAGCGGGCCCTCGGCTGCGGCCCAGCGCCGGGCGGCCGGCACCGCCGTACTGCCCAGGGGTGCGATGGCCCGGGCGATGGCACCACCGAGCCCGGCGGCGTCCATTGTGGTCAGCACGTCGAGCAGCTCCGGCTCGCCCGGGCGCCGGGCCAGTTCACGCAGCGCCGAACGGTGCAGCCACCGGGGTGCCGGATCGCGCAGCACGGCCAGCAACTCGCCGCTCGACCAGGTCCGGTACGACGACGGCGGCGCACTCCGCTGCGCCGG
The DNA here is from genome assembly GCF_055586185.1 of Actinoplanes sp. NPDC051405. NCBI lineage: Bacteria > Bacillati > Actinomycetota > Actinomycetes > Micromonosporales > Micromonosporaceae > Actinoplanes > Actinoplanes sp. NPDC051405. The sequence continues at coordinate 169,736 of NZ_JBVJIR010000010.1, forward strand.
CGGCTCCCGGTCCCGAGCCAAGTCCTCCCACCAGGAGCTGGGCCAGGAGCAGGCCACCTGCTCAAGGACCTCGGTTCCGCCCGGCCCACGCACGATGTAGTCCCGGACGCCGTCGACAACCTCGGCAATCCCGCGCCCCGGCCGAGCCCCCGCTGCAACTGCCCCGCGACGGTGTCCGGGGGGTCGCAGTCCATCACGGCGCCAGCCGCGCCGCCGCCGCGTCACGGACCTCGGGGGTCTCGATCGGATCGTCGCGCAGGTAGACCAGGCGTTCCCGGATCCAGGAGGAGAGCCGCACCCGCTGCACGGCCAGCAAGCGGACGTCCCCCTCGCAGTCCCACAGCCCTTCCCGCAGGCCGCTCTCGGCGCCGTCCGGATCCAGCGCAAGGTACGCCCGCAGATAGCTCGCGCGTTCGTAGCTGTGCGGGGTGAACCACAACCGGCGCAGCAGCTTCGGGACGCCGGCCGTGCCCGGTCCGCCGATGCGCGCCAGTCCGTCGACGAGGCGGTCGTAGCCGCAACGGTCGCCAGCGCGGGCATCGAGCCACGCGATGCCGTCGAGCAGCAGCGGCACATCGGACTCATCGCCGTGGGCCGCGGCGAAGAGCAACCTGTTCCAGCGGTCCGGGCCGGCCGTGTTCCGCTCCTGATCGCCCGGCGGGACGGCCGGTTTGTGCGCGGCCGGGCCGTCCACCGGTGGCCGCAGGTCCTCCCAGTACTCGACGGGCCACTCCCGCGACACCACCTGCAGCACCTCCCGCCCGCGGGAGCCTTCGGTCACGTAGCGGCGCACCTCGTCCACCACGCCGTCCACACCGGCCCGGCCCAGAACTTCGAGAACCTCCAGCGTGTTGGTGAACTCATTGTTGTCTTCGTCAGGATCCGCGGTGTGCAGGCGTTCGGTGAGAGGCCCGGCGCTCAGTCCGAGGTCACGGATCAGCCGGGCCAGGTAGACGGCGCGCTCGTCGATGCTCCACCACCAGCGGTAGTCACGGCGGACGCACGCGTACACGGTCTCGGCGTCGCTCACCTCGTGGGCGCCCCGGCCGAGGCCGCGCTGCACCTGCCCGGCGATGGTCCGGGACGGTTCATAAAAAGTCATCGCCAGGCAGTGTGGGCCCCGGCACGGCCGGCCGTCCGCTGATTTTCAGACGATGGCGCTGTATGCGTTCAGGGCCGGCTGGCCGCCGAGGTGGGCGTACAGGACCGTCGCGTCCTTGCTGATCTCGCCCCGGGTGACCAGGTCGATCAGGCCGGCCATGGACTTGCCCTCGTACACCGGGTCGGTGATCATGCCCTCGGTCCGGGCGGCCAGCCGCATCGCTTCCAGGGTCGTCTCGTCCGGGATGCCGTAGATGCCGGCGTGGTAGCGGTCGTCCAGCAGGATCTCGTCGTCGCGCAGGTCGCGGCCCAGACCGATCAGCTCGGCCGTGTTGCGGGCGATCCGGGCCACCTGGTCCCAGGTCTCCGCCGGCTTGGCCGAGCCGTCGATGCCCAGCACCCGCCGCGGCCGGTCGTCGCCGAGCGCCGCGAAGCCCGCGATCATCCCGGCCTGGGTGCTGCCGGTCACCGAGCAGACCACCACCGTGTCGAAGAAGACCCCGAGCTGGGCCTCCTGGTCGGCCACCTCGCGCGCCCAGTTCGCGAAGCCCAGACCGCCGAGCCGGTGGTCGGAGGCGCCGGCCGGGATCGCGTACGGCTTCCCGCCGCGCGCCTCCACCTCCGCGATGGCCTGGTCCCAGCTCTCCTTGAAGCCGATCCCGAAGCCGGCCTTGACCAGCCGTACGTCGGCCCCGGCGAGCCGGCTGAGCAGGATGTTGCCGACCTTGTCGTAGACGCTGTCCGGCCAGTCGACCCAGCTCTCCTGGATCAGCACGCACTTCAGTCCCGCGTACGCGGCCACGGCGGCGACCTGCCGGGTGTGGTTGGACTGCACGCCGCCGATCGAGACAAGCGTGTCGCAGCCCTGGGCCAGCGCGTCGGCCACGAGGTATTCGAGCTTGCGGGTCTTGTTGCCGCCGTACGCGATGCCGGAGTTGCAGTCCTCGCGCTTCGCCCACACCGCGGCGCCGCCGAGGTGCCGGGTGAGCCGGTCCAGGCGGTGCACGGGCGAGGGCCCGAACAGCAGCGGGTACCGGTCGAAGTCGTCCAGCGGCATGGCAGCTCCTCAGTCGGGTCCTGCCGACCATCCTGCCAGGTCAGGCCGGGTGAACCCGGCGAGAAGGCCGGTGTAGTGCTTCGGCGGCGGCGCCGCATATTCGGTACGCGGTGAGGTCCGCAAGCCCAGCGTCACCAGCGACTGCACGAACACCGTCGCGGCGGCCACGCCGTCCACCACCGGGACGCCCAGTTCGGCGGACACCCGCGCGCAGAGGTCGGCCATGCCCGCGCAGCCCAGCACGATGACGTCCGAGTCGTCGCGTTCCAGGGCGGCCCGGCCCACGGCGATCACGCGTTCGACGGTGTCCGGGTCAGTCTCGAGCTCCAGGACCGGGATGGCACACCCGTACACGCCTCGGCAAGCCCGTCCCGCGCCGTAGCGCGCGGCCAGCTCCCAGGCCCGGCCGCGGGTCCGGTCCAGCGTGGTCACCACGCTGAAACCGCGGCCGAGCAGCGTCGCCGCGTGCATCGCGGCCTCGGCGATGCCGACCACCGGCCCGGCCGCCAGCTCCCGCGCCGCATCCAGGCCCGGATCCCCGAAGCAGGCGATGACGTACCCGTCGACGCCTGCCCGTTCCCCGGCGGCGACCTCGGTCAGGATGCCGGGGACGCTGAGCGCCTCGTCGTAGTGGCTCTCGATCGACGCCGGGCCCAGCGCCGGGGTGACCGCGTCGAGGCGGGTGCCCGGGCCGATCACGGCCCGGGCACTCAGCTCGATCGTCTCGGTCATCGCCACGGTGGTGTTGGGGTTGATGACCCGGATGTGCATGGTCAGGCGACCTCTTCGAGCACCCGGCTGCGTTCCCGCACCCGCATCCGCCGGGCCAGCCCCAGGTAGACCAGGAAGCCGAGGGCCATCCCGATGAACCAGCTGTACTGGGCGGTGGTGTGCATGCCCGGCCCGCCCGTCCACAGCACCGGCACCATGGCCACGACCGCGCCGATCGCCGTCGCGATGACGGCCGGCGGGTTGTAGCCCTTGTGGTAGAAGTAGCGGCCCTCGGGCGCCATGGTGAACATGTCGTCGACCACGACCTGCTGCTTGCGGACCAGGTAGAAGTCGGCGATCAGCACCCCGAACAGCGGGCCGATGAAGGCGCCCAGCGTCTCCAGCGTGTAGTGGATGACATCGGGGTTGTTGTAGAGGTTCCACGGCGTGATGAGCACCGAGCCGACGGCGGCGATCATGCCGCCGGCGCGCCAGCTGATCCGCTGCGGGCTGACGTTGGAGAAGTCGAACGCCGGCGAGATGAAGTTCGCGACGATGTTGATGCCGATGGTCGCGATGGTGAAGGTCAGCGCGCCGAGCACGATGGCGAAGGTGCTGTCGATGCGGGCCACGGTGGCCACCGGGTCGGTGATGAGCTCGCCGAAGACCGGGATGGTCAGCGACGAGGTGACCACGACCAGGATCGAGAAGGCCAGGAAGTTCACCGGCAGGCCGAGCAGGTTGCCCCGCTTGACCGCCCGGAACGACCGGCCGTACCGGGAGAAGTCGCCGAAGTTGAGCATCGGCCCGGAGAAGTACGAGACCACCAGGGCGATCGCGCCCAGCATGACCGGGATGGCACTGGCCCCGCTGTACTTGACCTCACCCAGGTTCAGGTTGATGGCACCCCAGCCGGCCTGGTAGATGAGATAGCCGGTCAGCACGATCATGACGACGTAGACGGCCGGCCCGCAGAAGTCGATGAACTTGCGGATCGTCTCCATGCCGGTCCAGAAGACCGCCGCCTGCAGGACCCAGAGCACGGCGTAGGTGCACCAGCCGAGCAGCGGCAGCCCGAGGAAGCCGTACTGGTTGACGTCCGCGTACGGCATCAGATCGGGGAAGAGCTTGAGCACCACGACGTCCAGCGCCGCCGAGGCGAGGTAGGTCTGGATGCCGTACCAGGCGACGGCGATCGCGCCGCGGATGATGGCCGGCACGTTCGCGCCGAGGACCCCGAAGACAGTGCGGCAGATCACCGGGTACGGCACCCCGGTCAGCTGCGACGGCTTGGCGACCAGGTTGCAGAAGAAGTAGACGATCGAGATGCCGACCAGCAACGAGACGAGCACCTGCCAGCTGGACAGGCCCAGCGCGAAGAGGCTGCCGGCGGTGACGTACCCGCCGACGCTGTGCACATCGGACATCCAGAACGCGAAGATGTTGTACGAGCCCCAGCTCTGCTTGCGCAGCGGGGCGAGGTCCTCGTTGGTGAGCCGGGGGTCGTACCCGGGCTTGATCTCTCCCGAACCGACCGGCATGCCGGCGGCTTCGACGAGATCGGAACTCTTGGCGACAGTGGTCTCGGCCATGCCCACTCCTGGGGTCGAGCGGCTTCGTTGCGGCTCACGCTAGGAACGGGCTGTTTCGCGGTGATGAGCGGAGAGATATATCTATCCCGGGCTTCGCTCGCCCTCGATGAAAAGCCCGGTGTCCTGGGGCAGGTGGGCGATGCAGGCCTGCAGGCGCTGGTGGTGTGCCGCGCAGACCGCGATGAGCCCGTCGGTGTCCCGGGCGGTGAAGGCGGCCAGCATCGCCGCGTGGTCCTGGTGCAGCAGGGCCCGCTCGGCGGCGTCGAGGTGCGACATCGGCTGCAACGGCTCGGTCATGTTCCACGCCGTGCTGAGCATGTGCAGCAGCCGGCGCATCCGGCAGGCGCGGATCAGCGCGAGGTGGAAACGCCGGCTCTCCCGGTGGTGGGCGCGGCCGTCACCGGCGATGACGGCGGCCTCCAGCGCGGCGTGCGCGGCCCGGGCCTGCTCGTCGTCCTCGGCTCCGGCCAGCGCCACGGCGACCCGCAGCGCGGCGGTCTCCAGCGCCTCCCGGACCAGGTAGATCTCGCCGAACTCGGCCATGGTCATCCGGGCCACCCGGTAGCCGGTGCGCGCCCGGTGGTCGACCAGCCCCTCGCCGATCAGCGTCATCAGCGCCTCGCGGACCGGGATGCGGCTCACCCCGAAGGAGGCGGCCACGCCGTCCACCGGGATCAGCGACCCGGGCGGCACCTCGCCGTCGAGGATGCAGCGGCGCAACTCGTCGAGGATCTCGCGCTGGGAGCTGCCGTGCGGGCGGTTGGCCAGCCGGGACAGCAGCACCGAGCGGACGCGCGGGTTGGGCATCGCCCCTCCTCGGACCGAGGATGTGGCCCTGACCCTATTCCCGCCACGTTATCGCTGTGTTGCGGCTGCTCCGCCGGCTGACACAGACCTCCGCCGCCTGCGGCGTGTGCCGGGCGGCGGACGGAGGGGGACGTGCTCTAGGGGAACTGCATGCGGCGCGGCCGCGGGATCACCGGGGGCGGCAGCGGCAGGTCGGCCAGATGACTCCAGTTGAGCGAGCCGTTGTCGGTCGACTTGATCTCGCCCAGGCAGGCCCGCAGCAGGCCGAGGTTCGGGGCACCGGCGTAGCCGGCGATGACCACCTCGGGTGTCGGATCGAGCTGCGCGATCGCCGCGCAGATCTTCGAGACCTCGCGCTCGTCGACCGCGTCGAGCGGGAGCGGCGCCTCCGCCTGCGAGCGGCGCCACGGCGGCCCGAACCGGCGCAGCAACTCGCGGGCCAGCCGGCCGAAGGAGCGGCCGACCTCGGCATCCGCCATGGACATCCGCGCCGACTGGCCGTAGCACCAGGGCACCACGACGTGGCCGTTGATGACCACGAGCTGGTAGACGGACCGGGGGACGCTGATGATCTCGGCTCCCGGCAGCGTGCCGAGAAAAAGGACCAACTCCTCGTACGGCAGGGGCCACCGAGGATTGGTGAGCACTCGTTCCGTGGTCGTCGTCATAGCGGGATGAGCATGGACCTCGCGGTCGATCGCCGTGCTCAAAGCTTCGGGAACTCGGGTCCAGAGCTCTGCGGCAACCTTGTCGCCGAACTGCTCGACCACCCACTCACTGGGACCGACGAGAACGTCTGGGCGCATGCGGTACCACCACCGTCCGTGTCGCTGGCGCTACGTCTGGGTAGAACAGTTCCACTCACGGAGATCGACTGGAAGACCAATCATCGCCGATCTCAAAAACATCCATGAATGAAAACCGGCAGGACGGTCAAACCGTTGCGGCGACGTTGGAGCAGCAGGTCCGCGACTCGCGAAACATGCAACTTGCATGGCGAACCGCTGTGCAAGTTGCAGGCCGGCTCGCGAATCAGTCCTCTATCCGACAGTGAACTCCTCCCATATTTCGAGCCGATGACCGTCACGCGAACATCAACGGACAGTGATCAAGGCTCGTCGCCGGCTCGCGGAGCCGGTAACGCGCCCGGCGGTGATCGACCCGGCCGGCACCACAGCGCCGCCGACCCGGCGGACGGCCGCTGGCTGGCCCTGTTCGGCGTGCTGACGCTGGTGTGCGGCGGCGTCTTCGGCTTCAGCGTGGCGCGCAGCCGGGTCACCGCCGGCCGGGCGCAGCAGGTCGAGCGGGCGATCCGCGCGACCCTCGACCGGCCGGGCGCCGCGCTGCTGCGCGGGGACCGAAGCGGATGGCTGAGCGGCGTCGACCCGGCACTGTCCGGCGACCTGACCCGCCTGTACGCGAACCCGCGCGGGCTGCGCGTCTCGGGCTGGCTGCCCCGTACCCGCAACGTGCGGACGGGACCACGGTGGACGGCGGACATCCAGATCCGGGTGCGCTTTTCGGCGCCGGCCTGCCCGCGGACGCCCGAGACGTACGTGCCGGCGGGTGACGTCATCTCGGCCCGTACCGAATGGCTGGAGACTGGTGACCGGGCGGTGCGGTCGTACGAACTGATGGCGGACGCGCGGCGGCACGGCGAACCGAGGAGGCCGGCGTTCTTCACGGCGGGGGCCCGCCGAGGCGAACCGCCGGTGGAGGCGGCCGAGGGGACGCTGGAGATGCCGTGGGACCAGGTGCAGAACGCCTGCCGAGCCGAAGATCTTGTCGTGGCTCAAGCCCGACGCCGCCGCACCCCGACAACCAGCGCGATGACGGCTCCGGTGAGGACGAGGATGCCGACCCCACCGATCGCCAGGATTGGCAGACGGTCATCGTCGTCACCCGTACCGGTGATGACTTGGGCCGATGTGGCCGGCGCCGGCCGCGAAGGCCGAGCAGCAGCCTGCAGCGCGGCGACCAGATTGAGCTCCCCGTGCCCGTAGCTGTCATCCCGCCCGGGCGCGCCCCTGTCCGTGGCGGTCGACTCGAGAACGGATACGACGTCGGCGGCCGACAGCCTCGGATACTTCGACCTGATCAGAGCAGCCGCCCCGGACACGATCGCCGCCGAAGCGCTGGTGCCCTCGACCACCCGGTACTCGCGATCCAGCTTGCCGCCGATCACCGGAATGTCGACGCCAGGGGCCACCAGGTCCAGCTGCGGCCCCCGGTGCGAGAACTTTGTTGCCTCGCCTTTGTGTCCGCTGGCCCCGACAGCGAGAACCTCCGGACAGGCCGCGGGATAGTCGCCGTCGATGCCCTCCTCACCGTCGTTACCCGTGGCCGCCACCAGCACCACGTCGGATCTGGCAGCGGCGTCGACGGCTGCGGTCAGGTCATCACCGCCCCCGACGGCGAACGACATGTTGATCACCTTGGCGTCGTGGTCCACCGCCCACTCGATCGCTTTCGCGACGACGAGCGGGCCGCTCGCGGGCCTGATCGGCAGAACCCGGGCGCGCGGGGCGATGCCGAGCAGGCCACGATCGCCGCCGTGGCCGCGGGCGGCGATGATGCCCGCCATGGCCGTACCGTGCCCCAGCTCGTCCTGACGTCCGTCGCCGGAAGCCGTCACGTCGAAGCCGGGCAGCACGGCGCCCTTCAGGTCGGCCCGATCGGCCTGGACGCCCGTGTCGATGACGGCGACAGTGATGCCGGCTCCTTCGGAGACCCGGTGAGCAGCCGCGATGTCGAGCCGCTTCAGATACCACTGCGCGTCCCGGCGCTGGTCGGCCCGGGCCGGCAGTCCACTCAGCACGGGCATGAGCAGGGCCGCCGCGACAACCGTGGCGACGCCCCGAAGCATCACGGACCGCTTCACCCGTGCCACCCGATGACCCCGGGACCCGGATCGTGACGGTACGTCTTGCGGGACGGCTCGATGACCGGAGAGACGCCCTGCGAGGTCACCCATCGGCTGTCCGCGTCCAAGGTGATCTCCGTATCCGGATCGTCGGCGTCCGGACGGTGACTTCCGCTCATCGGCATGGCCGACGACCCCGCTGTACCCGTGCCTGCTCGCGGGGCCTGCCCTGATGCCGGTGGTAGCCAGGAGGGTGGCGTCGGCTTGACCGGTCCGGCTGGACCCCGGCCCGCCACGCCGTTGCCGATGACCGCACCCGGCGGCAGTCCGCGCTGCGTCGCGCCGCCCAGAGGGGTGCCGGTAGGGCCCCGGCCTGCTCTGTCACCGAGTGGGACGCCGGTCAGGCCGCGGCCCGCCCCACCACCGGGCGGGGTGCCGGTCATGCCTTGGCTCGCTCCGCCACCGATGACAAGTCCCGGCAGCTGCGGCGCCCCGCCAGCAGCGGTGGACGGCGCCACCACGCTCGGCGCCGGGATGGTCGGCGCAGGGGTGCTCACCTCCGCCAGCGAGGGTCCGGCCGGGGTGCCCGGCGCAGTAGGGCCGGCCGGCTCCTGGCCAGGCACGGGAGGCGGTGGGTCGTGCGGAACCGCGATGCTGTCCGCAGCGCCGATACCGGCTGCCGGCCGGCCACCGGGCCGGTCACCACCTGATTCGTCGCCCGGCCGGGTGCGGGTCTCGTCGGGCTGGAACTCGTAGATCGCCGGCGCGGTGATGGCGTTGCCCGGATGCGCCACCCACGCCTCGGCCTCGCGCATGTGCTGGCGCGCCTGCTCGTCCAGCTCTTCCTCGGCGTGGTCCCACCAGCCGGGCACCCAGTCGTCACTCTTGTCGAGATAAGACCGGTAGAGCGGCGCGATCTTCTCCTTCGCCTGCCGCAACGCCTCAAGAATCTGGCCCAGCGCGCCGGCGTTGGAGTCGGCGATGTCCTTGTTCGCCTGCATGGTGAACAGCAGCTCATCCATCTCGTCGACGAACGCGCGGGCAGCTTTGTTCTGCTCCGGTGGCCAGGCGTCGATCAGCTTCTGCTTGGCGGCCTCGAGCCGCGAACGCTGATCCTTCAACAGACCGGCCATCGACCCCAGGGCGGCCACCTGCCGCCAGGCTTCCGGGTCGTCCTCGTTCGCGACCATCGCCCAGATCCGGGGCGTGTTGTAGGAAGACCACGGCGTCACGCCGCTCGGAAGGAAGGTGCCGTCACTCACGGCGCCTCCTCGTCATGTCGAGCGTCCGTCACCGGCCGACCACCGGGATACCGGGCCGCCTGCTCCCGGTCCGCGGCGACCGTCAGCATGTAGTTGATGTTGTGCAGGCTGCGGGACGACTGATCATCAACAGCACGGAAGTCCTTGGCCGCCTGCTCGGCAGCATCAGCGAGAATCCTCGCCGCCTCGACGAAGCGGGTCAGATTGGTCAGCGAGTGGGCCAGCGCCTCGGCGTAACTTTCCTTGGCCCGCAACACGGCGTTGCTGGTATTGGTGGTGCCGAAGGTGATGCCCGCGGAGAACGACTGCCGGGACCGGGCCACGTCGACCGGGTCGACCTTCTCGGCATAGAACCGCACGCCACCGGCGAACTCGACCAGGCCGCCCGTTTCCAGGTGTATCGAGCTGTCGCTCATCGCTGCCTCCCGTGTCGTCCCGGGCGCGGACCCCGCAGGGAAATACCGACACCGGCCGACGTCCGTCAGCCCGCGCTCACAACCCCCATCCGCCAGCAACACGTCCCCCGGACCCGGTCCGGTTCACCGCGGACCTCAATCCTCCCGATACGTGAGGTCCACCAATTGCTGGAGGAGATCAAGCGCTGCGGCGTCGCCGCCGGGATGTCGGTCACATGCCGTCCTGGATCTCCAGCAGTCTCTGCCGGCGGCTCTCGTCGATGGCCGCATATGACTCCGCCGTTGCCCGCAGGCGCGCGCCCGTGCCCTCCAGCGCCTCTGCCGCCGCCCCGATGCCGTCGACCACCACGTCCTGCAGAGCACCCAGCATCACCGGGACCATCACGCACAACTTCCCGTACGCGTCGGAGCCCGGCCGGACCGCCGCCCCAGCCTCCGCCGCCGTCGTCACCCGGCCCGCGATCGTCTCCACGTGGCCGGCGTGGGTCACCAGCTCTTGCGGGCGTACCTCGAACTGGTCTGTCATCGCGTGAGCGAGGCGATCACGGCCTTGCCCGTCTCCGAGTCGGCGCCGACGGTCTCGTCGGTGACCACCGTCGCCTTCGCAGTCAGATCCGCCTGCGCCGCCGCCAGGGTCGCCAGTATCTGCCGGGCCGTTTCCGTCGCCGGCTGCCGGCGGATCCCTTCCTCCAGCTCCAGCCCGGTCAGCGCCCCGCCGGCCCCGACGGTCACCGTGACCAGGCCGTCGTCGCTGCGGGCCGCGCCGCTGAGCTGGGCGAGCCGGGCGGCGAGCTCGCGGGCCTGCGCGGCCCGCTGCTCGAATCCGGCTTGCCAGTCGTCGACGCGGCGCTCGGCCGCGTCCAGGTCCGGTCCCTCGAACATGGATCCACCGTAGTGCCGGGGTGCGACAGAGCGCTCTAATCTCGGCCGGTGACCACGTCATCGATCCAGGAGCTGACCGCCCGCGTCCGGGCCTTCGCGGACGAGCGGGACTGGCAGCAGTTCCACACGCCCAAGAACCTGGCCATGGCGTTGACCGGGGAGGTCGGCGAGCTGGTCGCCGAGTTCCAGTGGCTCACGGCCGATCAGTCCGCCGCCGTCATGGCGGACCCGGAGCTGGGTCCACGGGTACGGGCCGAGCTCGGCGACGTCACCATCTACCTCGTCCGGCTCGCCGACGTACTGGGCATCGACCTGGTGGCCGCTGCCCTGGACAAGCTCGCCGATTCAGCCCGCCGCTACCCGGCCCACCAGGCCCGCGGCTCCGCGGCAAAGGCGCGCGACAAAGCCGAAACGCACAACGAAGCCGAACCGCGAGACAAGACCGAAGCGCGCGACAAGGTCGATTAGGGTGCAAGACCGGCCAGGTGGGCCAGCATCGACTGGTTCGCCTCCCACCCGTCCGGGAACTTCACCGGTACGCCGAGATGCACCGGTTCCGTCGACGGGTGGGCGTCCAGCAGTTCCGCGATTCCCGCCCGCGCCACCACCACGCACGCATGCCGGTGCCGCGAGGTCAGCACGCACAGCCGCCCTGATTCCAGGTGGAACGCGGTCGCGTCGCGGCGGCCCGACAGCGGGTGCAGGACCACCGTCAGGTCGTACTCGCGGCCCTGCAGACGGTTGGCCGTGTCCACGGTGATCTCCCGGGCGTGGGCCGGCAGGAACGACCTGATCGCCGCAACCTGGTCGCGGTGGGCCGCCCCGATCGCGATGCGGTCCGCCGTCAGCGGGGTCTCGCCGGTCTCCGACACGGCCAGCGCGCCGCGGGCCAGGGCCCGGGCCGCGATCAGGGCGCATGCTGCCGCCGCCTCGGCGTCTGTGCGGACCGTGAAGCGGGCCGGGAGTTCGTGCAGGCCCCAGCCGGTGGCCGCCGCCACGTCGAGGACCCGGTCCACGTCGGTCGACGCCGGTTCGGTGAACGTCAGCCGGCGGTCCTCAGGACCGGTGCCCGAGCGGAAGCCGGTGAACGGGTAGAACGCGGCCGCGACCACCGGCGCCGCCGAGGCCGGCAGACGCCACGACACCGGGAGGCGGTGAACCGGCAGCGTCGGGTTGTGGCGCAGCAGCACGGCCACCGCGCTCTGCATCGGGTCCCAGCTCAGACCCGTCCAGCGGTCGACCTCCACCGTCGAGAACGGGTCGAGCTGGCCGGGGTCCCCGACGAACAGGGCGCGTTCGAAGCGGGGGGCCACGCGCAGCAGGGCGTCCGAACGCATCTGGTACGCCTCGTCCACGATCGCCCAGGGCCAGGTGCCCTCGGTGACCGTGGCCCACTTCGCCGCTGTGCCGATCGTGACCGGCGGGCCGCCCAGGTCCGGGACCTTCGCGCCGACGCGGCACGCCGGGTGGTCGCGGACGCGTTCCGAGGCCGTGTAGTCCACCGCGGACAGCCGGCCCACCCCCAGCGCCGGGTGTTTCACGCCGAGGCGCTCGATCAGGTCGTCCACCTGTTCGTTGGTCTGCGCCACGATCATCAGGGAGGTGCCGGTCGCGGCGAGGACGCCGGCCGCGCGTACCACCAGGGTGCTCTTGCCCGCGCCGGGCGGTGAGTCGACCACCACGCCGCGCTGCTCGGAGGTCGCGAGGTCCCGCAGCACCGCGTCGACGACGTGGGCGGCCGCCGCGGCCGGGGAGTCCAGGGACATGGTCACCGAGGCACCGTATCCCGTGACGCCGGCGGCCGGGATCCTCGCCTGGGGTGAGGAAAAGTCTCCACAATGTCACTCGTCGGATATCTGACGCTACTTTGAGTGAATGACCGATGGGGTATACCGTCCGATCCTGCGGCCCCGGCGCGGTGAACTCGCCGCCCTGCACCACCTGGACGCCGCCACCGCCGGCCGGGTCATGCCGATCATCGAGCTCTCCCCCGGCGACCGCCTGCCCCAGCTCGTGCGGCAGATGCCACCCCGGACCGGCGCCATCGCCGTCGACCTGAGCGCGGTCGACGAGCCCGAGGACCCGCTCGACTCACCGCCGCTGGAGCTCGCCGAGGAACTGGCCGAGGTCGGTGTGGCCATGTTGCCGGTGCTGCGGGCGTACGACAGCCGTCGCCGGCTGGTGGAGCACGGCCTGGCCGCTCGCATGCACCTCGGGCGGGCCGTCCTGCGGCTGCAGCCGCACCGCGACGCGCGCAATCCGGCCACCGCGACCGAGACCACCGACCGGCTGCTCGCCGGGGCCGGCCTCGAGGCCGAACGGGTCGACCTGGTCATCGACCTGGCCGAGACGGCCTGCGCCGCGCACGCGAACAGGTTCGAAGAACGGGCCCGGCACGTGCTGCGCTGGGCGCGGTCGTCGCCGTGGCGCTCGGTCACCGTCGCCGCCGGCGCGATGCCGCCGAACCTGGACGCCCTGCCCACCGACGAGGCGGTCCCGGTCGGGCGCCTGGACGCCCAGGTGTGGGCGCGGCTGTCGGAGCCCGGCGTCGGCTATGCCGACTACGGCGTGACCTCACCGGTACGGCGCCTCGGCATCAACCACCGCCAGCTGCCCACCCTGCGCTACACCACCGACCGCGACTGGTGGATCTACCGGTGGGCCCGGCGCGGCGCCCGCAGCGACGACCGCTGCCACGACCTGTGCCGAACCCTGGTCGACTCGGCCCAGTGGCCGGCCGCGGGCGCCCGCTTCTCCTGGGGTGACGCGCAGATCGCCCGGCAGGCCCGCAGCGCGCGCGGCGGCGGCAGCTCGGCCAACTGGATCGCCTGGAGCACGTCCCACCACATCGCCCACATCCTGCGGGCCCTCCCCCAGGAAGGCGCGTAGGGCTTGCCCTAGCCGAGGTGCCAGGTGGCGATGACGTCGATGGTCGGCCAGACGAAGACGATGTCGCCCTTGGTGTTCGGCACGTCGAAGACGATGGTCGTCTTGTAGGTGCGGCCCGCCACGAGCCGCCGGACGAACGCGCCGTAGTTCTTGTCGCAGTTGCTGCCGTACGCCGAGTTCAGCCAGGTGCCGTCGCGCTGCTGGAAGCGGAACGCGTAGTCGGTCACGTCCGGCTCGCCGGCCAGCACCTTCACCCGCAGCTCGGTGGGCAGGTAACCGCCGTTCTCCGGCTTGCGGGCGTACGAATCGCAGCCGGTCTTACGGAACTTGCCGGTGCGCACGGTGACCTCGAACCGCACCCCGCGCTCGCCCTCGACGACGAACTTCTCGCCGTTGGCCAGCCGTTGCGGCCCGATGCGTTCCAGCAGTGGTCCGGACGGCTCGATCAGCCCGGGCGCGGTCACCCGCCCGGAGGCGCGAGGGGCCGGCGACGCCGCGTTGAGCTCTGTCGCGGCCCGGTCGTAGATGCCGGCCGCCAGGTAGACCACGGCGGCGGTGCCGGCCAGCAGCAGGACCAGACCGACCGCGAAGTAGGCGGTGACGAGCCGGCGGGAGAGCGTCCCACGGGTGCGCGGGCGCCCGATCACGACCGGCTTCAGCTGCGCCGGCACGGTGTCGTCGGCCGGCGGGGGCGGCTGGTCGACCGGCGCCATCTCCGCAGGCGCGGGCTCGGCGTGCGGCTCCTTCGTCACGGCGGTGGATCTCCTCGAACGGTGGTGAGTGGTGCGAGCGCAGCATAGAGGCCGCCGTTCACTGCCGCAGTCCCAGCTTTCTTCGTACACTTGTGCCAATGCTGCTCGATGCCGCTCTCGCGTACGCCCGGCACGGGATTCCCGTCCTGCCGGTGCACTCGCCTGCGGCCGACGGCTCCTGCTCCTGCGAGCGGCCCGGTTGCGAGCGGCCCGGCAAGCATCCGCGGCTGCGTCACGGCCTGACCGATGCCAGCGTCGACCCGCGCCGGATCGAGATGTGGTGGACGCGCTGGCCGGCGGCGAACATCGGTTTGCGCACCGGCATCGTGATGGACGTCGCCGACGTCGACTCGCCGGGCGGCTGGCACGGCCTGCGCCACCTGCTCGGCGACGCGATGCCGGTGGGTCCCCAGGTCCGCACGGGCGGCGGCGGCTGGCACTTCTGGTTCCGCCCGCTGGGGTACGGCAATCGCGTCAACCTGCTGCCGGGCGTCGACTGGCGGGGCGCCGGCGGGTACGTGGTCGCACCCCCGTCCCGGCACGCCGACCGCACCACGTACTACTGGACAACCGGCCCGGGCGCGGAACCACCCGAGGCCCCGCCCGCCCTGCGTGAGCTCATCGCCGGCCCGGAACCACCGTCCCGGCGCGGCGGCACCGGCCCGGAGCGGATCGCCCACCCGGATCGTTACGCGTCCGTGGCCCTGGCCGCCGAGACCGACCGGGTGGCCCGCGCGCCGGTGGGCACCCGCAACGACACCCTCAACCGGGCGGCGTTCGCGCTGGGCCGGCTGGTCGGGGCGGGTCTGCTGGAGCCCGCGCTGGTGACCGAGGAGCTGTCGGCGGCGGCTCGCTGGGCCGGGCTCGGCCGCACCGAGACGATCCGCACGATCCGCTCGGGTCTGAGCGCCGGGCGCCGTCAGCCGCTCGACCCGGGGCGGCGCGACGTGGCGTGATCAAGCGGTGACGGCGCCGCCCTGGCAACCCGGCCGGTGCCGGGTAACCTGGCTTGTCGGACCGCCGGGGGGCGACGGTTGGAGGGCGCATGGCCGAGGACGTCGAGGCTGCCGCGGCACACGCGGGCAGTCTGGCCGATCCCGCGCGCCTTCGTTCGTTGCAGCGCGTCTGTGTCGGCGCCGAGCCGGATGAGGCCTTCGACCGCTTCGCGAGCCTGGTCAAGCGGCTGCTCGACGTCCCGGTGGCGCTGGTCTCGCTGGTCGACGACCAGCGTCAGTTCTTTCCCGGCCAGGTCGGTCTGGCCGAGCCGTGGCTCACCAAGCGGGAGACCCCGCTGTCCCA
Source organism: Actinoplanes sp. NPDC051405 (assembly GCF_055586185.1). Lineage (NCBI taxonomy): Bacteria > Bacillati > Actinomycetota > Actinomycetes > Micromonosporales > Micromonosporaceae > Actinoplanes > Actinoplanes sp. NPDC051405. The sequence continues at coordinate 185,367 of NZ_JBVJIR010000010.1, forward strand.
CTCGTTCTGCCAGCACGTGGTCGTCGAGGGCGAGGCCAAGGTTTTCCCGGACGCGCGGATCTACGCGCAGGTCCGCGACAATCTGGCCATCCCCGAGCTGGGCGTGGTGGCCTATGCCGGCATGCCGCTGACCGACGCGGACGGCCGCACCCTGGGCTCGCTCTGCGCGATCGACACCAAGCCGCGGGCCTGGACCGAGGCGGAGCTGGCGACCCTGCGCGACCTGTCCGAGGCGTGCTCCTCGGAGCTGCGGCTGCGCATCTCCCGGGAGCTCGCCGAGGAGGCCCGCAGGCACGCCGAGAACGCGCACGATCAGCTCGCCATGCTGGCCGAGCTGACCGAGACCCTGGCCGCGACCACCGACATCGACAATGCGCTGGGTTCGCTGGGCCGGGCGCTGACCCCGCGGCTGGCCGACTGGTGCCTGATCTCGCTGATCGGCCCGGACGGCATGCCCCGGCAGGTCTCCACCGCCCATCGCGACCCGGAGCGCGCCGAAGACGTGGCCCGCTTCGCCGAGCTGATGGCCACCGGCCTCAACGCCAAGTCCATCGTGCTCGCGGTCCAGGGCACCGGCCGGCCGATCCGCCGCGACGGCGAGAGCGCGGCCAACATCCTGGAACGCACCACCGACACGGAGCTGGCGACCATCGCGGAGCGGCTGGGCTACGCGTCGTTCCTGGTCGTGCCGATCACCGCACCGGTGAGCCACCAGGTCCTCGGCACGATCACACTGGTCAACGGGCTGTCCCGGCCGGCGTTCAGCGACGCCGACGAGCGCACCGGGACGGACATCGGCCGCCGGGCCGGCCTGGCCATCGACAACAGCCGGCTCTACCGCCAGCAGCGGCACGTCGCCGAGGTGCTGCAGCAGAGCATGCTCACCGAGCTGCCCACGATCGACGGCATCGAGCTGCACGCCCGCTACCTGCCGGCCCAGGACGGCGCGGCGGTCGGCGGCGACTGGTACGACGCGTTCGCCCAGCCGGACGGCTCGGTGATGCTGGCGGTCGGTGACGTCTCCGGGCACGACATCGAGGCCGCCGCGACCATGGGCCAGCTGCGCAATCTGGTCCGCGGGGACGCGTTCGGCCGCGACGACGAGGCCGGGCCGCTACTCAGCCAGCTCGACAAGGCGCTGCGCGGGCTGCGGGTCCCGGCCGCCGCGACCGTCGTGCTGGCCCGGCTGCGCCGCGAAGCCGACCGGTACACGCTGTCGTACTCCAACGCGGGTCACCCGCCGCCGCTGCTGCTGTTCCCGGACGGCACGGTGGAGACCTGGTGGACCACGCCGGAGCCGCTGCTGGGGCTGGTCTCGCGCAACGACCGCGCCACCCACACCCGTACGGTCCCGCCCGGGTCCACGCTGGTGCTCTACACCGACGGGCTGGTGGAGACGCCGGGGCGGCTGCTCGACGACGGCATCGCCCTGGTGGAGCAGGCGCTGCGGGACAACGCGGGCCTGCCCGGGGACGAGCTGTGCGAGCGGCTCATCGAGGCGGCGAGCCGCCGCGCTGACGACATCGCGTTACTGCTGATCCGCCTGCTCTGAGCCGGCTTCGGGCGCCTCGAAAGCAACGGGCGGACCACCGTGGGTCCAGGGCGTCTGGTCCGGCTCCGGGAAGGCGCCGCCCGGCCGGTACGCCTCGCTCAGCGTCGTCAGCAGCAACCGCTCGCCCACCTCGGGCACGCTGCCGGGCTCGGCCACCAGCTTGCGGCCCATCCCGCCGGAGAGCTCCAGCAGCACCTCGGTCTTCTCGTCGACCGCCGTCACCGAGATCACCAGCGCCTTCTGGCCGGGCCGCTGCGGCGAGGACAGGACGGCGCCCGGCTCGACCCGGACCGTCTCGGTGGTCACCACCATGATCCGTGGGCGCAGCACCGGGCGCTTGCCGCTGTCGTCGATCCGATCGGCCTTGGCCAGGGTCACGTCGCCCACGAACGCCGCGCCGGTGAGCCGGTACTCGGCCATCACCAGCGGGTCGTCGAAGGCCCGCTGGACCGCGTACCGGGTGGCCGCGTTCTCCAGGCGGTGCAGGCGGGCGGCGGCGGCCACCGCGCCGTCGCGGCGGGGCTGCGGCGGTCCACCCTCGGCGAGGTGCTGCACGAAGCCGGAGTAGGTGTCGCGGTCGCTGTCCCACCGGCCGGCCACCCGGGCGCCCGGTGGCAGCTCACGCAGCAGGTCGAGGGTGCGCCACATCAGCTCCCAGGTCGGCAGCAACTGGGCGCGCAGCACCTCGGTGAGGGCCGCGACGTCCGGGTCGGCCGTGGACAGCAGCGGCGCCAGCACGTGGTTGTCGAAGACCGGGTCGGTGGCCGGCCCGGCGGGCGGGCACAGCTCCGGGTCCTCGGCCGCCAGCGCGGCCTCGGCGCCGGTGCGCCCCGGCGGCGGGGAGATCCAGCCGAGCAGGGCGGCGAGCTGGGCGTCCTCCGCGCTGCTCTGCCCGCTCGCCCAGTGCAGACCGAGAGCCTGTACGGCGTTGAGCAGCAGCGACGACCCGGCCACCTCGGCGGCGTTGGCGAAGAACGTGAGCCAGCGCCCGAGCAACGGCACCGACGGCGGCACCGCGTATTCGCCCTCGGTGCTGCGGAAACGCGTGGACCGGCCGAACAGGCGCAGGAAGTCGACGCCGCCGGTGTTCGGCACCCACAGCTGCGGCGCGTCGGTGAACCTGTGCCGCACGTCGCGGCCGCGGTCCACCGCCACCGCCTCGGTCTCGGAGGTGAAGCTGTCCACGTAGGGCACGAGGACCTCGGCCAGCTCGGCGGCGAAGGCGAAGCGGTGGCTGCGGTTGCGGGGCTGCGCGACGACCAGCAGCCGGGGCGCCGAGCGGTCGGTGCCGGCCATCGCGGCCAGCGGGGCGTTCGCCTCACCGGCCATGGCCAGCGGGATCAGCACCAACGGGCGGGAGTGGACGTGCAGGTGGCGGACGGTGGCGATGGGCTGGGCCCGGCCCGCGACCAGGGCCTGCGCCCGGGCGAGGGCGGTGAGCGTACTCATAGGATCTCGGCCCGCAGGCGGGCAGCGGCCTGGAGCAGCGCCGCGGCCTCGGCCTGCTCCTCGGTGGGCGTGGCAGTGCCCGCGGCCAGCGCGAGCGCCTCGGCCACCGTGTCCACCCCGCCGAGCGCGTCGCGGACCGGGCGGCCCAGCGCCGCCGTGCTGCCGGCCGCCTCGTGCCGGCAGTAGACCGCCAGCTCGCAGGTCGAGAGGCACTCGGGGGCGTAGCGGGCCTCGACGTGACCCAACGCCGCGATCAGGTCGGCGGGCGCGAGCGCGACGTCGAAGCTGACGGACTCCGGCAGCTCGGCGGCCAGCGACGACACCGAGGCCAGCCGGGTCAGCTGGCGCTTGAGGGTGGAGAGCTGCTTGCGCACGTCGAGGACCACCGCGACCGGCTGGAGCGAGAAGTTCTCGGTGCAGACCAGCACGACGTCGTGGCTGACCAGCGCCGGGTCGTGACCGAGCTCCTCCAGCAGCCGGCGCAGGGCGAGCACGTAGACCGCCGCCTGGACCGCCGCGGCCGAGACCTTGGCGCTGTCGGCCTGCCCGTCCACGATCGCGAACGACTTGATCTCGACCACGTGCAGGCGGCCCCCGGCCTGGAACGCGATCAGGTCGGGCTCGAGGAAGACCCGCTGACCGGCGACGTCGAGGGTGAGCAGCGGGTGGTCGATGAGGGCGGCACCGGCCGACTCGGCGAGCAGCTCGCGGGTGCGCCCGTGCCGGGCCGTGAGCGTGTCGTCGGCGTCCTCACCCAGGTCGTCGTACGCCCCGGAGGCGTCCAGCCGCAGGCACCCGGCCAGCACCTCCCGCAGCAGCGCGCAGTCGTCCGCCTTGAGCAGCGCCTCGAAGCCGTTGCCCCGGGCCAGCGCGAACCGGGACTGCCCGAAGCTGCCCGGGAAGCCGATCCGCTGGGCGAGCTTGGGCTTGTCGACCCCGGCGGCGTCCAGCACGGCCCGGCGGGTGCAGCCGGGATTGCCGGTCAGCGCGGCGATCGTCCGGGCGTTGTGCCGCTTCGGCGGGGTGGCTCCGCGCAGCCGGTCGAGTCCCGCGGTCACGCGCGGCCCCGCTGCTGCGGCATCCGCGGCAGGCCGAAGAGCCGCTGCTGTTCGTCGAGGCCTTCCCAGCGCCGCACGGTCTCGGCCGGCAGCGGCGCGACCGGGACGGCGGCGAGGGCCACCCGGGCCGCGTCGGCCAGCGCGGCGGGCTGCTGCACCGCGTACGCCTCCGGGCCGCCGGGCACCTCGTCGGCGAGGCGGCGCAGCAGGGCCGCGGCGGCCGCGCCGGCGACCTCACGCATCGCGATGAATTCGGCGATCCGGACGATCGCCGCGAACAGGTCGGCCCGCGGGGCCGCGACCCGGCCCTCGACCGGCCAGGTGGAGAGCGTGAGCAGGCCGCGGGCGGCGGTCAGATCCGGCTGCAGAGCAGGGCAGATGCGGTACGCGGACGAGTCGCCGGCCGGGCGGGCGCGCTCCTCGTCGCGCAGCAGCGCCACCAGCGCCGTCACGGTCAGGTCGCCGTCGAACAGCGCGCCGTGCACGTCGACGACGAGCCGGGACGAGGCCGGGGCGCCGATCAGCAGCAGGGCCCGGCGGGCCTGCTCGCGGGTGCTCGGCAGCGTGCTCAGGCGGGTCATGGCGGCCGCTTCCGTCGGGGGGCTGGCGGATCGACTCTAGATCTTCGTACAGCGCCCGGGCAATGTGCGGACGTCTCACCACGTTTCACCCACGGGAGGCGAATAAGCCGCGCGTATCGGACAGTCCCCCGGTGGCGCGCTACGTTCGGGGTATGCCGAAGGCCATCTGGAACGACGAGATCATCGCTGAGAGCGACGACACCGTGGTAGTCGAGGGCGTCTACTACTTCCCGCGCTCCTCGGTGCGCGAGGACGTGCTGCGCCCCTCGGACACGCACACCGTCTGCCCCTGGAAGGGCAAGGCGTCGTACTACACGCTCGAGTCAGGTGAGCACGTCACGCAGGACGCGGTCTGGTTCTACCCGGAGCCGAAGCCCGACGCCAAGGCCGTACGGGACCGGGTCGCCTTCTGGAAGGGCGTCAAGGTCGAGGCCTGAGGACCACTCAACGGCGCGGGCTCCCCAGGGGTCCGCGCCAACTAGCTGTAGGGACCAGGACCGTTGTTGACGCGGGTGATGGGTGGTTGGCCTGCGAGTGCGGTGTGTGCGCGGTGGTGGTTGTAGGTGTGTAGCCAGCCGGGTAGGGCGTCGGCGCGGTCTTGGTTGCTGGTGAAGGGTCGGGAGTAGATCCATTCGTCGCACATGGTGCGGTTGAAGCGTTCTGCTTTGCCGTTGGTTTGGGGCCGGTAGTGGCGGGTGAAGCGGGGCTGGGCGCCGAGGTCGGCCAGGGCGTCGCGCCAGGCGTGGCCGCGTCGGTAGGCCAGGGCGTTGTCGGTCATGATGCGTTCGATGGCCGGGATGCCGAGCTGGGCGAAGTAGGCGGCCGCGCGGCGTAGGAACGCAGCGCTGGTGGCGCTGGTTTCGTCGGGGTGGATTTCGGCGTAGGCCAGCCGGGTGTGGTCATCGATCGCGGCATGGACGTATTCGTAGCCGACGCGGGGGCTGGTGCGGGCGCGGCGGTGGGCGTCGCTGTCGCGGCCGTGGGCGCGCCAGCCTCCGCCGTCGCGGAGCCGGCCGATCTTCTTGACGTCGACGTGGACGAGTTCGCCGGGTCGCTGGCGTTCGTAGCGGCGGATGGGTTGTCCGGTGGGTCGGTCGAGCCAGGCGAGGCGGTGCAGGCCGTGACGGGTCAGCACGGCGTGCACCGTTGAGGCCGGCATGCCCAGCAGCGGTGCGAGGCGGCGGGGGCCACGTTTGAGGCTGGTGCGCAGGGCGCAGACGCGGGCCTCGAGTTCGGCGGTGGTCCTGGCCGGGATGTGATGGGCGGTGCTGGGCCGGTCGTGGAGTCCGGCGTCGCCTTCGGCGCGCCACCGGGCCAGCCATTTGTAGCCGGTGGCGCGGGACACGCCGAGTTCTTTGACGACATGGGCGACCGGGCGTCGATCGGTGACGACACGCGCGATGAGCAGCCGTCGGCCGTGCAGGGTCAGGCGGGCGTTACGGTGGGCCATAGAGACCTCCGGTTCGGTGAAGCGTCGCAACTTCCACCTCGCCGGAGGTCTTCTCACATCTCAAGCCGACACGCCGTCAACAACGCTCATGGGCACTACAACTAGCCGATCCAGAGCTAGCCGATCCGGGGGTGCGCGTCCTCGATCGCCGTGACCTCCAGATAGTCCAGCATGTCGCGCTGCTCGGCCTCGCCGAGGGCGTAGAACGCCTCGTAGGCCGAGGAGCGCGAGTGCGGCGTCTCCGCCGCCAGCAGCGCGATGATCGCCGACCAGGCCAGCGAGACCCGGTCGAAGAGCCGCGCGGTCCGCAACGAGGTCAGCCGGCTCAGCATCGCCACCTTGGTCGCCGCGTCGTCGTCGACCGCGATCCGGTCCGAGAGCTCGAAGAGCGCCTTGCCCCGGTACGGGTGCTCCGCCTCGACCAGCCGGGCCAGCTCGGCGTTGTCCATCCGGTCGACGGGCGGCGCGGGGCCACGGCGCGGCAGCTGCGGCCGGGAGTCCTCAGCGGGCACGGCTGTCCCGTCCGCTCTCGAAACCCACGCCCGGCACCTGGTGCGGCAGGGTGGGCCGGCTGGAGAAGGTGGGGAACGGCGGTGCCGGCATCACCGGAGCGTCCGGCTGCTCAGGACTGCCCTCGGCGTCTGGGGCCTCCTCGACCGCGGCGTCGATCTGATCCTGCACCTCGTCCTCCGAGCTCGTCGCACCCTCCACGTTCCGTCCCAGCACAGTTTGTCCTCCGTTGCCGACTTTTGCTGTGTTGGCGTCCTATGAGATCACGCCGCGTCAACCCCGGCGAGCGCAGCGTCCGGTAACGCCCGGACATCACCCGACCCGGCGACCGCCGTAATGTGGCGGCAATACATTGATCGTTGCCGGTCGGCAAGCAGCGCCGGCCCTGAGGTGAGGGTAGGTGCCCGTGGACGGGGGTACGAGCACCACCGGTGCGACACCCGAGTGGCGGTCCGCCATGGTGGACGTCTCCGGGCTGTCCCTGGCGGAGCTCGCCGGTGCGGGCGCGCCGGCGGAGACCGACGACTCGGTGCTGGCGCACTGCCTGCGCCGGCTGGCCGATGACCTGGCCCGGCCGGGCGAGCCGATCGCCGGCTTCAACTCGGCCCTCTGAGCCCGTGGGTCCCACTGCCACCCTGCCGGTGCACCGGCTCAGCGACCCGGCGTTCGCCGCGCTCGCCGCGGGCCGCCCGGATGCCGCCACCCTCGACGAGCTGCGCCGGTCCCAGCTCAGCAAGCATCTGCTCCTGCTGCGTGAGCTGGTCGCGGACGCACCGGTCCCGGGGTACGCCGAACTGGTCGCGGCCGAACGCGAGGATCCCGCTCGGGTCCGCGCCCTGCTGGCCCGCCCGCTGGTCGGCGTATGGGCCACCCGCTGCCTGACCGCCCTGCGGACCGGTACGCCGCCGCAGGCCCCGCTGGACTACCTGGCCACCCTGACGGCCGGCACCCGACCGGCCGACCGGCAGCTCACCGCGACCCACGACGGTCAGTCGATCACGGTACGGATCGAGGACAGCGACCCGCTGCGCGCCGGCCTGGGGCTCCCGCCGGCCCCCACGCTGACCCCCGCCGAGCTGGACCGGTGGCAGCGGCTCCTCGCCGAGGCCTGGTGCCGGCTCGTCGAGCAGCTGCGCCCGGACGCCGAAGTGCTGGCCACGGTGCTGGACTGCATCGTGCCCGTCGAGCCCGATCCGGCTGCCCGCGGGATCAGCGCCACCTCCGCGGACGCGTTCGGCGCGGTGGCCATGTCCGAGCCGGCCGACGCCACCGCCCTCGCGGTCGGCCTGTTGCACGAGACCCAGCACAGCCTGCTGAACGCGGTGCTGTACCTCTTCGACCTGCACCACGAGCCGGACGCCCTGGGCTACTCCCCCTGGCGGGACGATCCCCGTCCCGCCGCCGGCATTCTGCACGGCGCCTACGCCTACCTCACGGTCACCCGGTTCTGGCGGGCCCGGCGCGCGGAGCCGCTGGCGGCGTTCGAGTTCGCCCGGTGGCGGGCGGCCGTGCTGAGCGCGGCGGACGGGCTGCTCGCCGGCGGCACGCTGACCGCGGCCGGCACCCGCTTCGTGACCGCGCTGCGCGCCGAGGTGCAGTCGTGGCTCGCCGACGAGGTCCCGGCGGAAGTCGCCCGGCTCGCCACCGCCGCCAACTCCGACCACTACCTGCGCTGGCGGCTGCGCAACCGCCACGTGCAGCCACGGGACGCCCGGCTGCTCGCGGACGCCTGGGTGCAGGGCCGGCCGGCTCCCCGGGTCGAGTCCGAGCTGCGTCCGGCGCCGCGCCGAGCCCTGGAGGCCAGCGGCCGCCTTGACCTCATCCACGCCACGCTGCGCGGAGAGCCGGCGCCGGCCGGTACGACCGACGGTGATCTCGCCTACGTGCGCGGTGATGCGGCGGCGGCGCTGCGGGCGTACCGGAAAAGGGTCGGCACGGACCCGGGGGACGACGCGGCCTGGACCGGTCTCGCGCTCAGCGGGGCCGGGGGCGCCCTGCGCGACGCACCGGAGGTGGTCGCCGCCGTGCACCGCACGCTGGGTGACCCGGCCGTCGATCCGCTGGCCCTGGCCGGTTGGCTTTCTTCCTGAGGTTCGCTCAGGTACGCGCCCGGCCCACCGATGAAGGCCCTGTCGGAGGTGAGGCATGGGTCGGACCGGGAAGACCATGGATCGTGTGCGTCGGGTTGTCGACGGCACCATGATCTTCACGTCGCTGCTGCTGCTCGCGTGGCCGCTGATGGTCGGCGGACAGTCGCGCGGTGCCGCCGGTGTGCTCATCGGCCTCGGCGCGGTCGGGCTCCTCGGCCTGGGCGTGCTCGTGCTGGCCGAGCGGTGGCCGCTGGTGCAGTACGCCCCCGTGGCCGTCGCCGTCCTGACGGCCGCGGCCGGGCTCGCCCGCAGCGGCACCATCAGCCCGGGCCTGAGCTGGCTCGTCATCGCCGTCGCGGCGATCATCCTGGTCCGGCAGTTCCTCGGCGCGCGCACCAACGAGGGCCTGGTCCGGGACCTCACCCGGCAGCGCGCCCAGCTCGCCCGGCAGGCGTTCCGCGACCCGCTGACCGAGCTCGGCAACCGCAAGCTGTTCATGGACCACGCCACCGACGCCCTCGCGGACGCCGACGACACGATGACCGCCGTGATCCTGTTCGACCTGGACGGGTTCAAGGAGGTCAACGACACGTACGGGCACGCCACCGGGGACGAGCTGCTGCGTACCGCGGCGGAACGGCTCACCGCGAACGTGCGGACCAACGACACCGTGTCCCGCCTCGGCGGCGACGAGTTCGTGGTGCTGCTCCCCCGCCTGGTCGACGACCGGATCGCCGACACCGTGGCCAACCGGATCCTGCGCGACCTCAGCCAGCCGCTGGTCATCGGCGACACCGTGCTGACCATCCCGGCCAGCGCCGGCATCGCCCTGACCCGGGGCAGCGGCGTGGCCGTCGACGACGTGATGCGCGAGGCCGACCTGGCGTTGTACCAGGCCAAGGCCGACGGCAAGGGCGTCGCCCGGCGCTTCGACCCGGCCCAGTTCGCGGTGGCCGAGCAGCGCCGGCAGGAGGAGGCGGACCTGCGCCGCGCGCTCGACGACGGCGAGTTCGAGGTGCACTACCAGCCGATCGTCGACCTGGACGGCGAGCGTACGGTCGGCGTCGAGGCGCTGGTCCGCTGGAACCACCCCGAGCGCGGGCTGTTGCCCCCGATCGCCTTTCTGGACCTGGCCGAGACGCTGGGCCTGCTCCCGCGGCTGGGAGGCTGGGTGCTCGAGGAGGCCTGCCGGCAGGCCGCGGTGTGGCAGGCGCAGGAGCCCGGCTTCGAGCTCAACGTCAACCTGTCGGCCAGCCAGCTCGGCGATCCCGCGCTGGTCGACGAGGTCCGCGCGGTGCTGGAGCGCACCGGTCTGCCGCCCGCGCTGCTGGTGCTGGAGCTGACCGAGTCGGTCGCGCTGGTCGACCTGATCGAGTCGGCCCGGGTGCTGGGCGCGCTCAAGAGCCTCGGTGTGCGGATCGCGCTGGACGACTTCGGCACCGGCTTCTCGTCGCTGAGCCACCTGGGCACGCTGCCCGTCGACGTGGTGAAGATCGACAAGTCGTTTGTGCAGGCCATGCAGGAGGGCAACGGCGCTTCGGTGGCCGAGGCGGTGCTGCAGATCGCCCGTACGTTCAACCTGGCGCCGGTCGCCGAGGGCGTCGAGGACGCCACCCAGGCCAGCCGGCTGCGCGAGCTGGACTGCGCCCAGGCCCAGGGCTACCACTTCGCCCGCCCGATGCCGGCCGACGACCTGACCTCCCTGCTGACCAGGCAGTCCGCGCTGTCGGCCTAGCCCTTACAGCGGCGGGGGCTCGATCTCGGTCTCCAGCCGGACCCCGGCCAGGGCCCGGGCCAGCAACGGGTGGCCCTCGCCGTACGCCTTCTGCAGCTCCTCGACGGCGGCGTGCATCGACGGCTCGTCGCCGGCGTCCAGCGCCACGTTGAACGCGCAGGCCAGCGTGTCCGGATGCGAGGCTCCGCGCAGCGTCCGCGACCGGGACACCGTGTCCAGGGCGATCTCGCGGGCCTGCTGCGCGTCGCCCGTGGCCAGCAGGTCGGCGGCGAGGCCGTTCGCGCAGCTCAGCGTGAACGGATGGTCGGCGCCGACGCTGCGCCGCAGCCCGCCCAGCGCCTCGGTGTCGATCGTGCGCGCCTCGGCGAACCGGCCACCGGCCCGCACGACCCCGGCCAGGTCCGCCGCCGCGGCCAGCGTGAACGGATGCTCGTCGCCCAGCACCGCGTGATAGCGGACCACCGCGCGTTCCAGCAGCCGGTGCGCCTCCTCCAGGTCGCCGTCCTCACGGGCGCAGTTGGCCAGCGAGACCAGCGCGCCGAGCGTCTCCACGTTCAGGTCGCCGAACTTCTGCCTGTACAGCTCCACGTTGGTCGCGGCCAGCTCACGGGCCTGCGGCAGCCCGCGCCGGCGCGCCGCGATGGCCGCGAACCGCCCGGCCCACAACGCCATCGGATGGTCGGCGCCGAGCGCTTCGGCGTGCCCGTTGGACAGCAGCGCGGTGGCGCCCGCGTAGTCACCGAGACCGAACAGGTCGAACGCCAGCCCGGCCCGGGACGACAGGGTCTCGGGATGGCCCTCCACGAAGATCATCTGCCGGTGCCGCAGCACCTGCTCGTCCAGCGCCCGCGCTCCCCGGAAGTCGCCGAGCAGCCGCAGGTCCACGGCCAGGTTGTTGGCGCAGCGCAACGCGGTCGGGAAGCTCTCGCCGAACAACCGGCGGTAGCGGACCAGGTTGTCCGCGTCGAGCTGGCGGGCCTGGCTGAAGTGGCCCTGCATCCGCAGATCGGCACCGACGCTGTTGGCCGTGGCGAGGGTCGTCTCGTCGTCGCCGCCCAGCGCCTCCCGCTGCGAGCGCAGGGTCTGCGCGTTCAGGGCCCGGGCGTCCGCCGTGCGGCCCACCGCCCGCAACGCATTGGCCAGGTGGAACGAGGCCAGCAGGGTCTGCTCGTCGGTCTCGCCGAGACTGTCGCGCCAGCGCGCCACCGCCTGCGCCGCCAGATCCCGGCTGGAGTCCCAGTCGCCGCGGGCGTACAGGAAACGGACGCAGTTGATCACGAGCTGGCGGATCTCCTCGGCGTCGCCGCCGAGCACGTCGGAGTGCACCAGGTGCGGGACGATGGCCGCGTACCGGGGCCAGTGGGTGGGGTTGTCCGGGTCGCCCGGGTCCGCGGCCGCGAGCATGGCCCGGACCGTGCGCAGCAGGATGGCGTGCCGCTCCGAGCTGAGCTGCTGGCCGAGCATGCCCCGGACCAGCGGATGCACCAGCAGACTGTCGCCGGGCGGGTCGAGCTCGCCCAGCCCGTGCCGGCCGATCAGGCGCAGCGCGGCCTTGAGCCGGCGTTCGATGCGCACCGTGGGGGCCAGCTCCGGCGACACCAGGCCGCGGGCCGCCCAGAGCAGCTCCCACGACACGGGTGCGCTGGCCAGGAAGGCGCAAAGCTCCAGCAGCTCCGAGGCGGCGGGCGAGGCGTCCCGCAGAGAGTCGGCGGCCAGCCCCCACGCCACCCGGATCGGCGTCGGGAAGGCGAGCTCGGCGGCCCGCTCGTCGTAGTGCCGCAGATAGTCACCGACGCTCCAGCCCGTCGCCGTGCGGACCGCGGCGGCCAGATCGAGCGCCATGGGCACGTCGTCGAGCCGCTCGGCCAGCCGCTCGGCGTCGTCGGTGGACAGCTCCGCGGTGCGCCGGCGCAGGAAGTCGACGCTGTCCGTACGGTCGAACACCGGCACGGGCACGGCCTGCGCCACCTCGGACGTCCACCGCGGATTACGGGACGTGACCAGCACGTGCCCGGCGCCGCTGGGCAGGTAGGGCTTGATGTCCTCGGGCCGGTTCGCGTTCTCGAAGACGACCAGCCAGTTGCGGTACGGCTCGCCGCGGCTCAGCGCGTCCCGGACCGCGCCCAGCGTGCGGTTGATGTCGCGGGCCTCGGGCAGCTTCAGTTCACTGGCCAGCCCGACCAGCGCGGCGCGCATCCCGGCGGTCTGCTCGGCCGGGATCCACCAGACCAGGTCATAGGTGTCGGCGTAGCGATAGGCGTACTCGACGGCGAGCTGGGTGCGCCCGGTGCCACCGAGCTGATGCTCGGCCGCGGGCAGCAGCACCACCGGGCCGTTGCCGAGCAGCCCGCGCACGTCGGCGAGCAGGCTCTCCCGGCCGACAAAACGCGAATTGCGCGGCGGCAGGCCACCCCGGATCGGCACGCCGCCCTCCCCACTGGTGACTCGGCCATCTACTGTCGTTGTGCCGATTACCGTACGTGGAATCATCACCACAGCGGAAGCTTGCGCCGAACGGAAAGGCCCCGGTGTCCGAAGAACCCGTAACCAGTCTCGACCGCGACGCCGACGTGGTCACCGTGCGCCTGCACGGCGAGATCGACGTCCTGAACGTCGACCAGGTGCGCGTCTGTCTGGTGGAGGCGCTGGAGAGCCGGCCGGGCACGATCGTGGTCGACCTGGCCGAGCTGTCCTTCATCGACTCGACCGGCCTGGGCGCGATCATCTTCGGCTTCCAGCGGGCCCGGGACCAGGGCGTGGAGTTCCAGCTGGCCCATCCGAGCCGCGGCGTGCGGCAGATCCTGGTGCTGAGCGGGGTGCTGGAAGTCGTCACGCTGACCGAGTGACGAGGATCAGGAGCTTCATGTCGTAGGTCCGTGCGGATAACTGACCGTCGCTCCCGCCGAGAGCGGTCGCTGCGCTCCCTGCCATGTGCGGGACCACTCACCCTCGCCCGCCCGGCGGGCACCCCCCGGCTACGCCTCCACCCCACGGGCGGCGCGGCCCGCTTCGCGGTACACGCGCAGCGACGAGATCTTGGTAAAAAGTGGCCGCCATAGGCGGTCTCAAGGTGTCGTTGCAACACCGAGTAGTTCGGTCATCTTCTCGGCTGGGGTGGCCCAGTTCAAGGTGTGCCGGGGCGGCCGTTGAGTTCGTCGGCAACGTGGTCGGTCGGTCTGATCGATGGTGGTGAAGTCGAAGCGGCCTTTCGGGAAGTACTGCCGGAGCAGGCCGTTGGTGTTCTCATTGCTGCCGCGTTGCCAGGGGTGGTGCGGGTCGCAGAAATAGACCGGGCAGCCGGCCGCGATGCTGAACTGCCGGTGCGCGGCCATCTCCGGCCCTGGCCCCACGTCAACGAGGCCCGTAACCGCGCCGGGAGCCACGCCATCGCGGTAGCCAGCTGCACGGCGACATGCTCAGACAGTTTGCCCTCCGGCAACGCGATGAGGATCACGAACCGGGTGGCGCGTTCGACCAGCGTCGCGATGGCCGAGTTGGCGCCGCCGCGGCGGGTGCCTTCCAGCAGGTCACCTTCCCCATGCCCGGGTACCGCAACATAACCGGGCCGCGACCTGCTGCGGCGACCACCGCCGGCGCAACCCGTCCAGCACAGCCTCACGAAACACCAGATCCGTCGCCAACCGGGCCGGGCGTTTCGGCCGGCGATGCCGTAACCAAGACCCGTAATCGGGCTGCGAAGGCACATGGGCCACCTGATACCTCTCGAACCGGCTCACCTCACGGCTCACCGTCGACGGCGCCCGCCCCAAACACCGCGCGATCTGCCGGATCGACTCACCCGCCGCCCGACCCAACCCGATCAACTCCCGCTCCACCATCGATAACCGCGCCGCCACCAGCCCACCCCACCAACTCAGACAGGGGTGTTGCAACCACCGGTTGAGCCCGCCATAGCGGCCAGAATTACCAAGATCTCGTGGGGAGCGTCCTCGACGCGACGTCCTGGGTGAGGTGCCAGCTGCGGGCCGGCAGAACTGGATCGGGCGCGAGCCTGACGGCCCGCGCCCGATGGGAGCAGGGTCAGCCGACCCAGACGAACTCGCGGGCCGGGATCGACGCCGCCACCGCCGCTGAGCGGAAGTTGTTGTTCACCGTGTTGGCCTCGGTGGTGTTCGGGTTGGGGTTGCGGCAGGAGACCGGGGCGCTGCTGCCGGACATCAGGTCGGTGCACAGACCGGTACGGCGGTCCGGCAGGCCCAGGAGGTGGCCGAACTCGTGGGCAGCGATCCGCGGCTGGTAGTAGCCGTCGTTGACTGCCTCGCGGCCCATGTACCAGCGGCCGTTGCCCAGTGAGGTCGTGTAGGCGCGCGGCCAGCCGTTGTCCGCGTACACCCGGATGTTGGGGGTCCGACCGGCCGGCACCGGCTGGAGCTGGACGTTGGTGACCCGGCTGTTCCAGATCTGGGCGCCCTGGTTGACGACCGCGATGAACTCCTGGGCCTGGCTCGCGTCGTAGTACAGGATGCGGGGTGCCGCGGCGGCCGGCCCGGCGGTGCCGACCTGTAGGCCGACCAGCATCGCGACGGCCGCCAGCGCGGCGAACAGTCTCTTGCGCAGCATCGGGGGTCCTCCCTGGGGGTGTGGGACGGGGTGTCCACACCGTAGCCAGAAAGAGACGATTGTCGATGCATGGCGGCCATACCGGTTGCCGCCTCTCGCCGTGTGATGGCTACGAGGCCGGCGCCGCCGAGGTAGTGGCCGCCGGGAACGCCAGGCCGATGCCGGGACCGGCCGGGCCCACGTCCTTGCGGCGCTTGCCCAGCAGCAGCATCAGCGAGAGCAGCGAGGCCAGCAGGGCCAGCGCGCCCGCGCCGTACCAGGCCGCGTCGTAGTTGCCGAGCTGGTCGCGGACCAGGCCGGCCGAGGTGGCCGCGATCGCCGCGCCGAACTGGTGCGAGGCGAAGACCCAGCCGAAGACCACCGCGCCACTGGCACCGAAGTACTCCCGGCACAGGGCGACCGTCGGCGGCACCGTGGCCACCCAGTCCAGCCCGTAGAACAGGATGAACACCACCATCGAGGGGTGCGCGGTCGCGGCGAACAGTGACGGCAGCACCAGCAGGGACAGCCCGCGCAGCGCGTAGTAGCCGGCCAGCAGCCAGCGGCTGTCCACCCGGTCGGTGAGCCAGCCGGAGGCGATGGTGCCGATGATGTCGAAGAGGCCGACCAGCGCGAGCAGGCTCGCCGCGGTGGTCGGGGCCATCCCGTGGTCGTGCGCGGCCGGGATGAAGTGGGTGCCGATCAGCCCGTTGGTGGTCGCCCCGCAGATCGCGAAGCCTCCCGCGAGCAGCCAGAACGGCCGGGTCCGGGCGGCCTGGCTCAGGGAACGCAACGCGACGCGCACCGCACCGCCGGGCGCCACGGCGGGCAGCGAGGCCACGTCGTCGGGTCCGGCGCCGTACGCGGTCACCCCGAGGTCGGTCGGCCGGTCCCGCAGCCGCCACCAGACCAGCGGCACCACCGACAGTGCGACCGCCGCCACGGTCAGCGCGGCGACCCGCCAGCCGTGTGCGCCGGTGAGCCGGGCCAGCAGCGGCAGGAAGACCAGTTGCCCGGCCGCACCACCGGCGGTCAGCACGCCCACGACCAGCCCGCGCCGGGCCACGAACCAGCGGTTGGCCACGACCGCCACGAAGCCCAGCGCCATCGAGCCGGTGCCGAGCCCGACCAGCACGCCCCAGCAGAGGATCAGCTGCCAGCTCTGCTGCATGAAGACGGTCAGGCCGCTGCCCGCCGAGACGAGCACCAGCGCGCCGGCCACCACCCGGCGGATGCCGAGCTTTTCCATCAGCGCCGCGGCGAAGGGGGCGGTGAGGCCGTACAGCAGGAGGTTGACCGAGACCGCCGCGGAGATCGTGCCCAGCGACCAGCCGAACTCGTCGTGCAGCGGTTGCAGCATCACCGACGGGGTGGCGCGGAAGCCGGCCGCGCCGACCAGCGCGATGAAGGCGACAGCGGCGACGAGCCAGGCGGGATGAAGACGGCGAAGGGTCACCCGATCATTCTGCGGAGGTGGAGACGGACGGACGAGTGGCCGGGAGGCCATGATGCGCAAGAATCGGGCCATGGTGCATTCCGTGGCGATGCTCGCCCTCGACGGCGTGGTCGGTTTCGACCTCGGTGTCCCCCCGCAGGTCTTCGGCGCGGCCCGGGATGCCGACAACCGTTTCCTCTACTCGGTGACCACCTGCGGCGACGGCCCCGGCCCGGTACGCCCCGAACGCGGCGGCTTCCAGATCGTCCCGGACCACGACCTGACCCCGCTGGCCACCGCCGACACCGTGCTCGTGCCCGGGGTCAGCGGCGGCAGCACGATGACCGACGGCAAGGTCTCGCCGGCCGTCACCGAGGCCCTGCGCGCCGCCCACGCGCGCGGCGCCCGGATCATCTCCATCTGCACCGGCGCCTCGGTGCTGGCCGCGGCCGGCCTGCTCGACGGGCGCACCGCCGCCAGCCACTGGGCCTGGGCCAAGCGGCTGACCCGGCTGTACCCGCAGGTCGACTGGGACTTCGACGTGCTGTTCGTGGACGACGGCGACGTGCTCACCTCGGCCGGGGTGGCCGCCGGCGTGGACCTGTGCCTGCACGTGATCCGCCAGGACCACGGCAGCTCGGTGGCCAACCAGGCGGCCCGGCGTTGCGTGGTGGCCCCGTGGCGCGACGGCGGCCAGGCCCAGTACATCGAGCAGCCGGTGCCGGCGGTGGCGGGCTCCGGCACGGAACCGGCCCGGGCCTGGGCGCTGAGCCGGCTGGCCGAGCAGCTGAGCCTGGAGGAGCTGGCCGGGCACGCCCGGATGAGCGTGCGCACGTTCACCCGCCGGTTCCGCGACGAGACCGGGCTCAGCCCGCTGCAGTGGCTGCTCCAGCAGCGGATGGCCCACGCCCGGCTGCTGCTGGAGTCGACCGATCTCAGCATCGACGTGGTCGCCCGGCGGGCCGGGCTGGGCAGCGCGACAGCCCTGCGCCAGCACCTGCGAGCGACGATCGGAGTGGCGCCCTCGGCCTACCGGCGGGCATTTCGTCAGACGTAACCAGGGCCTCAGGAAAAGTCGGAAGTGTCCGATGGGACGGACGTACCGGTGTACGTACCGCTTCCCTGAGGATGTCATGGACCAGACCTTCCGCCCGCTGCTCGACGCGCTCAAGCAGATCGGCATCGACCCGGTCGCGGTGGACGCCGCGGCCGACGAGGCCCAGCGCAGCGGCCGGTCGGTGCGGGCGGTCCTGATCAACGACCAGGTCGTCACCGAGGAGCAGCTCACCGAGGCGGCCGCGGCGGCCTTCGGCATCAACACCCTGGACCTGGTCGGCTACTCCCCCGACCCGGCCGCGCTCAAGCGCATCCCGCTGCCCGTGGTGCTGCGGCACCGGGTGCTCGGCCTGGCGATGCACGACGGCGAACTGGTCGTGGGCGTCACCGACCCCGGGGACGTGGTCGCGCTCGACGACGTCCGCGCCTCCACCGGCATGACGATCCGCCCGGTGGTGGTGGCCCGCAGCGAGGTCCGCCGGATCATCGAGCGGCTCCAGCGCGAGGACAGCGACCTGGGCGACCTGGCCGACACCTCGCTGGACGACCAGCTGATGACGGCCCAGGCGCAGAGCGCCGACGACGCGCCGATCGTGCGCTACGTCAACAACCTGATCGAGCAGGCCGTCCAGAACCGGGCCTCCGACCTGCACCTGGAGCCGACCGAGGACGACATGCGGGTGCGCTACCGGATCGACGGCGTGCTGCACGAGCTGGACACGGTGCCGCGCGGCGTGATGGCCGCGCTGACCTCCCGCCTCAAGATCATGTCAGGCGTCGACATCACCGAGAAGCGGATTCCGCAGAACGGCCGGATCACCGCGCTGATCCGCGACCGCCAGGTCGACCTGCGGACCGCGACCCTGCCGACGGTGTGGGGGGAGAAAATCGTGCTGCGGGTGCTCGACACCGGCGGCATCGACCTGGACATGAACAAGCTGGGTTTCACCCAGCACAACCTGACCCGCTTCGCGGAGTCGTTCAGCAAGCCGCACGGCATGGTCCTGGTCACCGGTCCCACCGGTTCCGGCAAGAGCACCACCCTGTACGCGACCCTGGGCCGGATCAGCAAGCCGGAGATCAACGTGATCACCGTCGAGGACCCGGTCGAGTACCGGCTGCGCGGGGTCAACCAGGTGCAGGTGAACACGAAGGCCGGCCTGACCTTCGCGGCCGTGCTCCCGGCGATCCTGCGCTCGGACCCGGACGTCGTGCTGATCGGTGAGATCCGGGACAGCCACACCGCCCAGATCGCCGTCGAGGCGTCGCTCACCGGCCACCTGGTGCTCTCCACCCTGCACACCAACGACGCCCCCGGCGCGGTCACCCGGCTCACCGAGATGGGCATCGAGCCCTTCCTGGTCGGCTCGTCGCTGGACTGCGTACTGGCCCAGCGGCTCGCCCGGCGGCTGTGCGACTGGTGCAAGGAGGCGTACCTGCCGAGCGCGGAGGAGCTCGAGGGGGCCCGCTGGCCGATGCAGGACCTGAAGATCCCGGACGCGCTCTACAAGCCGGTGGGCTGCCGCAACTGCGCCAACACCGGCTACCGCGGCCGGATCGCGCTGCACGAGGTGATGCCCATCTCGCCGGAGATCGAGTCGCTGACCATCCGCCGCGCCTCCTCCAACGAGATCCGCGAGGTCGCCCTCGAGCAGGGCATGTACGAGCTGCGCTCGGACGGCCTGGCCAAGGCGGCGGGCGGGCTGACGTCGCTGCGTGAGGTCTCGCGCGTCGCCATCTGAGCGTGCGCGGCGGCAGGGTACCTCGCCGGCCGCGGCTGCGGACATTTCCGCCGGACCTGGTCCTAAAGCCGCCTGCCGGGATGCCGAATTAGGGGGCGTCAGACTTCACGACGAGATTGTCGGTGCAGCTCATGTACACGCTCGACCACGAGGTACCGCTCCAGGCGGCACCGGTTGACCCGGCCGCTCCCGGCCCGGACGACCTGGCCGTGCTGGACCAGATGCTGATCTCGCTCGTCGAGGCCCGCGGCTCGGACCTGCACCTGACCGTCGGCTCCCCGCCGATGATCCGGGTCGACGGCACGCTGCGGCCGCTGCCCGGCTACGGCAAGCTCAACTCGGCCGACACCGTCCTGCTGGCCCGCGCCGCCGTCTCCGCCCAGCAGTGGGAGACGTTCGAGCGCGAGCAGGAGATGGACTTCGCGCACAGCATCACCGGCGTCTCGCGGTTCCGCGGCAACCTCTACATCCAGCGCAACTCGTGCGGCGCGGTCTTCCGGGCCATCCCGCACACCATCAAGCCGCTGGACGAGCTGGGCATGCCCGACTCGGTGGCCCGCTTCGCCCACCTGCCCCGCGGCCTGGTGCTGGTGACCGGGCCGACCGGTTCCGGCAAGACCACCACCCTGGCCTCGGTGCTGGACCTGGCCAACCGCAGCCGCTCGGCGCACATCATCACCATCGAGGATCCGATCGAGTTCCTGCACCCGCACAAGCGCAGCCTGGTCAACCAGCGGGAGGTCGGCTCCGACACGGAGACCTTCCCGCAGGCGCTCAAGCACGCGCTGCGCCAGGACCCCGACATCATCCTGGTCGGCGAGCTGCGCGACCTGGAGACCACCGCCACCGCGCTCACCGCCGCCGAGACCGGTCACCTGGTGCTGGCCACCCTGCACACGCAGAGCGCCACCCAGACCATCGACCGCGTCATCGACATCTTCCCGCCGCACCAGCAGTTGCAGATCCGCGCTCAGCTGGCGGCGAGCCTGCAGGGCGTCGTGACGCAGGCGCTGGCGCCGCGGGCCGACGGCAAGGGCCGGATGGTGATCTGCGAGATCCTCACCGCCACGCCGGCCATCCGGAGCCTGATCCGGGAGGGCAAGTCGCACCAGATCCCGTCCTTTATGCAGGCCGGTGGCAACGACGGCATGTTGGCCTTCGACCAGCACCTGGCCGAACGCGTCCGGGAGGGCCTGGTCTCGATGCAGGCCGCCCTCGAGATCTGCCACTCGCAAGAAGAGCTCAAGCGCCTGATCGGACGGATGTGACATGCCGGCGACGAAGACGTTCCACTACAACAGCATCGACGCGCACGGGCGCAAGACCAAGGGCACGGTGGAGGCGGCCAACGAGACCGCGGCGACGCACCTGCTGCGCCAGCGCGGCGAGGTCCCGCTCGAGCTGAGCCAGGCCGGCCAGGGCCTCAACCGGGACCTGAAGATCCCGGGCCTGGGCAACCGGACCAAGCTCAAGGACCTGGCGGTCTTCGCGCGGCAGTTCTCCACGATGACCGCCTCGGGCATGTCGCTGCTGCGTTCGCTGTCGATCCTGGAGGAGCAGACCACCGCGACGTCGCTGAAGAAGGCGACCGCCGAGGTCCGTACGGATGTCGCCGGCGGCGTGTCGCTGTCCTCGGCGATGGCCAAGCACGACAAGGTCTTCCCCCGCCTGATGATCGCCATGATCCGCGCCGGCGAGGCGGGCGGCATGATCGACCGCGCTCTGGAGCAGATCGCGGACAGCCTGGAGAAGGACACCGCGCTCCGCGGCAAGATCAAGAGTGCGCTGACCTACCCGGCGATCGTGCTGGCCTTCACCTTCGTGCTGATCGCGGCCGTGCTGATCTTCATCGTCCCGATCTTCGAGGCGATGTTCAAGAATCTCGGCGGCGAACTGCCGGCCATCACCCAGTTCCTGGTCGACGCCAGCCACAACATGTGGTGGATCGGCCCGCTGGTGCTGACCATCGGCATCACCTCGACGATCCTCTACAAGCGCCAGGTCCGCCAGAGCCAGGACTTCCGCCTGAAGGTGGACCGGCTGAAACTGCGGATGCCGGTCTTCGGCTCGCTCTTCCGCAAGCTGGCGATGAGCCGGTTCTCGCGCAACCTCGGCCTGCTGCTCAACGTCGGCGTGCCCGTCATGCAGGCGCTGCACGTCGTCGGCGAGACCACGGGCAACGAGGTGATCAACGCGGCCATGCGCGACGTGCAGTCGGCCGTACGCGACGGCCAGCCGATGTCGTCCGCGCTGCGCAACCACAAGGTCTTCCCCGAGATGGTCACTCAGATGATCGAAGTGGGCGAAGAAAGCGGTCAAATCAGTCAGATGCTCGACAAGGTTGCCGATTTCTATGACAGGGAAGTCGACAGCGCCGCCGAATCCCTGACCGCTTCGATCGAACCGATCATGGTGCTCGTCATGGGAGCTGTGGTCGGCGGAATGGTGATCTGTCTGTACCTACCGATGTTCACCATCTACCAGAACATCCAGGGCAACTGACGCCCAGGAGCAGGAAACGACCGGTCTCCGGTCGCGGAGTCGGGCACCCGAGCCCGGAACCACCCATCCCCGCCCCACCCCTGACGCCACACTGGAGGCACCCCCAATGCAGGACATCATCGCTCGCATGCGCGCCAAGAAGCAGGACGAGGGCTTCACCCTCATCGAGCTCCTGGTCGTCGTGGTCATCATCGGCGTGCTGGTCGCCATCGCCGTCCCGGTGTACCTGAACTACCGCCAGGGCGCGGCCGACAAGTCGGCCCAGTCCGACGTGCGCGGCGCCGTCAGCGCGATCGAGCAGTACTACACCGACAACGGCAACGCGTACGCCACGCTGCCCTCGGCGAAGCAGACCGACAGCTTCAACCTCGGCTCGGCCACTGCCACCAACAGCGCGACCAACCTCGTCACCCTCTCCGACAAGACGGAGATGACGTACGTGGGTACCGCCAGCTCGTACCTGGTCTGCGCGACCAACACCGGCGGCAGCGGCAAGGTCTACCTGTACGACAGCACCAAGGGCGGCTCGGTCAGTGTGCCGACGCCGGCGGTCAAGATCGAGACCTGCAAGCCCTGACGCGTTGCCCAGCTCCGACCCGGGTGGTGTCGCCGACGGCGGCACCACCCGCTCCCACCCCGCCGACGAGATCGAGGAGGACCCGCCATGCCGCAGCCGCTGCTGCTCAGCATCGTCGGCCTGCTCGGTCTCGCCGTCGGATCGTTCCTGAACGTCGTGATCCACCGGGTTCCCCGCGGCGAGTCGCTGGTGCACCCGGGCTCGCACTGCCCGCACTGCGGTAACGAGGTCCGCAACCGGCACAACATCCCGGTGTTCGGCTGGCTGCTGCTGCGCGGCCGGTGCGCCGACTGCCGGGCGCCGATCAGCGCGCGGTACCCACTGGTCGAGGCCGGCACCGCGGTGCTCTTCGTCGCCGTGGCCGCCCGGTTCGGCTGGACCTGGGAGCTGCCCGCGTACCTGTATCTCGCGGCCGTCGCGATCGCGCTCGCCGCGATCGACCTGGACGTGCTGCGCCTACCCGACCAAATCGTCCTGCCGTCGTACGTCGTGACAGCGGCCCTGTTCGTCCCCGCGGTGATCGCCCGGGGCGACTGGGACACCGCCGCCCGGGCCCTGCTCGCCGCCGGCGTGCTCTGGGTCCTGTTCGAGGTCATCAGCCGGTTCGGGATGGGCCGCGGCGACGTCAAGCTCGCCCCGCTGCTCGGCCTCTACCTCGGCTGGCTCGGCTGGAGCTGGGTCGCGGTCGGCATGTTCGCGGCGTTCCTGCTCGGCGGGCTCGTCGGCGTGGTTCTCATCGCGCTGCGGGTGGCCCGTCGCAAGACCCGGATCCCGTTCGGCCCGTACCTGCTGGCCGGCGCCTTCCTGGCGGTCTTCGCCGCGGCGCCGATCGCCGACTGGTACACCGCCCTGCTCATCCCCACCGCCTGATCGAGGAAGGAAACCGATGGCTAGCGTCAATCCGATCGGGCTGGACATCGGCTCGTCGTCCATTCGCGCCGTGGAAGTGCGCCGCGCGAAGGACGAGTACACCTTGACCAACTTCGGTCAGGTGCCGCTGCCGCCCGGCACCGTCCAGGCCGGCATCCTCACCGAGCCGGTGGCGGTCACCTCGGCGCTCAAGCAGCTCTGGGCCGCCTGCAAGTTCGACACCAAGCAGGTGCTGCTCGGGGTCACCAACCCGCAGCTCGTGGTCCGCGAGATGGCCGTCTCCAACCTGCCCGCCAAGGAGATGCGCAAGTCGCTGCCGTTCCAGGTGCGCGACATGCTGCCGCTGGCGGTGGACCGCTCGCTGCTCGACTTCCGCCCGCTCGAGGAGCCCGGTGACAACCCGACCGTGCGCGGCCTGCTGATCGCCATGCCCAAGGACGCCGTCATGGCGCTCGTCCAGGCGGTCGAGAAGGCCGGCCTGCACGTCGTCAACGTCGACCTGGCCTCCTTCGCTCTGCTGCGCGCCGCGTCCCGGCTGGACGCCCAGGTGGAGGCCATCGTCGACATCGGTGCCGAGGTCACCAGCGTGGTCGTGCACGCCGACGGCGAGCCGCTGATCGTCCGGACCGTCCCCCGCGGCGGCGCCGAGATCACCGAGAGCATCGCCACCCGGCTGGGCATCACCGCCCCCGAGGCGGAAGCACTCAAGTGCCGGTACGGCCTGCACGGCGACGGCCGCCCGGACGGTGACACCGCCGCCGCCGACGCGATCCGCCCGCTGATCAACGAGCTGCGCAGCTCGTTCACCTATCTCGCCTCGGGCGAACGGCAGAAGCAGGTCACCCGCGTCTCGCTGTGCGGCGGCAGTGCGCTGATGCCCGGCCTGGCCGAGCACATCCAGCAGCACCTCGGCGTCCAGGTGATGTACGCCGACAGCGCCGGCCGGCTGCGCGACACCCGCCGGGCCCGCCAGCGCGGCTTCGACAGTTTCCTGCCGTCGGCCGCGGTGTCGATCGGCCTGACCCTGGGAGCGGCAGCCTGATGGCCACCACCCTCATGCCCCTGGACCCCGCGGTCTCCCCGCAGCGGGTGACCCGGCTGCTGACCATCTCGGCGAGCCTGCTGCCCGAGGAGATCATCGCCGGGCGGCGGGCCCGCCGTACCCGTGGCTGGGTGATCGTCTTCGTCATCCTCGTGGCCTGCCTGCTCACCGGCTGGTTCGTCCTGGAACGCCAGGAGACCCGGGCCGCCGAGGACGAGCTCAACGCGGCCAACACCGAGGTCACCGACCTGCAGCGCTCGCAGCGGGCGTACGGCGACGTGGTCGACGTGCAGAACGACACGACGACGCTGTCCAAGCAGCTCAAGACGGCCATGGCCAACGACCTCGACTGGGCGTCGCTGCTGGACCAGCTGCGCAGCGTCGGCGAGTCGGCCGGGGTGACCGTGGTCGGGATCAACGGCGCTCTGCAGGATGCCGGCAGCTCCTCGTCCGGCAACTCTCTGCCCAGCACCACCACGTCGGCGCCGATCGGCTCGGCCGTCGTCACCGGCACCGGGCCGGACAAGCGGGCCGTCGCGGCCTACGTCGACGCCCTCGGCAAGCAGTCGGTGCTGGCCAACGCGTACGTGACCAACGTGACCACGGAGGAGAACGCCGTGAGCTGGACCCTGCGGGTCGACATCACCAGCGCCGCCCTCTGCGGCCGCTTCGGCGACAAGTGCGAGACGGGAGGCAAGTGATGGGTGCCCGTCACGCCGACCGGCTCTGGATGGTCGCCGGTGCCGCCGTCGTCGTCCTGCTCGCGGTCGTGAGCTGGTTCCTGCTGATCAACCCGCAAAAGACCGAGGCGGCCGATTTCCGGGACCAGACCGAGACCGCGCGCACCCAGGCCGTGGACATGCGCAAGCGCATCGTCACGCTCAAGAAGCAGAAGGCGAACCTGGCCCAGCTCAAGGCCACGCTGGCCGGCTACCAGGACGCGCTGCCCGCCGACTCCGGCGTGCCGGCCTTCCTGCGCCAGTTGCAGGCCGCGGGCACCGACCTGGATGTGGACGTGAGCGGCGTGACCGTGAACACCCCGTCCGAGGTCGAGAACCTGCCCGGCGTCTGGGCGCTGCCGATCCAGCTCACCGCCGAGGGCTCGGCCAAGAACCTGAGCACCTTCATGCAGGAGCTGCAGGGCACCGGCCAGAAGCGCGCGGTGCTGATCGAGTCGGCCAACCTCACTTCCGCTCAAGTCAGCGAGTCCAGCACCGATAAGGCGGACAAGATGAGCGTCAGCCTCGCGGTCAAGGCCTTCGTGGCCCCGCCGGTCGGCTCCGGCGCGCCGACCGTCACCACGGACTGAGCGGAAGTGGCCATGGCAGCAAGCAAAGACGACGGCTTCACCCTGGTGGAGGTGCTGACCTCGCTCGCCGTCATCGGCGTCGTGCTGAGCGCGGTCACCACGTTCTTCGTGCGCTCGATGGTGACGATCGACGTGCAGGGGGCCCGGCAGGCGGCGATCCAGGTCGCCGCCGACTCGATGGAGCAGCTGCGCCAGGTGCCGGCCGCGGACGTGACCACCTGGCTCGGTACCCAGTCCGGCACCCCGGAGGTCGTGGTCAACTCCATCCGCTACACCCGGCAGTGGACGTCCTCGGTCACCGTCAGCGCCCTGCTCAACGTCACGATCAAGATCGTCTGGAAGGGCCGCACCTGCCCCGCCGCCGGCTGCTCGTACGCGACCAGCACCCAGATCAGCACGTCCGCGCTCGAGCCGCTCTTCAACTCGGCGACCGGCTCATGACCCGCCTCGGCGACCGGCTCCGGGCCGCCGGCGACGCCGGCTTCTCGATGGCCGAGGTGCTGGTCAGCATGGCGGTGATGTCCGTCGTCATGGCCATCGCCAGCACCGGCTTCTACGGGATGTTCCACACCACGGACACGGCCGAGGCCTCGGCGACGGCCCAGGTCGAGCTGCAGGCGGCGTTCAACAAGCTGGACCGCGAGGTCCGGTACGCCTACCGGGTCAACGAGAGCTACTCCGACACCACGAACTGGTACATCGACTACGTCTTCATCGACGACGCCGGCAACAACCAGTGCGTGCAACTGAGCCTGCCCCGCGCCGGCGGCACCCTCAAGCGCCGGCAGTGGCCGTGGCCGGACGCCATCTCCGGACCGGCCACCGCGGTCGCCAACAACCTGATCTCGGCCCGGCTGGACAACGGCACGCCGAAGCAGATGATCAACCCGTTCGTCCTCGAGGCCAGCGGCGACGGCGGCAGCGACCTGGACCGGCTGAACGTCAAGGTCAACAGCGTGGTCGGGGCGGACAAGACCAAACAGGGCCTGCGCGAGTACGACCTGCAGTTCACCGCGATGAACACCCTGTCGCGCGCCAACTACAACCGGCCCTGCACGCACTGACCCGCCGCCCGGGCCGGCCGAGCGACCACCAGGTCGACGGCCGGCTCCGGCTGCCCGTCAGTGCGGCAGGGGCGGACGGCTGCGGTGCAGCTCGGCCAGTTGCTCCGGGGTCATGCTCTCGCACGCCCGCCGCCGGCGTTCCGACATCTCGGCCAGCTCCTCCGGGCTGAGCTGGGCGGCCAGCGCCTGCCGCCGTGCCGCCAGCTCCCGCAGCTCCTCGGGTGTGTAGGTGTGTTCCACCGCGGTCATCTCCTCGATCAACGTCACCAGGACCGCCGCGGACGGGGTGCCCGCGGCGTCGAACTGTCCCAGCACCACCTCGAGCCGGTCCCGCAGCCGCGTCGCCCGGGCGATCCGGTCGCGGACCTGGTCCAGCTGGCTGCGCACCAGCTCGCGGGCCTCGGGCCCGGAGCCGTCCAGCAGCGCCCCGATCTCGGCCAGGGCGAAGCCGAAGCCGCGCAACGCGACGATCCGGTGCAGCCGGCGGACATCGGCGTCGGTGTACCGCCGATGCCCGGCCGGGCTGCGCAGGGAGGGCCGGGCCAGGCCGATCTCGTCGTAGTGGTGCAGGGTGCGCACGGTGAGGCCGGTGGCTGTGGCCAGCTCGCCGACGCTCCAGGTGCCCATGGCGGAGACGCTAGGTCCTTCCGTTACGTGAGGAGCAAGCCCGCGGTCACGGGATCTGCCAGAC
The DNA here is from genome assembly GCF_055586185.1 of Actinoplanes sp. NPDC051405. NCBI lineage: Bacteria > Bacillati > Actinomycetota > Actinomycetes > Micromonosporales > Micromonosporaceae > Actinoplanes > Actinoplanes sp. NPDC051405. The sequence continues at coordinate 212,640 of NZ_JBVJIR010000010.1, forward strand.
GGTGGTCGGCCCGGCGGAGGTCGGGCAGGCCAGGTACGGGCGGCGGACCATGCAGCCGTACGGCGCCGCGGTCTGCATCGAGCCGACGGTGTGCACGGTGCCGTCGCCGCCGTCCGCGACCGCCACCCAGGTCCGGCCCGCGAGCCTGCTGTCCTCGCGCAGCTCCAGGCCGCCGACCGAGAGCGTACGGCCGAGCTCGCGCCGCACCGCCCCGGTGCGCGCGTCGAGGACCGCCGACTCCGGGCTCTCCTGCTGGTCGTACGCGAGCAGAGTGCCCTCGCCGAGCCGGAACGCGTTCCGCCAGGCCGGGTCCGACCAGCGCACCGAGCCGTCGCTGGGGTCCAGCCCGCTCACCCGGCCGGTGTCCGCGATGCACAGCACCGGCCCGCAGTCGTGCACGAACCCGGTCGGGCCGCCCTCGGTGCGCCACCGCCGGGTCAGTTGCGGCAACCGGTACGCGGCCAGCGAAGCCCGCCCCTGCTCACGCCGCGACAGGTACAACTGGTCACCGGACACCGTGACACCGACGAAGTCGGCCGACAGCGTGCCGTCCGACTCCGCCGGCAGCCGTACGCCCAGCTCACCCTGGCCGAGCACCGACCCGTCGGCGAACTGCAGCGTGGTGACCTGCCCGTCGATCCCGAGCACCACGATCCGGTCGGGGCGGTCGGCGAACAGGTCGTCGTTGAGGATCTCGCCGACCCCGGCGACCATCCGGCTCCAGATCGTCGCACCGGTACGCGCGGAGGCGAGCCGGAGCTCCGTACCCCCGTCGTCGGTGTCGATGCGCAGCAGCGCGCGCCCGCCGCTCAGGGTGACCACCGTGGCGTTCGGCTCGGTCAGGGTCCACAGCACCTTGCCCTCGGTGGCGTCGAGGAACGACATCCGCGGGGCGCTGCCCGAGCGGGCCAGCAGCACGCTGCCGTCGAGCGTCAGGTTCTGCACGTTCTGCGGCAGCGAGGTCGCCCACAACTGCTCGCCGCCGGGCAGGGCGTACCGGCGGATGCCCGACTCGCTGTTGGGGTTCGCGCCGAAAGTGGCGGTGTAGAGCGCGTCCGGGCCGAGGGTGAACGCGGCGGCCGCCGTACCCCCGGCCGCCAGGATCGGCTGCATGGTCCGCGCCGGCGGTGCCGCCGCGGTCAGTGTGAGCAGCGCGGCGACCAGCACCACGAGGATCAGGACCGGGCGCGGCGCGCTGAGCCGGGGACGTGGTGCGGCCGTGCCGGGCTCGGCGCGCGGAGACACGTCGAGATCTATGAGCGGTACGGCGTCAGCCACGCGTTCAGCATGACGGGAAGAAGCGACCATGGGTACGGTCCGCTGTCACTCATCACTGTGGGTAGGCTGCCGGTATGTCTTACACGGTGCCGCCGACCCGCACGGCCGCGGTCGTCCAACAGCTCCGTAACGAGATCGTCACCGGTGAGTTACCGCCCGGGACGCTCATCAAGGACGCCGAGCTGGCCGCCCGGCTCGGCGTCAGCATCACGCCGGTGCGCGAGGCCATCGCCCAGCTCTCGGTCGAGGGCCTGATCGACATCGCCCCGAACCGCACCCGGCACGTCACCAAGATGACGCAGAAGAACGCGCTCGAGCTCATCGATGTGATGGGCGTGCTGGCCTGCGCGGGCTTCGAGTGGGGCGTGGAAAACCTGACCAGCACCCATATCGACCTGATGCGCCAGCGGCAGAAGGAGTTCGTCGAGGGACTGCGCACCGGCAACGTGCTGGCCGCCGGGGCCGCGGGCGCCGACTTCAGCACCATCGTGATCCTGGCCAGTGGAAACCGTGAGCTCCAGTCCATGGTCGACCTGGTGGTGGCGCGCACGCTGCGCATCCTGGCGATGGGTGCGGAGAGCAACCTCTGGGACGTCTGGATCGCCGGCCACGAGGAGATCCTGCAACACCTGGAGGCCGGCGACTCCGCGGCGGCCCTGGCGCGCTACCGCCACATATACGTCGAGTACCGCGCCAAGGTCGAGCAGGTCCTCTTCTCGGAGTAGGGCTACGCCTGGGCCAGCTGAGGCAGCAGCGGGCCGAGCACGTCCAGGCCGGCCCGGCGTACGGCATAGCGGGTGATCCCCCACCGCTCGCGGTGCGACCGCACCGCCGCGACGATCTCCTCGGCCGTGCCCACCAGCAGGAACGGCACCTGACGCAGCTCGTCGACGCTCATCGCCAGCCGCTCGGCGTGCTCGGCGAGGAAGCCCGCCGCGTCGTCGGTGACCTCGACCAGCTGCACGAGCGCCTCCAGCGCGGCGTGGCCGCCCGCCCGCGCCAGCGCCACCTGCGCGTCGATGTCGGCCGGCCGCCAGCGGGCCTCGTGCTGGTGCCCGTCGGGCTTGGTGCGGCCGAAACCGGTCAGGCCGACGATGTCGGCGTGCTCGCCGGCCCAGCGCAGCAGCCGCGAATTGGCTGTGCCGATCAGCAGCGGGATCCGGTCCTGCACCGGGCGCGGCTGCTCCAGCAGCGCGTTGAGCATGGTCAGCCCGGGCGTGTCCACGGTGACCTTCTCCCCCGCCAGCAGCCGGGTGGTCGCCTCGGCGACGGCGATGCACCGGTCGACGCGGCCGCGCACGTCCGGGCGGATCTGGCCGATCGCGTCCCACTCGGCCGGCGTGTGCCCGGCGCCGAGGCCGAGCAGCGCGCGCCCGCCGGAGACCACGTCCAGCGTCGCCACGTCGGTCGCCAGCAGGATCGGCTCCCGGACCGCGGCGTTGGAGACGTACGACCCCAGCTTGAGGGTCGTGGTGACGGCGGCCGCCGCGGCCAGCGCCACGAACGGCGCCGCGCAGGAGCCGGGGTGGTCGGCGGCGAGCAGGGTGTCGAAACCGGCCGCCTCCGCGCGGCGGGCGAGGTCGAGCCAGTCGGCGGCGTCGGTGGGCTGAGCCTGGAGCGCGAAGTCGGCCATGGCGCGATTCTGGTCCCGCCCGGGCCGCGGTGCCCGCCCGCGGCCGCCGGTTTCGCTGTCGGCGTACCCGCCGGATGGCGGGGACTTTCCGCCAGTTGGCGCCCGTCGCCGCGGCCGGGACCACCCAAGCTGAGGACAGCGATCACACGCTTGTGATCTCCTCGAAACCAGGAGGCCTGCTCATGACGCTGTCCGTGGAGATGACGCCACCACCGTTCGACCCGGAGCTCGGCGCGGCCCTGCCGGCCATCACCGAGATGATGCCCGCCGCGCTGACCGCGGACCTGATCCCCGCTATGCGGAGCGGCGGTCCCCTGGGCGCCCCGACCGACGACGACCTGCGCCGCGACGGCAAGTTCACCCTCGCGGAGCGCACGGTCCCGGGCCTCGACGGCGACCCGGACATCTCGCTGCTCATCCTGCGCCCGACCGCCGCCACCGACACCCTGGGCTGCGTCTACTTCACCCACGGCGGCGGCATGATCATCGGCGACAACCGCACCGGCGTGCTCGAGGCCCTGGACTGGGCCGAGGAGTTCGGCCTGGTCGTGGTGTCGGTGGAATACCGGCTGGCCCCCGAGACGCCGCACCCGGGCCCGATCAACGACTGCTACGCCGGCCTCACCTGGACCGCCGACCACGCCGACGAGCTGGGCTACGAGCCCGGCCGGCTGATCGTGGCGGGCGGCAGCGCGGGCGGCGGGCTGGCCGCGGCGCTGGCCCTGATGGCCCGGGACAAGGGCGGACCGGCGCTGGCCGGCCAGATGCTGATCTACCCGATGCTGGACGACCGCAACGACACGTACTCGTCGCGCCAGATGGCCGGCCGCGGCATCTGGGACAGCACTGCCAACGACACCGGCTGGACGGCTCTGCTCGGCTCGGCGCGGGGCGGGCCGGACGTGTCCCCGTACGCGGCACCGGCCCGGGAGACGGACCTGTCCAACCTGCCGCCGGCCTTCATCGACGTGGGCTCGGCCGAGACGTTCCGCGACGAGGACGTGGCCTACGCCAACCGCATCTGGCAGGCCGGCGGCCGCGCCGAGCTGCACGTCTGGCCGGGCGCCTTCCACGGCTTCGACGCGACGGTGCCGCAGGCCGGCATCTCCCAGGAGGCCCGCGCCGCAAGAGTGCGCTGGCTGCACCGTCTGCTGGACGTCTAGCCTCGGAGCATGAAGGACCTCGCCGTCCGGCTGGCCGCGCTCGACGCCGACGCGGGCGCGGCGCTGCGGGTCATCTCGTACTTCGACAGCCTGGTGGAGTCCCGCGCCGGCCTCCAGTCGATCGTGCGGGGCGCGGCGGTGCTGGCCGACTGCCCGGCCCGCCTGCGCGACGACGAACGCCGGGTGCGGATCCGAGTCACCGCGGCCGGCGTGAACGCCTGGCAGGACGATCCCCCGGCGCCGGACTGGATGACCACCGGGGCGGGCTCGGCGACGCTTTGGTTGGAACGCGCCGGCCCGCCGGGCCCGGTGGAGGCGATGATCCTGGAACGGGCGGCGGGCGCGGCCCGGGCGGTCCTGGACCGGACCCGGGGCCGCGCACCGGCGGCCGACCCGGCGTCGGCCGAGCTGATCGTGGACGCGTCGGCTCCGGCGGACGTACGCCGGCAAGCCGCCCGCCGCCTGGGGCTGACGGAACCGGCGTACGCGATCGCCCGGCCGGCAGAGATCGAGGTGCGGTCCGGACCCTTGCCGAACCTGCCGGGCCGGACCGGAATCGGCCCGGCGACGACGATCCTGGACCTCCCGGCGTCCTGGGCAGCGGCGAAGGTGGCCCTGCGCTTCGCCGCGGAAGGCACCGACGAGGACCCGGGCTCCCAGGTGGTCCACGCCGAGGAACTGGGCGCCCTGGCCCTGCTGGCGGAGGTGGGCGACCAGTCGAACACCCCGGACGTACGAGCGCTGGACCACGCGGCCGCGGCGGCGCCCTGGATGCTGACCACCCTGCACACCATGGCGACAAGCGTCAGCCTGCGCGCGGCGGCGACGACACTGCGGCTGCACCACTCGACGCTGCAGGACAGAATCACCCACGCGGAGCACCTGCTGGGCTGGAACGTCCGCTCCCCGCAAGGCCGCCTGCGCCTCCAGCTGGCGCTGGCCCTGCGGCGATTGCACAGGCACCCGTGATGGAGCTCCAGCGCCTGACCGAGCGGCACGAGGCTGAGCTGCTGCGCTTCGAGCGGGAGAACAGGGAATGGTTCACCCGCTCGATCTCGGACCGCGGCGACGACTACTTCACGGAGTTCCCGGCCCGCCACGCGGCGCTGCTGGCGGAACTGGCGACCGGGCTGTGCCACTTCCACGTTGCGGTGGACCAGGAGGGGGCTGTGGTCGGCCGGTTCAACCTGGTGGACGCGGTGGACGGGGTCGCGGAGCTGGGCTTCCGGGTGGCGCAGCGGGTCGCGGGGCGCGGTGTGGCCACGGACGGGGTGCGCCGGATCTGTGAGCTGGCGGCCGGCGAGTACGGCCTGAGCAGGCTGATCGCGGACGCGGCGCGAGACAATGCCGGGTCACTGAAAGTGCTGCACCGTACCGGTTTCCGGCCGGTCGGCGAGGTGTCGTTGCCCGGCCGCTCCGGCATCCGCCACGTGCTCGATCTGCGGCCCTCACCGGGTCCGTAACTGCGGCGTGGCTGCCGTCCGCGCGGGCCTCGGGACTCCGGGCGTCCGGCCGGACACCGTCCGCATGGCTGACATCTCACTGCCTGTCGCCGATCCGCTGCCGTACTGACGCGTGTAGCCTGCTCCAGGAATCTGCATTCAGCTGATGGCGTTTTCCACACGACTTAAGATCAAATCAGCGAACCACGGAGGTACGCGATGCTGGGGTCCGTCAAGACGGCCGTCGAACAGATGCGGCACTTCACGGTCTCCGAGGCGTTCGCAGAGGTCCTGGAGCTCGAGCAGACGGCACCCCACATACTGCAGATTCAGCCGTGGCACGTGCCGGGCGTCCTGCAGGTCCCTGAGTACGCCGCGGCAACGCTGGCCGCGCTCTCCGGCAAAAAGCCTGACGATCCGGACGTGGAGGAGCGCGTCAAGCTGAGGATGGTCCGGGCAGAGGCTTTCCGCCGGCGCCTGGAGTCCGCGAGCCCTCCTGCTTTCGGGGTCGTCCTGGACCGGAAAGCTCTCACCTTGCCGGACAAGAACGTCGTGCGTGCGCAGATCACTCACCTGCGACAGGTTCTCATCGCTCATCCGTCTCTGCAGGTGGCAGTGACCTCACTGCGCGAGGCGGGCTATGTCGAGACACGGACGTGCGAGGTCTTCGAGCGGCAGGACTCGAGCACGGCAACCTTCTTCGAGTCCCCCGATTCAGCTGACGAGATCACCACCGATCCAGCGGTCGGCCGCAAGTACCGGGACCAGGCGACGTCGCTGTTGACCGCTTACCGGGTGGACGACAAGGCGCTCGCGCAATTCGAGGACTAAGCCCGGGACCGCTCGCCCTTCACCCAATGCAGGAACTCGTCGAAGACCTCCGGCTCGAACGCGAGCATTGGGCCATCCGGGTCATGGGAGTCGCGCATCAGGACCGTCCTGGTGCCCGGCTCGACGGCTATCTCGACGCAGTTTCCTGAACTACTTCTGACGCTCTTGCGCCAGACAAGGTCGTTCCGGCCGGCCATTGTGCCTCCCGTGCGGCCTCGGGCGAGCGAAGTTTGCCCGCCTTCGACCCCGCTCATCGTCGATAGGTGGCACCAACCGCTACGCGGTTGTGCCGGTGCTGAAACTGCCGCTTCATCGGGGCCGATCGGATCACAATGTACCTGAGATCCAACGTCCTGCATGGACCCGAGAAGTTGATTTGCGATGCCTCACCAACTGGCGGGACATACTCTTGGCAGCAATATCGGGTAGGCTCTTGCTGGTGGACTTCTGCTACCTGCAAATCGCAGATCAACTTCACATACTCTACAAACCGGGCAATGCGCCCCGGCGCGATCGATAGTGCGAGCTGAGGATGATGGCTGAGCAGATCGGGCCGATCGTCGCGCGCGAACGTCTCAGTCTGCGTTTGCAGCAGCTCCGCGCCGACAGCGGCTTGAGCACGAGCGACGTCGCGACCGCCATGGAGTGGTCGCCCTCAAAGCTGAGCAGAATCGAGAAGAGCGACGTCACGGTACAGCCGCTCGAGGTACGGGCATTGCTGGCATTCTATGGCGTCCATGACGGTTCCGAAGTGGAGTCGCTCGTCGATCTGGCTCGCACCTCGCGGACCCGGCAGTGGTACAGCCGCCACAAACTCAATGGCGACTATCAGAAATATGTTGCATTCGAGGCCGAGGCATCGCGCATCAATATCTGGCAGGTATTGTTCATCCCAGGCCTGCTCCAGACCCCGGAATACGCGCGCGCCGCCAGCTCACTGGCCACCAGGAAAAGTCCCGACCACGAAGACGTGGAGGCCCGCGTGGACCTCCGGCTCGATCGGCAGCGCGCTTTACTGAAGCGCCAGCGCGGAGCGGCGCCTCCCCGGCTGATCGCTGTGATCGACGAGTCGGCGCTACGCCGGCCGATCGGCGGCTCGGACATTTTCGTCCGGCAGCTCGACCACCTCCTCGAGGCGGGCAAGGACACCACGGCGAACACAATCGCGGTGATGCCGCTCGGACTGGCTCGCAACCCCGGACTGGCCGGCACGTTCGAGCTGCTGCAGTTCGATGGGACTCACCCGGACGTGCTGTTCGTCGAGGCCGCGGCTTCGACGGACGATCTTCGGCGGGACAGAGTGACGACCAGGTTCTTCCGGGACGTCATGGCCGAACTGCTCGACGTGTCCCTGACCGGCGAGGCGGCACTCGACCTGATCAGGGGCATCCGCACTTCGTTCGCGGCCTGAGGTCTCGCCGGTCCGCCGAGTCAGCGATACGGCCGGAGGTCCCGGCCGGCCTCCACCGCGCGGGTCACCGCCAGGCGGACCCGTTCGAATTTCGCACGCTGAGTGGTACTGAAGAGCTCGACCTCGCGGCCGTGGTGTATCGCTCGAAGCGCCATCCAGCGCGGATTTCGGCGACTGTCCACGAGCACTCCGAGACCGACACCGACTGCCGCCAGAAGGCCGGCCAAGACCATGAGTGCGGATCCTCCGAAAACGGCGAACGGAAGAGCGATCAGCAGTTCTACGGCGGCGGTGTAGGCCGCGGCAGCCGTGGCCGGATGCCTGTGCACCTCGATCCGGGTGACGTCCGAGAGCTGAGCTACCGGGTAACGACCTTCGGCTGTGTCCACCCACCAGGTGGTCACCACGATCCCGGGACCCGGGTAGAAAACCGCCCAACCACCGCTCTGATCCGGGGTGTGTAGCCCTCGGTCGACTGCCATGACTGCCTCCAACCCTCTGAATCGATGGTCGCGGGAGGAGCCTTCTATGGCAAGCGCTGGTGTCCGACTGCGGACGGCGAACCGCCGTCTGCAGACTGCAGATTAGAAGTTATGAGGGCTTTGCGAGGTCTCACATCATAAGAATCGCGGTTTTCTTCGCCAACCGCACTTATTGACCAAGCGTTAAGTCCGGAGTGCTGGAAATATCCTTTTTAACGACTGAACGAGCACTAAGGTGCAACTGCGAGGGAGCGTCGGCCGATCAACAAAAAGGCCCGGACGTCAGTCCGGGCCTTACGCAAGGGTGGAGCTGAGGGGACTCGAACCCCTGACCCCCACACTGCCAGTGTGGTGCGCTACCAGCTGCGCCACAGCCCCTTGCCTGTCCCCGGGATCCCCCGGGCACTCACGGAATAGTACACACCTCCCGGGCCCCCTCGTGCGGAGGGGGCGGCATGCGTGTCAGTTCAGTGAGACGTCCGGCGGGAAGTGGGCCACCGCGGCCAGGATGTCGCCCTGGCGGCGCAGGACCATGGCCCACAGGTCGTCCGGGCGGCTGACGAACGGGTCTCCCGGGAGGGCGTCGAAGACGAACCAGGAGCCCGCCGCGATCTCCTCCTCCAGCTGGCCCGGGGACCAGCCCGAGTAGCCCGCGAAGACCCGGATGCCCGCCACGCTCTCGCGCAGGCGATCCGGGTCCGCCGACAGGTCCACCGTGCCGAGCGCGCCGGCCACCTGGTGGAAGCCGGACACCCGCTTCTTCACCTGGGGGCGGGTGCGGGCCAGGCAGATCGCCGATTCGGGCTGCACCGGGCCGCCCTCGAACAGCACTGCCGGGTCACCGGCCAACTCGCCCCAGTTGCCCAGCACGTCTGCCACCGGGACCTCGGTCGCCCTGTTCAGCACCACGCCCAGCGCGCCGCCGGTCTCGTGGGCCACCAGCAGCACCACGGTGCGGTCGAAGTTCGGGTCTTTCAGGGTCGGGGTCGCGACCAGAAGCTGACCGGTCATCGACTCCATCGAGCGACCTCCGATGCGCTGCTCTTCACTGAACACGGCAGCCCCACCTTCGCCCCAGGAGGCCTTCGGTCAACGCCATGCTTGGACATTAGCCTGCGTTTCCGGCCACCGATAAGGTCTGGCGCATGAACGAGCCACCCGCGGAGGCGGAGATCGGCGTCATCGGCGGATCGGGCCTCTACGCCCTCCTCGACGGCGCGACCGAGCATCAGGTGTCCACGCCCTACGGTCCGCCGTCGGATCCGGTCACCGTGGCCGAGGTCGGCGGGCGCCGGGTGGCGTTCCTGCCGCGGCACGGCCGGGATCACCGGTTCCCGCCGCACAAGATCCCCTACCGGGCCAATCTGTGGGCGTTGCGGTCGCTGGGCGTACGCCAGATCATCGCGCCCTGTGCCGTCGGCGGGCTGCGGCCGGAGCTCGGTCCCGGCACCTTTGTGGTCCCTGACCAGCTCATCGACCGGACCAGCGGCCGCGCGCAGACGTTCTACGACTCCGGCGCGGTGCACGTGTCGTTCGCCGATCCGTACTGCCCCGACGGCCGGCAGGCCGTCTTGCGGGCCGGCGCGCGGATCGATCCGATCGACGGCGGCACGATGGTCGTGGTCGAGGGGCCGCGGTTCTCGACCCGGGCGGAGTCGCGCTGGTTCACCGCGATCGGCGGCACGGTGGTCAACATGACCGGGCATCCGGAGGCGGTGCTGGCCCGCGAGCTGGCCCTCTGCTACACGGCGATCGCGCTGGTGACGGATCTGGACGCCGGGGTGGAAGGCGACCACGGGGTCACCCAGGAGGAGGTCTTCTCCGTCTTCGCCGAGAACACGGCGCGGCTGCGCGAGGTGCTGCTCGACGCGGTGCAGGCGCTCCCCACCGAGCGCACCTGCGCCTGCGGCAGCGCCCTGGACGGGATCAAGCTTCCCTTCGCGCTGCCCTGAGCCGCTTGGCCTCGTACATCTTGAGGTCGGCCGCGTGGATGAGGTCGTCGGCGGCGTTGCCGGCGACCAGGCCGACGCTGGCGCGTACCGCGATCATCCGGCCGTCGATGAGCGCGGGCTGCGCGATCAGGTCGAGGAAGCGGTCCGCGAAGCGGCGGGCCGCGAGTTCGTCACCGGCCGCCACGAGTACGGCGAACTCGTCGCCACCGAGCCGCGCCACGAGATCGTCCGCACCGGCCGCCTCCCGCAGCCGCGCGGCGACGAAGTGGAGCACCTCGTCGCCGGTGTGGTGCCCGTACGTGTCGTTGACCGCCTTGAAGCCGTCCAGGTCGATGAGCAGCACCGCCGCCCGGCAGTCGGGCGCGTCGCGCATCCGTTCCGCGAACAGCCGCCGGTTGGCCAGCCCGGTCAGCGGGTCGTGGCCGGCCTGGTGGCGCAGCTGTTCGTGCAGCTCGCGCGTCTCGGTGACGTCGCGGGCGTTGGCCACCACCCCGTCGATACCGGGTTCGCCGACCAGGTTGGTGGCGATCACCTCGAGCCAGCGCCAGGAGCCGTCGGCGTGCGCGAAGCGGGTCTGGTACGTCAGCGTGGCGCCGGTGGTGGCCAGCAGGTGGCTGAGCCGCGGGCGGATCTCGTGCAGGTCGTCCGGGTGCAGAAAGGCGATCATGGGCCGGCCGAGGATGTCCGCCACGTCGTAGCCCAGCGTCCGGTGCAGGGCCGGGCTCGCGTACGCCAGGCGCCCGGCCCGGTCCGTGATCGAGGTGATGTCGGACGAGTGCCGGACCAGCGAGTCCAGCCGGCGCTCGCGCAGGGTGATCTCCAGCAGGCTCTCGTCGAGCTTGTCCAGCAGGACGGCGTTCTCGGCGAGGGCGAGCACCTGCCGTACGACAACCAGCGCGACGTTGAGCACCAGCCCGGCCAGCGCTCCCCAGGCCTGGTAGCCCAGGCCGCTGTCGAGCAGCACCGCGATCAGCGCGACGAAGGTCACCAGGGTGGCCGAGTACGGCAGGACGCTGTAGCGGCGTGACCCGGGCCGCTGGAACATCCCGGGGTCACGCTGCACCTGCCGGGCCTGGATCCGCGGCCCGACCATGAACAGGATCGCCGGCGTCACGAGCAGGATGAGCTGCCACGACAGCGACCCGGACGGGCCGGTGCCGGGCAGGACGGCGGTGGCGAGCCCCTGGATGCCGGCCCCGGTGAGCATCACCACGGCGGCGGCCCGCGACATCGGGCTCACCCCGCTGAGCCCGAGCTTCACGGCGGCGAAGACCCCGGCCATGATCAGACCGGTGCCGAACACGGCGGTGACCAGCGTGTCGGTCCCGGCCGCGGCGAGCGCCGACCGGGTCACCAGGCACCAGGCCACGACGGCGAACGCTGTCATGGTGGCCGCCGCGTCCAGCAGGAAGCGGATCCGGGCGCGCCGGGAGCCCACCCCGGTGGGGTAGGTCACGGTCACGCCGACGATCGCCGCGGCGCCGACCAGCAGGGCCACGGTCTGCACGAAGCCGACGGTGAGGGTGATGGCTGCGGGGTCGAGCAGCGTCTGTACCACCTTGAAGGTGTCGCCGACGCTGAAGGCGCCCGCGGCGAAGGCGGCGGCGTTCCAGAACCGCCGGGGCGCCGGCGGCGTCTGCGCCATCCGGGCGATCCGCCGGGCCAGCACGAACAGCCCCACGTCGGTGGCGAGCAGGCTCAGCCAGCCGACGAGCACCTGCAGCCGGTCGCCGCCCACCCCGAGGGCGAAAAACCCCACGAGAACCAGGGCCAGGGGTACGAGGACCCGTAGCACCGGATCACGTACCAGCGAGGCCCCCTGCACGCCGGAACGATCGACGCGCCGGGGCCGCACCTGAGGGATCAGCCGACCGGGCTCAGATCCAGCACGTAGGAGTCGCCGTCGCGGCGGAAGCCGAGCTTGTCGTAGTACGGCGAGACCATGCCGGGCGGGGTGACCACCGTCCGGCAGCCGCGCTCGAGGAAGAACTGGCTCTGCCGGTAGACGAACTCCCCGGGCGTGAAATCCCGGTACCGCTGCGTGACGTAATCCAGCTGTACGCGCGCGACGCCGTCCTCGGTGGCCGCGAACAGCACCACCCCGACCACCTCGTCGCCGTTGACCACGAGGAAGGCGGCAGTGTCCTGGGCCGCGGCGTCCCAGCGGAAGGCGGGGTTGAAACGGGCGATGTCCCGGCTGTGCAGCCGCAGCGTGTGCGCGAGGAACTCGTCGTCGGTGCGCACCTCGACCACCTGGTACGCCTTCTCGTCGTGGCGCGAGGCGAGCATCCTGGCCAGATACCAGACGTTGATCACCGCGAGAACGACGTTCAGGCCCACCATCGGCCACACCGCCAGCGCCGCGTTGAAGCCGATGAGCACGAGGCACCCGATCAGGTTCAACGCGCGCAGGCGCAGCAGCCGCGTCTGCAGCAGGGACCACACGAGCAGGGCCGAGCCGGTCCAGCCGATCACGTCGAGCCAGGTCATGTGCCCAGACTATGAGACGCGAACCGGAGCAGCCCTACAACCAGGCAGCTCCGAGATAGAGCCGGTGGTCACTGGCCGAGGTGTAGAGCGTGTCACCCGTCTCCCCCGCGAAGTGCGGGGAGGTGAAGATGTAGTCGATCTTCCGGCCACCGTACGGGTTGAAGGTGATCTCGTTGTCGGCCTCGTCGGCGTCGGTGAAGAAGGTTTTCAGGCGGGCCACCCCCGGCTGGTACAGGAAGGCGTTGTAGTCACCGGCGGAGAGCACGGGCCCGCTCTTGGTCAGCAGCCACTCGTACAGCGACGCGAGATCCTGCTCGTTGCCGAGCGCGACACTCGTGGCGTTGTGCACGCTTGCGGCGAAGAGCTTCCGGCCCTTCACCCGGGCGTACATGCCGACCGAGTGACGACCCGAGGGCAGGATCTTGACGTGCTTCGAGCCGAGCACGGACCCTCGGACGATGACCGCGATGCCGTAGCTCCGGCCGTACCGTTTGTCGTGGTTGTCGCAGGTCCCGAGAGACTTGGTGGCGGTGAAGGCCGCCGAGTAGCCCCGCGGAAGGCGATCCGTGATGTAGCGGTACTGCGAATAGCACACCTCCTGCAGAGAGGCGACGTCGATGGACCGGCTCCGGATCTGCTTGAGCGTGTAGGAAGCCGGCGCCATGGACCCCTTGCTGCACATCACTCCGCACAGGTTGAACGCCATGGAACGAATCAGCACCTTGGCCGAGGCGTGGGCTGCTGTCGGCGTCGCCACCACCGCCAATGCGCAGAGCCAGACCAGGAGACGACGCAGATGAGCGCGATAGCGAGGCATGGCTACGACGATCGCCGCCGCCGGGCACAGTTGGGTAGGGGCCCGGTTGCTTTGCCGGTGTGCGCGACGACCCGTCACCGGGTGGGCGGTCCCCCTTCCGGGTCGGCCTGAGCGACAGCCTCGTTCCGCTCGCCGGCGAACATGCGGTCCTCGTCCAGCGCCGACGTCTGCACGACCAGCACGTCACACACGGCGTTGCGCACGACGCCGGCCGGCACCGACCCCAGCAGCTGCCCCTGGCTCGCGCCCAGCCCCCGGTTTCCCACGACGATGAGGTTCGCCGGGTTGGCACCGACCGTGTCGAGCAGGGCCTGCGCCGGGTCGCCGGCCACGAGCCGCTGCTCGATGTACCTCGCCCGCTCCTTGGTCAGCCCGGTGACGGACCTGGCCAGGGCCTCGCGTGCCGCCTCGGCGCCATGGATGTCGCGATGCAGGCCCGCTGCGGCGCCTTCCGCCGGTTCGGCGCTCTCCCGGTACGCCGTGACGACGACCAGCCTCGCCTGCGCCGCCTGGGCCACCTCGGCAGCCCGGTCGACGGCGTACAGGCTGGTCGGGGTGCCGTCCGAACCGACCACGACCCGGTCGTACACGGTGATGCTGCGCTTGCTGCCGAGCGGCACGATCGGCGACTCGTCCGCCTCGTCCGGCGGGTTCACCCACAGCATCGCCACGGCGCCGATGCCCAGCAGGACGCCGGCCAGCATGATCGCGTTGCTGCCCTTGCCGCCGAGCAGGTGCTCGAAGATCCAGCCGAACGTGATCGTCTGGATGAGCATCGGCACCACGATCATCATGTTCAGGATGCCCATGTAGACGCCGGTGCGCTTGGCCGGGACCATGCTGGCGACCATCAGGTACGGCACGCCGACCGCGCTGGCCCAGAAGATGCCCACCCCGATCATCGGCAGCAGGGCGACGTACTGGTTGTCGATGCGCGACAGCCAGACCAGCGAGAGGGCGGCCAGGCCCAGCGCGACCGCGTGCACCCGCTTGGCACCGATCCGGCGGGCGAAACCGACCAGGAACAGCGCCGAGACCATGGTGACGAAGTTGTACGCGGCGTTCTCCAGCCCGCTCCACCCGATCGCGGCGTCCCAGCCCGCCCCGCCCTCCTCCGGCGTGGCGCCGAATATCGTCTCGCCCAGGCTGACCGCCAGGAACTGCCAGTAGATGAACATCGCGTACCACTGGAAGAGGAACACCACGCCGATCTTGTGCATGGCGACCGGCATCACCTTGACCGCGTCCGCGATCTCCGCGACGGCGTGGTGCAGACCCTTGGGCGTGGCCCGGATCTCGCGGATCTCCTCGTCCGACGGCGTCAGTTCCCGGGTACGCGCCATCGCGGTCAGCACGGTCAGCAGGATGCAGACGGTGCCGATCATGAAGCAGACGTACATCCAGTAGGGCACGCCGTTGCCGGCCTCCTCCTGCAGTGCGGAGACCTTCTGCAGGATGAACAGCGACAGGTTGGCCAGCACCGCGCCGGCCCCGGTGAACATGCTCTGGGTGAGGAAGCCGCGCGCCAGCTGGGATTTCGGCAACCGGTCGGAGATGAACGCCCGGTACGGCTCCATCGAGGTGTTGTTGCCGGCGTCGAGCAGCCAGAAGCAGATGACGGCGAGCCAGAGGATGCCGACGAACGGGAACAGGAACAGGATGACCGCGCACAGCAGTGCGCCGGCGGTGATGAACGGGCGTCTGCGGCCCCAGCGTGGATGCCAGGTCCGGTCGCTGATCGCACCGATCAACGGCTGGATGATCAGCCCGGTGACCGGCCCGGCCAGGTTGAGGATCGGCAGCTGATCGGGGTCGGCCCCGATCAGCAGGAAGAGCGGGTTCACCGCCGACTGGGTGAGGCCGAAACTGAACTGGACCCCGAAGAACCCGAGGTTCATCATCAGCAGGGCGCGACCCGTCATGAGCGGCCGGCGCTCAGCCTGGCCCACATCTGTCGAGACGGTGTCCGATGTCGTGGTGGTCATGGCGACCCTCCGGCCACTGTGATCAAAGTCACCTGTTTCTCGACGCTAAACCGATCCGAGAAGACCCGCAACCGATGTCGATACGTGGTGCAGCATGAGTGCCGAGGCACGCATCAACCTCGACGCTCCCCACGGCTTGTAATAGCGTCGATCCGAAGGTCACGGGCGTTCCGGCGTGACCCCACCTCCGCCGGTCGGTCGACACTGGAGAGGAGACGACGGTGAGCACATGGAAGACCATCGTGGTCGGCGTCGACGGATCACCCGGCAGCCGCAAGGCCCTGACCTGGTCCGCCGCCGAAGCCGCGGACCACGGCGCGGACCTGGTCGTGGTGAACGTGTGGGAACACACCCTGCTGCCCCCGGCGGGCAACGTGAGCGTGTCGGAGAGGTACGTCCCCGACCCGAGCCAGCGCACGGCCGACGATCTGCTCCAGGTCATCAAGGAAGAACTCGGCGACAACCCGGCGATCCTGGTCAAGGCCCAGGTGAAGCAGGGCCGGGCGGCCAAGGTCCTGATCGAGGAGTCGGAGAACGCCGACATGCTGGTGGTGGGAAAGCGCGGTCACGGGGGGTTCGCGGGGCTGGTGCTGGGCTCAGTGAGCCAACACGTAGCCGCCTACGCAAAATGCCCGGTAACCGTGGTCCGCTGACATCTCTACCGAGTGGCCGAATCAGGCTCGGAGTCCGGCTTGCCGGCTCCAGCCTCAGTCTCCGGCTGCGGTCCGTCCTGGGAGGAAATAGCGGTGGACACCAAGGCCTTTGCGACCGGTTCCACATCCACCACCTGATCAGGGGAGCGAAGCTTCGGCGGGGCCGACATCCAGGGCTTGAGGTTCTGGATGACCTGTTCATAGAAGGCATCTATGGCTGCGAGCACCGAGTCGACGAACGATCCTCGCCCGGTGCCGCGTTTCGTACCCGCGGACGAGTTCGCCGCAATCCGGAATGACCGAAGCTCCTTACCCGGATCGCCGATGAGCAGACTCGGATTCTCCCGGACAGCCTTCAGTAGCTCCGCGTTCCCTGGTCCTCGGGAGTACGCGGTAGCCGATTCCAGCCGCACTGTCTCCGGCGCTCCTTTCAGCTGCCTCACCAGCCAATTGACGCGCGTGGTCGGACGCCCCTCGCGCGGCGCTTCCACATCCACGTGGCAGGTGATCTTTCCGGCACGCAGATCCGCGGTCACGAAGAGCGCGCCCACTGCCCCCGGAATGCGTAAGGCAGCGGTCATGGAACCGGTGGTCGTCAGCTGCGTGGCCAACGCCTGAGTGCGAACTGCCGGCTCCGCCAGCTCTTTCCGGCTCAGGGCGGGCACGATTTCGGTTCCCAACTGTCTCCCGAGCTTCAGCCCGGCGAACCGCACCAGCGCGTCGAACCGGCCGGCGATCTCCGCCGCCATCGGATCGCTGGCCCGCAGCGTGCCCTGGCCGACAGCCTCACGCAGTCGCACCCAGCTGGATCCCATGTCGCTGAACTCCAGCGCGCCGGACCTGGGATGTTCCAGGTAACGGATCAGTTCACCCAGCACCCAGGCCTGGTCAGGGTCGGCGACGCCCCGATACTCCTTCTGCATCACCGCGACGGTAAGCACCTCGGACCAGGGGATGTGATGAAGTACGACCTTCCTGAGTTTGCGCTTGTCCACCGCGGTCGGGTGCTGACCGGGAACGGGCGGGATTTCGTTGGAGACGGTGATCAGCGCGTCGAAGCCCTGTTCCCGCGCAATATCCAGATAGCGCTCGAGCTGTTCGGTCTGCAGCTCATTGCTACCGGTCTTGACCTCGACCAGCGCAGTCCACTGCCGCTGTCCACGGGTAACCCGGATAAGCCCGTCAGGAAAGAACTTGCTGTCGCCGAGCTTGAAAGGGACCTCGATGAAGGTCTCGACCTGCCCGGCTGGTGCGCCCAAGGGCTGTGTCAAGGCTCGGCCGAATTCCCTCACTGCACTCATCACGGCCAGCAAAGCCGAGGTAGCACGGCGCTCCTGCTCGTCAGCGCCATTGATCCCTGAGGTCGGTATGAGGCGGGCGGCAAGCCAAGTTTCTTCGCTCATCAGTCACTCCTTGTAACGCAGCCTGCACGCAGATTACGCCCGACGCAGTGACATAACTGGATCGATCCGTTCACCGACCAGACACGACAACTTGACCGTCTGTCCCACCGTGGTGTCCTAAGCGGACCGTTAGTCGGACATTCCGTCGCGTTCTTTCTGGGCGAGATGCTGAGCCTGCCCGTCATGCACATTGCTCACCCACTCCCACCCCGGCTCAGCCGACGAACCGACCCGCGGATCATCAACAGCACGGCCCTCCCGCAAAGCGAGCGCATAAGCCCGATCCCGCTCGATCCGCACGCGCACCTGACCAGCTCCACCGACCGACCCATGCCCAGGCACGAGAACATCAGCGCCGCCCGCCACACCCTCCAGCAGCCGTAACGCGTCCAGATAGTCCTCGATCGGGTCAGCGCTCCCGTTCAGATCAAGCATCGGGACCAAGACGTCGGACAGCATGTCCCCGGCGACGAGCACGCCACGCTCCTCGATCCACAACGCAGCGTGGCCCGCCGCATGGGCTTGGTGCTCGATGATCTGGACTTGCGGGCCGTCCCACGGAACCAGCGCCGCGCCGGCAGGCAGTCCGGTGATGTGGCCGAGCAGTTCCAGCGGCACCTGCCCGACGATGTCCTGCGGTATCAGCGCAGCGACACGGGCCTTCGCACCCGGGTCCGACAGCCGAGCCCGGACCACGGCCGCACACCCGGCCGTCCCGTGACGAGGCGCCGAGCCGAGCGCGGGGTGCCAGAGCAGATGGTCCCAATGCGGATGCGTCGAGAAGCCCGCCACCACGGCCCGGCCCGACTCGGACAGGTCGTTCGCGAGGCAGGCCAGTTCGTGGTCCTGCACCCCGGCGTCGATGACCAGCACGCCGTCCCGGCCCTGCACCACAACGGCGTTGCTCCGGCAGAACGCACTCTCGTGGACCAGCACACCATCCGCGACCTGCTTCAGCACGAGGACTCCTCAGCGTTACTTCCGGGTTGACATTGTCGCATGCTATGACCCATTGTCTTGAGACAAAGCTTGCGACATTCGGAGGTGGCGACATGCGCGACGCAGACCGCGCGGAGGCTGGGCGGTGGCTGGCCCGGCACGGCTTGACCGAGGCTGAGCCGACCCCTTTGATCGCAAGGCGGCTGGCGGTGCGCCGGCGGGCCAAGGTTGCCGACAGTGCCCTGCTGGCCGCGTACCTGATGGGCGCAGCCCTCACGCACGTGCTGGCGCTGCCCGCCGAACCCTCGCCCTCCCGGCTGCCGCTGCTGGTCCTGACGGCCTTGGTGGTCGCGCTGCTGGTGGCGCAGTGGCTGCTCGCCGCGTGGGTGCGGCGCGCCGACCGGCGGGCCGGTTCGCAGCTGTCCCAGCGCGTGGCCCATCCGGTCCAGCTGGGCTGGGCGGCGGTGCTGGGCCGGCCGTACGCCGTCTTCACAGTCGCCACCTTCACCGGCGCCTTGTTGCTCGCGCTGAGCGTGCTGCCGGTCGCGGACCCCACCCTGCGGAACGGCGCGATCGTCGTGCTGATCGGCCTGGCCGGCGCCGCGACCGGAACCGTGTTGCAGCTCCGCCAGGTTCTGGCGAGCCCGGCCGTGGCCGAGGACGCGGCGTCGCTCACGGCCGATGTCATCATGCGGGTCGAGGACGCCCGCGCCCTGGTGACACCCAGCCTGGTGTGGTCGCTGCCGGCTATTTTCCTGTACGGGGATTCGCTCGGCTGGTGGAACGCGGTCTCTTTGGCCCTCATCGTGGCGGGCGCCATCGCCCTCTACCTGATCCAGGCCCGCACCACGGGTGTCGGAACGGCGGCCCGGCGAGCTCTGACCACCTGATGATCGTCATCGACACGGCCTCGCCGATGCCGCCGTACGAGCAGCTCCGGGCCCAGCTCGCCCGGCAGATCCAGGATCGGTCGCTCGCCGTCGGGGCGAGATTGCCGACGATCCGTCGGCTCGCGGCCGACCTGGGCCTCGCGGTGAACACCGTCGGCCGGGCGTACCGGGCGCTGGAGGAGGCCGGCCTGATCGAGACCCGGGGGCGGGCCGGCTCGTTCGTCTCGGCCTCCGGCGAGCAGGCCCGCGAACAGGCTCACCGCGCCGCCCGCGAGTACGCGGCGCTCATCGCCAGCGTCGGCATCGATCGCACCGAGGCGATCCGGATCGTCGAGGCAGCTCTGGCTGTGCCGGCCACCAGCCGGCCTTAAACCGCTCCGCCCTCGAAAGCCGGGAGGGTGAGCGCGGAGTGCTCGGGCCGCCCCTCGACGGGCGGAAGGGAGTCGAGACCCCGCAGCATCTCGTTTCGCTTGACCAGGGCTTCTTCGGTACGGGGGAAGAGGGTGGAGTCCCCCTCGCCGACGAGGTTCTGGTTCATCTCGACGAACGGCCGGGTGGCGTCCTCGAAGGCGGCGAAGGCGGTCTCATGGTCTACACCGGTGGCCAGGGCGTCGGCGAGCATGTAGGCGCCCACCAGGCCCAGGCTTGTTCCCTGCCCGGTCAGAAACGACGGGGCGTAGGCGGCGTCGCCGACCAGGGCCACCCGTCCGGTGGACCACCGGGGCATCCGGATCTGACTGATCACGTCGAAGAAGAGATCGTCGGCCGAGCGCATGGCGGCGACCATCCTGGGGATCTCCCACCCATCATCGGCGAAGACCGAGGCAACAAGCTCACGTTGCGCCTCGGGGTCACGGAAGGCGTCGTACGGCGGCTCCTTCCGGGCGAAGGTGAGGAAGCCGTGCACGTTCTGCCTGTCCCCGACCGCGTAGACGGCGGCACCCCGGCCCGGGCGACTCCACGTCAGACCCTCGTGCGAGAGGCCGAGCTCGTTCGGCATGGTGAAACCGGCGAAGCAGTGGCCGAGGTACCGGTGGAACTGCGCCTCGGGCCCGAAGGCCAGGCGCCGGGTGTTCGAGTGCAGGCCGTCCGCGCCGACGACGAGATCAAAGGTGCGCTGCACCCCGCTGCGGAAGGTCACCTCGACCCCGTCCGTGCGCTGGTCGAAGGACGCGATGCTGTCGTCGAACCGGAACTCCACATCGTCGCGGACCGTGGCGTACAGGATCTCGGTGAGATCGCCCCGGGGGATCTCGATGTCCCGGCCCTCGACCCCGCGGACCACGACGTCCGGCTTGACCGAGGTGATCACGCTGCCGTCCGGTTTGAGGAAGGTGAGCCGCCCCGTGTGGATGTGGGCCTCCCGCAGCTTCGGCAGGATCCCCATCCGGCGTACGACTTCCAGCCCCGTCCCGCGGATGTCGATCGGATAGCCGCCGCCACGGATCGCGCCCGCCTTCTCCACGACCGTGACCTCAAAACCGCGTCGCCGCAGCCAGTACGCCAGTGTGGGACCGGCGATACTCGCGCCGGAGATGAGTACCCTGCTCATGACCTACCCCCAGGTAGCTACCTCAGGTATCTATCCCGGAAACTATATACCTAACTTAGGTATCGAAACGAGCGTGATGACCGACACCACCGACGACGCGGAGTTCGACCTGCTGGCCGTGCTGCCGCGCCTGAGCCAGCTCGGCACGGTGATGAACCGGAGCCGGCTCATCGAGCGCGCCACCGAGAGCGCCGGCGCCGACCTGGACCGCCCGGCGATCTCGGTGCTGGTCACGCTGCACATGGGAGGCGGCCCGCTCCGGGTCGGCGAGATCGCCAAGCGCATGCAGGTCGTCGGCCCGCACGTCACCCGCCAGGTACACGAACTGGAACGGCGCGGCCTGGCCCGGCGGATCCCCGACGCCCTGGACCAGCGGGCGCGGCTGGTCGAGCTGACCCCGGACGGAACGGCCGCGGTGGGACGCTACATGGGAACCGTGCTGGGCCTGCTGGGCGACGTTCTCGCCGACTGGTCGCCGGAGGACCGCCGAGCCTTCGGACGCCTGCTCGAACGCTTCGCCACCGACCTGACCACCCGCCTCCAGACCCTGGACGAGAATTAGCCGTACACCCGGCGCGATCGAAGCCGACCGGTCAAGCGCAACTCGGTGTACTTGAACCCGCACCGAGGAGGTAGGCAAGCTGGCACAGGTCATCAGCAACCTGGCGTGGCCCCGACCCCGGAGGTGAATCGTGAGGCAGTTCTTCTACGTCTACGTTGCTGCTGACTCCAGACGAAATCTGGAAATCGGCATCGCGGGCGATATCTGGGGCTGGAGGTCATCGGCGCTGGACAAGAACCTGAAAGGGTTCTACGGAATGCGTGCTCGCGACCTCGCACGGCAGATCGAGCCAGGCGACTACCTGGTGTGGGGGCATCGCGGCCCTAACCCGCGAGTGGCTCCAGGCGGCTGGGCGGCCGGGCTGTTGGGCGAGGTGGTCTTCTCCGAGGTCACTTCTGCCCTCTACACAGCCGATGAACAGGTGTGGCCCGACGACACCTATCCCGAGCGGATTCACACCTACATCCTGGATCGCGCCACCAACATCGGCGGCGCTGAACTGGGAGCAGAGGCCATGGAGGCTCTCCGCCTGTCGGCGAACGTCGGCGGCGTTCCGATCCCGGCCGGTCCAGTGGACGTCCTGGCGCTCGAGGCTCAGATGTACACCGACGGCCCAGCGGGCATCCCTGGCTACGAGGACGACGCCCCTGACCTGACCCTGGACATGGACGGCGACCTGGATGCGTTCGCCCGCGTCATGGTGCGCAAGGAGCAGAAGAAGCTCCGACGGCTCAAGTTCGGCGACCGCACGGAAGTGAGGTGTGACCTGTGCGGGCGCGTTTTCCCGAGAAGGTTCGTCCGCGCGGCACACATTAAGCGACGCGCTGTTGCCAACCCGCAGGAGCGCCGGAACCCGGCGAACGTCATGGCCGCCTGCCTCTTCGGCTGCGACGAGTTGTTCGAGCACGGGTACCTGTACGTCGACACCGCCGGCCTGATCCAGCTCAACACTGCGGACGGTCGGCGCTCCACCGCTGATCTTGTCTCCATCGCCAAAGAGCTCGGCAACCGCGCCTGCCCGGCAGCCAGCCCGGAATCGGCCGAGTTCTTCGCGTGGCACCGACGGTCAGCCCTCGACGCCGGATGACGGCCACAGCCGCCTGAAGCCGTCGGCGCCCGGAACGAAAGCGGCACCGCCCGTTCGGGCGGTGCCGCTGCGGGTTCAAGTAAGAACCCTCTCGTGGAGGTGCCGGGAATCGAACCCGGGTCCTTCGGTGTTTCGTCAGGGCTTCTCCGAGCGCAGCTCACTATGCCTCTACTCGGCCCCGGCGTTCACGTGAGCAAGATGCCGTGACGGGCCCAGTCGCTGATTAATCTCGCCGTGCGGTCCCCGCGACCGGGACCGGTTGGCCAACCTTCTAGCTGATGCCGGAAGTCTGAGACGAAGGTGTTCTCAGCCCGACAGAGTCGCTACTCGCCTCAGGCGGCGAGAGCGAACTCAGCGCGATTGGAATCGGCGCTTATTGGTTTCCGACGACCGATTCTCGAGACGACGTCGGCTTCCTCGGCTCGCTTCCCCTGTCTCCACGTACGAAGTCGAAACCAGTCACCCCCCAGTTGTGTACCCGCCAACTCTAACGCGTCCGGCCCCGGACTTCATTCCGGTATCAGCCCAGCCGGCACGGCGCGCCGTCGACGGTGCAGGAGGTCGGCTGGATTCCGCCTCTGACCTGCTTCGACGCTTCGAAGCCGAGCATCGCCGTCGCGCCCGGGGCGAGCGGGCCGCCGGTGAAGACGAAGGTGTTGCCGTCGCGGCTCAGCTGGGCGTTCCAGGTGTTGCCGACGCGGACACCGGCGTCAGGGTTGTAGCTCATCTTGACCGTCCAGGTGCGGGCCGGACCGCTCTTGTTGGTGATCTCGACGCCGGCGATGAAGCCCCGGTCCCAGCTCCTGCCCGTCCGGTATGCCGCCGTGAACGAGGCTGCGGGTGCCGGTGGTGACGTCGTCCGCCGCGGCGCCGGCTTCTTGCTCGGCGGCCGGGAAGCACGCGGGGAGGACCGGACCGGGGTCGGCGAGGCCGAGGAAGGCGACGCCGAGGTCGGCACGGCTGAGGGCGGCGGAACGGACGTGGGCGGGACGGACGTGGGCGGGACGGAGACCTCAGCGCCGGCGAGGGGCACTGTCGGCTGGACCATCAGCGGAACGCGGCCGTCCGGCTGGGTCGGCCCCACGGCCCGGATCGCCACCCAGGAGACCAGGACCACCAGGAGCGTGGCCGCCCCGGCGATGAACGTGTACCGGCGCAGGGGGATGACGGTGTTGTGCTTGCCGGGCAACTGCGGTCCCTTCGCGCAACGGGTGGGCCGCGGCGACACTACCGGTCAGGCCATGCCCTTGCTACGTCGGCCCAGCGCCTTGTTGATCTCCTTCTGCGCGTCCCGGGCGGCGAGGTCCTGGCGCTTGTCGTACGCCTTCTTGCCCTTGGCCAGGCCGAGCTCGACCTTGGCGTACCCGTTGTGGAAGTAGACCGACAGCGGCACCAGGGTGAGGCCGTCCTCGCGGAGCTTGCCCATCATCTTGTGGATCTCGTCGCGCTTGAGCAGCAGCTTGCGGACCCGGCGGGGCTCGTGGTTGGTCCAGGTGCCCTGGGTGTACTCCGGGATGTGCATGCCGTGGAGGAAGATCTCGCCGTTGTTCTCGTGGCCGAACGCGTCGACCAGCGACGACCGGCCGGCGCGCAAGGACTTGACCTCGGTGCCGGTCAGCACCATGCCGGCCTCGTAGGTGTCGAGGATGGCGTAGTCGTGCCGAGCCTTGCGGTTCGAGGCCACGACCTTGCGCCCCTGTTCGCGTGGCATCGGTGTGCTCCTTGCTGATGGCGGCAAAAAGAAAGGCCCGGCCGACCGGCCGGACCCCTCAATGGTACGCGCGGAGCCTCAGCAGAGGCATCCGGGTAAATAGTCGAGCGGGTTCTTCGGTACGCCCCCGAAGCGCGTCTCGAAGTGCAGGTGGAAGCCGGTGGACGCGCCCGTGGTGCCGACCCGGCCGATCACCTCGCCGCGCCGCACGTACTCGCCGGGGTTGACCAGGATCTTGGACTGGTGGCCGTAGCAGGTGGAGAAGCTGCGGCCGCCGCGCTTGCCGTGGTTGATGCAGGTGTAGTTGCCGTACCCCCCGCTCCAGCCGGCCTGCACGACCCGGCCGCCGGCCGCCGCGTGGATCGGGGTGCCGCCGCCGGCGGCGAAGTCCGTGCCCGCGTGCAGTTGCCAGACCCGGTAGTAGGGGTCGTAGCGGTTGCCGTAGTCACTGGACTTCCAGCCGTGCACCGGCATCAGCAGGTTGCCGCCGGTGTAGTCGCCCCCGCCGCCGTTCTTGTCGTCCCAGTCGCGCAGCGCGCCCTGGATCCGGGCCTCCTCGGCCTTGGCGGCCTCGTACTTGGCCAGCACGGCGGCGCGCTGGGAGCGCGCGACGGCCAGCGCCGAGCGGCGGCTCTGCGCGAGCTTGATGACCGCGGAGCGGGCCTGCTGGGCCGCGACCTGCGCCTGCTTCGCAGCCGCGAGCTTGTCGGCGGCCTCGCGCTCGGCGTCCTCGGCGACCCGCTTGGCGAGCCCGGCCCGGTCCTGTTCGGTACGGGCCGCGCGCCGCGCCCCCAGCAGCTGGCCGACACTCTCCTGCTGCTTCTGCATGACCTGGTCGACGAGCCCGAGGCGGTCCATGGCGTCCTGCGGCCCGCGCGCGCCGACCAGCAGGTTGATGGTGGCGAAGTTGCCGCCCATGTAGGAGGCGGCGGCGATCTCGTCGACCCGGTCGCGGGCCACCACGACGCGTTTCTGAGCCTGCTCGAAGCGGCTCGCCACGGCGTTGTAGGACGCCCGGGCCGTGTCGGCCTTGCGCCGGGCGGTCGCCGCCTGAACCGAGGCCGCCGCGACGACGCCGCGGCTGGTGGCGACCTTCTTCTGCGCCTCGGGCAGCGCGGCTGTCGCGGCGGCCAGGCGGCGGGCGGCGTTGCGAGCGGTCACGGTGGCGTGCTCGAGGATCGCCTCGGCGCGGTCGACCGCCCGGCTCGCGCGCTTGGCGTCGTCCCCCGGCTCAGCGGCGGCGGCACAGGGTGCGACCAGCGTCAACGCGGCCGCGCAGAGCACGCTCAGACCAGCGGCGAGCAGGACGGTGAACCGGTTGGGTCGCGAGTGACTGGAGTCCACGAAGAGTCACCGTACTCTGACTATTGGTGACAATTCGCGGGTTGCGCCGCTAATCGCTCAAAAAACGCAATCGCCGCGCATCCCCCCGGGGATGCGCGGCGATCGGGACGGAACGGGTCAGACCTTCAGGTAGAACCGCAGCGTGATCCAGGCGGTGATCGCGCTGACGCCGGCACCCACGCCGGCCAGCAGCGGCAACATCAGCCACACGTTCCCGTCCGGGATCGGGGTCAGCACGTTCGTCAGCGCCTGCAACCGGCCGTCCAGCAGGACCACCTTGCCGACGAAGATGAACACGAAGCCCAGGATCGCGCCGATCAGGCCGGCCACCACCGCCTCGAGCACGAACGGGGCCTGGATGAACCAGTTCGAGGCGCCGACCAGCTTCATGACCGCGACCTCACGGCGCTTGCTGTACGCCGCCACCTGGATCGTGTTGCCGACCAGCAACAGCGCCGCCATGGCCATGAAGCCGGCGACCACCAGGGCCATCACCTGGATAGCGTTGAAGATCTTGAACACCTTGTCGAGCAGCTCGCGCTGGTCGACGATGTCCTGGATGCCGGGGGTGCCCTCGATCTGCGAGTTGAACTCGGCGTACTGCTCCGGGTTCTTGAGCTTGACCCGCCAGGACTCCGGCAGGCTGTCCGGGGTGACCGACTTGACGAAGTCGGGCGAGTCCCGCCAGAGCACCTGGAACTTCTCGTACGCCTGCTCCCGCGACTCGTACGTCTTCTCGGCGACGAGCGGGTTGGTGCTGAGCAGCTGCTCGATCGAGGCGCGCTGCGCGGCGGTGACGTCCTCACGCAGGAAGATCGAAACCTCGATCTCACCGTAGTAGTAGTTCTTCATCTGGTCGACCTGCATGTACATGAGCACGCTGGCGCCCAGCATCGTCAGTGAGACCGACATCGTGATGATCATGGCGATGGTCATCGTGACGTTGCGCCACAGGCCGACCAGCACCTCGTTGAGGACGTACTTGAAACGCATCGGGGGTTCCTTCCGGGACTCCGCGGCTTACTTCAGATGCAGGGTGGGCGGGGCCCGGCTGTCAGCCGTACACGCCTCGGGCCTGGTCGCGGACGATCCGTCCGCTTTCGATCTCGATGACCCGGCGGCGCATCTGGTTGACGATGTTGGAGTCGTGGGTGACCATCACGACCGTCGTGCCGGTCCGGTTGATCCGGTCCAGCAGTCGCATGATCTCGATGGAGGTGTCGGGGTCGAGGTTGCCCGTGGGCTCGTCGGCCAGCAGGATGAGCGGCCGGTTGACGAACGCCCGGGCCACGGCGACACGCTGCTGCTCACCGCCCGACAGCTCGTGGGGGTAGCGGTGCTCCTTGCCGCCCAGGCCGACGAGCTCGAGAACCTCGGGCACCACCCGGCGGGCGACGGCCTTGGTCTTGCCGATCACCTCGAGGGCGAACGCCACGTTCTCGTACGCGGTGCGGTTGGGCAGCAGGCGGAAGTCCTGGAACACACATCCGATGGAGCGCCGGAAGTGCGGGATCTTCCACGACCGCATGGTGGTGACATCCTTCGCGTTCACCACGACCTTGCCGCGCGAGGGGGCCACCTCGTGCAGCAGGAGCTTGATGATCGTCGACTTGCCGGAACCGGAGGGGCCGATGAAGAAGACGAACTCACCCTTCTCGATACCGACGCTGACATCGTCCAACGACGGCCGAGACGCCTTCGGATACGTCTTCGTCACGTTCTCGAGCTGAATCACGGGTCGAGAGTCTACGCGGTGTAACGGAACTGCCAAGTCCGGCGGGGGCTGGATTTTGGCACATTCAGAGCCGACGAGCCGACCCTCCCCCGTGCGGGCACCCCGGATCACCGAGGAGGAGACCGCCGCCTGAACGAACGGTCAGGCGGCGTGTCGGCGCCCGCTCAGGCCTTGATCTGGCTCTGCTTGCGCCACCGGATGCCCGCCTGGATGAACTCGTCGAGGTCGCCGTCGAAGACCGAGCTCGGGTTGCCCGTCTCCTGCTCAGTGCGCAGATCCTTGACCATCTGGTACGGGTGCAGGACGTAGCTGCGCATCTGGTCGCCCCACGATCCGGTGGTGTCCTGCTTGAGGCCGGCCATCTTCGCCTCCTCCTCCTGACGCTTGCGTTCGAGCAGTCGCGCCTGGAGCACCCGCATCGCGGAGGCCTTGTTCTGCAGCTGAGATTTCTCGTTCTGACACGTCACCACGATGCCCGTCGGAATGTGCGTGAGGCGCACCGCCGAGTCGGTGGTGTTAACGCTCTGTCCACCAGGACCGGACGAACGGTAGACGTCCGTCCGCAGCTCGTTGTCCGGAATGTCAATATGGTCGGTCTGTGCGACCACCGGCATGACTTCCACACCGGCGAAGCTGGTCTGCCGCCGGCCCTGGTTGTCGAACGGGCTGATCCGCACCAACCGGTGGGTGCCGGACTCGACGCTGAGCGTGCCGTAGGCGTACGGCACCTTGACGGCGAAGGTCGCGGACTTGAGGCCGGCCTCTTCCGCGTACGAGGTCTCGTAGACCTCCGTCGGGTAGCCGTGCCGCTCCGCCCAGCGCAGGTACATCCGCATCAGCATCTCGGCGAAGTCGGCGGCGTCCACGCCGCCGGCGCCCGCGCGGATGGCCACGACGGCCTCGCGGGAGTCGTACTCGCCGGACAGGAGGGTGCGGACCTCCATCTCCTCGACGGCCTTGCTCAGGGAGATGAGCTCCTGGCCGACTTCGGCGACGGAGTCCTCGTCGCCGGCCTCACGGGCCATCTCGAGCAGCAGCTCAGCGTCGTCGATGCGCAGGCGGAGCCGTTCCAGCCGGGAGATCTCGCCGCTGAGGTACGACAGGCGGGAGTTGACCTCCTGGGCCCGCGCCTGGTCGTCCCACAGGTCAGGGGCGGAGGCCTGCTCCTCGAGTTCCGCCTTGTCTCGGCGCAGCTTGTCCACGTCGAGGACGTTCTCGATGTTGCGCAGGGTGGCGTCGAGGGCTTTGAGCTGTTCGGGAAAGTCGGCTGCACTCACGACTGTCGAGAATACGCCGCCCGGCCGGTCAACCGGCCGGGCGGCCGTTGTTTCCTGATATCGGGGCTACTCCGCCGGGGCCACTTTCAGCCAGCTCAGGGCCGCCTTGTGGTACGCGACCGCGAACTCCAGGGCGGCCGCGCCGTACGCGTCACCGGCCTTCTTGGCCTCCTTGGCCTGCTCCCGAGCCATCGCCAGAGCCTCCGAGTGGTACTCGTTGGCCCCGGTGTAGAGCGTCTTGAGCTGGTTGCCGGAGTGCTGCTGGCCGAAGGCGACCCGCAGCGCGACCGGGTTGCGGATCGCGTCGCGACCGGGCGACTCGGCGAGCCAGCGGCTGAACGCGCGCTTGCCGCTGGCGGTGATGGCGTAGGGCTGGCTGGACCGCGGCCCGGGCTTGCCGAGGCGGACGAAGCCCATCTCGGCCAGCACGGGCAATTCGCGGTAGACCTGGCTCCGCGTCATCGACCAGTACGGCCCGAGGCGGCGTTCGGCAGCCGCCATGAGCTGTCCACCGGTCATCGGGCCCTCATGGAGCAGGCCCAGAAGGGCGGCAGCCGTGGGATTGATTTGAGAGTCGGGCATGCCTTCTAAGCTGCCACTTTGTCGTCCCGGCGTCCAGGATTTCGCCCGATCCGTCCAATTTGCGTCTCCACAAGCGACTGTCCCGCACAGACAGTCCGACCACGAGGGTCGGGACCGGGCGTTTTGCCGTTGAGGACGACTCTCGCGAGGTAAAATGGTTCACGAAAACGGTCAGACGGCGCTCTAGGTCGCCAACCCCGGCAAACCAGGTCGGTGATTCCGCGAAGACGGCGGGCCGCCACGTGAAGAACACGCAACGGCCCACAGACCCGGACGATCACCCCATATGGGGGTACTGCCAGGACGTCGGAGCCTCGAAGGTCTCCTTGATCGTCCGCGGCGAGACCCACCGGTGCAGGTTCAGCACCGAGCCGGCCTTGTCGTTGGTGCCACTGCCACGCGCGCCGCCGAAGGGCTGCTGCCCCACCACCGCACCGGTCGGCTTGTCATTGATGTAGAAGTTGCCCGCCGCGTCACGCAGGGCGGTGGCGGCCCAGTCCACGACCGAGCGGTCGGTGGCGAAGATGGAGCCGGTCAACGCGTACGGCGAGACGGACTCGGCCTGGGCCACCGTGTCGGCGAAGGAGTCGTCCTCGTAGACGTGCACGCCGAGGATCGGCCCGAAGTACTCGGTCGTGAAGACCTCGTGCGCCGGGTCGCTGGACTCCACGAGGGTCGGTGCCACGAACCAGCCCTCGCTGTCGTCAGCGGTGCCACCCGCCAGCACGGTGCAGGAGGCGCTGTTCTTGATCCGGTCGAGCGCGGCGGCGTGCTTCGCGAACGCCCGGCCGTCGATCACCGCGCCGCCGAAGGTGGACAGGTCGGTGACATCGCCGTACCGGATCGAGGAGACGGAGGCCGCGAGCCGATCACGCAGGCCGCCCTCCCAGATGGAACGCGGCACGTAGGCGCGGGACGCGGCCGAGCACTTCTGGCCCTGGTATTCGTAGGCGCCGCGGATCAGCGCCGTGTGCAGCATGTCCGCGTCGGCGCTGGCGTGCGCGAAGACGAAGTCCTTGCCACCGGTCTCCCCCACCAGCCGCGGGTACGACTTGTAGCGGTCGATGTTCGACCCCACCTCGCGCCACAGGTGCCGGAAGGTGGCTGTGGAGCCGGTGAAGTGGATGCCGGCCAGGTCCGGATCGGCCAGCACCACGTCGGAGACGGCCAGGCCATCGCCGGTCACCGTGTTGATCACGCCGGGCGGCAGGCCGGCCGCCTCGAACAGCCGCATGGTGTAGTGGGCCGAGAGCTGCTGGGTCGGCGACGGCTTCCAGACCACCGTGTTGCCCATCAGCGCGGGGGCCGAGGGCAGGTTGCCGGCGATCGCGGTGAAGTTGAACGGGGTGATCGCGTAGACGAAGCCCTCGAGCGGGCGGTGGTCGAAGCGGTTCCACACACCGGGCGAGGACTGCGGCTGCTCGCCGAGGATCTTCTCGCCGAACGCGACGTTGAAGCGCAGGAAGTCGATCAGCTCGCAGGCCGCGTCGATCTCCGCCTGGTACACCGACTTCGACTGGCCCAGGATCGTCGCCGCGTTCAGGGTGTCGCGCCAGCCGCCGGCCAGCAGCTCGGCGGCGCGCAGGAACACCGCGGCCCGCTCGCTGAACGGCAGGGCACGCCAGCCTTTCGCGGCCCGCTTGGCCGCGGCAACGGCGGCGGCGGCGTCCTCGTGCGTGGCATTGCCGGCGACGCCGAGGACGTGGTGCCGCTTGTGCGGCTGGACGACCTCGATCGAAGCGCCGCTGCCGAGCTTGCGGTTACCGTCGATCGTCATCGTGAGATCCAGGCGCTCGCCGGCCATCGCGTCCAGCCGCGACTGCAACGAGGCCCGCTCGGGGCTCCCCGGGGCATAGCCGCGGACCGGCTCGTTCCGCGGCTCCGGCACGGCAAGCAGGGCGTCCATCACGTACTCCTCAACCTTGTGGGTTCCTGGTCACGACATTTTGTGTCTTTGAAGTTCCTGGCCATGACATTTGTGTGTCGCGGTCCATCCTCGCACGCGGACAACGGCGTTCCGGTGCCCTCACGGGGCGCTGGGGGCCCGCGTACCCTGAGGGCCATGAGTGAGGCGGACAGCGAGGTCAACGCGGCCCAGGGCGCTCAGAACGGCACGGAGGAGGCGCCCTCGCGAGGGCTGCTGCTGGCCGCCGTCGGCCTGGTCTGGATGGCCGGGATGCTCTGGTCGGCGCGGGCCACGATCACCGGTCGCGCGAGTGCCGAGATGGAGGTCACCTCGACGGCGTACGCGATGCCGGGCGCGATCTCCGCGAGCCTGGTCACCGGCGCAGCCGTCGCGCTGGCCGTCCTCGCCTTCCTGACCCGCGGCGGCCGCACCCCGGGCGTCACGGTCCGCTTCATCATCGCGACCGGGACCGGCCTGGCGGTCGGCCTGCTGGGCGCGCTCTCGATAATCACGATCAACACCGAGGGCTGGCTGTACGCGGTCGTCGGCGGCACGGTCGCGGCCGCGGCGACGATCGGCGGAGCCCTCGCCGGCTTCCGCTACCGGCGGGTGACCGCGGCGGTCTGCTGGGGTGCGATCACCGTGTTCGTGGTGGGCTTCGTGCTCAACGTGCTGCAGGACATGCTGCTGCCGGTGCTCGGCTCCGGCGACTCGGCAGCCTCACGCACCAATGCGGCGGGCTGGTTCGGCCTGGTCCAGGCTGTGCTCAGCGGCGTGGCGGGGGCCCTGGTGGCGTACCGCCTGCTGCGCCGGGCCCGGCGCGGCACCGCCGGCCCGGACCTGCGCTGGCCGCTCTACGCACTGGCCGGCGCGGGCCCCGGCCTGCTGCTGGTCATCGGCGAGGGGCTGACCCGCACGGCCGGCTCGCGGGTGCTGGAGCTGGCCGGCAAGGTCAGCGAGCTGGAGCTCACGGTTCAGCAGATGCTGAGCGGGTCGCGGCTCAACAACGGCCTGATCGTGCTCTTCGTGGGCGCGTTCACGGCGATCATCGCGGTGGGCCGGACGCTCGGCCCGGCGGCCACGGCCGCCGAGCCGGCCCCGTCGTCACCGGCAGCCGCGCCCCGGCAAGCCGATCCCGACGAGATCGAGCGGGCGGCCCGCGACGAGGAGCCCGAGCCCGGCAAGGCCGCGCGGGCCGACGAGCCGCAGACCGTGCCCGCCCGGCACGACGACTGAGCCTTCAGAGCAGCTCGTCGAGCTCGGTGACCGCGTACCACTCGAGCTCGTGATCCTCGGCCCCGTCCACGGTGAACTGGGCGTCGGGATCCCCGGCCAGGGCCTCCTCGACCACGTCGGCGGCGGCGCCGACGTCCTCGGCGGCGCTCACCCCGTCGACGTGGATCGACGCGACCTCCTTGAGGGACACCGCCTGCGGCAGGCGCACGGTGCTGGAACCCAGCTCGACGTCCTCCCGGACCAACGCGGTCGAATCCACGTCGGCCGAGACGACCACCCGGCGGCGCGGGGCCTTCGGGTCGTGCCGCAGCAGCTGCAGGGCGGCCTGGGCGGCGCGGGTGAAGGCCACGTACTCCAGCTCCTCCTCGTCGCCCTCGGCGTACCACTCGCGCAGCGCCGGGGTCACGGCATGCGCGACCGTCGGTCCCGCGCCGAGCTGCCCGGACGCCCGCATCTCGGCGAGCATCGGTACGGTGGCCGGCACGTACACCCGGACCAGATCGGTGATCGGCACTGTTCCCCCTGCGATTGACCGTCCCCGTAGTACACCGCCGGGGAGGCTACCGGAAGGGCAGTTCCACTGGTCGTGTCCCTTTCGGCGTTTTCAGCAGACGGTCAGCACCCGCACGGCGACACCAGCGGGTCGGCGTCCCGGGCCACCTCCCCGTCCGGGGTACGCAGGGCGAACCCCTCCCGCACCCAGTACTCGGCGCCGCCGAGCATCTCGCGGACCGAATACCCCAGCTGAGCGAGCGCCAGGGCCGCTTTGGTCGCGCCGTTGCAGCCGGGACCCCAGCAGTACGTGACGACGGGAACGGACGGGTCGAGCAGCTCAGCGGCGCGCTTGGGAATGTCGGCGGTGGGCAGGTGGAGGGCCCCCGGGATGTAGCCCTGCTCCCAGGAAGCGGTCGAACGGGAATCGATGAGCACGAAGCCGGGTGACCCGGTGCTCAGGGCGGCCTGGACGTCGGAAACATCGGTCTCGGTGGCAAGACGCTCGGCGAAGATCTCGGCCGCTCGCGTAGGAGTCATCATGGCCCCAACGCTATTTTCGTGAGCCCCGCACCAGCAGGGCCTCTCCACGGTCTGTACTTGGCAGAGCGCTCGAATCAACGGTAGTTTTCCGCCATGGCCGTTGATCCCACGATCGACAGGACCGACTGGCGCCTGCTCGAGGAATTGCAGCGCGACGGCCGGGCCTCGTACGCGGACCTGGCCCGGGTGGTGGCCATGTCGCCGAGCGCCGTCGCCGAACGCATCCGCCGGATGGAGGAGGCCGGGGTGATCGCCGGCTACCGTGCGGTGGTCGACCCGGAACGCGTCGGCCTGCAGGTGATGGCGATGGTCCGGTTGCGCTACCCGACGGGCAACTACCGGCCGTTCCACGCGCTGCTGGACACCACACCGGAGATCATCGAAGCCCACCACGTGACGGGCGAGGACTGCTTCGTGCTCAAGGTGCTGACCCGCTCGATGCGCCACCTGGAAGAGGTCACCGGGCGGATCTCCGGCCTCGGCGCGGTCACCACGAGCGTGGTCTACTCAAGCCCGCTGCCGGGCCGCGCCCTCGCGCCTGGGGATCAGGTTCAACCGTCGTAGGCAAACGGTGGCAAACTGAGGCCTGAAATCGTCGTCGTTGCCTTCGTCAAGGGCCGGGCGGACCGGCATAGGGAGATCAGGCGTGGAGTCCAGGTTCATGCTGCTGTCCGACGTGGCGGCCGAGCTGAACGTCTCGGACTCGCAGGTCTACCACATGGTCCGCAAGGGAGAGCTGCCCGCGATCAAGATCGGCGGCCGCGGCCAGTGGCGCGTGGAACGCGCCAAACTCGAGCAGTACATCGAGCAGAAGTACGCCGAGACGGCCTCCTGGGTGGAAGAGAACCCGCTGTCCGACCGCGACACTGAGTAGTCGCCTTCCGTTGTCCACAGGGCTGAGGCCCGCCATTGACGTACCTCGACGCGTCCCGCCACACTCGTCGTCGTAGGCAAACGGAAGCAAACGCAAGGATTGGCGGATGCCCATGTCGACGGTCGAGGTGACAAGGCAGGGTCCGAGGCCCGCGATCAGGCTGCGGCCGGCACCCCGCCACGAACCCCCGTTCGACGACGAACGCGACCCGCACAGCTGGCCGTCGCCGCACCAACTGGCCCTGGATTGGGCGGTCCCGGCCCGGCCACCGGCCGAACCACCCCCTGCGCCGGTCCGCCGGACTGTGGTGACCGGGGCGTCAGCCGAGGCCAAGATGGCGGTCCGGCGGTTCGTGGGCATGTGCGTCGAGGTGCTGAACGGGTATCGCCCGGCGGCCCACCTGCGGAGCCTGTCCCAGCCTCGCGAGGCGGCGAATGTGGTGGCTCAGGGGCTGGCCGGGGCTCGGCGGGTGAGCGAGGCCCGGCAAGCCCGCAGCGCTGGGCGGGCTCCTCGTGCTCGGCGGCCTGCTCCTGCTGCGGTGGTGCGGCTTCGGCTGTGCGAGCCGCGGGAGGGGGCGGTGGAGGCGGCGGCTGTTCTTCTGCTGGGTGAGCGGACTCATGCCTTGGCTTTGCGGCTTGAGCTTCAGGACGGGGTTTGGCTGGCTTCTGTTCTTCGGTTTATTTGAGCTGCCCGGGGCGGTCGGTGTGCTTGTTCGGCGGTGGGCGTCCTGGGTTTCCACTTTCGGTGGTTGCGGTGGTGGGGGGTGGGGGGGGGGGGGGGGGGGGGGGGGGGGGGGGGGGGGGGGGGGGGGGGGGGGGGGGGGGGGGGGGCCAGCACAGAGCGGTGGTGGG